>JBKPNZ010000017.1:0-9769 GCA_046732895.1 Actinomycetota bacterium
GGTTCGAGGCTCGGCCCCGGCGACGAGGGTGGCGTGGCGGCACGTGGCGGCGTTCGTCCTGCTCGCGTACGGCATCGCCTGGAGCATCTGGCTGCCGGTCATGGGCGACGCCTGGCACGCGATCGCCACCGGCAGCACCCCGCCCTCCTACCTGGCCCCGAGCTTCGCGGTCGTCGGCATGTTCGCGCCGGCGATCGCGGCCCTGATCATGCGGCTGTGGGTCAGCAAGGAGGGATTGCGCGGTTCGCTCGGACCGATCCGTGGCAGGCTGCGCTGGTTCGCCGTCGCCTTGTTCGGGCCGGCCGTGTTCGTCACCGCCGCGGTGGCGATCGCCAGCGCAACCGGGATCGGTGGGTTCACGCTCGGTGTGAACACCCCGTTTATCGCCGTGTGGTTGACGCTGCTGCTGATCAACGCGCCAATCAGCGCGGTTCTGACGCTCGGCGAGGAGTACGGCTGGCGCGGTTATCTGCTCCCGAAGCTCCTGCCGCTAGGAGAGTTCAAGGCCTCGGCGATCATCGCTCTGGTCTGGGCACCCTGGCACCTGCCGCTGCTCATGGTCGGGCTCAACTACCTGAGTAAGAACCCGCTCGCGGTGATGGCGTTCATGTTGCTGCTGACGCTCGGGCTTTCGATCCTGCTCACGAGGCTCTTCGTGGTGGCCGGCAGCAGCGTCCTAGTCGTCGCGCTCGCACATGCGAGCTTCAATGCCTTCGGGGATCGGTTGTCCGACACCGCCCACCTTTCCGGCGATCCGTTTCTCGTTTCGGTTGGAGGCGTGCTCGGCTTCGCTCTGATGGCGATCGTCATCGGCGTCGTCTGGGGATACCGACGGCGACGCTCGCATCGAAAGGTTCGACAAGGTCGTGGCCCGACTGGGCATCAAAGCCAGGTTCGCTCGGCTGCACTCGGCACGTAGGCCCACCTGACGAACGGCGGTCCCCTGGAGCCTCGATCACGACGGTGATCGAGGCTCCAGGGTTCGGGCAATGAGGCGAGTGACCGCCGGATCGAGAGGCCTGCGGCTTGCTGCGTCTCAGCCCTGCGGCGTCGCCGCACCTCATTCGTTCGTCAGCAGATCGCTGACTCTCTTCGGTGGTGCGGCGGTGGTTTCAATCCGCCATGCAAAGCAGCACTTCTGCTTCCGCGTGAAAGCGGAAGTAGCGCTTTGACGAAAGCGGCTATTCGCTTTGCATGGAAAGCGATACATCCCGCGAGATGTCGCAGCAGGACGCAAACGCGCGTCTCTCAGGTCGGGTTGGACGATCGCGCAGACCGATTGCTCGCACCTTGACCCCACCTTGTCACTCTGCGTCAAGATTTCGTTAGGACTTTCACGTCGCTGCAAGAAAATCGGTAGCGGGCAGGACGGTGAGGGCGTTGCCGTGGTCGTCAGTTATGGCCACGGCACGCTCGACCTCGGCCCCGGGGTGCCCGTCGAGATGGTCGAGCAGCGCGGAGCGCACTGCCTCGAGCGACGAGTAGTGCGCGAGGACGTCGCCGCTTTCCATCTCAAGCACCTCGTATCTCAAGCCCGTTGCCGCCGGCTGCGCCGTATTCCGTCTGTGGAGCCAGCCCATGCCGTCCACTCAGTCGGCGAACGGCAGATGCTCGCTCAAGCCGGTCAGCTGAAAGACCCGATCGACATCCTCGGGAGGTCGCAATAGGACGAGGCGCTTCGATGCGTCCCGAGAGCGGCTCGCAGCGCGCGCAAGTACAACCACGCCCGTTGAGTCGATGAATTCAAGGGCGCTGAGATCGACGACGATGGCCTCGGCCGGGCCGGCCTCGATGCTTCGCAGCATCGAATCCAGGACTTCCGCATTGGACAGGTCCAACTCCCCGAAGAGCGAGAGGAAGGTCGAATCCCCCTCGTCTTCGAGCTGCATGGTGACCCGGCCCTGTTCAATGACCCAAGGGGCCCCCGAGTCGCCGCGTGGCCGGGATCTCGGTGCCCTGGCCATCACCTTGAGCGCTCGACGTACAGCAATGCAACCTCCTTGTTGCCACGTGACGCCCGGTCCTCTCGCGCCTTGTCTTACCCCGGTGGCGATCGTCTAATCAACGGCAGCGACGTGTGGACGGGACGGTCGGCGGGGCAACCATTTATGCGAACATGTGTTCGATCGGCTAGATGGTCCGGTGCGCTGCGATTTCTGCCGAAATCCCCTCGCCCGCTGGCGCTATCCGGGCGGCGAGCACGGCTGGCAAGCCTGCGAGCGATGCCACCAGGCGATCGAGGCCGAGGACCGCGAGACGCTGCTCGATCGTGTGATGGCGCAGCCCGTGCCGAGGACCGTTCCCGATCGCTATGCCGCTCGATTCCAGGATCAGGCGAAGCACGAGCGCTTCTGGTCGAGTCGCCGCAGTCGAGCGGAGCCGCTCAAGCTGTCTGCAGGTCGGCAGATCAGATACATGGGAGAACCCGGCTACCACGCTGAACTGCCTCACGTGGTGTTTCCCGTGTCTGGCCGGGGGAACCCCCAGGAGGTGACCGCGCGCGGCATCGCCGATGCCAGTGTCGACGCGCTCAAGTTCCCAATGCGAGCCGCGCTCGCGACGGTCCGCCAGCGCGGCGTCATGGCTCATACCGCCCATCGGCCATGGCCCCTGCCGCAGCGGCCCTGGTTCATGGGACAGACCTGGCGGGATCTGCTCTTCGCCCACTGGCGGGTAGATCCCGAAGCGCTGCGCCGGGTATTGCCGCCGCAACTTCCACCCGACCTGCGTGATGGGGCGGCTTGGATCGGCATCACCCCCTTCCGGGTCGAGGGCCTGCGATTGCGGATGTCCCCGCCCTCTCCCTTCCTCTCGCAATTCGTCGAGGTGAACGTGCGCACCTACGTGACGGTGCAGGATCGGCCGGGCATCCATTTCCTGAGCCTCGACGCCTCGAGTGGCCCGGCCGTAGCCGCCGCGCGGCGCGCCTACAGGCTGCCTTACTTCAGCGCAAGCGCGGATCTGGCGGGCGATAGGCGCGGCTTCCGATTCGCCAGCGAGCGAATGGCGAACGCTGGCCCAGCTGCGGAGCTCGTCTGCTCGTACGCGCCGAACGATGCGCCCTCGAGCCCGGAGCCGGGCTCACTCGAGTACTTCCTGACGGAGCGCTATTGCCTCTACACGCTCGACGAGCAACAGAAGGTCATGCGAGGGGAGATCCACCACCCGCCGTGGCCGTTGCAGAGGGCCGAAGGAGAGATCCACCGCAACACGATGACCCAGGCCCACCAGATCGGCCTGGAAGGCCATCCGTTACTGCACTACGCGCAGCGTCAGGATGTTGTCCTCTGGAAGATCAGCCCCGTGGACCCGGTGTAGCGGCTAGGCGGCCTGGGTGGACGCGCTGCCGGCCAGCTGAGCCTGGAGCTCGGAGACCTCCTCCAACGTGTGCTTCTCGTCATCGATGTTTCGCTGAAGAATCTCCGCAACGTCCTGGCGTCCAAGCGCTCTGGCATTGATGATCAGATTCTCGTAGACGCCGATCTCGTGGTGCTCGGTTTCCACGGCGCCTTGGAGGATCACGGAATCCACGACGGAGTCGTCGGCCTTCTTCACGTTGGCCTTGCCCTCCTTCTGAATCCCCTCGATCGCCGGGCAGGGTGAGGTGTCCACTTCCCAATCGAGTGCCTGAAAGGCCTGCTCCAGGTTTCGCACGTGCCCCTGGGTCTCCTCATGGTGATGGCGGAAGAGCTGCTTCGCCTTCGCGTCCTGGGCCTCGTCGGCGTTCTCCTCGAGCATCTCCAGCACCGTCTGCTCCATCTTGAGTGCCGCGCCGAGCTTGAAGTTGTAGGCCTCACGGGGATCGTTTAGTCGTTCGAACATGAAAGCTCCTTGGTCGTCGTGGGAGCTCGCATCTACCCCGAGCCGATGCCCGCTAACGACGGCGTCCGCCTTCTCGTCAGGTCGCCCCGGGTAAACGGGGCCGGCGCACCCGTGTCCACCGCTCGTGTGCGTCCTGAATTGGCTGCCGACACCGCGTCCCGGACCGCGCTTCCACCCGAGCTTGCCGTCCTCGGAGCGGGTAATCCGGCCGTAGCTGCAAGCGCTGAGACATCGCTGGTTGGCATGCCGCCGACATGCACAAGGTCCGTGGTGCAGTCGGGAAGGCCCGGGGCCCCCTATTTCTCTTTTCCCCCGGGCCTTTCCCGTGGTGTACCCAGTATCCCTTGGGGCGCGAGATACTGCGCGGGCGTTGTCGCAGGAGAACGTGGAGATCGTGCGCCGTGGCCTCGAAGCCTTCGCCCCAGGGAGGCGCTGACGCGATGGGCGACTTCTGGGCGGACGACATCGACTACCGAGCGGCCGAGGGTGCACTCGATGACCGTGGCCGAATGCACGGCAAGGATGCCGTCCGCGCCTATGTGCAGGACTGGCTCGACATGTTCGACGACTTCAAGGTGGAGCCGGTGGAGTTGATCGACGCGGGAGAGGACCAGGTCATCGCGGTCCTGCGGAACAGCGGACGCGCCAAGCTGAGTGGCGTGGAGACCGATCTGACCTTCGCCGCCCTCTACACGTTCCGAGACGGGAAGGTTGCGCGGGGCCGCGAGTACTGGACACGAGAGGAAGCTTTCGAAGCCGCAGGGCTGTCCGAATAGCCGCTTTGGACGAAAAGCGACTAAAGCGGCGCTCAGTCAGCAGCCGAGTTTCCGTGCTTCGGCCAATGCCGGGCCGCCGGCGTCCGCTCCACGCGGGCTCCCATCGCGTCTCCGCTGCGGTCCTCGGCCGCTGAGCTACGCTCCCCCCTACCGGTAGACCCCCTCGGGGCTATGACGGACACCCAGAGACCAGCTTCCAGACGGAAGCGCGATATTCGCTCCGGATTCCGGCGCGAATAGGGGCGCCGCTACGGCGGCGGGATCGACGGCGACCCCGGGACGTTCTTAGCCAATGCGGGCGACGACGTGCACGCGGTCGGCTCACTATCGCCCCTATTCCCCGGAGCGATCGGCTGCGTCGGGCAATCAGGTTCTTGCGTGGTTAACTTCGCGGCCTGGCGTTCTTCCTGTTCCCCAAAAGACCGTGTTTTCTTCGACCTGTTCACGGAGGCGGGTGGGAACTCGCTCCGAGCGGCGAAGCTGCTCCGGGAGATGCTCGAGGGCTGGCCCGATAGCGCCGATCTCGCACGGGAGATCCTGCTTGTCGAGCAGGAGGGTGACCGGATCACCCACGACCTCGCCCAGCGTGTCAACACGAACTTCGTGACACCGATCGACGCCGAGGACATCTACAACCTGGCGGGGAAGGTCGACGACATCGTCGATCACATCGAGGAGACTGCCGACTTCATGGGGCTCTACGGGATCGAGGCGCCGATGGACCAGGCGCTGGCGATGGCCGACGTCCTCGTTAAGGCCTGCGAGCGGCTCGCCACGCTGCTCGAGAACCTGCGCGGGTACAAGGACCTCGACCAGTACTGGATCGAGATCCACCACCTCGAGAACGACGGCGATCGGCTCTTTCGCGAAGCCTTCGCGTCGTTGTTCGCTGGCGCGATCGACCCGATGGTGGTAATCCGCTGGAGGGATATCTATCTCAGGCTCGAGCGAGCGATCGACGCAACCGAGGCCGCCGCAACCGCCGTCGAGACCATCGCGACGAAGTACGCCTGAGGAATCGGTCGCGCCCCCATTGACACCTGAGCCATCGCCCACCGCTCGAAGCCGCCGGGCTGAAGTAACCGCTTTGGACGAGAAGCGAAACGTTCCGCTTTTCGTCCTAAGCGGGCGAACCTGAGCGGAGCCCGGAACTGCCCTTCAGGGGAAACGACGGATGCTCGCTCGACCCACAACTGCGATCCTGCCAGCCATGGCGCGCGAACTCGCTAGCCGACCGCCCTTCACGCTGACCGCGCTGGGGGTCGTGCTCTTCGCTCTTCTTGCGGTGCCGATCCCGGGTGCCGTTGGCGATGCCCCCGGGGATACGAAGCCACGGATTCATTGGCTCCGGTTCAACGAGGTTCCGGGCCACGACCATTGCAGCGGGGCATGCCGCACCCTTGAGGTTTCCACTTATCGATCCCCCGAAAAGGTGCTTGTCGCAGGCTACGGCGTAACCGCTCGCTTGCACCTGCCGCCGGGCGAGTCCTTCCGCTGGTTCGTTGGGCCGAAGCACTATGCCTCGCACATTCTCCTCGGGCGGATCCATCGCCATCTCAAGGACGGCCCGCGAATGTGAAGGTGACGGCGACGAACCAGGCCGGGACCGACCGCGAAGCGATTGAGATAACCAAGGCGAACGCGCGGTGCAATCCGGATCTCGGCAAGTGTTTCGGGCCTTTCACCGACTGATCCGTTCGTCGCCTTCGTAACCGGTAGACGCCGACCGCCTCAGCCGCGCTTTCCATGCAAAGCGCAAGCTCTGGGGAAAGTGGCGAGGTTCGCGCCCGCGCCGAGTTTTTCTCGCGAAGAGTTGGAGCGGTACCCGCAGGCGCGCCGGTCACGATTCCGATCCCGCCCCCCCGGGTCGCGAGATACTGCGCGGGCGATGTCGCAGGAGAACGTCGAGGTTGTCCGTCGGGTGTACGCGGCATTTGCCGCAAGGGACTGGGAGGCGCTTGCCGATCTTTGCCATCCGGACCTTGACTACGAGACGCTCGGCGTCGCCCCAGGTCGGCTTCGCGGGTTTCGCACGATCACCGACTTCTTCGACACTTGGGCCGCGCTCTATGGGGAGTTTCGGGTCGAGGCCGAGGAGATCGTTGAAGCCGGAGACCACGTGGTGGCCCTCGAGCGGCATTCCGCGAGCGGGTTGAAGGGGAGCGAGGCGGAAGGGATGGTTGGGCACTCGTTCGCTTGCCTCTTCACCTTCAGGGACGGAAAGGTTTCGCAGGTGAAGGAGTACGCAACCCGAGAGGAAGCCCTCGAGGCCACCGGGGTGCGGGAGTAGCTCAGTCATCCCCCACCCGCAGCCGCTCCCCGATCGGCCGGCTCGCACCCGGCGGATTGCGCGTGTGGCGATCGCGGCTTTAGCGCCCGCGTGGCGGTGCCGATACGTAGTTATCCGAAGCGAAACGCCGTAGCGTCCGAGGATGCCCTGGAAACACCACGGTCGGACGCTCGGCATAGCGGGCCGGTAGCTCAGCGGCCAGAGCAGGAGACACTTACTCTCTGAGGCGGAGGTTCGAATCCTTCCCGGCCCACCTTCTTTCGTATCCCTCTGAGCGCGAAACACCCGTCCGCTTGGGACGGCAGCGGGTTCCCCCAAGGGAGTGGGACCAGACTGAATTGGTTGTCTGCCCGCCGCGTTCATCGCTTCGCCTCTCGAGCCGCCTGGATCCCAGCCTGAATGTCGGAGCGGGTCGCGTACTCGCGGCTGCGGACCTGGTCGCGGCAGGTCGGGGTGCAGTAGAGCTGCAGGCGCTTGGAGTTGCGCTCCGCTCGAACATGGCGCCGCAGCCTTTGCAGGTCGCGCCTTCGGTGTGGCGGGCTCGATAGCGGCGGCGCTCCGCTAGCCGCTGACAGCGCTCGCTGCAGAACCGCTTAGTGCGGGGCTTGCGGATGAACTCGGCCCCGCAGAGCTCGCAATGCCCCGGCCTTTCTTCCGTTTTATTTCGCGGCGGCTCGAAATTTTTCTCGCCGTGAGCCACGAGAACCCGCGGAACAACGCAGAGGACAACCTCCTCGTGCCTTGCCACCGCTGCCGACACAAGGGGCACACCAGGAGCCGCCGCTACTCCTCGGCTAGCAGGGACCTACGAACGCGGGGTAAAGAACCCGGAGAAGACGTTCAAAACGCCCTCGGGGTCAGTGTACGAGCAGGTGACGAGCGAACTGGGGTCGAAACCTCGGTACCCGTAGTTGAACGTCTGGCTCCCGCCCGAGGGAAAGTACTCCGTGAAGACCTTGATGGCGAATGTCCTCGTCGAATCAACGAGGAAGAAGTCCCCGCTGACGGGCGAGACGAACCCGGCGTTGTAGGTGTTGCCGTCGTCGCAGGAGAAGGTGCGGTACTGGACCTGCGGGTTGTTGCTGCCAGGATCGGCGCTGGCAACGGGGACCGCGATTACGGTGGCCAGTAGCAGCGCAAGTAGACCGATTCCAAATACGCGCCTCATCATTTGTAGCCACACCTCCCGCAATGACGTTCGTGGGCGGAAGCCTCCTACTTTGGGGTGGCCGAGTCAAGGGCGGCGGTCGCCGCTACCTGCTTTCGGGTATCGCACCCCTCCCCGCGCTTGACTCGGCCCGGAGTGAGTGGGATTTTCGGTCTTCGCTGGCGGGATCCAGAACCTCCTGACTCGCCGAGACGAGAGAAGAGCACGGCGCATCGGCATCTCGCATCACCTCGATTCCCTTCTCGGTATGCGGCACCCCGCCGTAACGCCGACCTGGGGCTCGAGTGCCCCGCAGGCAACGAAGCACAAACCTGTACAAACCTGTCCTAGGCGTCGCGTGTTTACTTGGCCCAGTGTGGCCCGCTAGCCAACACGGTCCGTTGCGGCTTCTCGTCCAAAGCAGCTATTCCCGCAGCCCGGCTGGCTACGGACAGCCTGCTATCACGCGGGGATCCTGCCGCGAGGCGCCGGTCCTGAACGGCAAAGGAGCGCCTTTGCTTACTTGTCCGATACGACGTGACCGGCAGTGATCGTCGGTGGGTTCGGCATCAAGTCCGCGGCGTTCTCCTTCACCCAGGCGGCGGCGGCCTCGTTGGAGTCCTCCTCGTGCTCCTGGGTCTCAAACACGCTGGTGGATGCCATGACCCCGCCTCCCGCGTCCACGAAGTAGTAGGCGATGAACCCGTCGATGCCGCTGAGCAAAGGGACAAAGCTCTCCCTGACCCGCTTGGCTACCTCGTCCGGATCGAGGACGCCCTCGTAACGGCGCACAGTTGCGTACATCATTCTCCTTTCCGCCACGCACTCCCCGCCTTTGTGATCGTTTCAGACCCCCGTCGGCTCGTCAAATGCGGTCCTCCAGCGAGTCAGGGATTGATCGCTTTCCATGCAAAGCGGATAAGCGGACAAGCCGCAACAAAGTGGCAACGGACGGCCTCGCCACCTAGGGGATTGAGGGGACGTAGCCGGCCTGATCCGTGCCTGAGCGGGACTCCATGCCTTCGGCCCACACCGGATCACGTAAAAGGAATAGCGACCCGCTCGGCTGTCCACGCCCGTCACTAAACGCGCGTGCCGTAGTACCGCCCATCAACCGCCCCGGGCTTGAAGGCCGTCCCGGGGTAGCTGGAAGGCATTTCCGGTCAGCAAGGGAAGGTGAGTCAGCGGGCTTCGGACGAGGCTAGATCAGCGCGTTTCACTGGCCCCGCGTGGCCCGCGGCGACGTCACGGGCGCTTTGCCTGGCGCCACCGTCGCAGCGACCTCCGCCTGCCGCCCCTCGGCAGCGGATCAGGGAAGCACGTGATCCCGACGATGGCGTCGCGCAGCAGCCCGGCGACGGGCACATCGTGCCGGCGCGAGGCGCTCCCGCGTGGGTCTTTCCGGCGCGAGTCCCCTGTGGGATCACCTTCCGGCATCGATCGGATTCCCCCTCTCCTTCACGTATCGGTCGGAATTGGATGGTACGCCCGCCGCGTGTGCCTTCTGTGTCCACCGGTGACCAAGACCAGCTTGAGGTCTACGAAACCGAAGGTCACAGGTTCGAATCCTGTCGGGCGCGCTCCTCTCGGTTTCTTCGACGCTGGCTTACCGGACGGTCGTTGAGCCGGGCTCAGCGCGCGGCGTCCTCTGTTGCGGCCGCATCGATCTCTCGCCTTAGCTCATCGGCGTCGGCATCGATCCGCTTCTCGATCAGCTTGCTGGTGCGTTGGGTC
>JBKPNZ010000018.1:0-11312 GCA_046732895.1 Actinomycetota bacterium
CGGTCGGCGGGCTGACCTACATGTTCCGCGAGACGGCGGCGATCACACCGCCGGGGAGCGCCGGAGGCGGCCCGGCCTGTCCAGGCGGCAATCACGTGGTGGGGGGAGGGGTCGAAGGCGGCTCCGGCGGGGAGTCGCACATCGCCAGCACCTACCCCGCGGGCCATAGCGACACGGACCATCGGCCCGACAATGGTTGGCTGGCGACCCTCTGGCGCAGTTCGGGCTCCCCGACGCCACTCGATGTCATGGCGATCTGCAGGGAGCACCTGCCTCGATACTTCTCCCGTTCCGCCGGCCTCAGGGCAGGAAAGGCACGCGCGGTCAGCGTGCCGTGTCCCGGGGGGAGCCATGTGATCGGGGGTGGGGTGCGACTGGTCGCTGACACCGTGAGCGGCGACTATGTGAACTCCTCGTACCCGTACGACGGCCCTGATGCCGGCTCCGCCCCCGACGACGGTTGGAAGGGCCGGGCGTACAACTTCTCGGTCGATAGAGACCGGGTGATCGTGCACGCGATCTGCATCGGAACGAAGCCGTTCTACAAGACCGTGGGCCCGCTGCAGCTCGTGTCTGGTACTCCGTATGCCGCCGTCTGTCCCGTCTCCCGTCACATCACCGGAGGCGGCGTCCGCCTCAGCGACGCCCCCGCCGCCTCGGCCCATCCGGTGACGATGATGCCCACGGATCTACCCGATGACCCGGACACGATCCCCGACGACGAGCTGCGCGCTTTCGCGAACCTGACCGGCGCGGGTCCGGCGAGGATTTCAATTCACGCCGTTTGCATGTAGCGGGGCGAGTCGCCCACGGCTGGGATGCGAGCTGCGCCGTGCGGCTAGTGGGTGAGGCACACGACCTGGAGCTTGAACTTCACGTTGGTGATCGAACTGTCGTAATCCGTCGCTCCGAACGCCAGATACTTGCCTCTGAATCGTTCGATCGTGTTGACGTCGGCGCGGTAATGCCCGTCGATCGGATTCACCGCGGGCTGGGTGAAGAAGGCGTTGGCGCTGACCGGCACTTCTCCTTCCCTGCACCCCTGCGTCGCCCGCACGAAGTCGAAGCTGCCGTTGCCCTCCGTCTGAGCGGTGGCGCCCGGAACGGTCTTCGTGCGGACGTTGACGTGGAGGCCGCTGCCCGCCGATGCGACTCCACCCAGCGCCACCACCAGTGCCAGCGCCGCAAGGATCATCGCCGCGGCGGCGAATACGGTCGCCGGTGCCGGTCGGCCAGACGTTCCACTCATGGCTCTCCCTTCTCGAGCTGGTGCGCCGCTTGGGCGCCGACGCGGCCAGCCTACCCCCGCGGAGCCCGTTTCGCGGTTTTTGCGAACAAGGGGTCGCTTGCGGCCGTGAACACGACGCGAACCGATCACGAACTCGCGCTTCCGGGTCCCTGAGGTGGGTAGGCGCTCGATGGCCCAGGGTCGGGGCGAACAGGCAGGGCTGCCATCCATGGTGGCCCTGTCCCACTCGGGAAGTAGGGTCGAAACGATGGCCGAAAACACGACGAACGCCGTGATCGTTCTCAGCGCCGGGAAGCAGATCGAGGTGCAGGACAGCGTCGAGCACATCCAGGCCCTGATCGCCGACGCGCCGCGGGGCGAGATGTCGTTTATGAAGGTGACGGACGAACGCGGGATGGACCGCTGGATCAACGTGCGCGAGATCGTCGAGTTCCACGCGTCGACGCCGTAGGGTCGGACCGTGCCACTTCTTCCGCCGGCCGAATTGGGCTCGGGGATCCACCAGCGGAAGGCAGAGCGATCCTCGAGCAGCTCGATGCGGCGCACGACGCCGAGCTGCCTGCGAAGCAGCCTGCCTGGCTGGCGAGTCACCCCGAGGGCCATGGACCCACGGTCGCCCGCTAGCCCGGTTTGGTTCCTGGCCATCGGGTAAGTGTGTTCTCCCCATGGACGGGTCGCAGCCACACGCCGGTTCCCGCGAGGAGCGCATCGCGTACAACGAGGCATGGTTCCGGGACCTCAACGAGCGCAAGGCCCGGTGGATCGCGAAGGGTCTGGCGAGCGGAGGATTTCGGTGCGAATGCGCCGATGTGGACTGCTTCGTTCGCTTACGACTCTCGCCCGCGCAGTGGGAGGAGGCCCGTTCGCGACCGAACCGATTTGCGGTTGCCCCGGACCACTTCACCCACGACGTGGAGGTCGTCGTCAAGGAATACCCGGACTTCGTGCTCGTCGAGAAGCAGGGGGAGGCGGCGAGAGTCGCAGAGGAGCTCACCTAGCCGCCCCGGATCTCGACGATGCCCTCGAAGCCGCCGGGCTGAAGCAGTAGCCCGCGCCGCTCAGCAGGGCCGCCGATCCGGAGTAAGCTCCTTCTTACCAGCCGCACGCGGGGCACTCGCCATACCCCTCCTCCCTTCGACGGCGGCACGCCAATTGAGGGGGAAGCTGGAGGTCGCCATGGACGACGCGACTCGGCGGATCGACCGGAACCTGCTCACGATGGTGAGTCAGGAACGCGCCGAATTCATCGACTCGACCGGGCTCGCCGTGATCATCAGAGCTCACTGGCGATCCACCAACGACGGTCACAGCCTCGACCTGACGCGACCTCCGAAAGACGTCATGCGGATCCTCGAGCTGTGCGGACTCGATCAGGAGCTGCCGTTCGTGGAGCGGTCGCAGGATGGCGCGCTCGGAAGGGTGTTTCTTCCGGACCTTGGGGGTTCGGATGGGGAATTGACTTAATGAACCGGGCGCGCCACGCCCCGCTCAGACTCTGTGATCAAAAAGTGGCGCTTCCGGGTCCCTGCCGTGGGTAGGCGCTTGATGCTCCCCTCCGAGGGGCTGGGGCGAACAGGCAGGGCTGCCATCCATGGTGGTCCTGTCCTACCTCGAGAACGCCGATTCGGAGGGGTCACGGCCTCGGGCGGCCCTCGAGGCCCCGCTGATGTCGAGTCGGCATTGGCGGTAGGGTCGCGGGCGGGAACAACGGAGAGGAGCGCCATGCATGCGCGCATAGCTACGTTCGAGACCAGCCCCGATCGAGTCGACGAGGCGATCGAGGCGGCGCGGAAGCAGGTCGAGGCCGATTGGGAATCCCCGCCCGAAGGACTCGAGGCCGCCAAGCAGCTGTGGATGCTCGTCGATCGCAAAAACGCCAGAGGGCTCGGCATAACGCTGTTCGAGACCGAAGAAGACCTTCGGCGGGGCGATGAGGCGCTGAACCTCATGTCACCCCCAGAACAGGGCGGGCGCCGCACAAACGTCGCGATCTACGAGGTGGCGCTGCACAAGGAACGCTCCTAGTCGCGTTGGCTGGCGAGTGAGCGCCCGGAGGCTTGGAGAGGCCCCCGGCTGCGGGAGTACGCCTGGCTTGGGCCACCGTCACCCGTCTCCTGCTGTGCGAGCGACGATGCGGCCGGAGGCGAAGCCCTCAGCATCGACACAGGTCGAATGAATCCCGGCGAGTCGCCGTACCCGCGCTAGGAGGGGCGGGCGAAACAATTGGCGAAAGTCGCCCGTTTAAGGCGACGCGGCGGAGTAGACTGCTTCTACCCGGCCCCGCCGCCAAGCTTTCTGGCCTCAGAGCGGTAATACGCCGACACGCGAGCAGCGCGACAAGGCAACTCACCCTGAGGCGCACAGGATCGACTGCGGGGCCGGGCGCTTCGTGGAGCGCGCTACGCGGTCAGGGGCTTAGCAGGGGGTTTCCGAAGCACCGCTACCGGGATTCGAAAGCGAGGCCAATCGACGTGGCTGCTCCCCTATGCGGTGCTGAGCGGGTTGGTGACATGGGACAAAGGGACGGCCGACTCCCCTTGGATCGCAGCGGACCGCTCAGGACTGGGGTCGACTGGGGCGCAGGTGGGGCAACTCGGTGGCCGGGGTGGCCAAACGAGGAGCCGGCCGCGATCAGGACCCCTTCGTGTACCAGACGTCGCCGCAGCAGTAGAGCGCTGAGCCGTCGGCCTCGCCCCAGATCACGTGAGCGATGCCCGTCGAGCTGACCGCGATCCCGAAGTAGTCACCGTCGGTGAACGTGTAGCCGTCCGGGCTCTTGTATGGAGCCCCCGAGCCGAGGTTCGAGAGTCGAACGCGCGGCCCCCAGCTGGCCCCGCCATCCGTGGTCCGCGCATACCAGGTGTTGAATTGGCCCGCCCGGTCGTCCTGCCAGGCGAGGTGGAAGTCGCCAGGGATGGGGCCGCTGTCGATCTGCGGCACGTTGCTGTCACCGAGGGCGTTCACGCGGACGTTGCTGCTCCAATGCACCCCGTCGTCCGAGGTTCGCACGTACAGGCTCTTCGGTCCGTTCGGCACCTCGGAGAACGTGTACGCGAAGACCAGGTGGCCGGTCGGATCGATTGCGATCGAGCCCGTCGCGGCGAAGTAGTCCGGGTAGCACCCGAATACCGGACAGGGCGGCGGCGCGGCGGCGACTCCAAAGGAGATGAGCGTCGGGTTGGCGCACGGTCTTGCGCCCGACGGCGAGCACCGCAGCAGGGCGACCTTGACCGGCCCGTCAAAGTCGTGCCCATGCCCCGACAGGCTCCTCTCGCCGTCGAGGGCAAAGTAGACATCGCCGTTTGGCGCGTACGCGCCGCCGGTCGCATACCACCACAGGTGGTCGTCGTTCACCTTTTGGGGCGGGAGGAACGAGTGACCGTAGTCGTGAGAGGCCACGACCATGTTGTCGAACTTGTGGTTGAACGCCACGTAGACGTCTCGGCCGGACGGGGAGATCACGAGGATCGGCTTGTCCATGTAGCGGAGCCCGCCGTTCATGGTGACCGGACGACTCCACGTATCGCCCCCGTCGTGGGACGTGAACAGCTGCACGCCCGGGTCGTACTGGTCCATGAACGCCACGTAGATTGTCCCGCAGCCGCAGTCCGCGTTGGTGTCGTTCGCCACCCGGATCTGTGGGTCGAACTGCCACCCGATCGTCTTGCAGGCAGTCCCGCAAACGAAGGCCTCGGGACCGAAGCTCGCGCCGCCATCGGTGGAGCGGCGGAACAGGACGCTGGTGCCGGGGCAGTTGCCCTTGCAGGCGTGAGCGTTGATGCCGGTGATCAGTTGGTAGACGCGGTTCGGATGCTTGGGGTCGACCGCGACCGTGGGCTCCCAGTTGCTCTGGTGCTTCGGGTTGATGTCGTACCCGGCGGGGCGCTCGTCGGTGAAGCGGCCAGCGCCCGACGCCGGTGCGGCGGCTATCGCGACGAGGGCTAGCGCTGCCGCGAGTGCCGCGACCGCTAGAGCTCGTGTGCTCAACCGAGGCCCCCCGGTCGTTCGTGACTTGAGCATTTCAGCCGCCCAGTCTAATTGGGGCTAGGGCCGCCGGAACGTTGACGCGCCGGGCATGGCGCGCGCCGTTGAGTTGCCAACCCCGGGCCAGGAGGCCCTCGGGCGGATCGTTGTCCGTATGTTGTCCCGCGGTCGTGTCGAGAACGACGAAACCCGCTTGATCAAGCGGGTTCCTGAGGCACCGCTGCCGGGATTCGAAGCGCGTCCATTGATCACTCCAGCGGCGCCGAGCCCCACTCTGCGGCTACGACAGGTGGCTCGGCCCGATCATTTTGCAAGCGCGGGCCGCAGAAGGATGCTTTCCGGCGAGTCCAAGCGGGGCAAGACTGGGGCAGCGTAAAGGCCACTACTTCTCAGCTGTTGACGTGACTGGGAATCGGGTCAAGCAATACAGACATGGCTCGGCTGTGAAGGCTTCTACCTGATCCGCCAGCTTCGCTTCGCAGGCGTCGGGTCGACGTTTTCGGCCGAATCGGTGGCTCGGACCTTGAAGGTGTGCCGGCCGCGCTTCAGGTGGCGGTAGGTCTTCGGGGACTGGCACGGTTTGAACCCGTGCCGATCGAGCTTGCACTGAAAGCTTGAGCCGGCCTCGCTCGCTTTGAACTTGAAGGTTGCGGTCTGCTTCTTGGTGGTCGGCTTCGGGCCAGCGGTGATCGTGGTGTTCGGCGGCGTCGTGTCCGCCGGCTCGCGGTTGAAGCGGACGATCGCGTCGTCCTCCTGGGCGGCGACGTAGACCGACTTGCCGTCCGCGCTCACCGCCGCCCCGTTCGGGCCGTTGAGGCCCTGCTGGGTCGTCCCGCACCCGGCGGCGTCCCCAACATCGGCGATACAGCCCGCCGGTGTGAGGGCGCCGGTCGTCGTGTCGCGGTCGAAGCGGGCGATCGCGCTGTCGCCGAACGCGGTGACGTAGGCCGACTTGCCGTCCGGGCTCACCGCGACCCAGAGTGCGAAGCCGAGGCCCTCTTCGGTTGTCCCACATCCGGCCCCGTCGCCGACGTCGGCGATGCAGCCCTGCCCGGTGAGGGCCCCGGTGGTCAGATTGCGATCAAAGCGGACGACGGCGCTGTCGTTGCTCCCGGCGGCGTAGACCGACTTGTCGTCCGGGCTCACCACGACCCCGACGGCCCCGTCGAGTCCCTGCTGGGTCGTACCGCAGCCGGCGACGTCCCCGACGTCGGCGATGCAACCCGACGGCGTGAAAGCGCCGGTCGTCGTGTCGCGGTCGAAGCGGGCGATCGTGTCGTCGTTGACCCCGGTGGCATAGACCGACTTGCCGTCCGGGCTCACGGCGACGCCCTGCGTATTGTCGAGGCCCTGCTGGGTCGTCCCGCAGCCGGCGCCGTCCCCGACGTCGGCGGTGCAACCCTGCCCGGTGAGGGCGCCCGTGGTCGTGTCGCGGTCGAAGCGGACGATCGCGTCGTCTGTGCCCCCGGCGACGTAGACCGACTTGCCGTCCGGGCTCACCGCAAGCGTGTTGGCGGCGTTGAGACCCTGCTGGGTCGTCCCGCAGCCGGCGCCGTCCCCGACGTCGGCGATGCAGCCCGCCGGTGTGAGGGCGCCGGTGGTGGTGTCGCGGTCGAAGCGGACGATCGCGTCGTCATCGTTCGAGGCCACGTAGACCGATTTGCCATTCGGGCTCACGGCGACGCCGTATGCTCCGTTGAGGCCCTGCTGGGTCGTCCCGCACCCGGCGGCGTCCCCAACGTCGGCGATACAGCCCGCCGGTGTGAGGGCGCCGGTCGTCGTATTGCGGTCGAAGCGGACGATCGCGTCGTCGAAGACCGAGGCGACGTAGACCGACTTGCCGTCCGGGCTCGTGGCGACGGCCTCCGGGCCATTGAGGCCTTGCTGGGTCGTCCCACAGCCTGCCGCGTCCCCGACGTCAGCGATGCAGCCCTGCCCGGTGAGCGCGCCCGTGGCGGCGAGCGCGGCCGAAGCGGCGAGGGAAAGCGCAGTGATCGCGACCGCCAAGACGCAGAGCGCCGCGCGGCCACGACGGGACCCGGCGCGTCGGTGTCCCTCCGTACGGTGGTCAGCGCGATCCGACTCGTTCACCCCAGCGCCCCCAAGCTCCGTTTCCCTTAGACCCCTACCTCACGGCATGATCCCCATTTTTGAGCCGAATTGCAAGGGTCGAGCGGGCGGATGTCTGAACGATTACGGGCGTGGCGTGGAGGTTGAGCTCCGCCTCCGCTTGCGCCATGTCGGCATGCGCCGGGTGCGGCGCGCGCTGAACGCGCCTTCAGCGCCTGCCATTATCGGGCGCATGAAAAAGGGTGTCCGCAAGATGTCCCGAGAGAGGCTCGACCGGGCCTAACTTCGGTCTCCTCACGCACGGAACTCCGAAAAGGTCCCCATTTGAATGCACTTTAGGCACCGCTACCGGGATTCGAACCCGGGTTTCCGGACTGAGAATCCCCCTGAAGCCATGACGGCCTGTATTGGCGCGTAGCCCGTTTCGTGGTTCTTGCAGGCGATTTCCGCCGAGCGGCGCGCTCTCGGTGACGGCCCGTATCGGTCCGTTATGCGCCGTAGGTTTGCACTGGGTTTGCAGTTTCGACCGTCGCGCGCGCATGCAAACTTGCCAGCCGTGGCCACCATCGCCCGCTGTGACGTCGAGCAGCAGAAGGCCTTCGACCGGAACTGGGACGGCCACCAGGACGTACTCGCGGCGCGGATGGCGGCGGTCTTCGACGCCCAGCGTTGCGATGCGCGACCGTGAGCTATGGAGCGGACTACGCTGCGCCAGAGTCTCGTCGACCTGGCCGCGATCGGCGAGCTCGTGGCCGAAGATCTGCCCGCGCCGAACCCATGAGCCAGGGCTTGACCTCTATGCGAACATGTGTTCGTGCGTTGCGACTTCTGCAGGAACCCTCTCCCCCGTTGGCGCTACACGGCAGACGAGAAGAGCTGGCAACCCTCCGGACTGTGCCGTTGTCGCTGTAGCAGCGCGACGCCGATCGCGACCAACCACAAGGACCAGACGATGTAGGCGCGTGAAGCGATCCGACTCCGGCACCTTCACACTCCAGGCGCCTTTCGGAGGCCGTGCCAGCGTCGCAGCGATCACGGCCATCGCCACCGAACAGCCGATCCGTGCCGCTGCCACCAAGCAGCCAATCGAGGCCCGTTTCCCCGAAGACAGAGTCCTTCCCGGCGGACCCGCGGAGTTGATCGTTGCCAGCGCCTGCAAAAAGAGCATCGGTGCCCGAGCCGCCGCTCGCTTTGTCGTTGCCCTCTCCGGTCGAGAGGCGGTCGTCTCCCGACCCACCCGCGAGCGCGTCGTCATTTTCGTCACCGACAATCAGGTCGTTGCCAGACCCCCCTGCGGCCGTATCGCCACCCAGGTTGCCACTGATGCGATCGTTGCCGGCGCCGCCGACCATTCGGTCCCGCCCATCCTCGCCAAGGATCACGTCGGGACCTCCACCGCCGACAGAGAGGTCGGCGCCGTCGCCGCCCCCGAATACATCAGAACCGGCGCGACCGAACATCCTGTCGGCTGGGCCGATGCCGCCGAGGAGAACATCGGCGCCCCAACCGCCGCAGATCACGTCGCGTCCCCCAAAGGTCTCGATGCGATCGTTGCCCGGGCCGGCTGCCACGACGTCTGCGCCATCGGTGCCGATGATGACGTCGTCTCCGTTGCTCGCCGGGAGGGTCGCCGTCTGGCCATCGCACCGACCGAGTTGAGCCATGCCCGCGAGGTACCCGCGCTCCCGTTTCCCCGCGCCGGCCCGGGCGGCTAGGTGCTGGTGTGACCGAGATCCTGCTCCGTCCCCGCCGCCGCAGCCGACGATGAGTGCGGATAGCCCCATCGCGACTATCGCGCGCCACATGGTTAGGGAACGTCCTTGACCTGTTCGCATGCCGTTGCGGCGTCCCTGCCACCACCGCTCGTGCGCGCACGGTCATTCGGGCCACCGTCGCACTGATCCCGGCCATTCCCGCCATCGAGCCGATCGGCCGCCAGCCCGCCCAGCAGCATGTCGGTCCCGGCTTCCCCGGAAAGCCTGTCCGCCTCGGTGCCGCCCATGAGCAGGTCGCTTCCGGAGCCGCCGAAGACGGAATCGAGCCGCCCGCCGCTGAAGAGATCGTCGTCGCCACCGAGCCCCTCCATATGGTCGTCGCCACCGCCGCCGTAGAGAAGGTCGTTGCCGGGCCCGCTCGCCATCTCGTCATCGTCCGTTCCGCCGAAGACGAGGTCGTCCGATTGCCCCCCGAACGCCGTATCGAACGAGCTACCGGCGTCCACGAAGTCGGTGCCGAGCTCGCCCGAGGCCCGGTCTTCGCCCGCGCCTGCGGCAAGGAAGTCTGCGCCACCCGATCCGTTGAGCTGATCGTCTCCGGCTTCCCCCACGACGAAGTCATCGTCCTGAACGCCTACGAGGTGGTCCGTACCCGACCCGCCCATAAGATCGTCGCGCCCGGGCCCGCCGCTGATGTAGTCGGGAGCGCCTTCCCCGATCAACTGGTCGTTTCCAGATCCCCCGAAGAGCTGGTCGTCACCCTCAGCGGCCAGCACGACATCGTCGCCTGAGCCGCCGACGAGCACGTCGGCACCGCTGTCCCCGACGACCTGGTCGTCGCCGCCCCCGGAGCAGATCAGATCGTTGCCGCCACGGCCTTCGATGAGCTCGTTTCCTTTTCGGGCGACGATCACGTCGGCGGCAGAGCTGCCTCGGAGTTGGCGCTCGCCAGGCTTGCCCAGTACGGTTGCGCCTCCCGGCTCGCAGCTAGGTGTTGGTCGCGGGGGCGCCGAGCCCTGCGTCGGCAGGGCGACGCACAGGACCAAAATCCCCACGAGGGCGGTTGCGATGGCCGTGGCTCGCCACGCGCGCCCACTAGAACCGCTCATCGCAGCGATCAAACTGGGCCACACAACGACGGGCTACCCATTGTTCGCCCGTGAACGTCTCCATGTCGGTAATAGAGCCAGTGCGGCTTCGGCGGCGGATCGCTGAACCGCCGCTCCCTTGGTGCCGCCGAAACAGCCGTTCAAAAGAGACGAGCGTGCGCTTTCACAGCGATGGGCGATCGCGGGGTATTGCTTCGGCCGTCAGCGTGACTTGCCTAGGCGGCGCCGTTCACGAACCGCAGACACTGGCACCGGCTGCCGAAACCGGGGAAGTCACGCCAGCCGCCGTCAGCGCAATCACTCCGAGTGCTCGGAACCGGGGTGACGGCCATGTTGAACGGCCCGGCACCGGAAGGGACGGTAGGTGGGGCCTTCGGCGAGAGCGCCCCGTTAGGGCCGATGTCGTACTGCGAGACGGTCGCGTCCCCGTCGTTCACGACGTAGAGGCTCCCGCCGTCCGGGCTCACCGCGAGCCCGCGCGGCCCGTTGCCGGTGGCGAGGCTCTCGGGATCCTTCGGCGTCAGGGCGCCGTCGGCGGCGACGTCGAACTGGAAGACGCGGTCGCCGATGAAGGCCGAGGCATAGACGTTGTCGCCGTCCGGACTCACGACGATGTTGCTGAGGAAGGCCTGCACATCGACGAAGGGCGGATCCTTCGGCGTGAGCAGCCCGCCAGCCCCGATGTCGTATTCGGAGATTGCCTCGAAGCCGCCGGCAGCGTAGAGGCTTTCGCCATCCGGGCTGACGGCGACGTCGAACGGCGCGGTCTCGGAGTCGATGGCGCTCTTGAAGAAGAGCGTCCCATCCGCCCTGACCCCGTAGTGAGCGACGTCCTGCCCCTCACCGCAGGCGACGTAGACGCTCTTGCTGTCGGGGCTCATCGTAAGTCCCAGCGCCGAGCAGCTGCGGACCAGCAGTGGCGACTCCGGAGCGAGGCGGCCACTCGCGGTGACGTCGTACTGCGAGAGGGTCCCAGGGATGAAGTCGAGGTCATTGCCGACGTCGGCGGTGTAGGCGTTCTCGCCGTCTGGGCTGGCGACGATGTCGCGGGGAAAGTAGCCGGAGCGGAGCGAGCGCGGGTGATAGTGCGAGAGCCGCCCGTCGGCTCCGATCGCATACTGGAAGACCCTGCCTCGCTGGGTTGTCTCGCTCTGATCGCCGAACGAGCTCGCGTACGCGCTCCGA
>JBKPNZ010000019.1:0-86946 GCA_046732895.1 Actinomycetota bacterium
GGGCGGGGAAGGACGAGCTCGACGGCGGTAACGATCCCGACGGGATCAGCGGCGGCGATGACAACGACGTGATCCACGCGATCGACGGTGCCACCGACGAGATCAACGGCGGTCAGGGCAACGACACCTGCGAGACCGATATCGACCTGGTCGTGAACTGCGAGATCTAGCGACGGAAGTCGCTCGCATTAGAGAGCGACCAGCTTCACACCGACTGAAGGCTGCGTCTTACGAAGCGCCGGGCTAGGTTTCGCCTAATCGGGAGTCTCGTCCGCTCCGGGCCCCCCCGAGCGCAACGCGGTGACGAGTGAGGCGCCGCCAATGGCGGCGAGCATAGAGCCGATTAAAGCGAGCCAGCTAGCGGCGCCGTCCTCGCCCCAGGCCGGATTGTCCGTATAGATCTTGTAGCTCGCGGCGGCCGCCCCGACCACCGAGATGACGATGACAGCATGCGTCGGCAAGTCTCGCACGAGGGCATGCCAGGCCCGGGACCCTCTCCTGCTGGTGTGCTTGGAGTACTTGTCTCGAATCGTCTTCCACTCCTTCAGGTACAGGAGTGCGAACGCAATAAGAGAGCCGACGATGATCCCTGCCCAGAACAGAGTTGAGTCCTTTTTGTTTACGGTGACGGCAAGCGTCACCGGTTGCAGGTTCTTGGGACCCCCGACCAAGACGCTTCCTGTGTAGGTACCCGCGGGACCGTTATCGTTGATGCAGATGTCGAACTGGATCTGGGTGCCCTTGTTCGCGATCACGGGTTCCGTGAAGGTGGGCTTTGGGAGATGGGCTGTCTCTACCTTCGTGTTCGCCCTGCGCAGCTCAGTCGGAACGTTGAAGTAGATCTGCTCTGGTGTGACGGTCTCCGGGAGCGCGGGGTCGGCCAAAACCGCAGCATCAGTGCGATTCGAGCCACCGGCGTTGATTGGCTCGGGCGGCACCGCGCCCGCATCCTTGCTCGAAGAGAGCTTTCCCGAGGGATCGAGCGGCGCGCCTGGTTGAAGGGGGCCAGGCGTGCTCGTGCGGGTGCAGTCCTCAGCAGCGAAGGCCGACCCAGCCGAGACAAATGCCATTGCCAGCGTCACTGTTGAGGCGACGAGATCGAGACGACCCACTGGTGCGACCCTAACTCGCATCATGTTCTCGTGTCAATGGTGTTTTGGCGCGTTCACACGGTTACGGAGCGGCGGGCCGAGTGGGTTTCGAACGGCAGTTGGCTCGTCCGTACTACAGCCATCCGACCATCGAGCCGACGACGACGTACAGCAAGCCGAACAGGAAGGCAAGGAAGATCGCCGAGACCATCCACCGGACAGCGACCTGAATCCGCCGTCCCGCAGTGCTTTCCGGTTCCCAGGTGGAACCTGGTGGAAGCGGCCATCCCCCGGTAAAGAGGAAGCCAATAACTCCCACGACGCCCTTGACGACTGGTCCTGCGTCCGCCCGTGGGGAATGCTTCCAAGCGACCGTGAGCACGTATCCGCCGGGCGGAACGCTTTATCGCCGCTTCTCGTCAAAGCGAGTGTCCCTTTGTGTGCTTCTCGTCCACGGCGCATTCGGCCCCGATACGTCAGACCGACGGCCGCTTCATGCACCACTCGGCGTACTCCGAGCAGCGGCCCTCGGCGTCGAAGCGCATCACGATGCAGTTGTCGTAGACCTTCTCGACCGCACCGCCCGGCTCCGTGAAGTAGGTGCTGGTGCCGGTGGCGACCGCGACGTCGCCGTCGACCGCGACGGTCGCGTAAGACGCGTCGTAGGTGCCCTCGGCGTCGCGGCCCGAGGCCCCCTGCGCCTCACCCTCGCCCAGCCAGCTGCGGACCACCGCCTCGCGGCCCTCGAAGGGGGGGTCGTACGGGTAGTAGCGGTAGCGGACGTCCTCGCTGAACAGGGCTCCGATCTCGTCGGGGTCGTAGCTCTTCCAGGCGGCGACGTAGGCGTCGAGCCACCGGTCGACGCTGATGCGGTCGATCATCGCCCTTGAGTATCCGATGCCGGGCGTTCTTAGGCACTCGCCGCGCCTGGAAACTGTGACCGGCGCGCGCCGTTTGCCCACCGCTTTTCGTCCAAAGCGGCAAGTCCGCCCGAACTAGCTACCGCCCAACGTACGTCGACCGCTAGCGTGATCGTGCGATGTTCGAGGCTGCGCAGCGCGAGCGGGTGCTGGCTCGTCTGGTTGAACTGGCCGAGGCTGACCAGCGAATAGTTACGGCCGCGATCGTCGGCTCGCTCGCGGACGGCTCGGCCGATGAATGGTCCGACATCGATCTCGCGATGGGCGTCGATGAGGCGGCGACCCTCGACGAGTTGCTTGCCGCGTGGTCGGACACGATGGCCGACGAGTTCGATGCTGTAGCGCTGCTCGACCTGACCAGCGGCGCCGCCACCTATCGCGTGTTCATGCTTGACGACTGGCTGCAGGTTGACCTGTCGTTCGCGCCGGCATCGCAGTTTCATAAGCGGAGCGAGCGGTTCAAGCTGCTGTTTGGCACGCCCACCACCTCGGATCCCTCGTTTCGCGACGCGAACGAGGCGTTCGGCTGGGCTGTCCTATACGCCAGAACAGCTCGCGCGAGCATCGGCCGCGGGAGGTGGTGGAGTGCGGAGTTCTGCATCAGCGCGCTCAGGGATGAGACCTTGGCGATGGCCTGCGCGATGCGAGGAATCCCCTCGGGTTATGGCAGAGGAATCGACGATCTGCCGCGCGCGGTGATCAGCGGCTTTGAAGATGGGCTCGTACGCTCGCTCGCACGCGAAGAGTTGCTGCGCGCGCTCGACAGCACACTGGCCCTCCTCATACGCGAGGCCGCAGACCTCGAGAACGAGCGGCTGGCGCGGCTCACGGCCGACCTACCGAGCCTGGCCGCTGCGGAGCGACACAGCTGATCACTGAGGGCTCGCGTCTAGGGGGAGGTCTACGCCGGCAGGCCGACCGGACGGCCGTCTTCGTCGCAGGGCAGGGCGACGTTCTTCTGCTCGCCCTCGATGATCACCAGCTGACGCTCCATTTCGTCCGGCTTGATACTGCCGCTGCTGTTCTCGTAGGGATGGTCGAGGAACCAGACCAGGAGGAGCCCCGCGACGACCATCGCCGTGATCGCGGCGATCAGGCCTCCCTGCACGATGAACTGCTCGCGGCGGTCGGCGAAGAACAGCGAGAATCCGATCGTCACGATCGCCCCGAGGCCGAGGATGAACCAGGCGGGCGACGGCAGAGCGCGGTTGGCCTCGCTGAGGCGGGCGCGACGGGCGTCGGTGCGCTTGTCCTGCTGCTCAAGCAGCTGCAGAAAGGCGGCCTTCTCCGCCGGCGTCTCGGGATGCAACTGCCTGAGACCGTCCTGAAGGCGGTTCACCCAGGTTTGCACCACAGGGCTTCGCGTGCCGTCCTTCATCGCCGGCCATTCGTCGTGGATCACAGCCCGCCCGTAACAGATCAGGGCCCCCTGGATCGGGGCTCGCTCGGCCGCGGGGAAGAAGTCGGCGGTTCGCGAGAGCTGCACTAGGGTCGTCGCCTCCTCCTCGGCGCCGGTCTTGGCGTCGTTGAAGCTCTGGAAGGCCTCCAATACGACGAAGGCGAGCAACACCGCGAACGCCGTGCCGAGGAAGGCAAAGATCCCTGCTCCGCGCTCGATTTCGATGAAGAAGTGATCGACCCGCGACCGGCGCCGGACCAGGTAGATGGTCCCGACCGCCGCGGCGCCGGCCACCGCCACGATCAGTCCCATCAGCCACAGGTTCACTCAGCCTTCCTCCGCATGGCGCCGCGATCCTACTCGCGCAACAGCCGTGCCTGGCTAACCCTTTCCGGCGGCATCTCCATGAGACCGTCGCCATACGCAGTCTCTCTGGGCGGAGTGCCGCAAATAGGGAGGCGTCCCGGTTCGGGCGTCCCCTATACCCCCCTAAAGGTTGACGGCGACGTACTTCGTCTCGAGGTACTCCTCGATGCCCTCGTTGCCGCCCTCGCGGCCGATGCCCGACGCCTTGACGCCGCCGAACGGGGCGCCGGCGTTCGAGACCATCCCCTGGTTCAGGCCGATCATCCCGGTCTCGAGCGATTCGCAGACGCGCAGGGCGCGCTTGATGTCGCGCGTGAAGACGTAGGCGACGAGCCCGTACTCCGTGTCGTTGGCGGCGGCGACCGCCTCCTCCTCGGATTCGAACGACTTCACAGGGGCGACCGGGCCGAAGATCTCCTCCTTGAGCAGCCGGGCGCTGTCGGGAACGTCGCCGAGCACGGTCGGCTCGTAGAAGTACCCGGCGCCGTCGATGGCCTGACCGCCGACGACGGCGGTCGCGCCTTTGCCGACGGCGTCGTCGACGAGGTCGGCGACCTTCGAGCGCTGGTCGTCGTCGATCAAGGGACCGACCTCGACGTCCTCGTCCGTGCCGCGGCCGACCTTCATCGCGCCCATGCGCTCGGCGAGCTTCGAGGTGAACTCATCGGCGACGGAGCCGGCGACGTGGAAGCGGTTGGCTGACGTGCACGCCTCGCCGATGTTGCGCATCTTGGCGATCATCGCGCCCTCGATCGCGGCGTCGAGGTCGGCGTCGTCGAAGATCAGGAAAGGCGCGTTCCCGCCGAGCTCCATCGAGACCTTGAGCACGTTCTCGGCCGACTGGGCGATCAGCTTGCGGCCGACCTCGGTGGAGCCTGTGAAGCTCAGCTTGCGCAGGCGCGGGTCCTCGATGATCGGCCCCGCGACCGAGCTCGATGACGAGGCGGTGATCACATTGAGGACTCCCGCAGGGAGCCCGGCCTCCTCGAGCAGCCCGGCCAGCGCCAGCATGGAGAGCGGCGTCTGCTGCGCGGGCTTCATGATCATGGTGCAGCCGGCGGCGATCGCGGGCCCGAGCTTGCGGGTTCCCATCGCCATCGGGAAGTTCCAGGGGGTGATGAAGAAGCTCGGCCCTACCGGCTGGCGCATGACGAGGACCCGCCCGGCGCCGTTGCCGGCCTGCTTGTAATAGCCGTCGATCCGCAGCGCCTCGCCCGAAAACCAGCGGAAGAACTCGGCCGAGTAGGCGATCTCGGCCTTCGACTCCTTGAGCGACTTGCCCATCTCCAGCGTCATCAGGAGAGCGAGGTCGTCGGCGCGCTCGTTCAGCTTCTGAAAGACGCGGTAGAGGATCTCGCTGCGCTCGTTCGGCGCGGTCGCTCCCCACTCCGGCTGGGCGGCCACCGCGGAGTCGAGTGCCGCGGTCCCATCCGCTGGGGTCGCGTCGGCGATCTCGCAGAGTGTCTCGCCCGTGGCGGGGTCCTCGACCCCGAGCGTCGCTCCCTCACCGGCGTCACGCCATTCGCCCCCGATGAAGAGGCGCTTCTCGACGGTGTCGATGACCGAATGCTCCCGCGTGGCGATGCTCATCCCTGCGACCTCCGCTTCGAGTGACTCATCTTGAGGCTACCCGGCACTACCCGTCGGGGAACGGCTGGAGCGGGATGCCGTGGTCGGTGTCGCGCATGCCGATCTCATACGCCGCGGCTCCAGCGACCTCGACCCGCTCTGACTCCGAGCCCTTGCGCTCGACCTCGAGCTCGAGGTCCGCGATCGAGCAGTTGAGGGTGTTGTGCTCGGGCCCCTTCGGATCCGCGTAGACCCAGGCGACGAAGTTCCGCGGCTCCGATGAGACCCGCCCGCGAACCTTGGCGCCGTCGCCGGCGAGCTCGAACCCGCAGCCGGTCGGCTCGTCGTCGAGCTTGGTCGAGAAGAGCTTGTCGAAGCCGCCGAGGCGATGCTCGGCGCCGTCGATGCGCAACATCCCGTTGGCGACCCATGGCGTGGTCAGCGGGCCGAGCTTGATCCGCCCCGCCGCCATGTCCAGGTAGCTGTCCGGTTGGCCCGCGAGCTCCGAGGCCTGGATCCAGACCCAGCGCTCCGCGTGCTCGGCGCCCCAGTTGTGGCCGACCATTCCGGGCCAGTCGTCGATGGCGATCCGCTCATCGCCGATCACGAGCTCGCCCTCGAAGAGCGCCGCGGGGTGCGGGCTCAGGAACTTCGTGCGAGGCAGGGGCGCCGAGTAAAGGCGCTGGTACGGGAGATGGAAGAAGGTCTCGGCGCGATCCGTGAAGCGCAGGTCCCACTGCGCATCCAGCGCAGCGGAGGAGATCGAGCCATGCGCGTACCCAGGCTCGAACGTGGCGCCGTCGATCGTGAGATAGCTGCCGACCGGCGCGGAGAGCTCCGCGGCCGGAACCGTGAGCTTGGTCGCCCGCGGCCCCGGCGCCTCGGCGTCGAAGAGGGTCAGCCAGAGCGCGGCCGTCGCCTCCGCTCCCGGGCGCTTGTGGACGGTGTGGCGAATCCACAGCGCTTGCCCGCCCCCCGGACGGGCCGCCTTGATGTAGAAGCTCTCGTAGTGCCCGGCGTCGTGGGCGAGTGCCGGGAATCGCGCCTCGGTCCTCACGAATCTCCTGCGGCCGCGACGCGGCCTTTACCTGCTACTGCCGAAACAATTCTTGTTTCGGCCCGATATCCCGACCCTATCCGAGCGTGGTCAGCTCCACCTGTCCCATCGCTTCAGGTGCTTCGTCACGGACGGCTGCGCTCTGCCGTTCCCGAAGTTGCCCTTCCAATACTCGAAGTGAAGGTGGCATCCCTGGGCGTTGCCAGACTGGCCGACGACGCCCACCTTCTCGCCAGTCCGCACCCTCTCGTCGCGGTGGACGGCGGGCTTTCGCTTCAGGTGCGCATACAGGTGCGCGCGCCTTTCGCCCTTCGTGTTGATGACCAGATAGTGGCCGTAGCCGCCGGCGTCGCTGCCGACGAACGCGACCTTGCCGGCACGCGCGGCGGCGATCTTGGTGCCGCAGTTGGCAAAGACGTCCTGGCCCGTGTGGTGACGCCCCGCGCCCCAGCCGTCGCCGTAGCCGTGGCGGCCACGGACCGGGAAGATGTCCGGGTAGACGCCGAACTGGCGGTCGCCGTCGGCGTTCGAGCGATCGAGCTGGCCGTTGCCGTCCTTGACGCGGAAGAAGTACTTCCCCTTCGGGGCCTCCTTGCCGTGCCTCAGCGTGCCGCCCCAGCGCAGCTTGTGCCTGGTCTTCGGCTCGACACCCTTCTTGGTCCAGTCGCGCACGACGCCGTGACCGCGGCGGACCGCCTGGATCTTCAGGTTCCGGGGCTGGCGGCCGCCGATCTCGTACTTGAAGACGGCCTTGCGGGTGCCCGCGTAGAAGATCCGGCCGGGCGAGACGTTCTCGAGCTTCAGCTTCGTGGCGTCAGCCTTCTCGGTCGTCTCGCCGCTCTGGGTGGCTTGGGTCTCACTGTCCGTGCCGGTGCCGGTGGTCGGCGCGGTCGTCGTTGACGTGGTGGTGGTCGTGGTCTGCGCCGAGGCGCCGGCTGCGCCGAGGCAGACGAGCGCGAACGCCGTGCCGAGCATGATGCGCGAGTAGATCGAGTTTGGACGGTCCCCGCCCGGGGTCTTAGGTGCCACGCGTGGCGCCTCCTCTTTCTCGGGCCTACGGGGTTAGCTGACGGGCTCGCGCTGAAAGAGAACGCGCTACGAACGTGCTCGCTCGATTCGCCCCTGGGGCCGTGGCCCCGTCGGTTCCCCCGCTCGCCGATCGCGGTCGATCGACGATTAGGCAGGTGTTAAGACTTCGTGAGTGATAACACAGATACAGGCGGAGTTGCAAGCACTTATGGCAAGTCTGAGTGGGCTCAGTGCCTGATTGTGATCACGTCACCGTCCTGGACGACGTAGTCGCGGCCCTCGATTCGAAGCAGTCCCCGATCGCGCGCGCCGGCGTATCCGCCCGCGTCCACCAGCTCGCGCCAGCCGATCACCTCGGCGCGGACGAAGCCGCGCTGGATGTCGGTGTGGACGCGGCCGGCCGCGTCGTAGGCGCTGGCTCCGGCCGGCAGGCTGCGTGCCATCGCCTCCTTGCCGGCATCGCCGGTGAAGAAGCTGATCAGCCCCAGGAGCTCCCACGCCGCGTGGATCACCCGCTCGAGGCCTGACTCGCCGATGCCCAACTCGGCGCGCATCTGCGCCTCGGCCTCGGCATCCCCGAGCTCGCTCAGCTCGGCCTCGATCCGTGCGCTGATCGCCACCGCCTTCGCCTCCGCTGAGCGGGCGTGCGCCGCCACCGCGTCGGGCACCTCGTCGCTGCCCTCGTCCACGTTCACCACGTAGAGGACCGGCTTCGCGGTCAGGGCGTGGAGCTTTCGAGGGGCATCGGCTGCCGCCGCCGGCACGGGCACCTCGCGGACCGGTGTGCCGGCGCCGAGGGCGTCGACGACGGCCGCGAGCCAGTCACGCTCCGCGATCGCCTCGGCGTCGCCCGAGCGAGCCTGCTTCTCGATCCGTCCCAGCCTTCGCTCGGCCTGTTCGAGGTCCGCGGCCAGGAGCTCGGTCTCGATCAGCTCCACGTCCTCGAGCGGGTCGATGCGGCCCCCGGGGTGCGGAACGCCCGTCGTTCTGTGCGCGCGGACGACGTGGCAGATCGCATCGGTTTCGCGAATCGCGGCGAGGAACTGGTTGCCGAGGCCCTCGCCCTGCGAGGCGCCGCGGACGAGGCCGGCGATGTCGCTGAACTCGATCGTCTCGTGCACGACCTCCGACGACCTGAGCGTCGCCGCGAGCCGGTCGAGGCGCTCATCCGGGACCGCCACGATCGCGACGTTCGGTTCGATCGTCGTGAAGGGATAGTCGCCGGTGGGTGCGGCCGCGCGGGTCAGCGCGTTGAAGAGCGTGGACTTGCCCGCATTGGGCAGCCCGACGATGCCGATTCTCACGGGGCCGCGGTTTCGCTGGCGGCGGCGTTTTCGGCTCCGCCGGCGCCGTTGGAGCTCGCCTCGGTGGACGCCTGCTCGCCGTGGCTCACGACTAGGTCGATCAGGCGCTCCTCCGCGTCGTCTGAAGCGAGGCCGGGGACGAGCCGTCCCAACACCAAGCCGAGAGCCGCGCCCGCGAGCACATCGGACGGATAGTGCATCCCGAGGTACGGCCGGCTGAGGCAGATCCCCGCCGCCAGGGCGTAGCTGGCCCGCCGGGACCCAGGCGCCACTCGGCCGAAGGCCGTCGCCGCAGCCATCGACGACGTCGCATGCGCGGATGGAAAGGAGAGCTTGCTCGGGGCGCGTCCGAGTGGTGGGTGTCCGGTGATGAGCGGCCGCTCGCGCCCGGCCGCGAGCTTGACCGCGTAGTTGACGCCCACGGCGGCAGGAGCGACGCCTGCCGCGATCAGCCAGCGCGCGCGCCGCGGCGGATCGGCGGCCGCCCCAGCCGCCCCGATCGCCATCCAGACGGCGCCCCATTCGCCGATCGTCCCCAGAAGCTTCATCCCGGGCTCGGTGATCGGCCCGTGGCCGCGGGTGCGCATTACGCGCAGCAGGGCCTGGTCGGCGTCGCCCAGGGCTCGCAGGATGGGGTTGCGCTGGCGCTCGACCGCGCCGCGGGCGCGCAGCCGGGGAAGGCGCCGCCACCTGGGGGGCTCCGGGTCTCGCCGCAGCGACTTGAGGAACGACCTGCTCACCCGCGGCAGGATAGGCGGCGCAACGACGCCGCCGCGCATCTGCGATTACATCGGCATCTTGGAGCGCCCCTCGCGGCCCTTCTGCGCGCTGCGGTTCGTCGCCCGGCGCGAAGCCCGGAACGGCTTCTGGAGCCACTTCCCAGCTTTGCCGGGCGCCTTGCTCGCAGTGCTCTGACCGGCGCCGAGGGTGCGATCGACGCCGCGCTGCGGCCACCACGAGAGGCGCGGGAGCAGGAAGGCGAGCACCGCCAAGATGATGCAGACGACGATGATCACCACGATGGTCATGTGCTCGTTCCTCTCCTCGCTTCCTTGGCCCGCCCCGGCTACCCGCGCCGGTTCCAGGGGAAACGGCATTAGGGTGCCCGCGTGGACGACGCTGCCAGCGCCCGTCGGAAGGAGCTCGAGGACGGGTTCCGCCGTTCCGGCCTACCGCTCTTCGTCGATGGGTTCTCCGCCTCGACCGATGTCTTCAACCGCGTCGTGCCGCTCCTCGCCCTGGTCTTCGCCGGCGAGCTCCTGGGCGCCCTGAATCTCGACTGGTCACCGCTCGGGAACATCGCCGCCGTCGCCGGCGCGATTGCGTTGACGGTCGTCGTCATGGGCGGCCTGAACCTCGCCCGCGGGCGGCCATTCCTTGCATTCCCACGGACCGTGGGAACGGTGGAGCTGGCGATCTTCGTGCTGGTGCCGGCCGTGCTCCCCCTCATCTTCGGCGGCCAGTGGCGCAGCGCGATGGTCACCGCGGCCGCCAACCTCGTGCTCCTCGGCCTGATCTACGCGACCTTCGGCTACGGGTTGCCTTCGATCCTGCGCTGGACCGGGCTGCGGCTCTTCAGCCAGCTCCGTGCTTCCCTGGCCCTGCTGACGCGGGCCATCCCGCTGCTCATGATCTTCTCCGTCGTCCTCTTCCTCACGACGGAGATGTGGCAGGTCTTCGCCGAGGCTTCAACCGTCGCTCTGGCGGGCATGACACTGCTGTTCGTCGCGCTCGGCTGCGCGTTCCTCGTCGCGCGCCTGCCCAAGGAGGTCCGCGCACTCGAGCGCGACTCCGACATCGACGCGCCGCCGCTCGAGCGGCGGCAGCGGCTCAACGTCGGGCTCGTGATGTTCGTCAGCCAAGCGCTGCAGGTGCTGTTCGTGAGCCTCGCCATCGGCATCTTCTTCGCCGCTCTCGGCCTGCTGCTGATCGACGCGGACCTGACGAGGGAGTGGACCGGCAAGGCGCCCGACGTCCTCTTCGACGTCCACATGTTCGGGCGGCGCGGCATCGTCACCGCGGAGCTCCTGCGGGTCTCCGGCGCGATCGCGGCGTTCACCGGCCTCTACTTCGGCATCTCGATGCTCACCGACGACGTCTATCGCCGCGAGTTCGTCGACGAGCTGACCTCGGAGATGCGCTCGAGCTTCGAGGCGCGCGCCGAGTACCTGCGTCTGCGGCGCGCCTAGAGTTAGCGCGATGACGGCCACGATGAATCTCTTGCGGCGGCTGCGCCGCCTGACATGTCACTGCCGAGACACTTAGTGTCTCGGCACCTCATACCCGGCTACCGGCACACGCCCGGAAACCACTGCGGCTCGACCGCGCTGCGCAACCTGCTCGCCCACCACGGCGTGGAGATGACCGAGGCGATGGTCTTCGGGCTCGGCGCCGGCGCCTGTTTCTACTTCGTGCCGGTGGATGGCCAGTCCCCGTCGCGCTTCACGAACGGGCGCACGTCGCGCCTCGAGGAGCAGTTCGTCGAGCTCACCGGCGCTCCGCTCGAGCTGCGGACGTTCGACGATCCCGGCTCGAGCTGGCAGGCGGCACGCGGCTCGGTCGACGCAGGCAAGCCGGCGATCCTGCTGAGCGACCTCTATTACCTCGACCACTACGGGAACTCGGCCCACTTCCCGGGGCACGCCGTCGTCCTCGCCGGCTACGACGGCGAGGTGGCCTACCTCTCCGACACCGGGTTCGAGGAGCTGCAAACGACCCGCCTCGAGAATCTCGCCAAGGCGCGCCACGCCCAGCACCCGGTGTTCCCGCTCGCCGGCCACATGTTCGTCGCGGCGGACGGCCTTGCGGGATTCGACCCGGCTCCCGCGATCCCGAGGGCGGTGGCACGCTGCGCCGAGCGCATGCTCGAGCCGCCGCTCGGCGAGTATGAGGGGCTGCCGGGCATGCGCCGGTTCGCAGCCGAGGTCGGTGAGTGGCCGCACATCGTCGAGGACTGGCAGTGGTGCGCGCGCTTCAACTACCAGGTGATCGAACGGCGCGGCACCGGCGGTGGCAACTTCCGCAGGATGTATGCAGCGTTCCTCGCCGAGGCTGGGTACGCAGAGACGGAGCTCGCCGCAGAGGCGGCCAGCGACTGGACTCGCCTTGCTCAGGCCCTGCTGGCGGCGAGCGAGTCCGACGAGCCGGCGCCCGAGCTCTGGTCGCGGATCGCCGATGAGGCGGCCGCGGCGCTCGACGCCGAGGACCGGCTCTGGCGGGCTCTCGCTAAGAACCGGGCCTGAGCCGGGCGAAATAGCCGAAGGGGGGCCCAGAGCGCTCCTCGAGGCGCAGGCCGGCGTTCGCCGCGCGCCGCTCGAGCGCACGGTGTGACGTGAAGTGCGGATCGCCGAAAAGCTCGCCGACCACCAGCCGGCCGCTCGGCTTCAGCACTCGCGCGATCTCGCCCATCGCCGCGTCCTGGTCGGGAATCTCGCCGAGAACGGCCGTCAGGACGACGGCGTCGAACGAATCGTCCTCGAACGGGAGCGAGGTGGCGTCGCCCTGGGTCGAGTGCACGTTCGTCAGCCCGGCCTCCACGACGCGGTTCATCGTGTGGTCGAGGAAATCCTGCTGCAGGTCGAAGATCTCGACCGAGCCACCCGGCACGAGCCACCGCGCGAGATCGAGCGTGTAATAACCGGTCCCGGGCCCGATCTCCAGCACGCGCTCGCCGCCTCTCGGGTCCAGCACCTCGCGCAGGCGCTCGCGGGTGATCAGGGGGTGGGGAGCCTCGACCCAGAAGCGCTGCCCATAGGGGCACGCCGAGGGATTCCTGCGCCACCACAGCGCCGCACCCAGCGTTGCGGCTGCGCCAACGGCTGCGATCCTGGTCGCCGGCCTCATCGTCTCAAAGCCCCTTAGGGGGTATTACCCCCTAAGAGCCGGAGAAGCCGATCGTGTGCGGCCCGCCCGCGCCGCGGACGAAGACGACCTTGCCGAGCTCGAGCGAGACGGCGCCCTCCTCTGTCTCGAGATCGTGCCAGCCGCCCCCGTTGCGGACCGCTTTTCGCAACCCGGCCAGCTGATCGTCGGTCAGGCGCAGGCTGAGCACCTGGCCGCCGTTGAAACCGATCTCCACTCGCTTCGCGTCGCTTGCCATCAGACCTCGTAGTGATTGCCCGCGGGCTCTACCAGCTCGATCAGAACCCCGCCGGCCGCGTCCGGGTGCAGGAAGGCTACGCGGGTCTGGCGGATCCCGGTGCGCGGCTGCTCGTCGATCAGCTCGATGCCCTGGTCGCGGAGCCGGGCGAGGGCGTCGTCGATGTTGTCAACGCGATAGGCCACGTGGTGGAGACCCTCGCCGCGCTTCACGATGAACTTGCCCACGGGGGTCTCGTCGCCGAGCGGGCGCAGGAGCTCGACGTGGCTGTCGCCGACGTCGAGGAGCGCCGCTTCGACGCCCTGCTCGTCCACCGTCTCGCGGAACACGAGGGGCATGCCGAAGGTCTTCTCGTAGAGCGAGATCGCCGCGTCCAGGTCGGAGACGGCGACGCCGACGTGGTCGAGGGCGCTGAACATCGTGCCTGAGTGTATTCAGGCACGACAACTTCCCGGAGGGGTCCCGATGCGCCGCCAGGCCGTGCGAAACTGCGGGCGGATGCGAAGTCGGGCGGCATCGCGACTTGCACCTGCGGCGGTTGGGATCGCCCTGCTCGCATACGCGCCGGCGGCCCAGGGCGGCGCCACGGGTGGGCTTGCCGATCCGGGCTACTCGCCGAACGGGAAGCGCATCGTCTACACCGATCTGCGCGGCGGCGGTGACCGGGAGATCGTGACGATCTCGGCCAAGGGCAAGCACCGCAAGCGCCTCACGAAGAACGACGCCACCGACGTCAATCCGGTCTACACGCCGAGCGGCAGGCGGATCCTGTTCGCGAGCGACCGGGGCCCCGAGGACGACTTCGACATCTACTCGATGAAGACCGACGGGAGCAAGGTCCATCCCATCACCGACAACGAAGTCATCGACGACTTCGATCCTTCCCCGGCCGGCAAGCGGATCGCCCTCTCGAGCACCGCCGACGGCGACTACGAGATCTGGACCATGAAGGCTGACGGCAGCGACATGGTGCCGCTGACGATCAACACCGACAGCGACTACATCCCCTTCTTCTCCGCCGACGGCTCGCAGATCGCGTTCGTCAGCGACCGCGACGGCAACAACAACATCTACGCGATGAACGGGAACGGCGGCGACCAGACGCCGCTAACCGACAACTCGTCCCCCGACAGCGATCCGGCGATGTCGCCGAACGGGAAGCGGGTTGCCTTCGAGAGCAACCGCGACGGCGACGCCGAGATCTTCCTCACCGAGCCCGCGAATCAGCCGGGCGACGAGATACAGCTCACCGTCAACCCGGGGGACTTCGACGGCGACCCATCGTTTTCACCGGACAGCAAGAAGATCCTCTTCGTCGGGTTCGGTGACTCGGCCTATCAGCTGTTCAGAATGGATCTGGACGGCACCCACCGCCACCAGATCACGCATTTCTGAGCCGGCCCTTCAGTCCAGATCCGCCGGGGGCGGGGGCTCCGATGCGATCGCCTCGGCGGCCCGGCCCGCGACGTCGGGCTCCTCGTCCGGCTCGAGGAGCGCCTCGACCGGCGCGTCCTCGCGGTCTTCGGCCCCGCGCATGAGCTGCTGGATCTCCTCACGCTCGATCACCTCGTGGGCCAGGAGCCGCTCCGCGATCTCGTCGAGGAGATCACGGTGATCGGTGAGCAGGCGATAGGCGCCGCGGTAGGAATCCTCGGCGATCTCGCGGATCTCGTCGTCGCGAACCTGCCGGAGCGACTCGGAGACCGTGAAGTCGTCGGCGGGCACCTGGTGCGCGCGGATCGTCGACCCCATGCCGTACTCGTTGACCATCGAGCGGGCGATCGCCGTCACCCGGCTGAGGTCGTCAGAGGCGCCGGTGGTCACTCGCCCGAACGTGATCTGCTCAGCGACGCGGCCGGCGAGAAGGACCTTCATGTAGTCCATGAGCTCCTGGCGTGACTTCAGGTAGCGGTCCTCCTGCGGCAGGTTGAGCGTGTAGCCGAGCGCCTTGCCGCGCGGGATGATCGAGACCTTCTGCACCTTGTCGACGGTCGGCAGGAGCTCCGAGACGAGGGCGTGACCGGCCTCGTGCCAGGCGACCACGCGCTTCTCCTGGGCGGTGATCACCTTGCGGGTCTGGAGCCCGGCGACGACCCGCTCGAAGGCGTCGTCGAAGTCGCGCTGGCTGATGAAGTCGCGGTGGCTGCGCCCGGCGAGGATGGCAGCCTCGTTCACGAGATTGGCGAGGTCGGCGCCCGTCAGCCCGGCGGCATGGCGGGCGACGCGCTCGAGGTCGACGTCCTGCGAGAGCGGCTTGCCCTTGGAATGGACCTCCAGGATCCGCTCGCGACCGCGCATGTCAGGCGCGGGGACGTAGACCTGACGGTCGAACCGACCCGGTCGCAGGAGCGCCTTGTCGAGCTTCTCGAGCATGTTCGATGCGGCCATCACGACCACGTTGTCGCGGGCGCTGAAGCCGTCCATCTCGACGAGCAGCTGGTTCAGGGTCTGATCGCGCTCGCCGGAGACGTCGGTGCCCCGCTCCGCGCCGACCGCGTCGAGCTCGTCGATGAAGACGATCGCCGGAGCGTTCTCGCGCGCCTCGCGGAAAAGGCGGCGAATGCGAGCTGCGCCCAGGCCGGCGAACATCTCGACGAACGACGACGCGGACTGGCTGAAGAAGTTGGCGCCGGACTCGTGCGCGACCGCCTTCGCCAAGAGTGTCTTGCCGGTACCGGGAGGACCGTGAAGCAGGATGCCCTGCGGCACCTTGGCGCCGAGCCGCTTGAAGCGTTTGGGGTCGGAGAGGAACTCGACGACCTCGCGCAGCTCGTCCTTGGTCTCCTCGATGCCGGCGACCTCGTCCCAGCTCACCGCCGCCTTCGAGCGGGCGCGGATCTCCTGCGGCTTCGTCTTCGGCATCAGGCCGAGCGTGCGCCACATGAAGTACACGATCAGGCCGAGGAACAGCACCGGCACCCAAACGGTGACGTAGCTCACAAGCTCGTCGTACGTGATGCCGAAGATGGCGACTGGAGTCATGCTCAAGGGGTCCTTCCCTGGACGTCCTTACCGGTAAACGGTACCGGGCGGCGCAAGGGCATACCCCAAATGAGTTACTGCGAACCGGGTCCTTCCTCCTGCAGAACGGCCGCCAGCGCGGCCGCTCCGACCTCGAGCTGCTCGGGAGTGGGCTCGCGCGTGGACACGCGGCGCTGGATCTCGTGGCCGGGGCCGTGCACCGCTCTGCCAAGCGCCGAATCGGGATTTCGCTCGGCGTAGACGAAGAGCTCGACGGCACCGCCCACCCCGGCGACGCCGACCGCCGCGCGGGCGATCGGCCCCGGCCGCTCCAGCAGGCGGTCGAGCATCACCTGGCCGGTCACGGACATCGCGACCAGCGGGGCGATCAGGTTCGACCCGCAGCGCTCGTGCTCCTTGGGAATCTGAGCGGGGTCTTCGGCACCCCGTTCGTACGCGCCGATCGCCTTGTGCTCCACGCCGTGGTAGGCGGCGAGGTCGTGGTCGCGCAACGCGGCGAGCGCCGGCAGCGCTCCGAGCAGCGCGATCGCGCCCTCGCTCGCGATCGTGGCCGGACCGCGCCGGCGCATCGCGCGGCTCGCCAGGGCCGTCGCGATCGCGATCGCGATCACCCGTGGGTCTTCAAACGGGAGCCGCGCCGAGCGCAGCCGGAAGCGCGCGAGCGGCACGATCGCCATCGCCTCCGCGAGCCGCAGGGGACCGCGCACGAGTGGGATCTCCGCCAAGCGGCCGCGGGCAAGCGTGGGCTTGGGCCCGGAGGCCACCTCGATCGACCCGTTCGGAGCCCGCGCTGCCACCGCCCAGGCCGTCGGACCGTGGATGAGCAGGCCGTTGCGCAGAGCCATGCCACCCAGGCGCAAGCGCTCTGGGGAAGCGCCGTTCCCGCTCATGCGAGAACTCGCTGGGCGAGGTCGTGGAAGAACTTCGCTGCGAGCTCGACGTCCCGGACCGGGATCCGCTCGTCGGCCGCGTGCACGAGCTCGGACGACTCGAACATGTTGAGGGCATTCTGAGGGCAGAAGCCGTAGACGGTGGCCGAATCGAACGCCTTGCGCCACCAGTGGCTGTCGGAGAACCCGGACATCACGATCGGAACCGCAACAGCCCCGGGGTCGTTCTCGGCGATCCAGTCACCGATCGTTTCGGCGAGCGCCGTGTCGAAGGGCGAGGCGTTTCCCACGACGTCCTCTATGAACTCGAGCTCGTAGGAGCCGTCGCCGCCGAGGATGGCGTCGACCCGCTCCCGCACCTCCGTCTCGCCGCCGCCCGGTGGGACGCGGCAATCGACCAGGACCTCGGCCTTCGACGGGATGACGTTGTCCTTGCGCGACGCGTCGGCCTTCGTGGGGACGAGCGTGACGCCGAGCATCGGCTCGGCTAGATAGGAGGCCAGCTGCGGCGAGAGCTCGCGGACGCGCTGGAGCGCCGCCGCCACCTGGCCAGCGTCATCTCCGACCTCCTCGCCGAGCAGGCTGGACAGGAAGGCGACCCCGGCGGGCGTCGCCTCGGGCGGGGGCTGCTCGCGCAGGCGGGCGACGAGCGGCGCCAGCTTCAGCAGCGCGTTGTCGCCCAGCCCGGGAACCGAGGCGTGGCCGGCGCGGCCGTGGGTGCGGAGAAGGAACCGAAACACCCCCTTCTCGCCGACGCAGAGCTCGTAGTGGCGGCGGCCGTTGATCTCGAACGAGGCACCGCCGCCCTCGTTCACGACGAAGTCCGCGCGAACCTTGTCGGGATGCTCCTCGCACAGCCATTTCGCGCCGATCGTGGCGCCGGCCTCCTCGTCGGCCGTCACGACCAGGAGGAGCTCGCCGGCAGGGCGCCAGCCGCTCCGCCCGAGCGCGATACAGGCCGCTGCCTCGGCTGCCACCTGGTCCTTCATGTCCTGCGCCCCGCGGCCGCGGACCATCCCGTCGGCCACGTCTCCCGCCCAGGGACTGAAGCTCCATTCGCTCGGGTCCGCCGGAACGGTGTCGGCATGACCCAGGTAGCACAGGGTTGGACCGGGCGTCGCGCCTCGCAGGCGCGCGACGAGGTTGGGCCGCTCAGGGTCGCCTGCGGCGAGCAACTCGCACTCGAATCCGGCCTCGCGCAGGCGCTCGGCCAGGAGCTCCTGGACCGGCCGCTCGTTCCCCGGCGGGTTCGACGTGTCGATCCGGATCAGCTCGCCGAGCAGCTCGACGGCGGCCCCTCCGAGGTCACCGGCCGCGGTCGCCGTGGCGCTCTCCTCCATCCGTGGCAGATTAGTGACCTAGCCGTGAACGCCCAGAGGCCGACGGCGATCAGCGCGAGCGCGCGTCCAAGGGGCGCGGAATACTGACAGCCGATGACGCGACTGTTCGACGATGCAGGGGGAGGGACAGAGCGGCGCACGAGCGTTCCGGCTGCAGAGGCTCCGCTCGCAGTCCGGATGCGCCCCCGATCGCTCGACGAGCTGGTCGGCCAGGACCGCCTCCTGCGCGCCGACTCGCCGCTGCGCATCGCGATCGAGACGGGTGATCCCCATTCGGCGATCCTCTACGGGCCGCCAGGCTCGGGCAAGACGACGCTGGCGAGGATCATCGCCGCCGCAGCTCGCGGCGCGTTCGAGGAGGAGTCGGCTGTGAACGCCGGCCGGGCCGAGGTCCGGGCGGTGATCGAGCGAGCCGACGAGCGCCGCCGCGCCTCGAATCAGCCGACGATCTTCTTCCTCGACGAGATCCATCGCTTCAACAAGGCCCAGCAGGACGCGCTGCTCCCGGCGGTGGAGGAGGGGCTCGTGACGCTGATCGGCGCCACGACGGAGAACCCGTATTTCGAGGTCAACTCGGCGCTTCTGAGCCGCTCGCAGATCTACGAGTTGGCGCCCCTTGGCCCGCCCGAGATCTCAGAGCTCGTTCGGCGGGCGCTGGCCGACCCAGAGCGCGGGATCGCCGAGCCTCCCGACGTCGACGACGAGGCGATCGAGCTCCTCGCAACCCGCTCGGGAGGCGACGCGCGGATCGCGCTGGCGGCGCTCGAGCGCGCGGTCGAGACGGCCCGCGCGTCCGGGCATGCGGTGGATCTCGCCACCGCCGAGGACGCCCTCCAGCGCAAGGCACTCACCTTCGACCGCGAGGGCGATCGCCACTACGACTACATCTCAGCCTGGATCAAGGCCACGCGCGGCTCCGATCCCGACGCGTCGCTCTACTACCTCGCGGTGATGCTGGAGGGCGGCGAGGACCCCCGCTTCATCGCGCGGCGCATGGTCGTGCTCGCCTCCGAGGACATCGGCAACGCCGATCCGCAGGCGCTGCTCGTCGCAACCGCAGCCGCACAGGCCGTTGACCGTGTAGGGCTGCCCGAATGCCGGCTCAATCTGGCCCAGGCCGCCGTCTACCTGGCGCTCGCGCCGAAGTCGAACGCGTCGTACCGCGGCCTCATCGAGGCGACGAAGCACGTCCGCGAGCACGGGGCGAAGACGCCGCCCGACTACCTGCGGGATGCTCACTACCCTGGCGCGAAGAAGCTCGGCCGCGGCACGGGCTACCTCTACCCACACGACGAGCCGGGCGGGGTCGCGGACCAGCCGCTCCTGCCGGAGGAGGTCGAGGGCGAGCGCTTCTATGAGCCGACGGATCGTGGCGTCGAGGGGGAGCTGAGGGACCGGCTCGAGAAACGACGGAAGGACTAGTCGCAGCGGGCCGGCCTGCCGCTCGCCCTCGAAGCCACGGTCGGGCGCCCTAGCCGCCTGATCCCACCGCCACCGCCACGAACTCCGCCATCTCCCCGAAGCTCCGGGGATCGATCGAGTGGCCGCCGGGGTGCTCGCGGTAGGTCAGCTTCACGCGGCCCTCGAGGCGTTCACGTGCCTGCCGCCCGAAATCGACCGGGATGATCGGGTCCGCGGTGCCGTGGGCGTGGTAGACGGGGAGCGCGCCGCGCCCGTCGAAATCCGCCTGCCAGCCCTCCACCGTGGGAACGAAGCAGGAGAGCGCCAGGATCGCGGCCGGGACGGGACGTCCCGCCCCGAGCCCCATCGCATAGGACATGACTCCGCCCTGGGAGAAGCCCCCGAGGATCGTGCGCTCGGCGGGGACTCCGGTGGCGTCGGCGACGCTCGCGAGCCACGAGTCAAGGCGCTCGTAGGTCGACCCGAAGGTCTGCGGCTCCGGATAGCCGACGCGCTCGACGACGTACCAATGGTTTCCGGTGTGGCCCGGCGGCTGAAGCGGCGCCCGCGGCGCGAACGCGGCCAGCCGTTGCTCGGGATCGAGCAGGTCGAGCAAGGGGAAGAGGTCGTTCTCATCGACGCCGCGCCCGTGGAGCAGCACCAGGACGCCGGCGGGATCAGCCGTAGCCGGCCGGAAGCGATGGACGAGTTCGTCGAGTGCCACCTGGCGTGACCGTATCTGCCTGGTCATACACTCCGCTCGATGGGGAAGCTCGAGTCCTTCAATCCCACGACGGGGGAGCTCGTCGGGACGGTTGACACGATCGAGCCCGCCGACGTGGAGGCGGTGGCGGTAGACGTCGCCGAGGTTCAGCCGTTCTGGGCGCAGCTCTCGCTCGCCGACCGCGCCCGCTACATGCGCCGCGCGGCCGACGTGCTCGTCGAGGAGATGGATGAGGTCGCCGAGCTGCTCACGCTCGAGCAGGGCAAGCCGATCGTCGAGAGCTACACCATGGAGCTCCTGCCCACGATCGACGCGCTCCACTGGTGCGCCGACGACGGCCCGGAGATCCTGGCCGACGAGAAGGTCCCCTACCCGCAGGTGTTCCTGAAGTCGAAGCGCAGCTTCTTCAGCTACGAGCCGATCGGCGTCGTCGGCGTGATCGCCCCCTGGAACTACCCGTGGTCGATCCCCTTCGGCGAGGTCGCGATCGCGCTGATGGCGGGCAATGGTGCGATCCTGAAGCCGGCGAGCCTGACCCCGCTTCTGGGCGAGCGGATTCAGTCCATCTTCGACAAGGCGGGCTTTCCGGAGGGCCTGGTGCGGACCGTCCACGGCGGCGGGCAGATCGGCGCCGCGATGTGCGAGGCCGAGGGCGTCGGCAAGATCTTCTTCACCGGATCGGTGGACGTGGGACGCGGTGTCGGCGAGGCGTGCGCACGGAACCTGAAGGGCTGCGTGCTCGAGCTCGGCGGCAAGGACCCTCAGATCGTCTGCGCCGACGCCAACCTCGAGCACGCCATCTCAGGCTGCGTGTGGGGCGGGTTCGCGAACGCCGGGCAGACCTGCTCCGGGATCGAGCGCACGTATGTGGTTCGGGACGTCGCCGATGCCTTCGTCGAGGGGGTCGTTCGCGAGGCGGAGCGGCTCACGGTCGGCGACCCGCTCGACTACTCGACGGAAATCGGGCCGATGGTCTCCGCTGATCAGGCGGAGATCGTCACCGGGCTCGTCGACGACGCGGTGGCGTCCGGAGCCGAACGGCTTGCCGGCGGTCCGCGTGAGGTGCCGGGAACGAGCGGACATTTCATCGCGCCGACCGTCCTCGCGGGGGTCGCCGACGACGCACGCATCATGCGTGAAGAGATCTTCGGACCCGTTGTCCCGATCGTGATCGTCGACTCGGAGGAGGAGGCGCTCGAACGGGCAAACGACTCGAACTTCGGCCTCGGAGCATCGATCTGGACGCGCGATCGGGCGAAGGGTGAGCGCATGGCGCGCCGCGTCGAGTCGGGGATGGTCTGGATCAACGACCACTCCTATTCGCATGGCGCCTGCCAGTGCTCCTGGGGCGGGGTGAAGGAGTCGGGACTGGGGCGCTCGCACTCGAAGTTCGGCTTCTACGAGTGCGTGAACGTGAAGCTGGTCGCCTGGGAGCCCAGCCTCGTGCGGGACTTCTGGTGGCAGCCGTACGACCGCACGCTCGGCACGGCCATCCGCTCCTCGGCTCGGCTGCTCTACGGGCGCAACGGACAGCGCACCCGGGCCCTGCGCGAGGGCCTGGTGCCGCTGCTCCGAGTGGGCGCCCGTACCCTACGCCGCCGCTGAGCTTCGTCGTCAGCCGGCAATTCGCACGTGCACGTGGTTGTCGTGGTTCGCGAGCACCTGGACGATGCTCGGCGGGCCGGTGAGGCCGGTGTTCGGGCCGACGTAGAGCCGCACTGCTCCCGCGGCGACGAAGCGGTCCACGAGGTCCTGCGAGAGTCCCGGGTCGATCTGCGATGCGTAGAGCGGCGGGCGCTCAGTGCGGTCGAGGCGGGGGTAGTAGATGTCGGCGTCGAGGCCGTTCTGGTGAGTGGCGTGCCCGATCCCGCCGAACTCGGGCCCGAAGTCCCCGCCGTGTGGACGGCTCAGGTCGCCGATCCCGATTCGCGGAGCGCCCGGGTGGGCGCGGGCGTAGGAGCGGATGACCCCGAGCACGGTGTGCAGGAGATCGTCGGTCCCCCAGCGCCGCCACGTCCGGTTCGGCTGTCGCTTGCGGATGGGGTCCCAGGTGAAGTAGTGGGCGCCCTCGCGCGGCAGCCGCACCCCGTGCTCGAGGCTGCCGCTCCAGGGCTCGCCAAGGGCGACGGAGTGGCGCCATTCGATCCGCGGCCCGGCGTGCGTGTCGTGATGAGCGTCGCCTGAGGCGCCCAGGAGCACTGCGGCGGCGGCGATGGCTGTGATGGCTGCGATCGCATGATGCACGCCTCCGGTACGCGCGGTGCAGGGGATTCGGTCCGTCGCTGGGAGAATCACCCTGTGACGGAAACGGCAACCGCGCAGCGCGAGCGCTCATCCGGCGTGGAGGCGGACGGGGCCGTTGTCCTGCGGGGGATCTCCCGCGAGTTCGGTGATCTGGTGGCGCTCGACGACGTGTCGCTCCGCCTACCCGCGGGTGCGACCCTCGCCGTGCTCGGCCCGAACGGCGCCGGGAAGACGACGCTGTTGCGCATCCTCGCGACGCTCTTGCGTCCCTCGGCGGGCGCGGTGTCCGTGCTCGGATGCGAGCTGCCCGGGGAGGCATGGCGGGTTCGCGGCCGCATCGGCTACCTGGGCCACCGCCCCCTGCTCTACCGGGACCTCACGGTCGCCGAGAACCTGACCTTCCACGCTCGCCTGCATGCCCTGGGCGACCCGCGGGGGCGGATCGAGACACTGCTCGCTCAGGTCCAGATGGAGCGCCGCGCCGATGAGCTCGTCCGCAACCTCTCGGCGGGAATGGTCCAGCGGGTCGCGGTCTGCCGCGCTGTCCTCCAGGAGCCGGAGCTGCTCCTGCTGGATGAGCCGCGCTCTCACCTCGATCCGGCCGCGGCGGAGCTGGTGGAGCCGCTGATCGGCCCGAGCGCGGGGCGGACTCGTGTCCTCGTCACTCACGACGTCGAGGGCGCCCTCGCCGAGGCCGGCCGGGCCCTTCTTCTGCGGACGGCCGGCAGGGTCGCCTACGAGGGGCCGGCGGGGACCCTCTCACCCGTCGAGGCCCGGGCCGCGTACGGAGGAGCGCCGTGAGCCCGTTCCGCGCGATCCTCGCCAAGGACCTGCGGGTCGAGCTCCGCACGCTTCAGTCGGTGCCGGCGATGGCCCTCTTCGCCGTCACCACGTTCGTGCTCTTCCGCTTTGGACTCGACCGCGAGTCGCTCTCGGGAAGCCTCGCCGCCGGCGTGCTGCTCGCCACGGTGCTGTTCGCGGCGATCCTCGCGGTCAACCGTCTGTTCGTGGCCGAGCGCGACGAGGGAGGGTTCGACGCGATCCGCCTGGCGCCCGTCGACCTCTCGGCGCTCTTCGCCGCGAAGGCGACGGCGCTCGTGATCTACCTCGGCGTGCTCGAGCTCATCGCCCTGCCCGTCTTCGCGCTCTTCTTCCTGGACTCGGCGTCGGGAATCGTCCCGGTTGCCGGCGTGCTCCTGCTCGCCGACCTCGGCCTCGCCGCGACGGGCGTGCTGGTCTCCTCGATCGGTGCCCATTCCCGCGCGCGCGACCTGATCGTTCCGCTCCTGCTCCTGCCGCTCCTGGTCCCCGTGATGATCGCCGCCGCCGGGGCGGCCGAGCCGATGCTCGGAGCAGGCGGTCCCTCATATGCAGGCGTAGGCAAATGGCTTGCGGTTCTCGGCCTCTACGATGTTGTGTTCCTCCTGATCGGATACGCCGTCTACGACTTCCTGCTGGAGGATTGAGTAGTGCCCACCGGGCCGATGAAGCTCCTCAGCCTGCGAAATCTCTCGATCGCGACCGTGGTGATGATCGTCGCCGCGTTCAGCCTGGTCTTCTTCTACGCGCCTCTCGACGCCGACCAGGGCTTCATCCAGAAGATCTTCTACCTGCACGTGCCGCTCGCCACGTGCGCGCTCGGTGGGTTTGTGGTCGCCGCGATCCACGCGATCCGTCACCTGCGCACGCACGACCCCATCCACGACGCGCGCGCCTACGTCTCGATCCACCTGTCGGTGATCTTCGGCGTCGCGGTGCTCGCCACCGGGGCGATCTGGGCGAAGGCGTCCTGGGGCAAGTGGTGGGTGTGGGATGAGCCCACGCTCGTGAGCTTCCTCATCGTTTTCCTGCTCTACGCGACGTACTACCCGCTGCGCTACGCGATCGAGGATCGCGAGCGCCAGGCTCGCTACGCCTCGGTGTTCGCGATCACGGCGGGCGCGTTCGTGCCGCTCAACTTCCTCGCGGTGCGGCTCGCGCAGAGCCTGGTTCACCCACGAGTGTTCGCGACAGCGGACGGCGGCCTGCCCGGCTCGATGATGTTCACGTTCCTCGTTTCCCTGGCGGCGATGGCGCTCCTGTGGGTGACGCTCGTCCGCTACGAGCTCGCCTCCAAGTCGGCGTCGGCGAAGCTCTCGCGCCTGCGCCGCGCCCTCGACGGCAGCGGACCGGCCGGGAGCGGTTCGCGCATCGCACCGGCCGTGCCTTCCAGCGCGACCCCCAGCTGATGCCCGCCCTGCCGCTCGACGAAGCCGGCAAGTACGTCGCCGGTGCCTACGTGGTCTTCCTGGCGTTGATCCTGGTCTACGTCGCGATCATGGCGGCGAAGCTCCAGCGCATCGAGCGCGAGCTGGGCGAGCTGGCGGACCTGGCAGAACGCAGAGATCGATCCGGTAGTAGCCCTGCCGCGGCGGACGCGGGAGCAGATCAAGAAGTCCGAGGCGTAGCCGAGGACAAGGGATTCGAGCGGGAGCAGAGCACGCGGCAGGAGGTTGTGTGATGAGTGAGCTGTTGGGTCTCGGCGTCTCGCACAAGACGGCGCCGCTGGAGCTGCGCGAGCGTGTCGCGCTGACCGAGGGGAGGGCCTCCGGCGTCGTCCGAGAGCTGGTCAGCACCGACGAGGTCCTCGAGGCGGCCACGATCTCAACCTGCAACCGCACCGAGCTCTACCTCGTGAGCCTCGACCCGGTTGCGGCCGAGTCGCTGGCGCTCACCGTCCTGGCCCGTGAGGCCGAGATTCGTCCCACCGAGCTGGTTGGCCACCTCTACTCGCTGCGCGGTCCCGATGCCGCGGAGCAGCTCTTCCGCGTCACCGCGGGGCTCGACTCGATGATCCTCGGCGAGGCGGAGGTCCAGGGCCAGGTCAAGCGCGCCTACGAGCTCGCCCTGGTCGAGGGCGCCACCGGGGCGGTGCTCAACCGCCTCTTCCGTGGCGCGCTCGCGGCCGGCAAGCGCGCCCGCGCTGAGACAGGGATCTCGGAGCGGGCCATGTCGATCCCGTCGGTCGCGGTTGAGCTCGCCCAGCACACGCTCGGCGATCTCACCGAGCGCCGCGTTCTGGTCGTGGGAGCGGGCGAGACGGCGGAGCTCACCGCGCGGGCCCTGGCCACGCGCGGGGTCGAGGCGGTCTTCATCGCCAACCGCCGCTACGACCGCGCGATCGGCCTGGCCGAGCGCTTCGGCGGCCGCGCCGTTCGCTTCGAGGACCTTCCCGAGCAGATGATCGCCGCCGACATCGTCGTCGCGTCGACGAGCTCCCCCCATCACGTGATCGAGCAGGACGCACTCCTCGAGGTGATGAGTGCGCGCGAGGGCCGGCCGCTGCTCCTCATCGACCTCGCCGTGCCGCGCGACATCCAGCCGGAGTGCCGAGAGGTGCCGGGCGTTGCCCTTCACGACATGGACGACCTCCAGCGCCTTGTCGAGCGCAACGCCTCGGGCCGCGAGGCTGAGGCGAAGCGCGCCGAGGTCGTGCTGCGAGCGGAGCTCGGGCGCTTTGAGCGCTGGCTCGCCACGCAGGACGTGACCCCCACGATTTCCGCTCTTCGCGCCCGCGGCGATGAGATCGTCGAGCGGGTGCTCGCCGAGAACGAGAACCGCTGGGAGGGCGTGACCGACGCTGATCGCACCCGCATGCAGGCGATGGCGCGTTCGATCGCGAGCCGCCTGCTGCACGAGCCCACGCTGCGCCTGAAGCGCGCCGGCGAAGAGGACGTCTACGCCAAGGTCGCCGCGCTGCGCGAGCTCTTCGGGCTGGACGCGGGGACCGAGCCGCTGGAGGACGTGGACGCAGAGGTGCGCGAGCTTCGGCGCCGCGACGAACGCGGCTAGTGACGACGGAGGGTGGCGCGATGAAGGTCGGCAGCCGCGGCAGCGCGCTGGCCCTCGCGCAGGCCAACGCCGTCGCCGAGGCGCTCGGCGGCGTCGAGGTCGTGGCCATCCGCACGGCGGACGGCGAGCCGGGGGACAAGTCACGCTTCGTCCGCGGCGTCGAGCAGGCGCTGCTCGAGGGTGAGGTCGATCTCGCCGTCCACTCAGCTAAGGACGTTCCGGGCGAGATGTCGGACGAGCTGTCACTCGTCGGGGTTCCGGCGCGGGAGGACCCCGCCGACGTCTTCGTCGGGGACAACGAGGCCCTGGCGGAGCTCGATGCCGGTGCCCGGATCGGAACCGCGAGCCTTCGCCGCCGCTCGCAGCTCCTCGCCCTACGCCCCGACGTCGAGGTGGTCGAACTGCGCGGGAACGTGGATACGCGCCTCGCAAAGCTCGCCGCCGGCGAGTGCGAGGGCATCGTGCTGGCGGCGGCCGGGCTGGCTCGCCTCGGGCGGGCCGACGCGATCAGCTTTCGCTTCGGCGCCGACGAGATGGTGCCCGCCCCAGGCCAGGGGTCCCTCGTTCTTCAGGCGCGAGCCGGAGACGCCGACGCGGCGCGAGCCGCGGCGCGCATCAGCGACGAGCAGGCGCTCGTCGAGCTGACCGCCGAGCGCGCCGCCGTCGCTGCGCTTCAGGCGAGCTGCGAGACGCCGGTGGGCATCTGCGCACGTCACATGGAGGGCACGCTCGCCGTGGCGGGCTTCGCAGGACTCCCCGACGGCAGTGAGTGGGTGCGCGACGCCCTGCGCGGCGACCCCGAGCAACCGGGGGCGCTCGGGCAGGCGCTCGCCCAGCGCATGCTCGCGGCCGGGGCCGGCGAGATCCTCGAGCGCGCCAGCGGAGCGGCCGCGTGAGCGTCGAGGGGTTGATTGCGGCTCGCCCCGGGGTCGTCTACCTCGTCGGCGCCGGTCCCGGCGATGCCGGCCTGATGACCGTGCGCTCGCTCGAGCTGATCGGGTCGGCGGACGTGATCGTGCACGACCGGCTGATCCCGGCCGGGGCGCTCGCGGGGGCTCGCCCCGATGCTGAGCTCCTCTACGTCGGGAAGGAGCCCGGCGAGGCCACGGTCGCGCAGGACCAGATCGAGTCGTTCCTGGTCGATCGTGCCGCGGCCGGGCGCAGCGTTGTGAGGCTGAAGGGCGGCGACCCGTTCGTGTTCGGCCGGGGCGGCGAGGAGGCCGAGGCCCTGGCAGCCGCAGGCGTCGACTTCGAGGTGGTCCCAGGGGTCACCTCCGGCGTGGCCGCGCCGGCGTTCGCCGGCATTCCGCTGACCCATCGCGACGATGCCTCGGCGGTGGCCTTCGTCACGGGTCATGAGGACCCCGAGAAGGACGAGAGCGCGATCGACTGGCCGGCACTCGGCGCCTTTCCCGGCACGCTCGTGCTCTATATGGGGGTGAAGAGGCTCCCGCAGATCGCCGAGCGCCTGATCGCGGCCGGCCGCGATGCCGCGGAGCCGGCGGCCGCGATCGAGCGTGGCACGCTCCCGGGCCAGCGGACCGTGACGGCGACGCTCGGCGAGCTCCCGGCCGCGGCCGCCGCCGAGGACATCCGGGCGCCGGCGATCCTGCTGATCGGTCCCGTGGCCGCGCGACGCGACGCGATCGCTTGGCTCGAGCGGCGGCCCCTTCACGGCCGGCGCGTCGTCGTCACCCGGGCCCGCGCCCAGGCGAGTGGCCTGTCGCGGGCGCTCGGAGCTCTGGGAGCGGAGGTCATCGAGCTGCCGGCGATCCGGATCGAGCCCAGGATCGATTCCCCCGAGGTGCGCGCGGCGGTCGAGGCGCTTCACACCTATGCCCTGGTTTGCCTGACCTCTCCCAACGGCGTGACCCTGCTCTTCGAGGCCATGGCGGCGGCGGGGCGCGACGCCCGCGCCCTTGCGAACGCCACGGTGGCGGCCATCGGCCCCGGCACGGCCGCCGCGCTCGCAGAGCGCGGGCTGATCGCCGACGTGGTCCCGGAGCGGTTCGTGGCGGAAGCGCTCGTGGAGGCGTTGCGCGACGTGGAGATCGCGGGCCGGCCCGTGCTGGTCGCCCGCGCGGCCGAGGCGCGGGATGTGCTTCCCGACGCACTGCGGAAGCAGGGAGGCGAAGTCGACGTCGTCGGGCTCTACGAAACCATCGCCGATCAGCCCTCACCCGAGGCGCGGGCCCGGGCGACGGAGGCTGACTACGTGACCTTCACCTCCTCGTCCACGGTCCGCAACTTCGTCGAGGCCGTGGGCGACGACTTCCCCGGCGATGCGCGGGTGGTATCGATCGGACCGGTCACGTCGGCCGCGGCCCGCGAGCTCGGGCTCGAGGTCCATGCCGAAGCCGAGCGCCACGACCCGGAGGGTCTGCTCGAGGCGCTGCTTGCCGACGCCGGCCGCGACCGTGATGGCGCATAGCCTGACCCGCCCAGCCCAATAGATTGGCTGCGATGGCGCGGCCGATCACCTTTCTCTCGGACTACGGCTACCAGGACGACTTCGCCGGCGTCTGTCGTGCCGTCATCGCCAAGATCGCTCCCGACGTCCCGGTCATCGATCTGACTCACGGAATTCGGCGCCACGCCGTCGCCGAGGCTGCATCGGTGCTGGCCAACGCGTTGCCCTACGCGCCTGCGGGCGTCCACCTGGCCATCGTCGATCCAGGCGTCGGTACGCCCCGGCGCGCGCTCGCCGTGCGCGTTGCCGAGGGCGACCGCGTGCTGGTGGGGCCCGACAACGGCCTGCTCTATCCCGCGATCGAGGCGCTGGGCGGCGCCGTCGCCGCGGCCGACGTCACGCTTTCGTCGTTCCGGCTCGAACCCGTTTCGGCGACGTTTCACGGCCGCGACGTCTTCGCCCCGGTTGCGGCGCACCTGGCCCTCGACGCGACACTCGCGGACGCGGGTGAGACCGTCGACCCGAAGTCGCTGGTGCGCCCGGATGTGAGCGGACCCCGCATCGAAGGCGGCCGGGTCATCGCTCATGCCGTCTACGTCGATCGCTACGGCAACGTGGCGCTCGACGTGGGGCACCGCCAGCTTCCGGACACGGGCCTGAAACTGGGCCACAGGGCGTGGATCGAGGCGGGCGGGATCACGCTCGACGGCATCTACACGCTCACCTTCAGCGACGTCGCCGGCGGTCAGCTGATGCTCTACGAGGACTCGTACCGCAACCTCGCCCTGGCCGTTAATCGCGGCAGCGCCGCCGAGATGCTCGCGATCGGCCCGGGGGACGAGGTCGTGCTGCATCCGGCGTGAGCGCCGCCTTCGGCCACCCGCGCCGCCACTACCGCGTGTGCGACTCCACGAGCGAGCGCGCGCGCGAGCTGACGGAGGGCGGCGCTCCGAGCGGCACCGTCGTCACGGCCGACGCGCAGAGCGCGGGCCGCGGGCGGCGAGGCCGGCGCTGGAGCGCCCCGGCTGGTGCCGCCCTGCTCTACTCGGCGATCCTCCGGCCGCTTCAGGCGATTCACGCGCTCCTGCCGCTCGCGGTGCCCGTCGCAGTCTGCGATGCGATCGAGTCGCTGGCACCGGTCGAGTGCGCCATCAAGTGGCCGAATGACGTGTGGATCGATGAGCGCAAGGTCGCCGGCGTGCTGATCGAGGCCCGGCCGCCGGACTGGGCCGTGATCGGCATCGGCGTGAACCTGGCCATCGAGCCCGGCGAGCTCCCGAGCGACCTCCGCTGGCCCGCCACCTCCGTTGGCCATGGGGCCACGGTCGAGGCGGCTCTGGGCGCGGTGAACGAAACCCTCGCGAGCTGGGTGGGCGCCGAGGATGCGAGGATCCTCGCCGAGTTTCGCCGCCGCGACGCGCTCGCCACTCGGAGCGTCAGATGGGAGGGCACCGGTTCAGACGGGGAAGGGCGCGGACGCGCCGAGGGCGTCGACGAGCGCGGGAACCTGGTGGTGATCGAGGCGTCGGGAGCGCGTCGCGCTCTGGGTGCGGGCGAGGTCACGCTGCGTGTGGAGCAGGGCTAGCTGCGGCGGGCCCGGAGCAGCAGGTAGGCGAGGAAGGCCACCGCCATCGCGATTCGCGTGTAGTCGATCGCCGGCTGCCAGCGGACGCGGCCAGCCTTGATCTCGAACGCCCCGGCCGGCCAGCCCGCCATGCCGAAGCCGTACCCGGCGCTGTCCTGGGCCGTCGCGTCCCCGCCTCCTTCCGGACTCGTGGTGACTCCCCCGCCGCCTCCGCCGAAGACGGTGGCGGCGGGAATCACGGTGACTCCCTCGCGCTCGATCGGCTCGCCGAGCACCCGCCCGACGCCGACCGAATCACGGACTCGCTGCAGTACCTCGCGTGCGTCCATGGCTTGGGGTTCGGGCGGACCGCGCCCGTTCCTCCCCAACCCTCAACTCTGGGTCTTCGAGTCTTCCTTGGTCTGCGGCCTCGAGTCTTCGCCGTTGGCGTCGAGCTTCTCGCGCTCCCTGCCATTCGGGCGATCGCCGTTGTCGCTCTTGGCGCCCTTACGACGCCGGCGTCGCTTCGACCCGCCCTGCTTCGGGAAGTTCCTGAGCAGCTCGCGCGCAACGGCCGACGGCTTGCGAGCCATGCGCATCCGGGCGCCGCGCAGCACTTCCTCGGCCTCCGGCGTGTGCGCAACGGCGGCCGCGAGCAGGGCGACGGCAAGGCGGCGGTCCTGCTGGCGGGCGGCGTGGACGATGCGCCGTGCGTTGCGGCCGTGCGCGCGACCCGACGAGTTGACGAAGAGTCCGAGGAGGCGCTTGGTCTCGGGCCAGCGCTGGACCGCGTACTCCTCATGGAGCTCGCGGGTGAACGAGGCAAGCCTCCAGACCCAGGCCTGCGCCTGGTCACGACGGCCGATGCGCCGCTCGGCGAGCGCTTGGAGCAGGACCTTGACGCCGGCGCGGCGCTCATCGCGCGGCCAGGTGGCGACGACCTCGGCCGCGTCGTCGAAGGCGTCCGCGTCGCGCAGCGTGGCGATCTCCTGCAGCGCCTTCAGCCGCAGCTGGTGGTTGCGGTTGCGCTGCACGCAGGTCAGCAGGAAGCGCCGCCGCAGCTCCTTGGCCTGGTCGTGCTGGATCATCGCCTTTGCGCGGCGCCAGTTGTTCGGGGTGACGCGCGCCCCGGCGAGCGCGGCCCAAGCGTGCTGCTCGGAGTAGTTCAGGTTCTCGACGGCGATCCGCCAGAGCTCGCGCTCCAGGACGAGGAGCCGGCGCTCGGCGTCGGCTGAGACGGGCACGACCCGCCGCTCCACGCGAACCCGCCGCCCCCGGCCGCGGCGCACGGGCCCGACGACGATGGCGCCGCCGCGGTAGACGTCGCGGTCGAGCAGGCTGTGGAGGGTGACGATCGTCTCGTCATGCGTGGTGGCCGGGTGGACGAAGTCGATCACCAGGCCGGCCTCCTTGCCCTGGTTGCGTCGGGTGACTCGACCGACCCGCTGCTGGTAGACGCGCCGTGATGCCGTGGGCGCGAGGTGCATGCAGATCGTGGCGCGGGGGGAGTTCCAGCCCTCCGCGAGCAGCATCGCGTTGCAGAGCACGTCCACCTCGCCGCGCTCGAAGGCCGCGAGGATCTCGGCGAGCTCGCGCTTCGGCGTCTCGCCCGACACGGCGCGAGCCTTGATGCCGGCCGCCTGGAACGCGGAGGCGACATTGTTCGCGTGACGCACGCCGGCGGTGTAGACGACACCCGGGATGCGCCGGAAGCGCGATTGGTAGAGGTCGGCCACGGCGACGTTGAACGGCTCCTGGTCGAGGAGCTTGGCCAGCTCTTCCTGGTCGAAGTCCTGATCCACCTCGCCGCGGCGCAATGGCACCTTGGCGATCGTGCGCACCCCGGGCCCCGGTGGGATGCGGATGCAGCGCAGCGGCGCGATGACGCCGCGCCGAGCCGCCTGGGCGAGGTCGAAGCGAGACGTCTGAGTGGGAAAGAGGTCGGTGACGTGGCGAGCGATGAGCGCGCCGGTCGCGGTCATGCCGATGAACACCGGCCCCGGCCAGGCGCGGATGCAGGCGCTCGTCTTCTCGCCCAGCGCGGTGTGGGCCTCGTCGCAGATCACGATCGAGTAGGCGTCGGAGACGCGATCGGCGTTCCGCACGAACCACTGATAGGTCTCGACCGTGACCGGGCCGTAGGGATGGTCGGCGCCGTCGAGAAGCGCGGGCGAGAGGCGCTCGGAGTAGCCGCGGGTGGAGATCTCGCCGATGAACTGATCGACGAGGTTGCGGCGGTGGGTGAGGATCAGGATGCCGCCCGTCCGCGAGGCCTCGACGAACCCGACGGCGGCGACGGTCTTGCCGGCGCCGGTGGCGTGCTCGAACCAGAAGCGCCGGGCGGCGCCGGGGTCTTCGGGCGCCTCGTCGATCGTCTCCTCGTAGGACTCGTCCTCGTCCTCCCAGTCAACCGGCTCCTCGTCCGGAGCGACCTCGTCCTCGTCGAGGGCGTCCCCAGGCGGCTCGCCGTTCGCCGACTGGTCGGAGAGCTCGGCTTCGGCCGCTGCTGCGCGCCCGCCATTCCCCGATCTCGCGCCGTTGGAGGTGCCGTTGCCGCTCGGCTTCTCGAGATCGGCGATCAGCTCGACGAGGGTCCCCGAAAGCGCGTCGACCTGGTGCTCGTTGAGGTCGGTCCCGTCGGCCAGGCGCGGAACCTCGTCGGAGAGGAGACGCTCCAGACCGAGGACGAGGGAGTAGTCACGGCGCCACTCCATCGAGGGCTCCTCGCGGCCAGCATCGAGCTCGGCGAGCGCCGCGTCGACGGCAAGCCGGCGGGCGGTGCCGGGAGCGAGCGCATCCATCTTCTCGCCCTCGAGCAGCACCGGCTCCCGCGTGAACTTGCGCACGCGGTCGAGGTCGGCTTCGGAAAGCCGCGTTGTTGCCGCAGTCGCGGCGACTTCGCTGGTATCAGCCATGCAAGGGCTTTCGTCGCGGCTACCCGACGCTGATCCAAGTCATCGACAGGCAGCGCAGTAAGCTCGAATGGAGATCCCCGCCCGCCGGGTGTTTACCCCTCTTGGCCCGAACGGCCGGGTCTCCGCGGTCTCCTCAAGAGGTGACCGCACGTAAAAGTACCACCGATGCAGGCGAACACGACGAAAGCGGGATCGATGGGCGGTCGACGACGCTCTGCCCGGGCGTCTGCAGGCGTGCTCGCTGCGGTCCTCGCATTCGGGATTTCAGCCTGCGGTGGCGACTCCGAGGACGCCCCGCCGCCGCCGAACTACAACCAGCTGTTGAAGGGCGCGCCGCCGAAGCTCGCCGCGCTCTATGCGAAGGGCGACGAGGTGATCGAGGGGAACACCGGCGATGTACAGGGGCAGCTGGATGAGCTCCACGGCTACCCCGTAGTCGTGAATGCGTGGGCCTCGTGGTGCGGACCGTGCCGCGAGGAGTTCACGCTCTTCCAGAAGGCGTCCGCCAGGCTCGGGACGAGAATCGGGTTTCTAGGCCTGGATACGAACGACGCCGCGTCCGCCGCGAAGACCTTCCTCGACGAGCGTCCGCTGCCCTACCCGAGCTACACGGACACCGGCTGGGATCTGGCGGACGAATTCACGCCCGGCGTCCAAGGGCTCCCGAAGACGGCCTTCTACGACTCATCGGGAAAGCAGGTCTTTGTCCACCAAGGCCCCTACACCTCCCTCGGCCAGCTGGAGTCCGAGATCAAGAAGTACGCCGAGTAGGCGGATAATTCCCATATGCCCATGCGTCGCCTACACATCGCACTGGCGACGGCGCTGATCGCGGTCGGCGCATGGACAGCCGCTGCGCCGGCTCCCGCGCAGGACTCCACCGGGACCGCCTACTCGATCGAGCTGAACGACTCGATCAACCCGGCGACGGCGAAGTGGGTGTCGAGCGCCCTCGACGACGCGGTCGATCAGGGGGCGAAGCTGGCGATCATCCGGCTCGACACCCCCGGCGGGCTCTCGGACTCACTGCGCGACATCGTCAAGGACGAGCTTGCGGCGCCGATTCCGGTGGTGGTCTACGTCTACCCGAACGGAGCGCGCGCCGCGTCGGCCGGCGCCTACATCACGGAGGCGGCCGACGTCGCCGCGATGGCGCCCGAGACGAACATCGGCTCGGCGACCCCGATCGCGATCGGGCCCGGGGGCTCGTCGGACCTCGATCGGAAGATCAAGAACGACGCCGCCGCGTCGCTGCGCGCGCTCGCATCCGACCACGGCCGCAATCCCCGCCTGGCCGAGGACCTGGTCAGCTCGGCGACGAACGTGACCGCCGAGGAGGCGCTGCACGCCGGGCTGATCGACGTGATCGCAGACGACCAGCAGGAGCTCCTCCAGAAGCTGGACGGTTTCCGGGTTCAGGGCCCGAAGGCCCAGACGCTTCACACGGCGGGCCTTGAGATCGACGAGCACGACGAGCCGTTCCAGTACGAGCTGCTCGGGATCCTCGTCGACCCGACCGTCTCCTACCTGCTGATCCTGCTCGGGATCGTCGGGCTGGCGCTCGAGCTCTTCAGCCCCGGCCTGATCTTCCCGGGCGCGTTCGGGGCAGTCTCCTTCATCCTCGGCCTTTACGGCTCGGCGCAGCTGCCCGTGACCGCCGCGGGGATCCTGCTGCTCGTCTTCGGCGCCGGGCTGATCATCGCCGAGGCGCACCTGCCCACGCATGGCCTCTTGGGGATCACGGGAGTGGCGGCGCTGATCGCGTCCGGCCTGCTGCTCTACGACACCGGCAGCGATGCGTTCGGCATCTCGGCCCCCGTCGTGATTGTCATCGGCCTGGCGCTGGGAGGGTTCATCGCGTTCGCCGGGCAGCGCGCGGTCGCGGCTCGCCACCGTCCCGTGCACACCGGGTGGGAGGAGATGGTGGGGTCCATCGGCGACGTCCGGCAGACGCTCGACCCGGTGGGCCAGATCTTCGTCAGCGGCGCCCTCTGGCGGGCGCGCCCGGCGGGCGACGCCACGGGCGGGCCCCCGATACGACCCGGCGTTAGAGTCCGCGTCGAGTCGGTGGAGGGACTGACACTACGGGTCACGCCCGTCGACGAGGAGCCCGCCGCCGACCACGCCCAGGAGACCGAGAGACAAGGAGTCAGCTAGTGGGAGTCGCCATCGCGATCGTCGCCGTCCTCGCAATCATTCTGCTGCTCCTGCTTGCCTCGTCTGTGCGGATCCTGCGCGAGTACGAGCGGGGGGTCATCTTTCGCCTCGGCCGGCTGATAGCCCAGAAGGGCCCCGGCCTGATCCTGCTGATCCCGATCATCGACCAGATGGTCCGCATCGATCTGCGGACGATTACGCTCAACGTGCCTCCCCAGGAAGTGATCACCAAGGACAACGTCACCGTGCGCGTGAATGCGGTCGCGTACTTCCGTGTCATCGACGCGAACAAGGCGGTGACGGAGATCGAGAACTACCTGCTTGCGACCTCCCAGATCGCGCAGACGACTCTGCGCTCGGTTCTCGGCAAGGCGGAGCTGGACGCGCTGCTGGGTGAGCGCGAGCGCCTGAACGTCGAGCTCCAGCAGATCATCGACGAGCAGACCGAGCCGTGGGGGATCAAGGTCTCGACGGTCGAGGTCAAGGACGTCGAGCTGCCGCAGAACATGCAGCGATCGATCGCCCTCCAGGCCGAGGCCGAGCGTGAGCGGCGCGCGAAGATCATCAACGCCGACGGTGAGTTCCAGGCGGCCGAGAAGCTCTCGCAGGCGGCCAACATCATCAGCCAGAATCCGGCGACGCTGCAGCTGCGCTATCTGCAGACGCTGTTGCAGATCGGCGGCGATCAGAACTCGACGATTGTGTTCCCGCTCCCGATCGATCTGCTCAAGCCCTTGCTCGAACCGCATGCGCCGGGAAGCGTTCCGGCGCCGGATCGGCCCCCTGAGCCTCCGCCGCCGCCGCGCTGACCGCCCCCGAGATCCGCATAGACCAGCTCACCGGCCTGCGGGCGATCCTGGCTCCCGGCCGGGTCGAGCGTCCCGATGCCTTCGCGCCCGCGCCGGCGGTCTCGAAGCCCGATGCCGTCGAGACCTGCCCGTTCTGCGAGGGCCGCGAGGGCCGCACCCCCCCGGAGGTCTGGGCGGACCGCCCCGGGGGTGGGGGGCCCGACTCACCCGGTTGGCTCGCGCGGGCGGTCCCGAATCTGTACCCGGTCCTCGGGGGCTCGGAAGGCGGGCAGGGGCCAGCGGACGGCAGCCAGCCGACGGAGACCGGGCTCGCGAGCTCGATCGATCCCCTGAGGGCATCGACTCGCGGGACGCAGCCCAATCTCTTCGCCTCGCAGCCGGCCGCGGGGGCGCACGAGGTGATCGTCGGGGCGCCCGAGCACGTGACGGCGATGGCCGACCTCCCGGGGGAGCGATTCGCATCGGCGATCGCGGCCTGGCGCGAGCGGATGCGGGCTCACGGTGCAGCCGCCTCCTATGTCCACCTGATCGTGAACGAGGGACCGGACGCCGGGGCCTCGCTCGAGCACACCCACGCGCAGCTCTACGCGCTCCCGTTCGTCCCGGCCGAGATCGCCCGCGAGCGCGAACGAGCCGCCGCCTACCACGAGCGCACTATGGGTGGGCACGTAGTGACCGACGTCGCGACGGAAGAGGTGCGCCGGCGCGAGCGGCTCGTCGCCCACGACGACGACTCGCTCTTGATCGCGCCCTGGGCGTCCCGTTCTCCCTTCGAGCTGCGGGTCGTTCCGCGGCGACCAGCGCCCTCGTTCGAGCACGACGGCGAGGCGGGCACGAGCATGCTCCGTACTGCCCTGCGAGGCCTCGCGTCGCTCTTCGGCGCGTCGCCGCAGCTCAACCTCTGGGTCCGGACCGCACCCCGCGGAACCGAGGAGTTCTGCTGGCACATCGACATCCTGCCGCGGCTCACTGTGCGCGCCGGCTTCGAGCTCGGCACCGGCGTCGACATCAACGTCTACCCACCCGAGCGCGCCGCGTCCGACCTGCGCGCGGCGCTGGGCCAATAGGCTGCGCCGCCCATGCCGCCCCTGGGCAAGCCATTCCCGCGCTTCATCGCCGACGCCCCGCTCGAGAAGGCGCCCTACGGGCGCTGGGAGGAGCGCCTCGCGGCGGAGTTCACCAAAGCCTGCGAGCCTCACGCCGAGCAGGCAGGCACAGGCGTTGACCCCGAGACGATCAGGTGGTTCCCCGAGCGCACCTACGGCGGCCGCACGTACATCCCCGCGACGGCGGCTGGGGCGGAGTTCGATTCAGCCGAGGAGTCCGCGCCGATCGAGTACTTCGGCCACGTCTCCTTCGTGCGGCCCGAGGACGAGGGGGAGCCATCCGAGCTTCGCGCCCAAGCCGACTTCACCGACGTGACGGCCGAGGCCAACCCCGAGTGGCGGGTCGACCTGAACGATGACGTCGTCGGCAAGTGGCGCGCCGGCGGCACGCGTGGGGGCGACATCACCCTGATCTGGGGGCTGCCGCTCGTGGGTGGCGCGGTGGCCGCAACGGCCGAGCTCGACGGCGAGGTGGTGGACCAGGTTGCGATCGAGGACGGCCGCTTCACCCTGGTCGCCGTCGACGCCGTGCAGGGGTTCGGCGATCGGCACCTCTACCTCGAGATCGTGCTGTGGGACCGCACCCTGCGCCGCGCCGTCGCGAGCGAGAGCCTCTACGCGGAGGCGGACGAGGATGAGGACGAAGAGCCGGACGAGGGCGACGAGCCCACGGAGGAGCCGCCGCGCACCGAGTAAAAGCGGCCGCCCGAGGGCGGCCGCAGTCTCATTTCTCGGTCAGTAGGCGGCTCTCCCGCGCCAGCCGGTCACGAACAGGACCAGGGCGAGAATTCCCAGCACGAACAGGATCGGATGCACGATGGCACCGCCCGCTATCGCGATGACCAACAGAATCACGCCTGCGATCAACCAAAGCATGGCTTCTCCTCCTTGAGCCGCTCGATTGTTGCCGCCGACTCCTACCCGGATTGGGGCGGGCCAACCTGGCCGGACTTGAACTCAGCCGCTAGCGGGACGAGGACTCGTTCAGGCTCACGGCAGCGCGAATGAGGGTCGTGAAAGCCTGCTCATCGATTTCATCGTCCTCGTGGATGTCGATTGCGCGCCGGGTCTTGCCCTCGAGGCTCGAGTTGAACAGTCCCGAAGGGTCCTTCAGCGAAGCCCCCTTGAAGAACGTGAGTTTCACGATGCTCTTGTAGGTCTCGCCGGTGCAGATCGGACCTTCGTGAGACCACACCGGAACCCCCGGATTGGAAGCCTTTCTCCACTTCCACTCCTCGACCACCTCGGCATCGGCCTGCTTGATCAGGGCGCGAACCCTGGAGAGGGTCTCGCCCCGCCAGTCGCCCAGCTCCTTGATCCTCGCGTCTATCTGCTCGGATGGAGACTCCATATCGTCCCCACTTTAGTCCTCGCCCATTCGCGGTCGAAATCGGACGCTTCCGTTCGTCCTATGAGTGAAAACGTTGATATACGGCCTTCCCGCGCACGCACGACGAGAGGAGCACCGTGGCATCAAGACGAGAGCACGACAGGTCGATCGACGATCTTCGAGCTCGGCTCGAGGGCGAGCTCATCAGTCCGGATGACCCCTCCTACGACGAGGCGCGGCAGGTCTTCTTCAAGGGCGTCGACAAGCGGCCGCTCGCGGTCGCGCGGGTAGCCGGCGCCGACGACGTCGCAGCGGTGGTCAACGCGGCGCGCGAGGGCGGCCTCGAGCTCGCCGTCCGCAGTGGCGGCCACAGCCGCCCCGGGTACGGGACGGTCGACGGCGGCCTCGTCATCGACCTCTCCGGAATGGACGGCGTGGAGATCGACGCCGACAATGGAACCGCCTGGGCCCAGACCGGCGCGACGGCCGGCAAGTACACGCTCGCCACCGCGGAGACGGGACGCGTGACCGGGCTCGGCGACACCGGCTCTGTCGGCATCGGCGGGCTCACGCTGGCAGGTGGGATCGGGTTCCTGGTGCGGAAGACCGGCCTGACGATCGACAACCTGCTCGCGGCCGAGGTGGTGACCGCCGACGGCCAGGTCGTTCGGGCGAGCGAGGACTCGGAGCCGGATCTCTTCTGGGCGATCCGCGGTGGCGAGAGCAACTTCGGCGTCGCCACCCGCTTTCAGCTGCGCCTGGCCGAGATCTCGGAGATCGTCGGCGGCATGCTGATCCTGCCCGCGTCGCCGCAGGTGATCTCGTACTTCCTCGAGGCCGCGCAGGCGGCGCCCGAGGAACTCTCCACGATCGCGAACGTACTGATCGCCCCGCCGCTCCCGTTCGTGCCCGAGGAGGCGCACGGCAAGCCGGTCGTGATGGGCCTGTTCGCCTTCGTCGGGCCGGTTGACCGCGGCGAGGACGTGATCGCCCCCTTCCGGGCGCTCGCCACGCCGCTGGCCGACATGGTGCGGCCGATGCGCTATCCGGAGCTCTACGAGGGCCCCGAGCAGGAGGCCCGCTTCGCGGCCGGCACCAACTTTTTCGCCGACTCGCTCGAGCCGGCGGGCGCCGAGGCGATCCTCGAGCAGCTGCCCAAGTCGACGGCGCCGATGAAAGCGGTCCAGCTGCGGGTGCTCGGGGGCGCGCTGGCGCGGGTTCCAAACGACGCCACCGCGTTCGCGCATCGCGACCGAGGGCTGTTCGTGAACGTCGCGGCGATGTACATGGATGCCGGCGAGAAGGACACCCACGACGCCTGGGTCAACGGCCTCGCGAACTCACTCGGCAAGGACGGTTCCGGCGGCTACGTCGGCTTCCTCGGCGAGGAGGACGAGGCGACGATCCGCGCGGCCTACCCTGGCGCGACCTGGGACCGTCTCCGCGAGCTGAAGCGCCGCTACGACCCCGACAACCTCTTCCACCTCAACCACAACATCCCACCGGCCGCCGACTAGCCCGAGGGGGTCAGCTGGAGCGTGGCGTCGCGATGGCACGCCGTCACGGCGCGCCGTCGATCAGGCGTTGAATCGCGGCAATCGCGGTCGTCAGCGTCGATCCGTCGTCCTTCGAGGGGGTGTAGGTGGCGATGGTCGTGGCGATGACGGTGAAACGATCACGGACCTGGCCGATCAACTCGGCGAGCTGTTCGGGGGAAATGCCACCCGGCACGGGCGGATCGACCACGCCCAACCCGACGGCCGGATCCAGAGCGTCGAGATCGAGGTGAACGTACACCCCCTCTATGTCCTCAGCCAGCCGGTCGAGCGTCGTCTCGACGTTGCCCTGCGGAAGCCCGTCCTGCCACCGCACGACATGCACGGCGCTCCGCTCGAGTCGACGCGCCTCTTCGGCGGGTGACAAGCTCCGCACGCCGAACAGCGCCACCCGCTCCTGAACAACTGGTCGCCACTCGAGCGCCGACCAGACTTCCTCGCCGCAGTCGCCTACGACCACGGCGAGCGTCATGCCGGGCCAGAAGCCGCTCGTAGACGAGCTGGGCGTGTTGAAGTCGGCGTGGGCGTCGATCCACACCACCCCGCAACCCGCATCGCGAGCCCCCGCCAGCACACCCGGGGCGACGTCGCAGGAACCGGCGAGGACCACCGGCCGGCACCCCTCCGCGACGATCGCCTGCCCCTGTTCTGCCACCCGGCGGCACACTGCGAGCGACGCCGCGCGCACATCGCCGCCGAAGGGCGGCACCGAGACGCGGCGCGAGTCCAACCGGCAGCCGGCATCGGCCAGCGTCCCGGTCAGCATCGCCGGGCCGTCGGCCGCGGCATGAGAGGGATCCCCGGCCATCGCCGGCACCTCGATGATCGCGTGCCCCACGCCATTAGGTTCGCAGCCCCCGCTGAGATTTCGCCGTTCGGTCCGTTAGCAGTAACTGGCTCGTGGGCGCACCGGTCAAACGCTGCCTGATTTCCTACGACGCTTAGGACTAGCCGGAACTTGCGGTCGATTTCCGGGGATTCAGGCACAAAAAGGGGGCTGTGCCTAAACGGTTGGTGCCGAGGGGCGTTACATACGTGCGTCCGTCGGGCTCGGGTGAGGCAGCGCCTTGGTGGTACTCATTACGCAATGCGACCCCTTCGGTATTCCATCAACGTCACATTGGACGGGTGTTGCGATCATCGTGTAATGCCGACGGACGAAGACTTGCATCGTCACGCGGCCGAGAACCTCGCGCAGGCCGATGCCCTCCTCTTTGGCCGGGTCACCTACAAAATGATGGAGGCAGCATGGCGGCCGCCGGCGCGGACGGGAGTGAGGCCTGATTGGATGGCCGATTGGATGGAACCCTTCGCCCGGACGATCGACGCGGCAAGGAAGTACGTCGTGTCGAGCACCCTGGACCGGGTCGATTGGAACGCGGAGCTCGTACGCGGGGATCATCTGGAGAAGGCCGTTCAGCAGCTGAAGCGGGAGTCGGGTAGGGGATTGTTCGTGGGAGGCGTGAAGCTCCCGCTGGCGCTGGCGGAGCTGGGATTGATCGATGAGTACGAGTTCGTGGTGCAGCCCAGGCTGGCGGGCCACGGGCCGACCTTGTTCGCGGGGCTATCGAAGCCGGTCGACTTGAGGCTCGTGAGCCGGCTGGAGTTCGGCTCGGGGGCGGTGGCGATGCGGTATGAGCCTAGAAGGTAGCCATCGGCTTGTAGGAGGAGCGCCGACGGCGCCGGCGAGAGAGCCGTTCAGGCCGTGATCGGAGAGTCCGGCCAGACGTGCCGAAATGAAGTCCGTCGATCCAGCCCGATGGCCAGCGCCGCGAGAGCCGAAAATCGCTTGGCCAAGCCCTAGACTCGGCCGTAGCCCCGATAGCTCAGCTGGATAGAGCGACTCCCTCCTAAGGCGTTCGTCGGGATCGCAGTTTTCGGCTTTGCCAAGCGGTTTTCGCGCCAAACGCGAGGACATTCCGGAGGTTCACACCGCCGCTATTTACGCTCGATCTCCGTGGGTTTGGGCAGCGGTAGACGGCTGCTGCCCAAACCGGTGACGTACAGGGCCTCGGGAAGCGGTTGTGTTCGCGGTCAGGGGACCGGCCGCCGATTAGCCGGTTCGCGGAAAAGCTGTCCCCTAAGCGTGCACCCGTTCGTGGTTAGGGCGACAATCCACCCCAACAGGAGGTCTCAGATGCAGTACGCAATGTTGATCCACGCCAAGCCCGGCTACACCGACGAGCTAAACGAGGACGAACAAAAGGCAATGTTCGGTGAATACGTGGCGCTTGGCGAGGACCCGCGCATTCGGGGCGGCGCACAGCTCCAGCCGATCGAGACGGCCACGACGGTGCGCGTGGAGGAGGGCCAGACGCTGACCACCGATGGTCCGTTCGCCGACACCAAGGAGGTGTTGGTCGGCTACTACGTGTTCGAGGCCGACAGCCTCGACGAGGCGACCGAGTTGGCCGCGCGGATCCCGGCGGCCCGTCTCGGCGGCGCGATCGAGGTCCGGCCGTTGCTGGAGCGCTAACCCTGCTGGAGGACGTTTTCCGCGACGAGTGGGGGCGTGTGTTCGCCTCGCTGGTCGGCTTCCTCGGCGACTTCGATCTCGCTGAGGAGGCCGCCCAGGAGGCGTTCGCGGTCGCCGCGGAGCGCTGGCCCCGCGACGGCGTTCCGGCCAACCCCGGCGCGTGGCTGACGATAACCGCACGCAACTGGGCGATCGACCGGATCCGCCGCGAGCGAACGCTGGCGGAGAAGACCCGTCAGCTGGAGGTCCCCGAAGCGACTATGGACGAACTCGACGACACGGTGATCGAGGATGAGCGGCTCGAGCTGATCTTCAGCTGCTGCCATCCCGCGCTGGCACTCGAGGCGCAGGTCGAGCTCACGCTGCGGGCGCTCGGTGGGCTGACGACAGAAGAGATCGCGCGTGCGTTCCTGGTCTCCGAGGAGACGATGAAGCGTCGGCTATCGCGGGCGAAAGCGAAGATCAAGGCGACCGGGATTCCGTTCGCCGTCCCGGCCGAGCATCTGCTGCCCGACCGGTTGGACGCAGTGCTGGCGGTCGTGTACCTGATCTATAACGAGGGCTACTCCGGCCGCATCGACCTGGCCGGTGAGGCGATCAGGCTGGGCCGTGTGCTTGCCGCGTTGATGCCCGACGAGCCGAACGTGCACGGACTGCTGGCGCTTATGCAGATCCATCACGCGCGGCGCGAGGCGCGATTCTCCGGCGAGGAGCTGGTGTTGCTCGAGGACCAGGACCGGTCGCTATGGGACGCGGAGGAGATCGCGGCTGGGCGCACGGCGCTCGAGCGCGCGATCGCGCTGCGCGGCCGCGGCCCGTACGTGCTTCAGGCCGCGATCGCCTCGCTCCAGGCCGAGGAGCTGATCGATTGGGACGAGGTCGCCGCGCTGTACGGCCAGCTCGCGCAGATCACGGGCTCGCCGGTGGTTGAGCTGAACCGCGCGGTCGCCGTCGCCAAGGCCGGGTCAACCGAGCAGGCGCTCGAGATCGTCGACGGCCTGGACCTCGACGACTACCAGTACCTGCACTCGACGCGCGGGGAATTGCTGCGCCGGCTCGGTCGGACCGGTGAGGCACGCGAAGCGTTCGAGCACGCGCTCGCGCTCGCACGCTCGGAGCGCGAGCGGCGCTTCCTCGAGCGGCGGATCGCCGAGCTGTAACCGCGGTCCCGTCGCTGCCGGCCACCTGGGACGCCAGGAAGCGACGGCCTGTCCCCTCGGCGCCCGCCCGTTCGTCGTCCTAGCGACAACCAGCCCAAGAGGAGGCAGAGATGCGACGCCAGATAAACACCTACTTGCGACGCCAAACAAACACCCACTTGCGCCACCAGGCCAACAGCCAACCCCCTGTGGGGACGGCTGGGGGTCCGACGACGTCCAGGTCCCCGAATATCAACCGCTGGCGGGCGTTTGCGCTGTTGGCGGTGTTGTTCTTCATGACGATTGTCGATCTGACGATCGTCAACGTCTCGCTGCCCACGATCGGCCGCGATCTGCACTTCTCAGAAACGAGCCTGCAGTGGGTGGTGACCGCGTACGCGCTCACCTTCGGCGGCTTCATGCTGCTCGGCGGTCGCGCGGCGGATCTGCTCGGCCGCCGCCGGATGCTGATGGCCGGGCTTGCCTTGTTCACGGGCGCCTCGCTCGCAGCCGCGCTGTCGACCAGCGAGGTGTCGCTGATCGCCGCGCGAGCCGTTCAGGGGCTTGGCGGGGCAATCATGCTGCCCGCCGCCCTCTCGATCGTGATGAGCATGTTCGCCGAGGGCACCGAGCGCAACAAGGCGCTCGGGATCTGGGGCGGGCTCGGCGCCGCCGGGGCGACCGTTGGTGTGATCGCCGGCGGGCTTCTCACCCAATACGCCGGGTGGGAGTACATCTTCTATCTGAACGTCCCGATCGGGGTGGCCGCGCTCGCGCTCGCTCCGCGAATCGTGCCCGAGAGCCGCCTCGCCACGACGCGGCGACGGTTTGACGCGCTCGGTGCGATCACCGGCACGGGCGGCCTGGTGCTGCTGGTGGTCGCGATCTCCCAGGCCCCGCAGTACGGCTGGGGCGCGACGAGAACGATCGCACTGCTGGTGGCATCGGCGGCGCTGCTGGTCGCGTTCCTGGCGATCGAGAACCGGGTGAAGGAGCCCCTGCTTCCCCTCTCGATCTTCCGGTTGCACACGCTCGCCGGCGCGAACGTCGCCGGGCTGCTGTTGGGAGGCAGCTTCTTCGCGTTCATCTTCGTCGGCACCCTGTACATGCAGCAGGTGCTGCACTACAGCGCGCTCCAGTCGGGATTCGCGTGGCTGGCCGCGTCGCTGACCTCGATCGCGCTCGCTGGCATCGCGCAGGCGTTGGTCACCCGCGGCGGCGCCAAGGTCGTGATGGCGATCGGGATGGCGCTGATCGGCGCGGGCATCGTCTGGGCGACCCAGGTGCCCGTCAACGGCCACTTCGTCGGCAACCTGCTCGGGCCGTTCGTCGTTGCCGGCGCCGGGACCGCGTTCGCGTTCATCCCGATCTCGATCGCCGCCCTGGAGGGGGTCGAGGAGCATAGAGCGGGGCTCGCGTCCGGGCTCCTGAACACCGGCCAGCAGCTCGGCGGAGCGATCGGGATCGCGATCGCCTCGAGCGTCGCCGCCAGCCACACGCAGGCGATGCTGCAAACCGGCCACGCTGTGCCCGAGTCGCTCACCGGCGGCTTCCGGTCCGCATTCTGGGTGCTCGGCGCGATCGCGCTGCTCGCCCTCCCGGCGATCTTCGCGCTCGTCCGCCGCAACGAGCTCTCCGAAGAGGTGACCAAGACCACGATCCGCGAGCCGCAGCCCGCGCTCGCCGGAACCAACTAGAGAAGGAGACGCAACCATGAGCGACGCGCCCAACAAGTACGACACAGGAGGAGCACCGCGATGCGCAAGCTGATCGAGTCCACCCTCGTCTCCCTGGACGGCGTCATCGAATCGCCGGAACGGTGGGCGATCTTCGACGAGGAGGCCACCCAGAGGTCCATGCAGGAGCTGGACAATTATGACGCGTTCGTCATGGGTCGCGTCACGTATGAGCGGTTCCGCGACAACTGGTCTTCCGGCGGCAACCCCTACCTCGACCGGATCAGCGCGATGCCCAAGTACGTCGCCTCCCGATCGCTCACCGAAGTCACCTGGAACGCCACCCTCCTCGGGTCTGACGTCGTCGCCGCCATCGAGGAGCTGAAGGCCCAACCCGGGAAGGACCTCATCAAGTACGGCAACAGCCGCCTGGATGCCACGCTCTTGCGCGCGGGGCTCGTCGACGAACTCCACGTCTGGATCATGCCCGTCGTCGTCGGCAGCGGCCAGCGCATTTTCGAGGACGTCGAGACGTCGTCGCTCAAGCTAACTCTCGGCGACGTCAACAAGCTGCGCAGCGGCGCGGTCGTCCTCAGCTACATACTCGGCTAGAGGACCTCCTCCAGCGGTGCTAGCGCTCCAGCAACGGCCGAAGCTCGATCGCGCCGCCGACGCGCCCCGCCGGGATCCGCGCCGCCAGCGCGATCGCCTCGTCGACGTTATCCACCTCGAACTCGCAGAAGCCGCCGAACACCTCCTTGGTGTCCGCGAACGGACCATCGGTGGTCACCGTCTGGCCATCGCGGACTCTCACGGTCGTGGCCGTCTCCACCGGCTGCAACCGGGCGCCGTTCAGGAACCGCGATTTGTTGGAAAGCGCCATGTACTCCGCGAACATGGCCTCGTACTGCCCCTCGGGGAGCGCCTCGAGGGATCCGGGCGCCTCGTAGATCAACAGCGCGTACTTCATCCACCCTCCAAGGAGACTATGGCGGAGCGCTTCCATGCTGATCCCTGATACCGCATCAGCGCGGCCAGCGTGACCACGGCCGCTGTACCTCCTGCGGCGAGTGCAGCCGCCAGAGAGTGAGCAGAAACGATGGCGGCGAGCAGCCCGACGGCAGAACCCGCAAGTACGGCCGTGATGAAAGCGACCATGCCCGCGACCGTTCGCAATCCCTGCCAGCGTCCGCGCCACAATCCCTGCACTTGGAGCCGGTGCTGTTGGACGCCTGCGTGCAGCGGTGGCAGGGGCAGATCCGCTTGCTGCTGTCCGGGGACGCTGAGCAGATATGGGGTCAGCTCGGGCGCCTCATCGAGGTAGTAGCCCCGCAGGAGCGCAATCCGCTGCGCGTAACGGAGATCCTCGATTCCCGACTGCAGCACACGCTCGAACGTAACCAGCCCCGTGAACGCGAGCGTCGGAAGCAGAACGAGACCGAAAGCGTAGAAAGCTGTGCCCACGCTAGTAGCCGTTGCGATCAATCCCAAGGCGACCAAACCACCCGAGACGGCCCCGATGAACATGGTCGCTCGTCCAGTCGACTCGGCGATCGTGGACCCCCGGGCAACCTGGAGCGTGAAATGTTCCGTCGTCGCGAACGTCACCGCCGCGGGGCGCGGGGCGGCGCCTGGCTCGCCAACAGCGCTATCAGGCCGTGGGCGGCGGTCCCCGCCCTCTTCGCTACTGGTGTCCTCCGCCACTCAGCCGGCCCCTTTCAGTTCGCAAGTAAGAGCCTGGCAAGTCGAGAATCTAGTGAAATCCGCCAAACGCACCGCGGCGTTTGCTTGCCTCGGCGACCAGCAGCGAGCGGCGCCGCCGATCTCATGCCCGCTTCGGATGACAAGGAGCGCGGAGCCGAAATCGGCCGCTGACGCTTCGCGCGAGATGCGACAGGACGGGGCGGGGGGGTCGGGAAGGCAAATCAATCGGCCGAGAGTCGTGCCCGAACTCAGACCCGGTGAACGCGCTTGCCCTACTCCTGGAGGAATGACCGTCGGGCGAAGCGTCGCGGGCAGTGCTTGGCCCCCTCCCAACGAGGGAATCGTGTGATTTCCGGGTAATCCCGCATCTAGACTGGGATTGTGGAGCCTCGGTTTCGGCAGCGGGAACCGCTCGCTGCCCCTCGCTGCCCATTGGAAGGCTCCATTTCACACCGGCGTATCGCGTGCACCTGATCCAAAAACCGCTTCGTTAAGCCGTAAACTCGCCCCTAGCCCCGATAGCTCAGCTGGATAGAGCGACTCCCTCCTAAGGAGTAGGCCGCAGGTTCGAATCCTGCTCGGGGCGCTCCGGTGCCCCGCGCGCGATGCCTTCTGCTCTCACTCACGGTGGCGCTCTTCGCCACCGCCGCCGGCTGCGGGGGCAGCGACTCCTCCACGACGAGCGTCCCGCCGGAGACGCCTGACCCGCTTCCGAAGCTCGCCGACCGCTGGAGGCCGTTCCGCAGCGACAGTCAGGGGCTGGCAATCGGAGTTGCACCGGGGTGGAAGCACGGCGCTCCCTGCTTCGGCAACCGCGGCGAGCACAAGCACGGGGGGCCGAAATCCGAGCGTCACGACCAAGCCAAGCAGAAGCCGAAGGACGCCAAGCAGAAGCCGAGCAACGGCAAGCAGCAGCAGCGCGGTGAGCAAAAGCGCGCCAAGGGGGCCCGTGCCGAAGTCGTCGTCCTCTGCTCTCCCAACTTGCTGACGACCGTCTCGGTGACCGTGGACCGCTCGACGGAGGCCCTGGACGTGCCGGTCAAGCAGTTCGCGACGCGGGCCTTCCAGAGCCTCTCCGACGAGCGCTACGGCGGCTCGCTCGAGGGGGGCAGGCCCCGACAGTTCGGCGGCCGCTACGAGGGGGTCAGCGTCTCGGGGGAGGGAAAGATCCCGGGCTCCGGCTTCAAGCAGAAGGTCGAGCTGATCGTCCTGCGCCGCGAATCGCTGGCGAACTTCACGGTGGTCATCGCCGCGAACGCCAGCGCCTCCGCCGCGCAGCAGCGTCAGGCCGAGAGGATGGTCCGCACCCTGCGCGACGAGCCGGTGAAGAACTCCGCCGGTCGCTAGGCGCCCTCGCCGTAGGCCGCTCTACGCGTCGGGGCGGTCGGGATAGATCTCGTCGATGGTGACGAGGGCGCGGAACGGCGCCCGTGCCGCTTCGGCGATCGCATCGGCGCCGCCCGCCAGGCGATCGACAACGCACAGCGCGCCGACGATCTCGAGCCCCTCCTCGCGGATGCGCTCGATCGCCGACACCGTGGAGCCACCGGTCGTCACCGTGTCCTCGACGACCAGGCACCGCGTGCCCGCCTCCACGGGCCCCTCCACCCAGCGCTGGAGCCCGTGCTCCTTGCGCTCCTTGCGAACGAAGAACCCGGTGAGGGCCGACCCGCCGGGCACGGCGATCGCGGCGCAAGCGAGGGGGATCGCCGCCATCACCGGGCCTCCGACGGCGTCGGCACCCTGCTCGGCGGCTGCCGCAGCGATCAGCTCGCCTGCCGCAAGGAAGCCGGCGGGGCGCAGCAGTGCCCGGCGGGCATCGACGTAATACGAGGCCTGCTGGCCCGACGACAGCGTTACCTCGCCGATCACGAGCGCGTGCTCGCGGAGCTCACCGAGCAGGGTCTCGCTGGCTCGCTCGAGGTCAGCCATGCGCTGTGCTCAGCCGTACGTGTAGATCGATTCCCCGAGGTGGATCCAGTTGTAGATGAACTGGGAGTCGGGGATCGGATTGCGCACGCAGCCGTGGCTTGCGTTGTAGGTCGGCACGGAGTGGTAGCCGTGGGTGGCGTAGCCGCGGATGAAGTAGACCGAGTAGTACATCCCCTCGCTGTTGTAGCCGGGCGTCTTCCGATAGAAGTGGAAGTGGCCGCGGATCGTCGGCGTCGCCGGCGCCCCGGTCGAGACGTGGTAGGTGTACTGGGCCTTGCCGTGGTCGATCAGCGCCATGACCTGGCGGGAGATGTCGACCTCGACGTGGCGACCGGCGCCCGGGTACTTCGGCTTGAAGCGGCCGCGCCGATCGGCGAGCCTCTTGAAGATCCCCGACGTTGCGCTCGTGATGCGAGCCATGCCGTTCACCTTGCGGAAGGCCAGCACAGCGCGCCGGGTCGCGTCGTTGTAGGAGCGGCCGTTCGGCGCGTTGGCGTAGCCATCGTGGTTGAGGAGGTCGTTGAAGATGCCGGCCGCGTCGGAGGTGCCTCCGTTGAGCGACCGGTACCTCACCGTGAAGCTCTTGCTGCCCGTCTTCGCGTGCGGGATGTTCTGTGTGGGCTTGTGGATCGCCACCCCGCGGTAGTGCGCCGGCTTGATCAGGTGCTTGGTGCGCATCTTCACGCGGCCGGAGTTGTGACCGGGCACGTGCTTCACCCGCCTCTCGACGCGCTGGATCACGTGGCCGTTCCGAAGCAGAAGCAGCTTCACCTTCTCGCCCTGGACGTATGGCCGCAGGTTCGCGACGACGTAGGCGTACTTGCCGACATTCACCTTGCCCCCGTGCAGGCGCCGGATCTCGATCCCGAGCGGGCTCACCTGACGGTGGGAGCTCTCGGTGTCCTGCGTGCCTGCGGCAGGCTGGACTCCCTCCGCCCCGGTTGCCCCGGTCGGGGGCTCCTGGGCCATGACCCAGGCGGGCAGCGCGAGGCATGCAGTCGCTGCCAAGCCTCCCGCCCAGGTGAGGGACCGCCGTTTCACCGGCGGCATTGTGCCATGCCGCGCCGGACGCGTGGGTGAGGATTTGCTCACGAGGTGAGGATGGCGAAGGCGAGGACGTTGTTGAGCGCATGCACAGCGATCGTCGGCCAGATCGAGCCGGTCCGTTCGTAGAGCCACGCGAGGATGAGCCCGAAGACAGAGAGTTGGAGGACCACGCCCCAGCTCCCGGGGCCGGTGAAGTGAAAGAGGCCCCAGATTCCGGCTGAGATCGCCGCCGCGAGCACAAACGGCAGTCGCTGCCGCAGGCCGGTGAACATGAATCCACGGAAGAAGAGCTCCTCCGAGACCGGCGCTGCGCAGATCACGAGGAATGCCGAGATGATGTCGCCCGCACCGCCCTCGCCAAAGCCGAGGTCGCGCGTCACATCCTCCTGCTGCGGATGGATCAGCGTGGAGATGACGTAGGCGCAGCCGACGTAGGCGAGGTAGGCGACGATGGCCGCACCGACCGGGGAGCGCGTCGCCGCCCGCAGGCCGAGAGCTTCTGGAGCGGCAGGCCCGCCGCCCGGGTTGGCCACGGCGAACGCGACCGCGATCAGAGTGATCGCCAGCAGCGCCTGCAGAACGATGCGCGCCGCCAGCGGCTGCTGGGACTCGAACTCGGCGAGCTGGTCGAGGTCGCCGTCGGGCTTGCCGCGGAATACCTCGACGTGGTCCTCGTCGGTGGCCACCGCGAACTGGCCGCCGCCGGCGAACGGTTCGACCGCGCCGACAGAGCGGACGACGTCGCCCGCCTCGACGCTGTCGCGCTCGGCGAAGCCGGTGCTGCCCCAGCTGTAGAGCTCGACCGTGTCCGACTGGAGGGGAGCGAGGACGACGCGCAGGCCCGGCCCGAAGTCACCGATCGCCAGCGCCTGCGCGATCTCGTGGATGCGCTTGTTCCGCTCCGGGACGAGGGAGCCGTCGGGACGCGAGAGGTAGGGAAGCACGCCGCCCTTCGCTCGCACGAGGACGTCGCCGCTCGAATCACCGTCCAGATCGCCGATCGCAACCGCCTCGACGATTCGATGGTTGCCACGGATCGTGATCGTTCGCCGCAGCTCCCGGGCGCCGGACAGCTCAAAGATCCGCACCTGGCCGCCGAGGGTCCCCACCGCCAGCGCCGGGGGCGCGCCGCTGCCGACTTGACCGATCGCCAGCGAGCGCACGCCGGTGCAGTGCTGAGTGCGGATCTTTCCCTCGCAGGCGCTGGGAGGGTTTATCTGCAGTGGTTGCAGGCGCTTGACCGAGCCGTCGTCGTGGTACTCGATCAGCTGGACCGCCTTGTCGTTTCGTCCCGCGACGGCCAGCTCCACGCCCGCGCCGTCGGGTGCGGGCCCCGCGGCGAGGTAGTTCGCCTCGGCGTCGACGGGGATCGACGTCGCCTTCTCGAGCGCATCGTCGCCGCTGGCGTCCATCATCCAGACGGAGTCGTCAGCGGCGTTGAGGACGAAGACCTTGCCGCCGCCATCGCTCGCCGATTGCACTCCGCTCACCGCCACCGGGTCGAACGCCGGCGCCGGCGCGAGCCCGATCACGACGCCGGCCTCGATCAGCGCGAGGACGAGGAGGACCCCCAATCCGAGCAGGACCACGGCGGGACCCCACGGGCGCATGCCGGGGCGCCTCGAAGGGGGCTGGCGGAGCCCCGGATAGGCCGGATCCCGTGATGGGGGGACGCCGCCGTCCGGCGGAGGCGGGGGCGGGACGCTCGCCTCGCTCATCGCCCGACCAGGTCCTCCAGCTCTGAGAGCGAGGTGATGTCGCCGCCCCCGGAGCGGTCGATGAGGAGCGCCGGGATGCCCGCGGCGTGGGCCCCGTCAATGTCCTCGGCGCGGCTATCGCCGACGTGAAGCGCCTCGGCGGGCTCGCAGCCCGCCAGGCGAAGGGCCTTGACGAAGATCGCCGGGTCGGGCTTGGAGGCGCCGGCCGCGGCCGAGGTCACGACACCGTCGAGGGCCGAACCGAGCCCGCAGGCAGCCAGCACGTCGGCAAGCGAGCAGTCCCAGTTCGAGACGCACACGAGCTTCAGGCCGCGGTCGCGCAGAGTCCTCAGGGCAGGCGCGGCGTCGGGGAATGAGTGGAAGCGGATGGAGGCCATCATGGTGTCGACGCCAACGGGCCTGCCGAGCTCGCTCGAGAGCACCTGGGCACACCGGCGGCGCAGGTCGGCGAGCGTAGCCGCGTCCCGCCCCTCGTGGCTGTGCTCCCTGTAATACGCCATCTCGGCCCGCATCGCCCGTTCCACGCGGTCACCGGCGGGCACACCCATCGCCCGCGCCAGGTGCGTCCAGGGGGCCTCAAACGTGACCAGAGTGCCCAACGCGTCCAGGAGAACGGCGCGCGTGTGACCGATTCGCTGTTTCGCAGGTCCCATCGCGGGCATTCTGTCGAGGGGCGCAGCAGTCCCCGGCTGCGCCCCTTATTTGTGCCTGCGAGTGCGTGCCCGCGGCAGGAATGACGCCCGCCAGGCGCGAACTCACCCCTCACATGGACGAGACCTTCTGGCAGGCGAACGGGGACTGGATCTCCGCCGCGATCACGATGGCCGTCGCGGTCACCGCCGCGATTCTCGTCGACCGCTACGTGCTCGCGCACGCGGGTCGCTACGCCTCCCGTGTCGCGGACGTCAGCGTCTCGCGCGCGGCGAGCACGCGTCTGCGCCTCGTGCGCCGCCTGATCTTCGTCGTGATCGTCGCGATCGGAGCGTCGATCGCACTCAACTACGTGACCAAGCTCGACAAGCTCGCGACCGCGCTGCTCGCCTCGAGTGCCGTGATCGCTCTGATCGCGGGCCTCGCCGCTCGCCAGGTGCTGGCGAACCCGCTCGCCGGCATCATGCTCGCAATCACCCAGCCGATCCGGATCGGCGACTCGATCACGATCGAGGAGCAGGATGGCCGCGTGGAGGATCTGACCCTGTCGTACACGTTCATCGACACGGGCGATGGACGGCTCATGGTGGTTCCGAACGAGAAGGTCGTCTCGAGCGTCGTCTTCAACCGATCGACCGGAGATCGGTCGGCTCCGGCTACGGCCTCCGTTTGGCTGCCGCTCGCCGCCAACCTCGGCAGGGCGCGGCGAGCCCTCGAGCCGCTCGAGTTCACGTCGGTGAGCGTGGTCGAGATCACCGCCGAGGGTGTGCGGATCGAGGTGCAGGGCTCGCGGGACCCGGATCGCACCGTGCTGGCGGGCGAGGAAGCGGCGCTGCGCGAGAGGGCTCACGAGGCGCTCCGCGAGGCTGGCGTCCTTGCCGAGGCGGCTTGACCACCTCGCCGGCCGGCTACCGACCCCCGCTACGCTTTGCCGCTAGCTGATGACGTCGCGCGCACGCAAGCGGCACCGGCGCTCGCGAAACGGGTCGGTGGGGAAGAAGATCCTGCTGGGCCTGACGGTCGTCCTCGCGCTGGCTGGAATTGCCCTCGCCGGCGTGGGTTTCTGGGTGCAGGACATCCTCGCGTCCGCCCCCAGCGTCGACGAGCTGAAGCCCATTGACAAGGGGGAGACATCGTTCATCTATGCGGCCGATGGATCCAGGCTTGGAGCGATCGACGCCGACACGGTACGCGAGCCGGTCGACCTGAAGGAGGTCCCCGACTCGCTGCAGCACGCGACGGTCGCGATTGAGGACGAGCACTTCTACGAGCACAACGGGGTCGACTACTCCGCGATCATCCGTGCTGCTTGGAAGAACATCCAGGCCGGCAAGACGGTCCAGGGCGGATCGACGATTACCCAGCAGCTCGCCCGCAACCTGTACATCCACGACCCGCAGGACGACATCAAGCGCAAGCTCATCGAGGCGAAGCTCGCCACCGAGCTGGAGGACGAGCACTCGAAGTCCTGGATTCTCGATCAGTACCTCAACACCGCGTCCTATGGCACCAACGAGGGGCGCACGGCTGTGGGGGTCGAGGCCGCATCGCAGACCTACTTCAACAAGCACGTCTCCGACCTCAACCTCTGGGAGGCCGCCCTCCTGGCAGGCTTGCCGCAGGCGCCCTCGGAGTACAACCCCTTTTCGAGCCCCGCGCGATCCCTCGACCGGCGCAACGAGGTCCTCAGGGCGATGTTCCAACAGGGCTACATCTCGCGCGAGCAGGAACAGGCGGCCTTTTCCCACGGTCTCGGTCTGGAGCGCGGCTACCGCTACACGACCAAGCGCAAGCCCTACTTCTTCGACTACGTCCAGCAGGAGTTGATCGACCGCTACGGCGTCAACACGGTGCGCCAGGGCGGGCTGAAGGTCTACACGAGCATCAACCCCCATCTACAAGATCTCGCCGAGCAGGCAGTCAACGCGGGCGCGGCGCGGCTCGGCGGTCCTTCGCAGGCGCTCGTCTCGATCGACCCCACGAACGGCCACATCGTCGCCATGGCCTCATCTGGCAACTACGACACGCGCCAGTTCAACCTCGCGGCGCAGGGACACCGTCAGCCGGGGTCGTCGTTCAAGCCGTTCGTGCTCACAACGGCGTTGAAGCAAGGCATCGATCCGGATACGACCTACTACAACGGAACCAGCCCGGTCACGCTTTCCCTCTGCCAATACTGCGATCCGTGGGTCGTCAATAACGCTGAGCCCGGTGGCGGGACGATGAGCATTGCCGATGCAACCACGCACTCCGTGAACGCGGTATACGCCCAGCTCGACGTCGACGTGGGCCCAGAGAACGTCGCTGACACCGCTCATGATCTCGGCATCACGAGCCCGCTGGACGGGATTCCGGCCGAGGGGATCGGCGGACTGCGCATCGGCGTCTCGCCCCTGGAGATGGCGGACGCCTACGCGACGTTCGCCGACGGAGGGATCCACCACGACGCGACCGCGATCGGTCGTGTGATCTTCCCAAGCGGCAAGGTCGATGAACCCGAGGAGGCCGAGGGCACCCGCGTCATCTCCGAGGGCATCGCTTACGACGTCACGAAGATCCTCGAGACGGTCATCACCGAGGGCACGGCGGCGGGATACGCCGGATACGGGTGTCCGGCCGCCGGCAAGACCGGCACGACGGATGACCAGACCGACGCCTGGTTCGTGGGATACACACCAAAGCTGTCTACCGCGGTCTGGACCGGCTATCCCGATGCGCGGACGTCGATGGGCTACAGCGCCTTCGGTGGCCCGTACTCCGGACCGACCTGGAAGGACTTCATGGAGCAGGCCTCTCCGGATTGCCAGCACTTCACGGTCCCCGACAGCCTGCCGTCGCTGACCACCTTCTACAGCGACCACACGGTCTCGCCGAAGTCGAAGACCTACGGCGGCACCTCGACCAGCACCGACACGACCACCACCACCACGGGCGACGGGGCCCAGGGTCCCGACGACGCCTACGCACCCGGCATCCAACCGCCCGGCGGCCAGCCGCCCGGGAACGGCAATGCCGGGGGCAACGGCAACGGCAACGGCAACGGCCCCGGCGGCTAGGGCCCGGGAGGGCCGTGCCCGTTCGAGCGCGGGTCCGGTGGTCCCGGGCGCCGGCGAAGCCAGGTGTAGAGGCCGACCCCGAGCACCGCGATCGCGGCACCCGCGATCGGGAAGCTGAGCGCCAGCAGCGCGAACAGCGCGACGCCGATCACTCCGGCTGAGATGGCTAGGGCGCCCGCCACCCGCCCGCCCGCCGAGCTCCCGGGGCGGATCGCATACCCGGCCAGCGCTCCGGCGGACGTCGCAAGCGCCAGCGCGCAGGCCGTGTAGAGGATCGTGAGCGCCACCGTCAGCGCCAGGCTCTCGTCGCATCCGCCGTCCGCGCACGACGGATCCACCGTGGCGATCACCAGCCCCGCCGGGATCAGCGTCAGATAGGCGAAGAGCAGGAAGCCGAGACCGGCCAAGACGCGCATGCGTCATGTCTACCCGAACGTGCGATGGTCGAGAAAACGCGACAATGACGCGTTAACGCGACCATCGCCGTGGATTGGGTCCGGCAGAGGTACCGTGACCGGCGTGGACGGAGAGTTCGAGCTGATCGCGAGGTTGCGTGGGCGTCTTGGGGTGCCCCCGGATGGCGGGCGGGGCGGGAACATCGAAGTCGCGAGCGGCGACGACGCCGCAGTGACGGTGCCGGCCGGCGCAACCGCGACGTCGGTCGACATGCTGATCGAGGGAGTGCACTTCCGCCGCGACACCGCCCCCCTGCGCTCGATCGGCCACAAGGCGCTTGCAGCGGGCCTCTCGGACCTCGCGGCGATGGGCGCCGCGCCGGGCGAGGCCTACGTCCAGCTCGGCATTCCCGAGGACATTGACGAGGCGGGCTGCCTCGAGCTCGCCGACGGCCTCGCCGCGGTGGCGAACGACCATGGCGTCGCGGTGCTCGGCGGTGACGTCTCCAGAGCGCCGGCTCTCATCCTGGCGGTGACGGTGGTGGGCCACGCCGAGGCGCCGGGCGAGCTCGTGCGGCGCTCCGGCGCGCGTCCGGGGGACGTGGTCTGCGTCACCGGCGAGCTCGGGGGAGCGGCCGCCGGCCTGCTGCTGGTTGAGCGGCCCGCGCTCGGCAACGACCTCGACCCTGCCGTTGTCGACGGCCTGCGCCGCCGCCAGCTCCAGCCGCAGCCCAGGCTCGATACAGGCCGGGCCCTCGCCGGAGCCGGCGCTACGGCGATGGTCGACATCAGCGACGGAGTCGGCACCGATGCCGGGCACATCGCAACGGCGAGCGACGTCCGCGTCGAGTTGGACGTCGAGCGCCTGCCGCTGGCGGAGGGGGTGTCGCAGGTCGCCGATGCGGCCGGCGTCGATCCGCTCGAGCTCGCTTCAGGCGGGGAGGACTACGAGTTGTTGGTCACGCTGGAGCCGCCGCGGGTTGCGGCGGCGGTGGCGGCCGTCTCCGAGCTCACACGAATCGGTCGCGTGATTCCCGGTGCTGGCGCCCTGTTTCGCCACGCCGATGGAACCGAGAGCGCGCCCCTTGGTTTCGATCAGCTTCAGAGCCCTCGATGAGCTGACTGCGGACGGTTCTGACCAGCCGCATCTTCTCGAAGATCTCATCGGCAACGAGGCTTGCATCTACGGTGTAGTCGTGCATGGTGACCTGGCGCTTCAGCTCTGCCAATCTCGCGTTTTCCCTTGAGGTGTTCAGTGCCTGTCCCGTGGTAAAGGACGCCATAGCATCCTCCGGCCCATTCATCGGCGCGAGTCGAGAACGAGTCGATAGGACTTGCGTCCATGCGTGCATCATCTTGCCCCCGTCTCCTCTGGGGGTACGCCCCTATTACCCCCAGGCCCTCGACCTGAACCCGCAACTGAGCCGCTGGCAACGATCAGCCCAAGCGCGGCGCTGGCGACGAGGGACAGCGACGCACACGTGAGGGCGCCGATCTGGCCGTCGGCGACGATCAGGGTCGCGTCCCAGATGCCGGCCCCGATCGCAGCGGCCGCGGTCGCGATCGCCGCCCCCAAGGGGACTGCCGCGACGAGGAGCGCGAGGGCGGAGCCAATGCGTCCAACCGGGCGGGCGGCGGCGGGAAGCCAGGCGTGGCAGAGCGGCACCAGGAGGAGGCCCAGGAATGGGTTCGTGAACCAGGCGATCAGCGAAGACGCGAACAGCATCAGCCCGGTCGCCGGAACGAGCGCTTGGCGGCGCGTGGCGCGCGGCGGCCTGGCCACGCCGAGCACGAGGTAGCCACCGACGACGACCGCGGCGAGGACCACCAGTGCCAGCAGTTCGGTGAAGCCGATTCCGTAGAGGGCGGGATCGAAGGGGAAGGCGGGGAGGGGCACGAGCCCGATCAGCGCCATGAGGTAGAGCAGGACGAGGGCCGCGAGCGGCGGGGCCGCGAGCGAGCCGGCCCACAGCATCGCCCTGGACGAGCCCGCCGCATCGCGCGAGGCGCGCGCAAGGGCATCGGCGGCGGCGACGCCCGCCGGGAGCAGCAGCGTCAGGGCAAGGAACGCGAGCGACCCGCCCGGCAGGACATTGCTTCCAACGACGATGTAGGAATCGGGCCCGCTCTTCGGGGGCGCCGGGCTTCCGTCAAGTGCCAGGACCGTTGCCAGCGCGGCGCGCCCGAAGTCGGCCACTGCCGTGGGGGAGAGGTCGTCGATCGTGTCGTTCGCGGCCGGTAGGGGCTTCTCGCCGGCCGACGAGACGGCAACCGCTTCGATCCCCTGGTCGATCAGCACGGCCTGCTCGCCGAGCCCGGATGGAAACGCAAGGCGCGCCAACTGCGTGAAGGAGCTCTCCTCGGTGGACGGCTTCCCTACCGCGATGTCGATCTCGTGACCAGCCGTTCCCGACAGCTGCAGGGACGTTCGGTTGGAGCCGACCGACGACGTCACCAGGAACGGCTGCCCTGGGTCGGCGGCCCCGGGTTGCGAGACGACCAGCGTGGACTCGATCGAGTCGCGGTTCTCATAGTTCTCGATGAAGTTGCGCGCACCGCTCGCGCCGTCGGCGCCCCCATCGGTGGACACAACCACGATCGTCCGGTCGTGATCGGTTGCGGCGAGAGCCCGCGCCAGCTCGATCAGGACTCCCGTCGCCGCTGCGCTCGAGGCCGCCCCCGGTTCGGTTGCCGAATCGCGAGCGGCGCAGATCACGATGGTCGAGTCCGTCTCGCCCGGGAGCGTCAGGATGACGTTGCGAAGGGAGACGTCCTCGTCGCTGTAGTTCGAGTCGTAGTTCTGCTCGGAGACCGTGCCGCTCGGGATCTCGGAGAAGCGGCGCTCGACCAGGTCGCCGACGGCGGCGTCACCATCGGACCCGGGCGGACGGGAGGGCGCCCGGGTGGCGATCTGGCGCGCCGTCGAGACGGCCTCCCTTGCCTGAAGGACCGAGGGTGCGAGCCCCGATGAGATCGGCTCGGGCACTCCGTCGAGCGAAAACGCCACGATCACCAGCGCCACGAGGGCTGGCAGAAAGGCGGCTCGGTAGAGGCGGAAGTCGACCATGGGCGGGGAATCCTGCAAGAACGAGAAGTGCGCGGGGTTACGCTTGACGCATGTCGGAAGGATCCGCCCGCATCCTGCTCGTCGATGACGAGCAGGCGATCCAGACGCTACTCACCTATCCACTTCGTAAGGACGGTTACGAGGTGATTGCCGCCCACGATGGGCGCGAGGCGCTCGATCGATTCGGCGAGGGGAAGTTCGACCTCGTCGTGCTGGACATCATGATGCCGAAGCTCGACGGGATTGAGGTCTGCCGCCGCCTCCGAGCCCGCAGCCAGGTGCCGATCATCATGCTCACGGCCAAGGACGACGAGATCGACAAGGTCCTCGGACTCGAGATGGGCGCCGACGACTACATCACCAAGCCCTTCTCCGTCCGCGAATTCCGCAGCCGGGTGCGTGCTGCTCTGCGTCGGGCCGAGATGCGCCGGGGGGAGCCGGTCGCCCAGGAGCCGATCACCGCAGGCGACGTCCACATCGACTTCGAGCGACGCGCCGTGACGGTGCGCTCAGAGCCGGTGCGGCTCACCTACGTGGAGTTCGAGATCCTCGCCGCTCTGGCGCGGGCGCCCGGCCGGGTGATGACCCGTGACGCGCTGCTGGAGCGCATCTGGGGCGATTCGGCCTACCGCGATCCCCGCACGATCGACGTTCACATCCGGCATCTCCGCGAGAAGGTCGAGGCCGATCCGCGCAGCCCCGAGTACCTGTTCACGGTGCGCGGGGTCGGCTACCGCTTTCGCGACCGCGAATGAGACTCAACACCGTCCGGAATCGCCTGCTGCTGCTCTTCTTCGCGATCACGGCGGGGGCCATCGTGTTCGTCTACCTCTACGTCGTGCCGCAGCTGGACTCGAAGCTGACCGCGGAGAAGCTCAGCCGCCTGCAGGCCGTCGGGACCGAGCAGAGCCACCGGATCGACGCGGCAATGCGCCGCGGCGTCTCGCAGGGCGACCTGCGGCGGATCATCCGGGCGACCTCGCAGAAGACGGGAGGGCCGGTGACGGTGCTCGGGGTGTCATCTACGGCGTCGGGTTATGAGCCGACCTTCGTCGTCGGAACCTCCGACTTCGAACGGAATGCCGTGGTTCCGTCCTATCCGGCGGCGGCGAACGCCGTCGCAGGCTCCGTTCCGGTGAGTACCGGTGTCGAGCGGGTCAACGGCGCCCGGATCGGCGAGACTGCGATCCTCGGCTCGACGGGCGGCCGCCCCCGCTGGGTGACGGTGCTGACGACGCCTCTGGGCGACGTCGACGACAACGTCGCCCTGATCAAGCGCCAGATCCTGATCGCAGGCGCGATCGCGATCCTGGCCGCGCTCGCTGCAGGCTGGTTTGCCGCGCGCGCACACTCGCGCAGGCTGCGGCGACTCGAGGCCGCGGCGGAGAAGGTCGCCGAGGGCGACTTCCGCACGCCGATCCCCGTCGACTCGACCGACGAGGTCGGCCAGATCGCTGTGAGCTTCAACGAGATGCAGAGGCGGCTGGCACGCCTTGACAGCGCCCGCCGCGAGTTCATCGCGAACGCCTCACACGAGCTTCGGACCCCGATCTTCTCGCTGGGCGGGTTCGTCGAGCTCCTCGAGGACGAAGACCCCGATCCCGCTGCCCGCGCGGAGTTCGTCCGCACAATGCGAGGACAGATCGACCGGCTCACGAAGCTGGCAACCGACCTGCTGGATCTGTCCAAGCTCGACGCCGACGCGATGGAGATCAAGCCGCGCGCCGTTGACCTCGAGGGGATCGTCGCTGGAGTCGCCGAGGAGTTCGGGCCGGCGGCCGAGCGGCACGGCTCCGAGCTTCAGCTCGAATCCGGGGGAACCGCAGGAGCGCTCGCCGACTCAGATCGGGTCGCGCAGATCCTCCGTATCCTGATCGACAACGCGCTCACGCACACCCCGGAAGGAACTGCGATCACCATCTCCTCAGAGGCCGTCAACGGCACGGCCACCCTGACCGTCACCGACAACGGCCCGGGCATCGACCCCCACGACCGCGACCGCGTCTTCGAGCGCTTCTACACGGGCGATGAGCTCGGCGGTTCCGGGCTCGGCCTGGCGATTGCGCGAGAGCTCGCGCTGCGCATGGGCGGCGAGCTCGGCGTCGCATCGCGCCGCGGCCGCACGCAGTTCACGCTCCACCTTCCGGCGCGCGCCGATTCAGGAGCCCGGACGTGAGGGCGCCAAGGCGCTGGGCCGCGGCCCTACTGGCCGCGGCGTCGCTGACCCTCGTCGCATGCGGCGGCTCCGGCGACGATTCGACGACCTCGTCGGCTGACACCGGCGGCGGGAGCAAGCCTCCCCACGTCGCGATCCAGACGAGCGGCGGCGTCTTCAACCCTGCCGCGATCTACCAGGACGTCTCGCCCGGCGTCGTGACCATCAACGCCACGATCCCGGGTCTCGGCGGGGGAATCCTCGGCGGCGGCGGTGCAGGCGTGGCGACCGGCTCGGGCTTCGTCATCTCCGACGACGGCGAGATCGTCACCAATGCGCATGTGGTCACAGACGCGGAGGCCGGCGGGGGCGGGACGATCCACAAGGCCACCGCGGTCTACGTTCAGTTCGCCGATCGCAACCGGGTGGCCGCCGACATCGTCGGGTTCGATCCCTTCGCGGACGTCGCCCTGCTGAAGGTCGATCCCGACGGACTCGACCTCCAGCCGGTCGAGCTCGGCAACGACGGCAAGATCGAGGTCGGCGACCCCGTCGCCGCGATCGGCAGCCCGTTCTCCCAGGACCAATCGCTGTCGACCGGAATCGTGTCCGCGACCGACCGGTCCATCGACTCCCTCACGAACTTCAAGATCGAAGGCGGCATTCAGACCGACGCCGCGATCAATCCCGGCAACTCGGGCGGCCCGCTTCTGGACGCCGACGGCAGGGTCATCGGCATCGACCAGCAGATCAATACGAACTCCGGCGGCAACGAGGGCGTCGGCTTCGCCGTGCCGATCGACCTCGCAAAGCGCTCGATCTCCCAGCTCCGGGAGGACGGCAAGGTCGAGTACGCGTACATCGGCGTGACCACGACGCCCCTCTATCCCCAACTCGCCGACAGGCTCGGGATCGACACCGACACGGGTGCACTGGTGACGGACGTCGTCTCGGGGAGCCCTGCAGCCGACGCAGGGATCCAGGGCAAGACCGGGACGATCCGGTTCCAGGGGATCGCGGTGGACACCGGCGGTGACGTGATCACGGCCGTTGACGGCCACGAGATCACCGGCGGCTCGGATCTGCCGCGCATCATCTCCCTGCTCGATCCGGGCGACCAGGTGACGCTGGACATCATCCGCGACGGCGAGCACAAGCAGGTGGACGTCACGCTCGGCCAGCGTCCCGAGAGCGGTCGCTAGGCTCAAAGCTCCGCGCCGGTATCTTGCCCGGGTGCTTCAGGAGGTCGCTCTCGGCCAGCGCTCGCTGGCGGACTACACCCACATCGCCGGTCGCGGGCTGATCGAGGAGATCCGCGAGCGCGCCAAGGCGCTCGAGGGCAAGCGAGTTCTCCACGTCAGCGCGACCGCCTTCGGGGGCGGTGTCTCGGAGATCCTCTACACGCTCATCCCGCTGATGACGGACATCGGTCTCGACGCTCACTGGCAGGTGATCCTCGGCCGCGAGGAGTTCTTCAACGTCACGAAGCTGATGCACAACTCGCTCCAGGGAGACGAGCAGTCGATCTCCGATCAGCAGTGGGAGGTGTTCGAGGCCTACAACGCGATGAACGCTCAGGGCCTCGACTCGGACTGGGACGTGATCATCGTCCACGATCCCCAGCCGGCCGGCCTCCGGGCGAACGCGCTCAAGCACGGCAAGCGGTGGATCTGGCGCTGTCACATCGATCTCTCGGCGCCGAACCCCTCGACCCTCAGTCGTCTGCTGCCGCTCATCGGCGAGTACGACGCCACCGTCTGGCACATGCAGCAGTACGTGCCGGAGGACATGGATGGGCATGAGGTTGAGATCGTGCCGCCCGCCATCGACCCGCTCTCGCCGAAGAACATGGCGCTCTCGCCCGACGACGCCGCCTTCGTCTGCGAGCAGTTCGGGATCGACACCGACCGGCCCCTCATCTGCCAGGTCTCGCGCTTCGACCCGTGGAAGGACCCGATCGGCGTGATCGACGCCTACCGCCGCATTCGCGAGAGCGTCCCCGACGCCCAGCTCGCCCTCGTCGGATCCATGGCGACCGACGACCCCGAGGGATGGGAGTTCTTCCACCGCACGTTCCGCTACGCGGACGGCGATCCCGACATCAAGATCCTCAACAACCTGAATAACGTGGGCGCGATCGAGGTGAACGCCTTTCAGTCCCAAGCGGATGTCTGCATGCAGAAGTCGATCCGGGAGGGGTTCGGCCTGACCGTGACCGAGGCCCTGTGGAAGGCGCGCCCGACGGTCGCCGGGAACGTCGGTGGCATCCCCCTCCAGATCGAGGACGGGGTCTCCGGATACCTCGTCTCCACGGCGGAGGAGGCGGCGGACCGCGCGATCGAGATCCTGAAGGACCCCGAGCTCGCCAAGCGGGTGGGGCGGGCCGGCAAGGAGCGCGCTCGCGAGCGTTTCCTGACGCCGCGGCTCCTGCGCGACTGGCTGCGGATCTTCGAGGACCTAGAGGTCTGAGGGTCGCCATGGGCGCGCCTCTGGTGATCGTTTCCAACCGAGGCCCGGCGCAGTTCGAGCGCGACGCCGACGGAAACCGGGTGATCCAGCGTGGGGGCGGCGGGCTCGTCACCGCGCTGACCGGCCTCGTCTCGCACCGGCGCGCGCTCTGGATCGCGTCGGCGATGACCGACGAGGACATCGCCGTGACCAGAGAGGCGCACGGCGGCGCCACCGAAGTCGAGGTTGACGATGTCACCTACGACGTCTGCCTGGTCGAGTCGGACGCCGACGCCTACGAGCGGTTCTACAACGTGATCGCGAATCCGATCCTGTGGTTCATCCAGCACTACCTCTGGGACCTCTCCAACGCGCCGGACATCCGCCAGGAGGAGGCCGAGGCGTGGGAGCACGGCTACAAGGTGGTGAACGCGGATATCGCCGAGTCGGTGCTCGAGGCGATCGGCGGGACCGAGTCGCCGCTCGTGATGCTCCACGACTACCACCTCTACACCTGTCCCGCCCTGATCCGAGCCGCGCGCCCTGACGTGTTCCTGCACCACTTCGTCCACATCCCGTGGTCGCAGCCGGACAGCTGGCGGATCCTGCCCGCACGATGGCGCGAGGAGATCTACCGAGGCATGCTCGCCAACGACATCATCGGCTTCCACACGACCTCTTACTGCCGCAACTTCCTGCAGTGCTGCCGTGAGCTGCTCGAGCTCGAGGTCGACTTCGAGCGCGGCGCCGTGGTGCACGCCGGCGGCGAGACGTGGGTGCGCGCCTACCCCCTTGGCATCGACGCTGGTCGCCTGGAGCGCGCCGCCGCCTCGAAGGAGGTGCTCGACTACGAGCAGGAGATCCTGCGCCGCCGGCGCGACCACCTGATGATCCGCGTCGATCGCGCAGACCTCTCCAAGAACGTACTGCGCGGATTCACCGCCTTCGACATCTTCCTGCAGCAGCATCCGGAGTTCCGCGAGCGCGTGACGTTCATCGCTCACCTGCAGCCATCCCGGCAGGACGTCCCCGAGTACGCCGAGTACCTGGAGCGCATCGAGGCGCTGGTGGCAGTCGTGAACCATCGCCACGGCACCACGGATTGGATGCCGATCGACCTGCGGATCTACGAGAACTTCCCCGAGGCCGTCGCCCGCTACAAGCAGTTCGACCTGCTGATGGTGAATCCGATCTTCGACGGGATGAACCTGGTGGCGAAGGAGGCGCCAGCCGTGAACAGGCGCGACGGCGTTCTGATGCTCTCGGAGAACACCGGCGCGCACGAGGAGCTGGGGGACTGCGCGCTGTCGGTGAACCCCTTCGACATCCAGGAGCAGGCCGACACGATCCACCGGGCACTGACGATGTCGTCCGAGGAACGGGCGCTGCGTGCCGAACGGCTGCGCGAGATCGTCCGCGGCCGCGACCCCGGGGCCTGGATCGACGAGCAGCTCGCGGACATCCGCGCGAAGCGCGAGCTGGGCGCGCCCGCGTAGGCGACCCGTCCGGCTCAGCCGCTCACCCGCACGCGCCGCACGGGCGAGCGCCCGCCCTCGTAGGGATAGCCCGGCTGGCGTGGAACGAAGGCGCGGAAGCGGTAGGAGCGCTCGCCGGTGGTGGCGTGGAAGCGGTAGCGGCTCGTCCAGCGCCCCCGGGCGTTCGTGTGCCCGTGTCGCAGGCGTAGCCAGCGACCGTTGGCGCGGGCGCGGAGACTCACCTCCCTGTGCTGGGCCGCCGGGCCTGGAAGGGATACGCGGAACCGGACGCGGTCGCCGTTGTGGAGGGTCCCGCGGGGCCGGACGCGAAGGCGGGGGCTGGCCGGCACGCGCAGGTGCAGGTACTGCTCGCTTGCTCGCTCCTCGTCGGGCCAATAGGCAATCCTGACGTCGCGGCTCGGGCGGGCCGGGAGGCGGGCGTCGAAGCGCCCGTGGGCGTCGGTGGTCGGCGTGGCCACGATGCGTTCGGTGGCGCCGTCCACGTGCGGTGTTGAGGCCACGCAGACCTTGGTGTCGTCCAGGGGCTCGCCTCCGTCAGCCGTCAAGCGGCCGACGACGGAGGGATGGCGACCGTGCGTGAGCCGGTGCGCGCGGCGGGCTCCCTGAAGACGGGCGTGGATGTGGCCCGGCTGCCCGCCGCCGTCCACCGGGCATTCGTTGTCGATGCGGACGCGTGTCGTCTCGCACCGGGTGTTGGCGCCGGTCTTCCGCGCGTAGTCCAGCAGGCACGCCCGGATCGAATTCACGCCCTGGTGGAAGGGACGAGCCGCCGTGTTCGCCGCGAACGCGCTCGTGGCCTCGCGCGGGCAGGGGCGCAGCCGCAGGGCGATCCCGCGTGTGAGCTCACAGCCGAGGTCGCGGCTTCCGGCCGGATCCCCGTTCACCTCCAGGTAGGCGCGGCGGACGCCCGAGCCACCGTCCGTGCCGGCGACGGCGAGCTGCTCGGAGCCGCGCAGGGTGCGGTTCCCCGTAAGCGGGCCACCGAGCTCCACATGCGGCGCCCTCGTGTCGCGGAGTCGCACGGCCACATGGCGAACTGCGATTCGCGCCTTGCGCCCCGGGCCGCACTCGGCATGGCGGCAGCGAAGTCGCGCCTCGATCCGGGCGGCGGGGCCTTCCCACCGCACGGCATGGGTTGGGCCGGCCGCGTGGCCGACGACGCGCATCGCGCTCGCGGCGGTGTCTGCGCCGGGCGCCGTGGCCACTTCCGGGACATGCCCGCCCTTGGCGCGGCCGCTCACCCGCATGCGGGCACGGATCAGCTCGGCTCCGTCGGGCACGTCCAGCACCCAGGATCCCGTCTGCCCGGACGCCGTCGAACTGGCGGCGTGGGTGACCGTGAGGCCGGCGCCGCCCTGCCCGCAGTCCGCGGCGCCGCGGTAATGGTCGGAGGTGCGCTCGAACGCGAGGTCGGCGTGGCCCGCCCCGAGTCGAGGGTTGCACTGCGCCACGCGGTAGGTGCCGGCCTCGGCCCGGCTGGCCCCGACCAAGAGGATGAGGATGACCGCGGTGGCGGCGAGCAGCCAGGCCAGCGCGATCGCGGCGCGCGAGAGAGCCGGTCGCTCGAGGTCGTCGGTATGGCGCGTGTCGTCCTTCACCTCGGTGCTCCTCTCATCAGCGCTCGAATCCGAATTCCGGCGCTCGGTTGGGGTGGTCGGCCTGCGGGGGTGGCGGCGGCTGGGGCGGCGGCGAGGAGGTTGCTGCGGGCGCAGGTGGCGGCGGAGTGGGCGGGACCGCCGACGGCGAGGCCGGGGCGGGCGCCGGGGCGCTGGCGAGCAGGGAGGAGGAGGAGGTCTCCTGCTCGCGCGAGGAATCGCCCCGGCGCCGTGGCCTGCGGTCATTACCGCGCGTGGGAGCTGGCGAGGGCTTTGCGCGGCGCTCACGCTCGGCCGGGCGCCGACCCGGCGGCCGCGAGGACGGGTGGGAATCGTGCTCGAGGGTCGGCCGTTGCGCCGGTGTCCCGAATGCGACGCGTGGGAGACCGACGTCCGACGGGACCGCCGGCGGGTCGGGGGGACGGAGAAGCCCGGGCAGGCTCGTCGCGAGCGCTACGACGCCGGCCGCACCGGCTGCCAGCCGGGCGACGTTCTGCCACCGGATGCGCTTGAGCGTGCCCATCGCCCGGTACAAGCCCGTCGCGTCCCACCGCGCCCCCCGCCAGATGGGGCCGCACGAACGAGGGCCGCTATAGTCGCCCGCCGTCGATGACTGCCCCAACGCCTGAATACGAGCTCGTCCTCATGCTCGATCCGGAGGTCCCGGACGAGCAGCGGGACCAAATTGCCGCCGACGCCCGGAAGCGGATCGAATCCGCGGGCGGACTCAAGAGCGACAGCGCCTGGGGCATGCGCAAGCTGGCCTACGAGATCCGCCAGCGCACGGAGGCCGACTACCGCTTCTTCCGGTTCGAGACGGGCGGCAGCCTGCTCGACGACCTCAACCACAACCTCAAGATCGCCGACGGCGTCCTGCGCTTCCGCATCTTCAAGGTGGATCCGCGCTCGCCGGTGATCGTGCCTCCGCCGCCCACGCCGCTGGCGTCGAGCACGCCCTCACGCGGGCCGCGCCGCGGCGACGATCGCCAGCGCCGCGACGGGCCGCCCCGCGGACCGCGTCGCGAGGAGGAGCCGGCCGCGGAGCCTGCCGCTCCGGTCGCCGTCGCCGAGCCCGAGGCTCCTGCCGCGGAATCTCCGGAGGCGGCACCGCAAGCGCCCGTGGAAGTGCCCGCCGAGGGCGACGCAGGGACGGCCGAGGCCGCTCCGGACGAGAGCGCCTGAGCGCCCGGCGCAAGCCGCGGGCTCCTCACTCCGCTATTTCCGCATTCTCAGTTCTCGGGGGGAGAGAACGCGCCGTTCGCGTCCTTAGACTGGGAAATCGATAACGAGCTTTACGAAGGGACTGGTTTTCAAGTGGCAGCCTCCAACATCAACAGGGTCATCGTCACCGGCAACCTGACGAAGGACCCCGAGCTGCGCAGCACGAATGCGGGCACCGCGATCTGCAAGCTGCGGATCGCCGTGAACACCCGCCGCAAGGACTCCGCGAGCGGCGACTGGGTCGACAAGCCGAACTACTTCGACGTCACCGTGTGGGGCGCGCAGGGCGAGAACTGCGCCACCTACCTGAAGAAGGGGCGCCCGGTGGCCATCGATGGCCGCCTCGAGTGGCGCGAGTGGGATGCAAGCGACGGTTCGGGCAAGCGCCAGGCGGTCGAGATCATCGCTGACACCGTCCAGTTCCTGGGCAGCCGCGATGGTTCCTCCGGTGGCAACGGCAACGGCTTCGCCGCCGAGTCCGACGTCCCCGCCGACACGTCCGACTTCCAGACCGCGGATGTCAGCGGCAGCGGCGGCGGCTCGGACGACGACATTCCGTTCTAGACCGGCCGGCATCGGGCCAGTGATACCGGGCCGCGGGGCCACGGCTCCGGCGGCCCTCTATCATCCTCCGTCGCCCGATGCCCAGGCCACAGCCACAACAGCAGCAGCGCCCCGGCGGCCGCCGCCGTCGCGGACCGGAGCGCATCCGTCCGCGCAAGTACACGCGGATCAACGTCGAGGCAATCGACTACAAGGACCTCGGCACGCTGCGGCGCTTCATCTCGGATCGCGGCAAGGTCCGCTCGCGCAGGGTGACGGGCCTTTCGCGTAAGCACCAGCAGCAGCTCGCGCTTGCCGTGAAGCGCGCTCGCGAAATCGCACTGCTGCCGTACGTCGGCGAGCGCTGAGGGCAGCCGCGTGGCGCAGGCGATCCTGCTCAAGGACGTCGAGAACCTCGGCGAGGCGGGTCAGGCGGTCGATGTCTCCCCCGGGTACCTCCGCAACTACCTGGTTCCGCGCAAGCTCGCGCAGCCCGCAACCCAGGCGTCGCTCGAGGAGGCTCAGCGCCGCCGCGAGGCCGCAGAGCGTGCGGCCAAGGAAGCGGAGGAGCGCGCGGGCGAGACCGCTGCCCTGCTCGCGAAGACCGTGCTCACGATTCAGCATCGCGCGGGCGAGGATGGCAAGCTCTTCGGGTCGGTGACCAACGCCGAGATCGCGGACGCGATCAGCGAGGCCCGCGGCCTTCGCATCGACCGCAAGAAGGTCCGCCTGGAGGAGCCGATTCGCGAGGTCGGCACCTACATGGTCGAGATCGAGGTCGCCGGCGGCGCCACCGCCAAGGTCAAGACGATCGTCGCCGAAGAGCGGTAGGGCAGAGCCGCGTGGCGCGGCCCCACCCTCGCGAACGTCTCAGCCCACTCGCGCCACGTAGCGCTCGTGGATCGCGTCCCAGCCCTCGTTCTTGACGAGGTCGACGGCCTCCCCCGCAAGCGCCTTCGCAAGGGCATCCAGGTGCCAATGCCAGCCGGCGAGTGTTCTCGTGAGGGCGCCGTCGGGCAGCTCGCCGGTCGACGTGAAGCGCAGGTTGGTGGTGGCGCCGTCGGCGTCGAGCTCCCAGCGCAGGACGACGTCGGCCTTTGGCCATTCAGATGACCAGTCGACCACCTCGCCCGGCTTCCCGGTCCCCCAGACGCCCCTCAGCTCGAGCAGGCGCGGGGCCTCGAGCTCGCTGATCGTCCCTTCCATGATCGCGCCGGTGCCGTCCTCCATCGTGTTGAGCCAGCGCAGGACAAACCGCCCGCCCTCGACAAGATCGACGTCGGCGTTTCCCCACCACCCGATGAGCTCATCGGGCTGGGTGATAGCCGCCCAGACGGTTTCGATCGGATGATCGAGGCGACGCTCGTAGCGGAGGACGTGCCGGTCGCCCTGCATCTCAAGCGTGCCGTCAACGGTGGTCGGTGCGTTCGTCATGGTGCCTTTCCCTTTCCCTTCGCCTTCTCGTCAAGGTGCGCCTCGAGCGCGTCGAGCTTTTGCGACCAGAGTTGCCGGTAGGGCTCGATCCACTCGCCGATCTCCGCGATCGGAGCGGGCCTGAGCTCGTACAGCCGGCGCTGGCCGTCGGGCCGCGCATCCACGAGATTCGCCTCGCGGAGGATCCGCAGATGCTTCGAGACCCCCGGCTGGCTCAGTCCGAGGACCTCGACCAGCTCGCCGACGTGGTGGGGTCGCTCCCGGAGCAGATCCAGGATCCGCCGACGGGAGGGCTCGGCCAGAACCTCAAAGGTCGTTTCCATGGAGAAAGCATAACCGATCAGCTATATGTTCGGATAGCAATATACGTTCCGGCTTGAGGAGTCACCCGAGATGGCGGAGCGCCGGCCATTCCTCGGACCACGGGCGGCGGGGCCCTCGGCAGACGAATACGCGTGTGCCCTGCTCGTCGTTGTCGATGTCGGCACCGTTGTCGATCCGGCCCGCTACGCCGCAGCTGCGGAGATTCCGCGCCATCTCGTGGCTCCCCAGGCCAACCGTGATCACCGGCTTGCTGTCGTTCGGGGGCGGCCCCCAGTCGCCGAAGGCGTTGTGTCCGCTGTATGCCTGCGGCAGCCCAAGAGCTGGGCCAAATCGATCGATGGCGCCCGCCTCGCCGTAGTTCCCGGTGAGGATGACGGCGCCGTTGGCCGTTGGTAAGCCTCGATACACATGCGCCACGGTGTCGGCGAACTCCGGCCAGCCGATGGTCTCGCCGACGTCTCCGTTCACTGCGACCACCGGGCCGGCGCTCGTCGTGGGGAGCACGGGCAGCGAAATGGTCCCGCCGATCAGGGCGCTCGCGGCGATCGCGGTGATCAGCGCCGCGCGGCGGGCCTTCCGTCGTCCGCGCTCGAGCCAGCCATCGACCGCGACGGCCCCCGCTCCGATGAGGGCCGGAAGGAGGCCCGCGAGGTAGTACGGCTTGCCGCCGGTCGCCATGAAGACGATTGCGAGCACGACCCAGGCCCACGCCAGGAACCGGAACTGGCGAACGGCGGGATCGCGAAACAGGCGCACCAGTCCGGCGATCCACACCGGAGCGAGGAATGGACTAACGAGCAGGAGCTGGAACGGGACAATCGCCCACCACGGCTCGGAGCTCGTCGAGTTGCCTGCGGCGATCGAGCGCGAGACATCGATCTGCGGCCAGCCGTGATCGGCCTGCCAGATGAGCCACGGCGACCACAGGAGGACAGCGATCGCCGCGCCCGACCAGACATACGGGTTTCGGAGCAGGTGCCGCGGACCGGACACGACCACCCCTGCGAGGAGCCCCAGTGCGAGGAATGCGGGCAACGGCTTGTTCATAAGCCCGACCCCGAGGACGACGCCCGCGAGGAGCCACAGCCTGTCCTCGCCACGACGCAAGGCCCGGATTGCGAGCCAGGTGACGGCGGTCCATACGAGCAGGTCGAAGGTCGAGGTGCTCAGCAAGTGTCCGCTGAACAGCACGATGACCCCGACGGCGGCGCACGCGGCCGCCACCCGCTCGGCGCGGGGGCGCCCGCCCAACTCACGCGCCAGCAGACCCGTCAGCAGGACCGTGGTGCCCGCGGCGAAGGCCGACGGGAGCCGGAGCATCGTCAGCGAATCCGGCGCGAGCTCACTCATGGCGCGTGCGATCAAGGGAACGAATGGGCCCTGGTCGGCGTACGCCCAATCGAGATGCTGGCCCGCGGCCAGGAAGTACAGCTCGTCGCGGTGGTATCCGTAGCCCGACGCGAACGCGACCAGCACGACGACCACGGTCCCGGCGATCAGTCCAACGGCCCGGTTCATGCGCTCAACGGATATCGAATCCGCTCGGACATCCGCGACCCGGCTGGCTGCACTTCCCGCAAAACCGGACTTCACCTCCTGCGGCCACGGCGTGCCTGTGATTCCATCGACGCGGGACCCAGGAAGCCGCCTTCTGCCGCCGGATCGGGGCGGATACTCGGCCGATGGGGTTGATCCCGATACATCCCGAACCCGCGCCTGCGGGCTCTGTCCTTTCCCCCACCTTGGCCGCCACCGACACCTTCGTCCCACCCCAGAATCTCGAGGCAGAGGAGTCGGTCCTCGGAGCGATGATGGTCTCCGAGGCGGCGATCGACCCCGTCATCCTCGACGTCCGCCTCGATGACGGCGACTTCTATCGCGAGCGCCACCGGATCGTCTTCCGCGCGATCAAGCGCCTGTACGAGAAGGGACAGCCCGTCGACGCGATCAGCGTCGCCGAGCTCCTGCTCCAGCACGGAGAGCTCGAGGAGGCCGGTGGCCGTGAGGTCGTTCAGCAGCTCCCCAACACCGTCCCCGCCCCGGGCAACGCGCGCCACTACGCGCAGATCGTCAAGGAGAACGCTCTCCTGCGCCACCTCCTCCAGGCGTCGCAGCGAATCGAGAAGTCCGTGCGCGAGCGCGAGGGCGACCCGACCGAGCTTGTCGAGCGCGCCGAGGCCCTGCTCTTCAAGGTGGCCCACGACGAGTTCTCTGGCGACTTCCGCCTCGTGGCGGAGGTTCTGGCCGAGGAGATCGATCGCCTCGAGGCGCTCGCCAAGGGCGACCGCGAGCTGACTGGGACGCCTTCCGGCTTCCGTGACCTCGACAACATGCTGGGCGGCTTCCAGCCCGGCAACCTCATCATCGTGGCGGCGCGGCCATCCGTGGGTAAGTCCGCCCTGGTCTGCAACATCGCTGAGAACGTCGCGACCAAGTTCAGCCAGCCGGTGGCCTTCTTCTCGCTCGAGATGTCGGAGGCCGAGCTCGCCCACCGGTTCATCGCGTGCCGCTCGCGCATCCCCAACGACCGCCTGCGCAAGGGCAAGGTCTCCGAGCGCGACTGGCCGCGGGTCGTGCGGGCCTGCAATGAACTCGAGTCGGCACCGCTGTGGCTAGACGATTCCTCTGACCTGGGTCTGCTGGAGCTGCGCGCGAAGGCGCGCCGCCTCGCCGCAAGTCAGGGCGACCTGGGCCTCGTCATCGTCGACTACATCCAGCTGATGCGCGCGGCCGACCCGCGCAACAACCGAGTTGAGCAGGTGGGGCAGATTTCCCGTGGGCTCAAGATCCTGGCGCGCGAGCTGAACGTCCCGGTCATCGGCCTCTCGCAGCTATCACGCGCACCTGAGCAGCGTCCGGACAAGCGGCCGATGCTCTCGGACCTTCGCGAATCCGGTTCGATCGAGCAGGACGCCGACGTCGTCACCTTCATCTATCGCGACGCGATCTACAACGAGGACGCCGATCCGAGCGAGGCCGAGTTCATCGTCGCGAAGCACCGCAATGGCCCGGTCGGCAAGGTGAACGTGGTCTTCCTGGAGCAGTACCCGCGCTTCGTGGATCGCGCCCACAGCTCCGCCGAGCGCCCGGTCGAGCAGAAGCCCGGGGAGGGCCCGCCGATCGCCGACCTCGCTGACGAGGCGTGAGCGCGAACGCGCCCAGACACCTTCGGCTCGCCGATACCCCGCAGGCGGCCTGCCCGCTGGGCGTGTGCGACGGGTCCGGCTGGGTCCTGGGGCCTGAGGACGTCGCGCGTCCCTGCGAGTGTCGGGAAGGCCGCATGGCTCGCCGTCGCGCTCGCGGAATGGCCTCGGCGATTCCCGCCCGCTACCGCGACGTGTCCTTCGATCGCGGCGACATCCAGGACCTCACCGCTCGGCATCCCGCAGTGGTCGAGCAGGTTCGCGCCTTCATCGACGAGCTCGACGATCGCCTGGCAGCCGGGACGGGTCTGTGGCTCATGGGCGATGTCGGCACCGGCAAGACCGCGCTCGCCATGCTGGCGTCGAAGCACGTGCTCGAGGCCGGCTACTCGGCCGCGATCTACTCGGCCCCCAAGCTCATGGCCCACATCCGCGCGACCTACGGCGCGGACACCGGCGGCGACGACTACATGCAGCTCTTCGGCAAGCTCACCTCCGCCGACCTCCTGCACATCGACGACCTCGGCGCCGAGAAGCGGACCGACTGGGTCCTCGAGCAGCTCTACTCGGTGGTCAACGAGCGCTACGAGTCCGAGCGCTCGGTGATCGTCACGACCAACCTCGCACCCGAAGCGCTCGAGGAGCAGATCGGGCCACGCACGGTGTCCCGCCTCGTCGAGATCTGCGGCGATCCGCTGCCGCTCTTCGGCGACGACCAGCGCTACGCCCTCGGCTAGCAACGCTAGTCCGGCCGCATCCCCATAATTCACGCGCCATGCCGGGAATCGTGATCGTGGGCGCCCAGTGGGGCGACGAAGGAAAGGGAAAGGTGACGGATCTGCTCGCCGAGCGGGCCGATCTCGTCGTGCGCTTTCAGGGCGGCAACAACGCGGGTCACACGATCATCCGCGACGGCGAGGTCTTCAAGTTCCACCTGATCCCGTCGGGGATCCTCTACCCGGGGAAGATCTGCGCGATCGGGAACGGGGTGGTGATCGACCCCGACGTCCTCACGCAGGAGCTGGACGGCCTGCGCCGGCGCGGCATCGACACGAGCGGCCTGCGCATCTCGGCCAACGCGCATCTGATCATGCCCTACCACGTCATGCTCGACACCGCGGGCGAGGCGAAGCTCGGCAAGCTCGAGATCGGGACCACGAAGCGCGGGATCGGCCCCTGCTACGCGGACAAGGCCGCCCGCCTGGGCATCCGGGTTCAGGACCTCCTCGACGCGAAGATCCTCCGCAAGAAGATCTACGCCGCGCTCGAGCCCAAGAAGCAGATGCTGCGCCCGTTCGCGCGGGATCCGCGCCTTGACCTCCACGCGATCACCGAGGAGTACCTGCGCTACGGGCATCGCCTGGAGCCATACATCCACGACACGGCCCACCTGTGCTGGCAGGCGCTCGACAGCGGTCGCACGGTGATCTTCGAGGGCGCGCAGGGGACCCTGCTCGACCTGGATCACGGCACCTATCCGTTCGTCACCTCCTCGAACCCGGTGGCGGGAGCGGCGTGCGTCGGAGCCGGCGTCGGCCCCGCGGATATCGACGAGGTCTGGGGCGTAGCGAAGGCCTACGCCACGCGGGTCGGTGCCGGGCCCTTCCCGACCGAGCTCGAGGACGACCTGGGGGCCCAGATCCGCGAGCGCGGCGGCGAGCGCGGGACCACGACCGGCCGCGATCGCAGGACCGGCTGGCTCGATCTCGTCGGCCTGCGCTACGCGGCGCGGCTCAACCGCCTCTCCGCGCTGGCCATCACCAAGCTCGACGTTCTCGCCGGCATGGATCCCCTGCGCGTGGCGGTCCGTTACCGAAGCTCCGAGGGCGCGGTGCTCGACGAGTTCCCGTATCACCAGTCGATCCTGCACGGCGCCACCGCCGAGTACGAGGAGCTGCCCGGGTTCGAGGCCGAGATCGGCGACGCCCGTGACGAGGAGGACCTGCCGCCGGAGGCTCGGGACTACCTCCGCTTCGTCGAGGACCACCTCGGTGTGCCGGTCCGCCTCGTCGGCGTGGGCCCGGGTCGTGATCAGGTGGTGTGGATCGGCGAGGGCGCGGCGCGCCTGCGCGCGGCGTAGGCGGCGCGCGCCGACGTAGACTGCGCCGCCATGTTCGAGAAGGTCCTGGTGGCGAACCGGGGCGAGATCGCCATCCGGGTCATGCGCACGCTGCGCGAGATGGGGATCGCGTCCGTCGGCGTCTATTCGGAGGCAGACCGCGAGACACCGGCGGTGCGCTTCGCCGACGAGGCGTTCCTGCTCGGCCCTCCCGTGCCGGCCGAGAGCTATCTGGACATCGAGAAGATCCTCGACGTCGCCAAGCAGGCCGGGGCCGAGGCTGTCCACCCCGGTTACGGCTTCCTCGCCGAGAACGCGGCCTTCGCCGAGGCGTGTGAGTCGGCCGGCATCGTCTTCATCGGACCGCCGGCCAGCGCGATCGAGGCCATGGGCTCCAAGACCCGGGCGCGGGAGATCATGCAGGAGGCGGGCGTGCCGATCGTGCCGGGCGCGACCGAGCCCTCAGCGGATCTGGATGCCGCGCGCAAGACTGCGAAGGAGATCGGCTATCCGGTGGCCTGCAAGGCAGCCGGCGGAGGCGGCGGCAAGGGCTTTCGTGTCGCTGCCTCGGAGGAAGAGCTCGCAGACGCGTTCGAAGGCGCCTCCCGCGAGGGCGAGAAGTTCTTCTCCGATCCGACCGTCTACCTCGAGCGCTATCTGGACGACCCGCGCCACGTGGAGGTGCAGGTGCTCGCCGACTCTCACGGCAACGTCATCCACCTCGGCGAGCGTGACTGCTCGATCCAGCGCCGGCACCAGAAGCTGATTGAGGAGGCCCCCGCGCCGCACGTCGATGCCGAGATGCGCGAGCGCATCGGCAGGATCGCCACCGACGCGGCCGCGGCGGTGGACTACCGCGGCGCGGGAACGGTGGAGGGAATGCAGGTGGGCGAGGACTACTTCTTCCTGGAGATGAACACCAGAGTCCAGGTCGAGCACTGCGTGACCGAGATGGTCACCGGCATCGACATCGTCCGGGAGCAGGTGCGAATCGCCGCCGGCGAAGAGGTCTCGGTCGCTCAGAACGACGTTGAGCTGAGCGGCCACGCGATCGAGTGCCGGATCAACGCCGAGGCGGCGCACAAGAACTTTGCGCCGGCCCCGGGACCGATCGAGAGCTACATCGAGCCGGCCGGGCCTGGCGTCCGGGTGGACTCGGGGCTCGAGGCGGGCTCCGAGGTGACCCCCCTCTACGACCCGATGGTCGCGAAGCTGATCGTGTGGGACTCGGATCGCGAGAAGGCGACCGCCCGCATGCTGCGCGCCCTCGGCGAGTACCGGATCGAGCCGCTGATCACGCTCATCCCTTTTCATCAGGCGATCCTCGCCACGAAGCAGTGGACGAACGGCGAGACGTGCCGCGACCTCACTGAGGACAAGAAATGGCTTCAACAGACTGCGCCTGACGCCTCCTCCGCTTCGCGTCCGGGGGCGTCAGGGTCTGATGAGGGCTCCGAGGACGCGGTCGAGCGCACCTACAAGGTCGAGGTCGATGGCCGCCTGCATGAGGTCAAGGTCATCGGGGCCGCCGGAGGGCCACCGGCGGCAGGGGCCGCGGCCGGCGCGCGGCGGCCCCCGAAGCGCGAGCGGCAGGCCGGTGGAGGCGGTGGCGGTGGTGCCACCGAGGACCTCCTCTCCCCGATTCAGGGCACGGTGCTGAAGGTCGCCGTCGAGAAGGGCCAGGAGGTCGAGGAGGGCACCCTGATCTGCGTGATCGAGGCGATGAAGATGGAGAACGAGATCACGGCCCACCGAGCCGGCAAGGTCACGGAGCTGGGCGTCGCGGAGGGGGCTTCGGTGACCACCGGCGATCGCATCGCCCGGATCGAATAGCGGGCACGCACTAGGCTCCCTCGCGATGGTCGAGGCCACGAAGGCGCTTCCCTGGCGCGGGCCGGGAGACGGGCGCCCCCAGGATCTGCCGCTGCCGCCGGACCGCCTTCCCCTGCGCCGCCAGCGAACGTGGCGCAAGCGCTGGCGCTATGTCGGCGTGTTCTCGGACGAGCTGCTGCTCTGTGCGGCGAGGATCTCGGTCGGCCCGCTGAGCCAGACCTTCTGGGCATTCTGCGAGCGCGAGAGCGGCGAGATGTGGGAGCGGACGAGCCTGCTGCTCCCAGGAGCCAGGGGCGAGGTCTGGACCGAGCACCTTGGGGGCGAGGAGGTGGTCGCGGAGCTCGGCGACGCCGGGGTTCTCAACTACGCGCCTGACGAGGGCTCGCTGGTGCGGATCGAAGGCGGGAATCGCGAGTCGGGTCGAGCGCGGGCGTTCCTGCGCTTCGGCTCGGGGACCTGGGTCGAGGCCGTCTGCCCGACCGAGGACGGGCTCTACGTCTGGACCCGAAAGCGCGTCGGCGTCCCCGTCGAGTGCGACGTTCGGATCGACGACCGCCGCTGGCGGTTCGAGGGTCGGGGCATGGAGGACGAGTCCGCCGGCTACCACCCGCACCGCACGGTGTGGAGCTGGTCCTCCGGGGTCGGACAGGCGACGGACGGAAGGGCCGTGGGCTGGAACCTGGTGACGGGCATCAACGATCCGCCCGAGCACTCGGAGCGGGCGATCTGGGTGGACGGGAAGCCCTTCGAGCCGGGGCCGGTGACGTTCGAGGACCTCGAGGCGATCACCTTCGACGACGGTGCGCGGCTGCGGTTCGAGCGCGAGTTCGAGCGCCGCAAGTCAGAACGGCGGCCGGTCGTCAAGTACACGTACCGCCAACCCCTTGGCGCGTTCGCGGGGACGCTCGCAGGAGGCATCGAGCTCGCGCGCGGGCTCGGGGTCATGGAGTTCCACGACGCGACCTGGTGATCAGTCCGGGTAGACGCCGGGCACCTTCCACCGCCAGGGCGGCTCCTCCCCCGGCGCGAAGTCGAACTGGTTGCGCCCGTCGAGGGTTTCGAGCGGAACCAGCTTCGGATCCGCCGAGTCGAGGAGCGGCGTCGAGGCAAGGCGCGTGACATCCTCCGAGGTGGCCCGGCGATCGATTCGCTCCCATCCGAGGGTTGGGCGGTAGACCCAGTAGGTGGCCGTGACCGGGCCGCCGGAGCGCCGCTCGTCGCTGACGGACGTGAAGGCCGTGGTCCGCCGGTTCGAGGCGGTCAGCCGGATGCCGTCCGCCGGCATCGCACAGCTCTGGCTGCGGCAGTAGCGGAAGTCGACGGGGAGCAGCGGGGTCCCGTCGGGAGCCGGCCTCGCCGCGGGAACCGGGGCCAGAGCCCTGACGAGCCCGGCCACCGGGCGCCCGTACGCCTCCGTCAGCGGATCACGCCAGCACGGCCCTGGTAGCCGCGGCGCGCACCGAAGCTTTCGAGCGATCGCGCTGCCGAGCTCGCGTCCCTCTTGTAGGGGCGGTGACGAGGCGAACGCCGCGATCCCCGCCAGGGCCATGAGCGCCACGAGCATGACCAGGGCCACGTGCTCGACTGAGGCGCCGCCCCGCTGAGATCCGGGTCGCATGGCCCGAAGCTAGGGTGGCCTGACGCCCGCGTGGCGCGGCGATCGTGACTGATCAGGAAAGTCCCTCGCGCGCTTCACGCACGAGGGTGACCGCCTCGGGGAACACGATCCGAATCGCGTCCCTGACCTGAACCGCCTGCTCGTCGCTGGAGCCCTTCAGGTCGAGGCCATTGATGGCGGCGACGGTCATGTCGACGGCGAGCTTGATCGCGTTGTCCGCCCAGGCGACGCGCTGCGCGCCCTGCATCTGCTCGGCGAGCTCGCCGAGCCGCTCCCGCAGCTCGTCCGGGTCGCCGAAGAGGTTGAAGCCTTCGCTGCCTTCCATCTCAGTCGATGATAGAGAGCCCGATGCGGCGGCAGGGGTGGGCGGGCGGCGTTCGAGTAGCCTGCGCCGGCCATGGCGCTTCCGCCGCCATCTCCCTCCGCGACCGCTCTTGTCACTGGCGCCTCCTCGGGAATCGGCGCCGCCATTGCCGGCGAGCTTGCGAGGCGTGGGCACTGCGTGACCCTGGTGGCGCGGCGCGAGGCACGACTCCAGGACCTCGCCACCGAACTGCGCGACGAATACGGCGTTCGCTCCGAGGTCCTCGCCGCGGACCTGGCCGAAGCGGGTGCACGTGACGCGCTGGCTGAGGCGATCGTTGAGCTGGGGCTCGAGGTCGAGATCCTGGTCAACAACGCCGGCTTCGGTCACTCGAGCGACTTCGCCGACAGCGACCGTGGCCGCCTGCTCGAGATGGTTCGCGTCAACTGCGAGGCTCTCGTCGACCTCCAGGGCCGCTACCTGCCGGGGATGGTGGAGCGCGGTCGCGGCGCGGTCATGAACATCGCATCGACCGCCGCCTTCCAGCCCCTGCCGGGCACGGCCAACTACGCGGCCACGAAGGCCTTCGTCCTGAGCCTCAGCGAGGCGACGCACGCCGAGCTTGCGGGGACTGGAGTGACCCTGACCGCGGTGTGCCCGGGACCGGTGCGAACCGAGTTCTCCGAGGTCGCCGGCATCGGCGAAGCCGAGGAGAAGACCCCGAGTGCGGTGTGGATGTCAGCGGAGGCCGTTGCGGCCGACGCAGTGAGCGGCACCGAGAGGGGCAAGCGGGTCGTCATCCCGGGACTCCTGAACCGCGCCGGCGCCCTGACGGGCCAGCACGCCCCTCGGCTCCTCGCGCTTCCGGTGGCACGCCGCATCTACCGGCAGGCCCATTAGGTCCGCGTTACGGCCGGCGCGATGCGGGTAGGGCGAGGGCGAGTGGAGACTTCCCGACAGCGGGCGGCACGAGAGCGGATCGAGGGACTGATCGGCCTGGCGGCCCCGGTGCTGGATCTCGTCCTGAGCGTGGGCGAGCGGATTTCGCGTGCGCTCGCCCCGGCGGACGAGTACTACCCCATCCGCCCGCCCGAGGAGTCGCTGGAGCTGAGTGAGTCCGAAGCCCCGCTTGCCGGCGTCGCGGCCCCCTCGCCCTCGGACGGCGCCGAGGACGACGCGTAGCTCTTCCGGCGGAAGACGTCGCGCACGAGCGAATCGACACGGTCGAGGAAGAGCACCCCATCGAGGTGATCAAGTTCGTGGAGGACGCAGCGAGCCTCGAAGCCCTCGCACTCGACCCGGCCTGATTGATGCTCGACGACGATTCGGGTGGCCCGGCGAACGTTCGCCGTCAGGTCCGGGATGCTCAGGCAGCCTTCGCGCGCGACCTCCGACCCCTCGGCCTCCGTCACGCGAGGATTGGCGAGCACCAGAAGGCCGTTCGACGTTTCGGCCTTCGGATGGCCGCGCACATCCACGGCAACCAGGCGCACGGCCTCGCCGATCTGAGGCGCGGCGAGACCGACGCAGCGCTCGCGCGAGCGCATCGTCTCGACCAGATCGGCGCCGACGGCCTCAATCGCGTCGAGCTGGATCGGTGCGGCAACCGCCTTCAGTGCGCGGTCGGGGTACAGGAGGATCTCGCGGATCGCCATCGCCGAGCGGATCTCGTGCTAGAGGGCGTCGGCTTCGAGCTCTCGCAGGCTGAACTCCACCTCGGCGCGCCCGGCCGTCTCGCGCAGCGCCTCCTCCACCTTCGCAGCCGACACGTCGCCGAGCGCTAGCTCCATCACCATCATGTAGAGGGGCGAGTCCGTTTGAGCCAACCGGGTCTCGAGGTCGGTGATGTTCACGCCGAGCTCGGCGAGGGTTGCGCTGACGCCGGCGACGATCCCGGGGTGGTCGGCGCCATAGACCGTCAGCACGTGGGTGGCTGCCGGCGTCGTGGCGGCGACCTGATCGATTGGGTTGAACGTGATCGCCTCGAGCCCGAGCTCGTCGCGCACCCCTCCCAGGCGTGATGCGAGCTCCTCCTCGTCGACACCGTCGGGCACGTGCACGATCAGCATCACGGCGAAGTGTCCGCGCAGAATCGACATCTGCGAGTCCTCGATGTTCCCCTCGAGATCGAGGAGCGCATGGCTGATCGCAGCGACGATCCCGGGACGGTCCCGGCCGATGGCGGTGACGGCGTAGTCAGCGATGAGGCCTAAGATACGCCGCCTTGTCTCGCCAGCAGATCATCGAGCGCGAGCGCCGGTGGGCGCTGCCCGCGGCACTCGCTGCGTTCGGCGCCGCTGTCCTGTCGATCGTCTCCCTTCCGGTGCAGCAGGGCGCGTTCGACGGAACCGGTGCTGCGGAGCAATTGCGCTCCGTCAACGAGCACGCGAACTCGGTCGTCCTGGCGAGCGTGCTCACAGCGGTCGGGCTCCTGCTCCTGATCGGCCCGCTGCTCTACCTGTTCGCTGCCGCCAAGGTCCGGAGCCCGGCGGTGAGGGGAGCCTTTGTCGGCTTCATATTCCTGGGGCCGATCCTGTTCGCCGCTCAGTACATCGGCAGTGGTCTCGCGACGAAGAGCCTCGCCTCCGACTTCGTCGCCGAGCAGGGAGAGCTGACCTCGGCCGCGCCGACCCTGAAGGAGTTCCAGAAGGACCTGAAGACGGATCCTGGGTCCTTCGACCAGGTCACCTTCTATCCGGACGAGAACGGCCTCGACGCCACCCTCAAGGACGACACGGTCTACTCGCTCGACTATCCGCCGAGCAAGGAGCACGCGCTTCAGGACGCCGTCGACAAGGCGGGGGTCTCGACCGACGACGACACGGACGGCAAGCCCGGAGACGACCTCGCGCAGCAGCTGAGCGACGACTCAAGCGGTCGCCAGCTGGTCGCCAACCTGCTCCTCCCGGCGCTGATCGGCCTGATCACGGCGGTCGTCTACACGTGCCTGCACGCGATGCGCGTCGGCTTGCTGACCCGATTCATGGGGACGCTCGGCATGGCCCTCGGCGTCTCGATCGTGCTCGTCGCGCTCTTCCCGATGCTGCTCTACACGGCGGCCCTGGGCGTTCTGTTCCTGGGCCGGCTGCCGGGTGGGCGCCCGCCCGCGTGGGATGCGGGCGAGGCAGTTCCCTGGCCGGCCCCGGGCCAACCACCGCCGGACCGGCGTGCCGCCGATCCCAACGCGATCGAGGGGGAGGCCACCGAAGTCGGCAACGGCTCGGCCGACGCCAACGCGGCGCGTCGCGAGCGCGCGAGGAAGCGCAAGCGCAAGCGCCGGCGCTGATGGAGGCCGCCGCCGGCCGAACCGGCGCGCAGCATCCCGGCGTTCCCTAGCGTTTCGGGGGTGCGGGGCGGCACCAGCCACTGGGGGACGTGGACCAGCGGAACGCTGCTTGCGTTGGCGTTTGCCACCGGTGGGAGTGCGGCTGCCCCGCCCGCCGCCGACGCGTCGTCGCTCGCGTCGAAGGCGCCGGCCGAGGTCCGCGACTACTGGACGGCCGCGCGCATGCGTGCTGCGGTCCCCGCCGTCGTTCCGAGCGTCCCGGCGCCGGACGCGACGACCGGACCCGACCGCCTCGGGCCGGGAGCCGACCGAGTCGGGCCCAGGCGCGTTGTCGCGCCCACGCGCCCGACCGCCGCCTCCGCATCGTCAGTGGACGCGAAGCGCGGCGGCCTGCACAAGCGGGTGCGGCACACCCGGAAGTATCCGAACCGCACGCATGGCAAGGTCTTCTTCACCAGTGGCGCTGTCGACTACGTCTGCTCCGGCACCATCGTCAGGGCTCCCAGCCACAGCCTCGTCTGGACGGCGGGCCACTGCGTCTATGAACCGGATGTCCTGGGCGGCGGCTTCGTCAGGAACTTCGAGTTCGTACCCGGGTACCGCAAGGGCCACAAGCCCTTTGGGGAGTGGCCGGCGCAGAAGCTTCAGTCGACCTCCCAGTGGAAGAACTCTGGCGGGCTCTTCAGCGCTGACGGCACGCCTTTCGACGAGGGCGCGGCGACCCTCGCGGCGCGAAACGGGAAGCACATCCAGGATGTCGTCGGCGCCCGTGGGATCGCCTTCAACACGAAGCGCAACCACACGTATCGCGCGTACGGCTATCCGGCCGAGGCGCCGCCCGCGGAGTTCGACGGGCGCCACCTCTTCAGCTGCACATCGCAGTACGGCGGCGCCGACCACGGCTTCGGCAACCCCCCGCCGATGCGGATCACCTGCGACATGACCGGCGGCTCGAGCGGAGGCGGTTGGGTGGTCAAGGATCGCTACATCGCATCAGTGGTGAGCTACGGCTACGAAGGCGACTCGACCCACCTCTACGGGCCCTACTTCGGGAACGCCGCCCACAGCCTCTACAACGGCGTCAAGAGCGGCTAGGCGCGGCGCCGGCCGAGCCGCGTCAGCAGTCCTCCGGCGGCCAGGAGCGCGACTCCGAGAAGGAAGAGCGGCACCTCGTTCTGGCCCGTGGAGGGAAGGGAGTCGGTGGTCCCTGCCGCGGTGGGTGACTGGCCCGCCGCGCTCTCGGAGGTGGGGCCGGTGGTACCCGGGTCGGTACCGGTGGTGTCGCCGCTCGTGTTGTCCCCGCTCGTGGGGCCCGAGCCCCCGCTTGAAACGACGACGGTGCCCTTCATCTCGTCGTGGATGGCGCAGACGTAGGCGAACGTCCCGGCCTGGCTGAAGGTGTGGGCGAAGCTGTCGCCATCGGCCATCGTGCCGCTGTCGAAGCTCCCGTCCTCGGCGGTGACGGTGTGGTCGGAGGGCCCGTTGTTCGACCAGGTGACGGTTTCGCCGACGCCGACGGTGATCGAGGCCGGAGAGAAACTGAAGTCGGCGATGCTCACGCCGCCTCGCTTGGTGGCGAGGAGGGTGGTGCCGGAGGACGCTGCTACGTCCGAGCTGGGTGTGGCTGTGACGCTGCTCTGGCCGGACGTGACCGGGGTCGGGCCGGAGGCTGGGTCCTCGTCCGCCGGCGGAGAGGAGGCAGGTGGGGGAGGCGTTGCGGAGTCGGAGGCGGTGTCCGCGGGCGCGGGCGGCTGGGTCGGTGTCTCGTCGGCCAGGGCCGAGGGCGCGGCCAGGCACGTGAGGAGGAATGCAGCGGTTACCGCGGCAGCCCTCTTCCCGACACCCGGGTGCCTCATGCCCTGCATACCGTGGTCGCAGGGGCAAAGTTCATGCCAGAGGATGGGGTTGCGGCGTCTAGAGGCCGGCGGCGATGCGCTTGCGGTGCGTGCGGATCTCGCTGAGGATGCGCTCGAGGCGCGGCTCGCGGCTTTCGTCCACGTGGGTCATCGCCGCGGCGATAGCGGGGTGGACGGCGGCGATTCGCTCGTGCATGGCCTGGGCCACCGCGCGGTAGGTGGGGTGGCCTTCGCGGCCGGAGCGCAGCTCGATCAGGTGCATCGCCTCGCGCGCGTTCAGGTCAAGGACGTACCGGATCCGATAGCCGAGGCAGAGCGCGTAGGGCGCGGCGTCCTCGAGGCCGGATTCCGTCAGGCGCTCAAACTCGGTGCGCGAGATCTCGAGGGCGCGCTCGTACTCGTCGCCGGCGCGCGCGTCACGCACCTCCTCCGGAACTCCCGCCCCGAGGTCGGGGGTGAGCGACTGCCACTGGCAGGTGAGCAGGCGATGGCGCTGGAGGTCGCGGAATCCGCCGTAGTCGGAGACGATCTCGAAGCGGTACCGGACCGCCTCCCACCCGCGGCCCGGGCGATGGCGCCGGTTCGCTCGTTCGCCCGCCAGCTCGGCGATGAGCTCGTCGCGCTCGATCGGGTCGAGGGCATCGATCCGCCGCCGGATCTCTCCCTCCGACACTGACGCCGACTCGAAGAGGGAGGAGCTCAGGAGCTCGTCCTCGCCGCCGTCTACATGAATGAGCTCCACGGCAGGCGCATCGGTGTCGTCGCGGCGATCGAGCCCGAGGCGGGCGACGGCCTGCTCGGCGGCCTCGCGCCGCCGCCGCAGATAGCCGATCCACTCGCCGCCCCGGTCCGGCCGCTCAACCCGCGCCACGAAGCTGGGGATCACCAGCTTCAGCTCGGTGAGCATCAGCTCCGCGTAGGCGCGCGCTTCCGGCAGGGGCGACGCGAGCATGCGAAGCAGAAGCTGCTCGTAGGCCTGGCCTGAGGCGAAGATGCCAACGTGGCTGAGGGTGGCCGCGGGCAGGAGGCCGCGCAGCAGGTCGAGCGCCTTTGCGCGGATCGAGCGCTGCCAGGCGCCCTCGGGCTCATCGCCGCGAGGCCAGCGCGCCTCCGCCCACCTCTGCAGGGTCTCGAGGCTGCGGGAGTAGATCCCGAAGAGCTCGTCCATCGCCACCCGGTATGGCTCGCCGAGGTCGTCGTCGGCGTAGTAGCGGTAGCCGCCGCGAGGCATCGGCTGGTCGTAGGGGATGTATCGGGTGGATTGCTCCAGGTACGCGGCGAGCCGTCCCCGCTGCAGGACCTTGGTGAGCACGTTCGAGACCCATTCGCAGGCCAGATGCGCGCCGCCGACCTGCGCGATCGAGTCGTCGCCGTACCCCATGAAGACGCGCTCGTACAGACCCGCCGCGCGCTCGCCCTCGACCCCGTCGAAGGGTCGCCCGCCCTCGGGCACATCGTCTGCGAACTCATCGAGGTAAAGACGCCGAAGCGACCCGGCGTACCGGGAGTAACGCGCGAACATCGCCCCCTTCACGGTCTCCGGAAGGTTGACGAGCGCGAACACGGGCCCGTCGAGGTTGGTGAAGTGGGGCCGCAACATGGCCTCCTCCTCCGCCGTGAACGACTCGTTCGGGTAGCGCACCAGAGCATCGTATTGGCGGCTCGGGACGGCTCGCGAACCGGGGCGGCGATGCTCCGGCCCCATAGGCGGCTACGTGGGCGGCGGTGGAGCGGCCATCAGCTCCACCCGCTGGCCGCCGGGACTGACCGCGAACGCGCGTGGCTCTCCCCAGAGCTCCTGGGCGTCCTCGACCACGAAGCCGCGCTCCCGGAGGTCGGCGACGGTGCCGTCGAACTCCGGCGCCACGATCGCAGGGTGGCCAAGTTGCGGGACGGTCGGCTCGGGGGTGTGGATCAGGTGGATCTGGTTCACGTCACGCTCCAACCAGGTGACGTAACGGGCGATCTCGTCGGGAGCGTCGAGGCGCTCGAAGCCGAGCGCCTCCCAGAACTCCACGGTCCGTTCGACGTCTCCAGGCGACACCTCGAGCGAGACGTGGTGAAGCAGCGTCAGCTCCCGAGCTCGGCCTCGGCCGGGGTGGTCTTCGCACCGTTGGCCGACCGGGGCGGCAGGAGCACGTCCTCGCGGCTGTAGTGACCGACCGCGTCGAACCAGCGCTTCGCGTGAAGGTTATGGCGCAGATCGCACTCGGCGAAGACGATCCCCTCCTCGTCGTAGAGGGGGCCGGCGATGACGTCGCCCTCGAGAGGCTCGATGATCGCCGCGCCTCCGCGTCCGAAGACCTCATGCTTCTCCGGCACCGGAACGGGGAAATCGTCGGGGAAGGCGGAGCGCGGGATGTACTGGGGCACCGAGACCACGAATGCCCCGGACTCGATCGCGATGTGGCGCATCGAGGCGATCCAGCCGTCGGTGTCGTCGGCCGTCGGGGCGATCCAGATCTGCGGGCCGCCGCGGTATACGGCATAGCGGGCGAGTGGCATCCGGTTCTCCCAGCAGATGAGCCCCCCGATTCTGCCGGCGGCGGTGTCGGCGACTCCGAGGTCATCGCCGGCGCCGACGCCGTGGAAGACGCGCTCCTGCATCGTCGGCATGAGCTTCCGGTGCTTCCAGATGACGCCCTCCGGGCCGATCAGGACGAGGGCGTTGTAGAGC
>JBKPNZ010000020.1:0-9331 GCA_046732895.1 Actinomycetota bacterium
GGGCGGGCGCTGCTCAAGCGCCTCTATGACGACGTCGCGGACATCGCCGTGGTGGAGCAGGAGCCCCTGCAGGAGGGCCGCAACATGCACATGCTCGTGGCGCCGCTGCGAGAGGGCGCGGCCAGGCCCAAGCCTCCGCGCGCCTTCCAGGAACCTGCGGCCGCCGCGCCGGCACCCGCCCAGGAGCCCGCCGCGAACGAGGAACCCGTCGAGGCCGAGGCCCCCGCCGAGCCCGAGGCCGCCGGGGATGAGGCCGAGGAGGCCGCCGCCGCGGCCGAGGAGGAATCAGCCGCATCCGCCTCCGGGTGATGAGCGTCCACTCGGCTTGATTTGATTCCCTTCACCGTCACGCACGAGAACAGGTTCATGGACGCGAAGGTGCCGATCAAGGCGGCGACGGCGGCCAAGGGCGGTGACGGCGTCGGGCTCTGGATGGGGTCGTGGCTCGACGACGGCGACGGAGTGCCGGAGGATCCGAGCAGCTCGGACGACGACTAGGTCTGCCAGCCGCCCTACATCAGCCTGTTCCGGATCAAGGGCGGCCCGCCGGCGCCCTGAGCGCGGAATGCCGTTCTCGAGCCCGCTCGCCCATGACGTGTGAGCGGGCTCGTCTGCTTCAATAGCCGATCCCATGCCCAAGATGAAGACCCACTCGGGCGCCAAGAAGCGCTTCCGCAAGACCGCCACGGGCAAGCTCCGCGGGCGCCGTGCGTACTCGACCCACATCCTCGAGAAGAAGACGCCCAAGCGGAAGCGGCGGATGGCGCGGCCGGTCAAGATCAAGCGCCAGGACGCCGGGCGGGTGAACACGCTGCTCGGCGGCAAGCGGGGCGGGCGATGAGCCGCGCCACGAACGCCGTCGCCCGGCATCGGCGGCGCAAGAAGGTACTGAAGCAGGCGCGCGGCTATTACGGGCGCAAGCATTCGAGCTACCGCTTCGCGAAGGAGCAAGTCCAGCGCTCGGGCCGCTACGCATATCGCGACAGGCGTCGGCGCAAGCGCGACTTCCGCCGGCTCTGGATCGTGCGCATCAACGCCGCCGCCCGCGCCGAGGGCATGAGCTACTCCGAGCTGATGCACGGCCTGCGCCTGGCCGAGGTCGAGGTCGACCGCAAGATGCTGGCCGACATCGCGGTCCGCGACCGCGATGCCTTCCGCCGATTTGCCGAGACTGCCCGGGAGGCGACGGCTGCCTGAGAACCACCAAGGCCGACGACGACTCCACCGGGCGCCCAGCGAGGCGCCCTTTTTCGTTCTGAGGCCGGGCCACGCAACATGATCACGAGCAAGGACAACGAGAAGCTGAAGCTCATCCGCAGGCTGCAGCAGCGCAAGCACCGCGAGCGCGAGGGACTCTTCGTCGCCGAGGGCGAGGATCTGCTCGAGGCCGCCGCGAAGGCCGGGGTCGAACCCGAGCTCGTGCTCGTCGCCCACGAGGACATCGACCCGAAGCTCCTCGACGCCGTCAGCACGCTCGGCTCGGGCACGCGCGTGCTGGGCGTCTTCCGCGAGCGCTGGTCGGCTCCGGGCGGAGGGCTTGGGACCTACCTCCACGGAGTCGGCGATCCGGGGAACGTCGGCACCGTGATCCGTGCCGCCCACGCCCTCGCCGACGGCCCCGTGGTGCTCGGCCCAGGGTGTGCGGATCCCTACTCACCGAAGGCCGTGCGGGCGAGCATGGGATCGATCTTCGCGCGGCCGCCGGCCCGGGCCATGCTCGCGGATCTCGGTGCCCGCACTCTCGCCCTGATCCCTGAGGCAGAGGCGACGCTGGCCGAGGTCGAGCTCGAGCCGCCGCTCGTGCTCTGCCTGGGCGCCGAGCGCGAGGGCCTGCCGGCGGACGTCACCGGGGCCGCCGACGCCGTCGCGCGAATCCCGTTGCGGCCGGACGGCCCCGATTCGCTCAACGTGGCGATGGCCGCGACGGTGGCGCTCTACGAGGTCGCAAATAGGATGGCCGCCCATGCCTGAATCGCTCGATCGCATCGCCGCCCTGCGACAGGAGGCGGAGGCAGCAATCGGTGCCGCCGCGGACGCCGAGGCGCTCGAAGAGCTCCGCGTGCGTTACCTCGGCCGGAAGTCCGAGCTCACCGGGGTGCTGCGCGGCATCGGCGCGCTGCCTCCAGACGAGCGCGGACTCGTGGGCTCGACTGCAAACGAGGCGCGGCAGGCGCTCGAAGCCCTGCTTGTCGCGCGCCGCGGCGAGCTCGAGGGCGCCGAGCTCGAGGCGACCCTCGCCGCTGACGCCCTCGACGTGACGCTGCCCGGAACGCCCCCTGTGGCCACGGGCCACCTCCACCTGATCACGCAGACGCGGCGCGAGATCGCGGACATCTTCGTCGGCCTCGGATATCGGGTGCTGGAGGGGCCCGAGATCGAGCACGACTACTACAACTTCACCGCGCTCAACCATCCCCCGGGCCACCCGGCGCGGATGGTTCAGGACACCTTCTACGTCGACCCGTCCTCCCTCCCAGAAGGCGTGGTGAACGAGCAGGGGCTGCCGCCCGGGCCGCGCGACGTGCTCCTGCGCACGCACACATCACCGATGCAGGTGCGCGCGATGGAGATCCACAAACCGCCCATCTACATCATCGTGCCGGGCACCGTCTACCGCCGCGACTCGGACGCGACGCACACGCCGATGTTCTCCCAGGTGGAGGGTCTCGCGGTGGGGGAGGGCATCACGCTCGCCGACCTCGCCGGGACGCTCCAGGAGCTTGCCAGGGCGATCTTCGGCCCGGAGCGCAGGACGCGACTGAAGCCCGACTTCTTCCCGTTCACCGAGCCCTCGGTCCAGGTCGACGTCTCGTGCTTCGCGTGTGGCGGCACGGGGTCGCTGCCGGACGGTTCCCGCGATCCCCTGTGCAAGGGCACCGGCTGGATCGAGATCCTCGGCGCGGGCATGGTCGATCCGAACGTGCTCGGGTTCGTGAAGTCAAACGGCTACGACCCCGACCGGGTCCAGGGTTTCGCCTTCGGCATGGGGATCGAGCGGATCGCGATGTTGAAGCACGGCGTCCCCGACCTGCGGATCTTCTTCGAGAACGACGTGCGCTTCCTGGAGCAGTTCTCATGAAGGTCCCCTTCTCCTGGCTGCGCGAGTACTGCGACCCCGGCCTGCCGGTCGAGGAGGTCGCCGAGCTCCTGTCGATGCGTGCGATCGAGGTCGAGCGGATCGGCCACGTGGGCGTCCCTTCGGGCGACGGCTTCGTCGTCGGCCGCGTGCTGTCGACCGAGAAGCACCCGAACGCTGATCGCCTCTCCGTCTGCGAGGTGGAGACCGGGGACGGGACCAGGACGATCGTCTGCGGGGCGCCCAACGTGGCGGCGGGGCAGGTCGTGCCGGTCGGGCTGCCGGGAGCCGTCATGCCCGGCGGCCAGGAGCTTGGCCGGGCGAAGCTCCGCGGCGTCGTCTCCGACGGGATGATCCTGTCGGAGGCGGAGCTCCAGTTGGGCGTCGATGCCGACGGCATCATCGTCCTGGCGGAACAAATGCCCGCCACCTCCTCCGCTTCGCGTCCGGGGGTGTCGGGGGCTGAGGAGAGCTGGGTTCCCGGCACTTCCCTGGCCGAGGTCCTGCCGATCGCCGAATCGGTTCTCGAACTCGACCTGAATCCGAATCGCTCCGACTGCTTCGGGGTCTACGGCGTCGCCCGGGAGGTCCACGCGATCACCGGTGCACCGCTTGCGTCGCCTCCGTGGGAAGGGGACGCCGAGGCCACCGGGGAGGGAGAGGCATCCGATTACGCGTCGGTCAACGTCGAGGTGCCCCAGCTTTGCCCGCGCTTCACGGCCCGCGTCTTCACCGACGTGCGAATCAGTCCCTCGCCGCTCTGGATGAAGGCGCGCCTCGTCGCTGCCGGCCAGCGGCCCATCTCGAACGTCGTGGACGTCACCAACTACGTGATGCTCCTGACCGCGCAGCCGCTTCACGCCTTCGACCTCGACCAGGTGCCCGGCGGGGAGCTCATCGTCCGCGCGGCGCGCGGCGGGGAGAAGATGACGACCCTGGACGGCGTCGAGCGGACACTCGACGCCGAGACGGTGCTGGTCTGCGACCGCAACGGCCCGACCGGCATCGCGGGCATCATGGGCGGCCAGGTCTCGGAGCTTTCCGACCAGACGACCCGGGTCCTGCTCGAGGTCGCGAACTGGAACGGCGTCAACATCCTGCGGACGTCCGGACTGCTCGGACTCCGCTCGGAGGCCTCGACCCGCTTCGAAAAGCAGCTGCACCCAGAGCTTGCGATGCGTGCCCAGCGCGTCGCCTCCCGGCTCCTCGTCGAGATGGGCGCGGCGCTCGTGCCCGGAACGATCGACGAGGCCGCCGACATCCCGGCGCCGCACGTGGTCTCGCTGCACGGCGCGAGGGTCGCGGGAATCCTCGGCATCGAGGTGGGCCGTGATGAGGCCGCGACGTCCCTCGAGCGGCTGGGCTTCGGGGTGGAGGCCGAGGGCGACGAGGACTTGACGGCGACGATCACCCCTGAGCGCCACTACGACGTGACTCGGGAGATCGACCTCGTCGAGGAGGTGGGGCGCCTCCACGGCTTCGATCGCCTGCCGCGCACGCTCCCTGCGCAGGGCGACCGCGCCGGTGGGCGCACCCGTGACCAGCGTCTGCGCCGGCGGGTCGAGGATTCGGCGACCGACCTCGGATTCGACGAGGCGGTCACCTGGGGCTTCGTCGCGCCGGACCTTGCCGATCGCCTCCGGCTGCCGGCCGACGATCCGCGCCGCGCGGGAGTCGCAATCGCCAACCCGCTTTCCGAGGAGCAGTCCGTGATGCGCACCACCCTTCTCGGCGGGCTGCTCGACGCCGCCCGCCACAACCTCGCCCGTGGAGCCGAGCGGGTGGCGCTCTTCGAATCGGGCCGCGCCTACCTGTCTGAGCCCGCTCCCCAGGAGGGACAACCGGCAGCCGGCGGCTTCCCCGGTCACATTGCCGCTCCTGTGCGTGAGCCACAGCGGCTCTGCGCCCTTCTGGTCGGTCCCCTGGTACCGCCGGGCTGGCGCTCGGATGAGCGGTCCGGCGACTTCTACGAGATGAAGGGTGCGCTCGAGGCGATCGCGGCCCGCCTGGATGTGCAGCTCGGCTACAGCCCGCACCCCGAGCCGTTCCTGGCGCCCGGGCGCGCGGCGGCGGTCGAGCTCGGAGGTGCTCAGGTTGGCTGGCTCGGAGAGCTCCACCCACTCGTCACGGCTGCCTGGGATCTCCCGAGCGGCGTCGCTTGCGAGGTCGACCTCGCACCTCTTTTCACCGCGGCGCGGTTGGGCGAGGAGCGCTACGAGGACGTGACCTCCTTCCCGGCCGTGCACGAGGACATTGCGGTTGTCGTCGATCGCTCCGTCCCGGCCGAGAATGTCCGTGAGACGATCCTGAGCGCAGGCGGTGAGCTGCTTCGCTCCGCCCGGATCTTCGACGTGTACGAGGGCGAGCAGGTGGCGGAGGGCCACCGCAGCCTCGCCCTGCGGCTCACCTACCGCGCTCCGGATCGAACGCTCACCGATGCGGAGGTCGCCGAGCGCCGGCAGGCGATCAAGGAGGCGCTGGCGGGGATTGGTGGGTCGCTCCGTGAGTGAGGGAGCCGGCAGTAGGCAGGAGGCCTTGAGCAGGCAGCCTCTCGATGGAGAGCCGGAAGCCCGCGTGTTGGTGGCCGGAGCGACTGGGTTCACGGGAGCGCTCGCCGCGCGCCTCGTCTGGCGCCATCCGCAGCTGGAACTGGTCGCGGCGACCTCGCGTACGGACGCGGGGGCTCGCCTCGATGCCCTCTATCCCCAGCACCGGGTCCCGGTCGAGCTGAGCGAGCTCGACCTTGCACGCGCGGACGAGGTCGATGCGGCCATCGTCGCGTACCCGCATGGGGCCGCCGCCCCGGTCGTGGCCGAGCTGCGCGGGCTCGGCGCGTCGGTCGTGGACCTCTCCGCCGACTTTCGCCTGCGTGACCTCCCCGAGTACGAACGCTGGTACGGCCCTCACGGGGATCCGGACCTCCTGGAGGGCGCCGTCTACGGTCTGACCGAGCTCTACCGCGAGCAGGTTCGGACCGCCGAGCTCGTCGCCAATCCCGGGTGCTATCCCACGGCCGCGCTGCTGGCGCTTGCGCCCCTGGCCGAGGAGGATCTGGTGGCTGACGTGGTGATCGACGCGAAGTCCGGCGTCTCGGGCGCCGGCCGCGGTGGCGTCGACTTCGCCGAGATCGCCGAGAACTTCAAGCCCTACGCCACTGAGGGCCATCGGCACTATCCCGAGATCGCCCAGGAGTTGAGATCCCTGGGCGCCAAGGGCCCGGTGTCGTTCATCCCGCACCTGCTGCCCATCGACCAGGGCCTGCTGGCCAGCTGCTACGTAACCCTCGCTCGTGACGTCACGCCCGCTGAGCTCGAGGAGCTCTACCGCGACCGGTATGACGAAGAGCCCTTCGTGGATCTGGCCGCGGTGGCCCCGGGCGTGCGGGAGGTCCGCGACACCAACGCGTGCCGCCTGCACGCCACGCTGGAGGAGGGAAGCGGCCGCGCCGTCGTCTTCGCGGCGATCGACAACCTGTGGAAGGGGGCGTCGGGCCAGGCCCTCCAGAACCTCAACCTGATGCTCGGCCTGGACGAGACCGCGGGGCTTGCGTGAGCGGGCAACTCACAGCCGACAGCGACCGGCGAACGGCGTTCTTTCGCTCGCGGTGGGCTCAAGCTCCCGATGGGATCGAGGAGCTCGACCCCGCCCTCCTCGCGCCGGGATTCCGCGCAGCTGGTGTCGCCTGCGGCCTCAAGGGCGGGGGCGCCACCGACCTCGGTCTGCTGATCTGCGACGCCAGCGAGGTGAGCTCCGCGTTGCTGCTGACGCGAAACGCCTCCGCGGCTGCGCCGGTGAGGCTCTGCCGGGAGCGCTGCGATCCGAGCGCCATCCGGGGAATCGTCGTCAACTCCGGCAACGCCAATGCAGCCACCGGCGAAGCCGGCTATCGCGATGCTGCCGCGATGCAGGAAGCGGCCGCGGCCGCGATGGCGCTCGACGCCGCCGCAGTCGCCGTCGGTGAGACGGGAGTGATCGGGGTGCCGCTGCGGATCGACGACGTGAGGAGCGGCATCGCCGCGGCCGCAGCCGAGCTCGCCGAGACGGGAGCCGCAGCCTTCACGCGGGCGATCATGACGACCGATCGCGGGCCGAAGCACTGCACGCTCAGAGTGAGCGGGGTGACGATCTCGGCGCAGGCGAAGGGCGCCGGGATGATCGAGCCGGGTTTCGCGACCATGCTCTGCTTCGTTCAGACCGACGGTGTCGTGGATGACCCGGACGGGGCGCTTCGGCGGGGCGTGGGCGAGTCATTCGAGCGGATCACAGTCGACGGGCAGATGAGCACGAACGACATGGCGCTCCTCCAGGCGACCGGAGCCAGCGGCAGGCCGCTGCCGGAGGGGCTGCTCGACGCGGTCTTGCTTCAACTCGCGCTGGAGATCGTCGCTGACGGTGAGGGAGCAACGCGGGTCGCCCGCATCCACGTGAGTGAAGCGCGCTCGGAGGACGAGGCCGAGCGCGTCGCCCGCGCGGTCGCCAACTCTCCCCTCGTTCAGACCGCCCTTTACGGACGGGACCCGAACTGGGGCCGGATCGCGCAGGCGGCGGGAATGGCCCTCGCCGGCGAGGAGCTCGAGGAGCTCGGACCCGATCGCATCGACGCCCGGGAGCTGGCGGGCGATGCCGAGGAGGTGGAGATCGGCCTGCGCCTCGGCCGGGGGGACGCCTCTGCCCACCTGTACTTCTCGGATCTCAATCACGAGTACATCCGGATCAACTCGGCGTATACGACCTGACAAATGCCCGCCACCTCCTCTGCTCCCGCTCGCACCTATGACCCTCGGCTACGCCTCGGGCATCTGATGCCGCTCCCGCGTTCGGGGGTGGCGGGGTTCCCGGAATGACCGCACACCCTTCGAGCCCAGAACGCGTTGAGACGCTGCTCGAGGCGCTGCCGTATATCCGGGTGTTCCACGGGCGTACGGTGGTCATCAAGTACGGCGGCGCCGCCATGCGCGAGGAGGCGCTGCGCGACGGCTTCGCCACGGACGTGGTCCTGCTCAAGTACGTCGGGCTCAACCCGGTCATCGTCCATGGCGGCGGGCCGGACATCACGAGCTACATGGAGCGGCTTGGCATGAAGGTGCGCTTCGTCGAGGGGGTGAGGGTCTCGGACCCGGCGACCGTCGAGGTGGCGAAGATGGTTCTGCTCGGCAAGGTCAACACCGACATCGTCATGCGGCTCAACCGCCACGGCCAGGCGGCCGTGGGGCTTTCGGGTGAGGACGGCACCCTGTTCGAGATCCGGCCACACGCTCGCTCGGACGAGGTGGGCTTCGTCGGCGAGATCGAGCGCGTCGACGTCGACGTGCTCAACCACATCGCCGAGGACTACATCCCCGTCGTCGCCTCGGCGGGCGCCGATCGCGAGGGCAACTCCTACAACGTGAACGCCGACACCGCCGCCGGCAAGGTGGCGGCGGCGCTGCGCGCCTACAAGGCCGTATTCCTGACCGATGTCGGCGGCTGGCTCGCGGACCCGGAGGATCCCGCGACCCTGGTGAGCCGGGCAACCGTGGACGAGGTCACCGCAGGGCTCGGCGACGTCGGGGGCGGGATGCGTCCGAAGCTCGAGGCCTGTGTCGAGGCGATCTCCGGGGGCGTCCAGTCCGCGCACATCCTGGACGGCGGCAAGCCCCACTCGCTCCTCCTCGAGCTCTTCACGGACGCGGGCATCGGAACGATGGTCACCACATAAATGCCCGCCGCTGGGAACACCTCCGCCGACATCCTCCGCTTCGCGTCCGGTGTCGGCGGGTTCGCCCGCGAGCCTGGTTTTGCGTTCCACCGCAATCGACCGCGACTTCGTCGCTAGCCCCAGCCGATGACCGTCGAGGAGCTTCAGGCGTTGGAAACTCGCTACGCGATGCCGACGTACGTGCGGGCGCCGGTTGAGTTCGTGCGCGGCGAGGGGTGCACGCTCTGGGATTCCGAGGGGCGTGAGTACATCGACTTCTTCGCCGGGCTCTCCGTTCACAACGCCGGGCACTGCCACCCGCGGATCGTCGCGGCCATCACCGAGCAGGCAGCCCGGCTCGCCGGCTCCTCGAACCTCTACTACACGGAGCCCGCGCTCCGGCTGAGCGAGCGGCTCGTGGAGTCGAGCCTGGGAGGGAAGGCCTTCCTCTGCAACTCCGGTGCCGAGGCGAACGAGTGCGCCATCAAGCTGGTGCGCAAGCGCGCGCATCTCCGTGGCATCGATGCCCCCGAGATCGTCGTGCTCGACAGGGCCTTCCACGGCCGCACGCTCGGCGC
>JBKPNZ010000021.1:0-43967 GCA_046732895.1 Actinomycetota bacterium
GCTGCCGCGCTCGGTGAGCCGCGGCAGCAGGGCCCTGGTCATCTGGATCGGCGCCTGCAGGTTCACGCGAACGGCCCGAGCGATCTCCTCCTGGGAGAAGCTCTCGAGCCGGCCGGATCCGGGGAGCCCCGCGTTGGCCACGAGGATGTCGACGTCGCCGGCGTCGGCGACGAGACGCTCGGCGGCGCCCTCATCTGCGAGGTCGGCCACGATCGTCCGATGGCTCTCGCCCCGCAGGGACGAAGAGAGCTCGGCCAGCTCGGACTCCTTGCGCGAGCTGAGCACGAGCGTTGCCCCCCGCTCGGCGAGTGCATGTGCGATGGCCCGCCCAAGCCCCCCGGTCGCCCCCGTGAGGAGCGCGGTTTTGCCGTTGAGCTCCACGGAGGGAAGATATCGGCATGGAGCTGAGGCCCCTGACGGCCGGCGACGCCGATGTCTACGAGCGCATCTACACCGAGCCGGTGATGTGGGCCGAGCTCGGCGGTGTACGGGAGCAGGACATGGCCGAGAAGCTCGAGCGCGACGTGCGCTTGGTCGAGGAGGACCGGCACTGGGTCCTCGTGATCGTCACCGACGAGGGTGAACCCGCCGGCACGGTCGCCGTGTGGGACCACGAGTGGAACGGCGAGACGATCGACGAGATCGGCTGGATGGTGCTGCCGGAGTTCCAGGGGCGGGGCCTTGCGAGCTGGGCCGTCGGCGCCGCGCTCGAGCGGGCGCGGGCGGAGGACCGCTGGCCGGTCCTCCATGCCTTCCCGGGTGTGACGAACGGGCCGTCGAACGCGATCTGCCGGAAGGCGGGGTTCACCCTGGTCGAGCCGATCGCGTATGAGTTTCGCGGCAACGTGCTGCACACGAACCACTGGGTCTTGGACCGCCGTGCCGAAGAGCAGGCCGCAGCGAGGGCGCCGACGAGGCAATAAGGGAGGAGCCTCAAGCGATGGTCGAGAAAACGCGACACTGACGCGCTTTCGCGACCATCGGTGGGACCGATCCGCTGGCCCCGGGCCGAGTACGCTGCGCCCGCATGAAGCTCTACGTCTGCTGGGGAACGTTCCAGACTCCGCGCCCGGGCGGGCATCCATGCCACAACGCCTACCAGGCGCTGAAGATGGCGGGCCACGACCCGGAGATCCAGAAGGTCTATGGCCTGGGCATCGGCCCCAGCGTCTTCCAGCTCAAGACATCGGGGCGCAAGGAGGTCGAGCAGCTCACTGGGACGCCGACCGTCCCCGTCCTCATCACCGACTCGGGCGAGGTCGTCGCCGACTCCAAGAACATCCTTGCCTGGGCCGAGGAGAATCCGGCAACGTGAGCGCCGTTGCGCGGGCAGGACTCCCGATTCAGGCGTCGAATAGCGTGTTTGTGAGTGCTTGCTTGCAGACGTCTAACGGATCATGTAGCCTGCCGCGAGTTCCGTAACCGGTAAACGCCGAGTCCCTCTCCTCTCCGGGGAGCGGGAACGGGGGAACCAAACAGTTGGGGCGAATCCACCGAAGGTGGGAGCGCGGCTCCTTTAGCGCCAGCCCGTCAGCTAACCCCGTAGGCCGACGAAGGAGACCGATAACTTGCGCATCCCAACCGATTCCACGCGAAGGCTGAGGCGCTTCACGGCGCTGGCTCTCGTTGCCGGGTTGGCCGCGCTCCCGGCAGTCACCGCAGAGGCTGGCACCGGCGGCGTCGGGTCAGGCGGCAGCGGGGGGAGCCAGACGACGAGCGGCTCGAAGGCGAAGCTCTCACACGGCCTGGCGATCGCCCCGTCGAGCGCCCCCAGGGCCGTCAAGCGCACCATCGACGCCGCGAACAAGATCGCCAAGGGCAAGGACTACTGCCTGGGCGGCGGCCATTCCAGCTGGAAGTCCAGGTGCTACGACTGCTCCGGTGCTGTGAGCTACGCGCTCCACGGCGGCGGTCTGCTCGATCACCCGCTCGACTCCAGCGGCCTGGCCCGCTGGGCGTCCAAGGGCAGGGGCCATTGGATCACCGTGTACGGGAACTCCGGCCACGCGTTCATGATGGTCGCCGGCCTGCGTTTCGACACGTCCGACACCCACGGCGCCGGCCCCGGCTGGGCTCGCACGATGGGCTATGAGAATCCGAACAACTTCGCGAAGAGGCACAGAGGCCGCTTCTAGCGCGACAAAGCCGCCACCGGCGGATCCAAACGAATCCCCCCTCCGAGAGCGGCGCCCCAGGCGCCGCTCTCGCTATCAGGAGGGCTTCTAGCCGACTCCGGTGATCGCGATGGCGGCGGCGGGTAGCCCCCTGCACAATCCAAGTGATGGCGGGTGAACAGCGCGAGTCGTTTCGAGCCGGCGTGCGCGCCGGTGTGCCCTACGCGATCGCCGCCGGCCTTCTCGCCGTTTCGTTCGGCGTCCTCGCAAAGCCAGTGCTGGGCGCGGGGGCAACGATCGCCATGTCCGTGCTCATGTTCGCGGGCTCCGCGCAGTTCGCCGCCACTGCCGTGCTCGCCGCGGGAGGTGGCGCCGTGGCAGCCATCATCGCCGGCATCCTCCTCAATGCCCGGTACGTCCCGATGGGGGTCGCGCTTGCCCCCTCGCTGCGCGGCGGCCCAGTTCGGCGCGCGCTCGTCGGGCAGGGCCTCATCGACTTCTCGTGGGCTGCGGCAACGGGACCGGATGGGCGGGTCGATCCAGTGTTCATGCTCGGGGCGACGCTGCCCTCCTATCCGTGCTGGGTCGCGGGCACCGCGATCGGCGTCGCGGCGGGTGGCGCAATCGGGGATCCGCAGGCGCTCGGTCTCGACGCGATCTTCCCGACGTTCTTCCTCGCTCTCCTCATCGAAGGTGAGCTGCATCGCGGCCGGCCCCTCGTGGCGGCGCTGCTCGGCGGGGCGATCGCCGCCCTGCTGATTCCCGCGACGCCGGCCGGCGTCCCGATCATCGTGGCGTCGGCCGCATCACTCATCGGGCTCGAAGGCAGCGGCTCCGACGAGCGCGAGGAGCCAAGGCCAAGCGCGACGGCGCGTGAGGAGGTGCCCTGAGCGTGAGCGAGGTCTGGATCACGATCGGAGTGCTGGCCGTGACCACGGCGCTCATCCGCGCATCAGGCCCCGTACTTCTGGGCGGCCGCGAGCTTCCGGGACGCGTGCAGGGCGTGATCGCCCTGCTGGCGCCGGCGCTGCTCGCCGCGCTGGTCGTGGTCGAGACGATCGGCGCCCCTGAAGGCGGCTCGCTCGACATCGACGAGCGCCTGGCCGGCGTCACCGTCGCCGGGATCGTGCTCGTCCGCGGCGGCTCGACACTGCCGGCCGTGGGCATAGCGGCCGTCGTCACCGCCGCCCTTCGCTTGGTCTCCTGAGCGCGTTCGCCGCGGCTTGTCCAATCGCGTCAATCGCGCGCGTCGTAACCTTGCGATAGCGTGGCTCTGCGCAGCAACGCGCTTGTACGCAGTGGAGCAGCAGACCCCACCCATCACCGCCCCGGGGGAAGGGGAGAGCGATCCGGCTCGTGGCCCGGAGTCGTCCGGCAGCGGGAGCGCAGGCACCCCGGACATCAGGCTCTCGGGCATCCGCAAGACCTACGGCGACGTGGTCGCGGTCGCCGGCCTTGACCTGGAGATCGCGGCGGGCGAGTTCTTCACGCTCCTCGGCCCCTCGGGCTCGGGCAAGACGACGACGCTGCGCATGATCGCCGGGTTCGAGACCCCCGACGCGGGGCGGGTCGAGCTCGGGGGCCAGGACGTCACAGACCTGCCGCCCTATGACCGTGAGGTCAACACCGTCTTCCAGGACTACGCCCTGTTTCCACACATGTCGGTGCAGGAGAACGTGGAGTACGGGATGCGTGTCCGCAGGGTCTCGAAGGAGGAGCGGCGCCGGCGTGCAACGGAGGCACTCGACATGGTTCGCCTTCGCGGCTACGACGAGCGCAAGCCGGGCGAGCTTTCCGGCGGGCAGCGCCAGCGGGTCGCGCTGGCGCGCGCCATCGTCAACCGCCCCCGCGTGCTGCTCCTCGACGAGCCACTCGGAGCCCTCGACCTGAAGCTGCGCGAGCAGATGCAGATCGAGCTCAAGGGCATCCAGGGGGACGTCGGGATCACTTTCGTCTACGTCACGCACGACCAGGAGGAAGCGCTGACGATGTCCAACCGCATCGCGGTCTTCAACGAGGGTCGGATCGAGCAGGTGGGCGACCCGGAGGGGGTCTACGAGCGCCCCGCGAACCGCTTCGTCAGCGGATTCGTGGGCGTCTCGAACGTCCTCGAGCGCGACGGCACCCGCTTCACCGTCCGGCCCGAGAAGATCCGCCTTCTGGGCCCCTCGGACCCGGCCGACGGCCTGCAGGTCGAGTCGGGACGGGTGGTCGGTGTGGCCTACGCCGGGATGATCACGCGCTACGTGGTCGCGCTCGATCGGGGCGGCGAACTTCAGGTCGTCCATCAAAACCTCGAGACGTCCTCAGCCGAGGCGCTCGAGCAACGAGGACGGGAAGTGAAAGTCGGGTGGCGATCGGAGCATGCGGTCGCCGTGAGAGAGGAAGCTCCAAAACAGGAGGGGGCCAACAGTGAGAACCAGTAGGAGGAACCACGCGACGTGGGCATGGCTCGTGGTCAGCGGCCTCGTCGTCTTCATGGCGGCATTCGGCGCCGGCTGCGGGTCGTCGGACGACTCGAGCTCGTCGACCTCGGATCTCCCGCAGAGCGTCGGGAAGGGCGAAGGCGCTCTCAACCTGATCGCTTGGGCCGGCTACGTCGAGGACGGCTCGACCGATCCCGACGTGGATTGGGTAACGCCGTTCGAGAAGAAGACCGGCTGCGACGTGAAGGTGAAGGTTGCCGGAACGTCCGACGAGATGGTCGACCTGATGCGCACCGGCCAGTACGACGGCGTGTCGGCATCGGGTAACGCCACCGCTCGGCTGGTGGAGGGCGGCGACGTCGATCCGGTGAACACGGATCTCGTCCCCAATTACAAGACCGTCTTCCCGGACCTGAAGGATCAGTCCTACAACACATTCGACGGCCAGCCGTACGGGATTCCGCACGGCCGCGGCGCGAACCTCTTGATGTGGAACTCGGATGAGGTGAGCCCAGCACCGAAGTCGTGGGACGTCATGCTCGACCCGAACAAGGCGTCGCAGTACAAGGGCAAGATCTCGGTCTACGACGACCCGATCTACATCGCCGATGCGGCCGTCTATCTCAAGACACACCAGCCTGATCTCGGGATCGACAACCCGTACGAGCTCGACGAGGATCAGTTCAACGCGGCCGTCGACCTGCTGAAGGAGCAGCGGCCGAACGTCGGTGAGTACTGGTCGGACGCGCTGAAGCAGATCGACGCCTTCACCAACGGCGACGATCTCGTCGGCACGACCTGGCAGTACCAGTACTTCGCACTGAAGGCTGACGGCCAGCCCGTCGCCTCGAGCCCGGCAAGCCAGGGCTTCCTCCCAGAGGAGGGTGCGACCGGATGGTCCGATACGTGGATGATCTCCTCGGAAGCGGCCCATCCCAACTGCATGTACGAGTGGATGGACTGGATCGTTTCGCCGAAGGTGAACGCCCAGGTCGCGGAGTGGTTCGGCGAGGCACCCGCGCAGAGCAAGGCATGCGACTTCACGTCGGATCCGAAGTTCTGCGACGACTACCACGCCGCCGATCCGTCGTTCTGGAAGAACGTCTACTACTGGAACACGCCGCTCGCCGACTGCGGTGATGACCGCGGCGAGGAGTGCATGGACTACAACGACTGGGTCTCGGCCTGGACCGAGATCAAGGGGTAAGGACAAGCAGGCGTGGAAGCCGCTGACGCACTCGCGTCGCGGCCACGGAGGTCGGTGGGCCGCAAGCTCGCCGACCTCTTCCACGGCCGCCCCCGCCTTCAGGTGGGGTCGCTTCTGGCCGGCCCGGTGGGCTGGCTCGTCATCGGCTACCTGGGGTCGCTCGCGATCCTCCTCGTCGCCGCGTTCTGGAGCGTCAACGCCGTCAGCGGCGAGATCTCGCAGACGTTCAGCCTCGACAACTACCGGGAGCTGCTCGACCAATCCGTCTATCGGACGGTCACGCTGCGAACGGTCGGCGTGGCGGCGGCCGTCACCGTCACCGACGCACTGCTGGCATTCCCGATCGCGTTCTACATGGCCAAGCTCGCCAGCCGACGCGCCAAGGGAGTTCTGGTGGTCGGGATCCTCATGCCCCTCTGGTCCTTCTACCTGGTCAAGGCCTACGCCTGGCGCGCGATCCTCTCGTCCGGCGGGATCCTGAATTGGGCGCTCGATCCCCTCGGCATCTCGGGCCCCGGGCTCACGGGCGTGTTCCCGGTCTACCTGACTGAGTGCTACCTGTGGCTGCCGTACATGATCCTGCCGATCTACGCGGGGCTCGAGCGCATTCCCGACTCGCTGCTGAGCGCATCCGAGGACCTCGGGGCCGGACCCGGCACGACCTTCCGGCGCGTGATCCTGCCGCTCGCCTTTCCGGCCGTGGTCGCCGGGTCGATCTTCACGTTCTCGCTGACCCTCGGCGACTACATCACGCCGTCACTGGTCTCCTCGACACAGTTCATCGGCAACGTCGTCTTCACCAGCCACACCAACAACCTGCCGCTCGCATCGGCCTTCGCGACCGTCCCGATCATGGTGATGATCATCTACCTGCTGCTGGCGCGGCGATTGGGGGCGTTCGAGCACTTATGAGAAACAAGGCCCGCGACCTCTACCCGACGGGATCCGCCGTCGGCCACCGCCGGCGCCGAGGCCGTGGGGTTGCGGTGCTGCCGTGAGACTGTCGCGGAGGGCAACCAACATGCTGCGCGCGGGCGTCTTCGTGACGCTGGCGTTCATCTACATCCCGCTGATCGTGATCGCGATCTATGCGTTCAACGGGAGCGGCACGTTCGAGTGGCCGCCATCGGGGCTGACGCTCGACTGGTTCCCGAAGGCGGTCAACAACTCCGGCGCCCGCGACGCGTTCTGGACCTCGATCAGGGTCGGCCTGGCGGCAACCGCATTCGCGCTCGTCCTCGGCACGCTGGCGTCGCTGGCAGTCGCGCGGCATCGCTTCTTCGGCCGCGAGACAATTTCCTTCCTCGTCGTCCTCCCAATCGCCCTGCCAGGCATCGTCACCGGGCTGGCGCTGAACGACACCTTCACCCAGGTTCTCGGCATCAGCCTCGGCCTGTTCACGGTGATCGTCGGACACGCCACCTTCTGCATCGTCGTCGTCTACAACAACGTGATCGCGAGGCTGCGCCGGATGTCCGGCTCGGTCGAGGAGGCGTCGGCCGACCTCGGCGCCGACCCGTGGCAGACCTTCCGCTACATCACTTTCCCGACGATGCGAACCGCGCTCGTCGCCGGCGCGCTGCTCGCGTTCGCCCTGAGCTTCGACGAGATCATCGTGACGACGTTCACGATCGGCGTCGGCGACCAGACCCTGCCGATCTGGATCTTCTCCAACCTCTTCCGGGCCACCAACGTGCCCATCGTCAACGTCGTCGCCGTGATCGTGGTGCTGCTCTCGATCATCCCCGTGTATCTGGCACACCGCCTGACGCGCGAGGAGGGCGGCGCGGCCGCCCGCGGGGGCGCCGCCGTGGGATCGGCGGAAGCCACCGCGATGCCGTAGGACGCAGACGGCCGTCGGCCGTCGGCCGGGCGTCGGCGAAACGGGCCCGTGGGGACCGGTCCGCGGGGCTGTGGCTCTTGCGTCCTATATGCGGACGCTTTGACCATGACCCCCACCATTTCGTGGCTTTGGAATGCTTAGACGATGAGCGATAACAAGCTCTCGGCGCGCAACCGGCTCCCCGGCGTGGTGACCTCGGTCGAGGTCGACGGGGTGATGGGGATCGTGGAGATCGAGGCGGGTCCGTTTCGCGTGAGCGCCGCCATCACGCGCGAGGCGATCGAGGAGCTGGGCCTCAAGGAAGGCGTCGAGGCGACAGCGCTGGTCAAGGCTACGTCGGTGATGGTCATCAGCGAGGACTCAGATACCTGAGCCTCTCGAATACCTGAGCCTCTCGCCCCTGCTGGGTTTGCGGCGGTCGCCCCCCAACCAACGCCGAGTGGCGGGAAATACGGCTCTAGGCCGACTTTCTCGCCACTCGATGCGTGCGAGCTCGGTGTAGCCCGTCTGCAAGCGGCGCGGCGGCCACGTGATCGGCCGTCGGCGAAATTTGGTTAACCGATCAAGTCGCCTGGATCGATGTCCAGGCGATCGGCGAGCTCCGCGGCGACCACCTGGCGCGCGCGCTCGACGTCCATCGCCGGATCGCCGATCAGGGCACGCACGCCGACGCCGTCGATGAGAGCCATGGCGGCATCGGCCGTGTCCTCGACGTCGGTGTCGGCCGGGAACTCGCCGCTTTCGACCCCGGCGCGGATGAAGCCCGCCATCCAGTCGCGGTACCGGCGATAGAGGTCCGCGGCGACGGGCCGCAGCTCCTCGTCGCGCACGGCACGTAACCAGAGCTCAACCCACAGCACCCACTCGCGCTCCTGAGCTCCGGGCAGCGGCAGGCACTCCTCGATCGCCCGCGCGAGGCCCTCGGTGGCGTTCGCCGGCTCGGGCCTCTCGCCGAAGCGATCCTCGCCGGCCCGCTCGAAGGAGTGGACGAGCGCCTGGGCGAGGAGCTCCTCGCGGGTGGAGAAGTAGTGATGGACGAGCGCGGTCGAGGCGCCGGCCTTCGTCGCAACCCGGGCAATGCGAACGTCGTCGATGCCCTGGCTCGCGATCAGGTCGCAGGCCGCCTCGAGGATGCGCTCGCGGGTCGACTCAGCTACGTCGGCAGAGGCGATCGCGGACCCCTCAGGCGGCGCTCAGCGCCACGCCCGTGTCGGCCAGCGCAGCGGCGGCCGCGTTGCGTCCGTTGAGCGCGATCACGCTGCCGGCCGGATGAGTGGCGGCACCGCACATGTAGAGGCCATCGACCGGGGTCCGCGACGGGAACCTGCCCTCCCACATCTGGTCCGGAGTGACCTCGCCCTGGAAGATGTTGCCGCCGGTGAGGCCGATCCTCGACTCGATGTCGGGCGGGCCGAGGACCTCGTAGTCGGCGAGGCGATCCTCGAAGCCCGGCGCGAAGCGATCGATCAGATCGATGAACTGGCGCGCGACGTCGCCGCGACGGGAGTCCCAGTCCCCGTCGGCGATGTCGTACGGCGCGTATTGCCCGAAGACGCTCAGCAGGTGCTTGCCCTCCGGCGCCGGTGTGGGGTCATAGCCCGTCTGGATGTAGATCTCGCCGAAGGCCACGGCCGGCTCGCCCCGCTCGCACCGCTCGAACGCCTGCTGCGCCTCGTCCATGGTGCCGGTGACGTCGATCGTGGCGCGCGCGGGCCAGTCGGCGCCGGGGGCGGCGGTCCATTCCGGTAGCCGGTCGAGCGCCGCGTTGAACTTGACGACCGGGCTGCGAACCTTCCATGCCTCCAGCCGCTCCCGGAAGGCGCTGTCAAGGTCGTGGCCGTCGAGCATGCCCAGCATGCGCTTCGGATCCGCGTTGCAGACGACCATGCCGGCGCGAATCGCGGTGCCGTCCTCGAGCGTGACCCCTTCACCGGGGACGATCTCGCTGACCGGGACCCCGCACGCCAGCGCGGCGCCGGCTTCGCGCGCCGCGTCGGCGATCGCGAAGCTCACCATCCCCATGCCACCCTCGACGTAGCCCCAAAGCGGCCCGCGGCCGTCCATGTCGCCCTGGAAGTGCATGAGCTTGATCGACGCGGTCCCCGGTTCGCGAGGGCCGCCCCAGGTGCCGATGATCCCCTGGCCGAAAAGGGCCGTCTTCAGGCGCTCGTCGCCGATGTGCTCGTCGAGGACGTCGGCGATCGACGCCTCGAACAGCAGATCGATCATCGCCTGGTCGTGGCCGACGAGCTCCTCGAGCTCCTCGCGCGTCGGTGACTCGCCGACCCAGGTGTCGCGCTCGCCCTTGCGCAGCCGCTTCCGCACCTCGTCGAAGAGCTCCTCGTAAGCCCAGTAGCCGTCGATGTCGCGCTTCGACAGCCCGAGCTCCTCGAGGTTGGCCTGGGTGCGGTCGTCGTCCAGCCACTGGCCGAAGGCAGTGCCGTCGTCGAAGGGAACCCAAAGGTTCGGATCGGCCATCCAGTACCGAAGGCCGCGGCGCTCGAGCTCAAGCTCCGTGATGACGACCTCGTCGAGCAGGCCGACGACGTAGGCGCAAGGGCTGATGACGTAGCGGTCGTCCTCGAATGGGCGCTCGAGGGTGCAGGCGCCACCGAGGCGCTCGCGGCGCTCGAGCACGAGCACGCTGCGCCCGGCCTTGGCCAGATATGCCGCCGCCGTCAGGCCGTTGTGGCCGCCGCCCACGACGACGGCGTCCCAGTCGCGCGCCGCGAGCTCGGAGATCGGTTCCGGGAGACCGACCTCTCCTAGTTGCTGGGCAATCTCGTTCACTCCGGTCCTCCCACGAATAACCACCTACACATGCCGCTTTCGCCGCTAAAGCGGCTCACTCACATAACCGTTCACCGGCCCCGACCTCCTCTTCCTCCGCGGCGGCTCATGCCGCCGCCGTTGTCGAGGCCCGGAGAGCCTCCATGTACCTGTTCGCAACGAGCACGTCGAAGTTGTGCACGTCGACCTCCTCGGCCGAGTAGCGCCCGGCCGTGTAGCCCTTGATCCGAACGCCCTTCTGGGTCAGCTCGCAGACGTGCCAGTCCTCGCGATTCACCTGATCCCAGAACTCGATCGCGTCGGAGGGGTCGAAGCCCTCGGCCTCGATCGTGGCCGGCTCGAAGTACCACTCGCAGATGACGTCGGTGCGATCGGCCGCCCGCGGCCAGAGGGTGTGGAGCATCACGTAATCGGGATGGAGCGAGACAAGGGCGTTCGGAAAGAGGACGAAGTAGAGGACCGAGCTGATGTCGTCGGGGCCAAGGCCCTTGATCGGCGGGCGATTGGAGTGGCCGTTCTCGCGGGCCATGGTGACCGCGCCGTCGCGAAGGGTCATCGAGCCCCCGCACCATGCCCCCGCGCCCTCCATCTGCTCGCCGCTCATGTAGTCGCTCAAGGCGTTCAGCTCCGGGTGCACGCCCGGGCAGTGCAGGCACTCGCTGTAGTTCTCGGCGATGCCCTTCCAGTTGGCATCGATCTCGTAGGTGATCCGGCCGGCTCGCCGGAGCGTGTCGTTGCGGTAGCGGGCGAGGTGACCGGCAAGCTCGCCGACGTGTTCGGCCGCATCAGGCCCGTCGCCGCCGAGATCGACGAAGACGAGCCCGCCAACGGTGGCCACGCGGACGGGGATGAGCCCCCAACAGGAGGTATCGAAGTCCTCGACGCCATCCATGTGCGGCGCAGCCTTCAGCTCGCCGTCGAGACCGTAGGACCACGCGTGGTACGGACAGCGGAGGCGCCGGCGAACGCTGCCTTCGGTCTCCTCCACGATCCGCGCGCCGCGGTGTCGGCAGACGTTCAGGAAGGCATGGGTGCGGCCGTCCGCGCCGCCGATCACGACGACGCTGTCGGTCCCGATCTCCCGCATCACGTAGCTGCCGGGCTCGGCAACCTGGGCCGCATGCCCCACGCAGATCCAACCCCGGAAGATCTGGTCGAGCTCCCACTCGAAGACGCCGGGATCGGTGAAGGCCCGGGGCGGGAGCATCGTCGCCCGCTCGAGCGGCTCCAGAGTGGCTTCGACGTCGGCGGGATTGAGATTCAGAGCTGTCATTGATCTTGTAGTCAATCGCATGTTAGTCTGAGATGCCGATGGAGGTCAAGTCGCTCGCCCAGGCACCCGACGCGCCCCCGGGCGCGCCGGCGCTCGAACTGGACGGGAACGCGCTGGAGCTTCAGGCACGGGCGCGCCGCTTTGCCGAGGACGTGCTGATGCCGTTGGAGGAGGAGGCCGAGCGCCGACGCGGCCGGCTTCCCGAGGATGTCGTCGCGGAGGTGAAGCGCGAGGCGATTGCGGCCGGCCTGAACGGCGGCATGCACTCCCGCGACCACGGGGGGCAGGGCTGGTCGCGACTCGAGTGGACGCTGGTCGAGGAGCAGTACGGCCGCACGACCAACGCCATCCACTGGCATGTCCCGAATGCCTACAACGTCTGGGCTCATGCGTCCGACGAGCAGGTCGACCGCTGGCTGCGCCCCGCCCTGCGCGGCGAGCTCAAGGACGCCTACGCCGTGACCGAGCGCGACGCCGGCTCCGATCCATCGGCGATCGTCGCCACCGCCGAGCCGACCGCGGACGGGTTCAGGCTGAACGCCGAGAAATGGTTCGTCACCGCGGGCGACATCGCCTCGGTCTATGTGGTCGTGGCGAACGTCGTCGACGGCCCCAAGCGCATGCCGACCCTGTTCGTCGTCGATCGCGAGCTGCCGGGCGTCGAGATCGCCGACGATCCGGAGTTCACACACAGCTATCCGGAGGGCCACCCGACGATCCGCTTCACCGACGTGGAGCTGACGAGCGCTGACGTGATCGGCGGCGTCGGAGGTGGCGACGAGCTGCAGCGCTCCTGGTTCACGGAGGAGCGGCTTGGGATCGCCGCGCGCTGCGGCGGAGCGATGTGGCGGCTCCTCGACGAGACGGTCGCGTGGGCGACCGGGCGTGAGCAGGGCGGCGCCCGCATCTTCGATCACCAGGGAGTCTCGTTTCCGCTCGCTGACTCCGCAGCGGACGCTGCCGCGGGCCGCCTGCTGACGATCGCGGTCGCCCAGCTCGCAGACGCGGGGGCAGACCCGAAGATCGTTCACCACAAGGCTTCGATGGCGAAGCTGTTTACGAGTGAGGCGGCTTGGCGCTGCGCCGACCGGTGCGTCCAGGCGTTCGGCGGGCGCGGCTACCTGCGCTCGAACGTCGCCGAGCGGCTACTGCGGGAGCTGCGCGTGGACCGGATCTGGGAGGGCACGAGCGAGATCCAGCGGCTGATCGTCGCCCGCGGCCTCGAGCGTCGCGGCGTGGAGCCCATCCTGCACTAGGGCTGACTTGGCCTCCCGCGCCACGGCCACCTCCACCACCGCGCGGCAGGCGCCCGATCCGACGCCGCTCCTGGAACCACGCTCGGTCGCCGTCGTCGGCGCGAACGACCGGCCGGCGTCCTACGCCGACTCGGTCTTGCGGAACCTCGACCGCGCCGGGTTCGAGGGCCCGGTGTGGGGTGTCAATCCCTCGCGCGAGTCCGTCCACGGGCGCGACTGTGTGCCGAGCCTGCTCGACCTGCCCGAGCCAGTCGATGCGGTGGTCGTCGCGATCCCAGCGGCGAGTGTGCCGGCGACGATCGCTGAGGCCGTCGAGCGCGGTTGCGGCGGCGCGATCGTCCTCTCCGCCGGCTTCGGCGAAGTGGCCGTGGGTCAGGAGCTCGAACGCGAGCTGCGCGAGACCGCGCTCGCCGGTGGGCTGCCCGTCTGCGGGCCGAACGGGAACGGAGTGGTCGCCGTCGGCCGGCGAGCCCCGATGTGGGGTGACTCCGTTCAGGTCCTGCGCCCCGGGCCCGTGGCACTCATCTCACAGAGCGGGAACGTGGCGGTGAACGCAATCGGCTCGCGCCGGGGAATCGACTTCCACACGATCGTCTCGACCGGTAACCAAACGGTGCTCGACGCGAGCGACTGGCTCGATGCCCTCGCCTCGCGCGAAGGCCTGCGCTCGGTCGCGATGTTCCTCGAGTCCGATGGCGATGGCGAGCGACTGGCGCTCGCGCTGGCCCGCTGCGCCGAGCAGGGGATCGGCGTCGCCGTGCTCAAGGTCGGGGCCTCGGCCGAGGGCGGCCGGGCGGCCGCCGCCCACACCGGCTCGCTGGCCGGTGACCAGCGGGTCTTCCGGGCGCTCATCGAGGAGGCGGGCGGCGCCTGGGCCCGCGATCCGCACGAGCTCCTGGAGCTGGCGCGCGTGTTCGCCGAGCCGCGCGCCAGGGCGACCGGAGCAGGCGGCGTTGCTGTGCTCACCTGCTCGGGCGGCGACTCGAGTCTTGCCGCTGACGAGGCGACCCGCTTGGGCCTGCCGCTTCCGGGCTTCGCGACCGCAACCCAGGAGCGCCTGTGGGATCTCCTCCCAGAGGCCGCGACGATCGCCAACCCCCTCGACTACACCGCGATGATCTGGGGAGATACGGAACGGCTGCGCCAGATCGTCGGCACCGTCGGGGCTGACCCGGCGATCGCCCAGCTCCTCCTCCTCTACGACCACCCCCGCGATCTTTCCCCCGAGTCGGAGGCCGACTGGGCGGCCGTCAGGGAGGGGCTCGCACAGGGCGCCGCGGAGTGCAGCGCGGCAGCGATCGTCGCCTCCACCCTGCCGGACCTCGTCGACGAGAAGGCCAACCGCGAGCTGGCAGCCCATGGCGTGCCGGCCGTCGGCGGGCTCACGACCGCGCTCGCGTGCCTGGCGGCGCTGCGGAAACCGGATGCCGACCCCGAGCGACTGCGAGCCGTGGCGGCCGCCGCCGCCGCGGCCCGGGCTCACAACGCGGAGGGCTGGCTCTCGGAGGGCGAAGCGAAGGAGATGCTGCGCGCAGAGGGGCTTCCCGTGCCCGATGGCCGCGAGGTGGATGGCGAGCGGGAGTGCCTCGACGCGGCGCGGGAGCTCGGCTGGCCTGTCGCGCTCAAGCTCTCCGCTCCCGAGCTTCACCACAAGAGCGAGGCGGGAGCGATCGTGCTCGGCGTCGAGGACGAGGATGCCCTTCGCGAGGCCTACGGGCGCCTTCGCTCACTGGCCGAGGGCTCCGGCGCGCGAGTGCTCGTGGAGAAGATGGCCGAGCCGGGGGTGGAGATCCTGGTCTCCGCGCGGGCTGACGCCGTGGTGCCGGTGGTCACCGTCGGCCTCGGCGGGATCTGGACGGAGGTGTTCGGGGAAGCGGCGATCGTCCCGCTGCCGGCGAGCGCGGACGCTGTGAGGAGAGCCGTCGAGGATCTGCGGGGCGCGGCCATGCTGACCGGCGAGCGCGGGCAACCCCCGGTCGATCTGGACGCTCTGGCCACCCTCACGAGCCGCGTGGGTGAGCTGGTCATCGACCGCCGCCTCGAGCTGATCGAGCTGAACCCGGTGATCGTGCACGAGCAGGGGGCAACCGCCGTGGACGCCCTGATCACCCGGACCGCCTGAATCCAATCCGCCAAAACGCGCCTGCGAGTCCCCCTCTCCCCTCGCCGAGTGGCGTGAAAGTCGGCTATATGCCGACTTTCCCGCCACTCGATGGGATGGGCGGATGGGATGGGCGGATGGGATGGGCGGATGGATCGGCGGATGGGCGCGGTTTTGACCTTGTAGTCAATCGCATCTATGTGGTAGGCTCGCGCCCATCGAGGCCGGGACGGAGAGAACTTCCACAGGTGGGAACGGAGCGGGCGCCGCTGCCTCGCCGGCAGGCGGGGTCGGAGGGAACGGCGCCGCTCCGTTCCCACCTGGCGCCCCGCGCTCGTATGACGCGATCGTCGTCGGCGGCGGCCACAACGGCCTGACCACCGCTGCCTACCTGGCGCGCGCGGGGCTCCGCGTCGTCCTCCTCGAGCGCCGCCCGGTCCTCGGTGGCGCCTGTGTGACCGAGGAGCTCTGGCCGGGCGCACGGGTCTCACGCGCCAGCTACGTCGTCTCGATGCTGCAGCAGAAGGTCGTCGAGGACCTGCGGCTCCGCGACTACGGCTACCGGGCCGTCCCGCTCGACCCGGCCTACGCGGCGCTGACTGCCGAAGGCCCGATCTTCTTCCACAACGATCCGGCGCAGACGGCCGCGTCGGTCGGGCGATTCTCCAAGCGCGACGGCGACGTCTACGAGGAGTTCGAGGACCTCCTCGATCGCACCGCCAACTTCCTGCGGCCGATGATGCTCCGTGAGCCGCCGGCACTCGGCTCCCATCACCCTGCCGACCTGCTCTCGCTGCTGCGCGAGGGCGCCCGGGCCGCCGGCCTCTCGAAGCGCGACGTCCACGACCTGGTCCGCATCTTCACGATGTCGGTCGCCGACCTGCTCGACGATCACTTCGAGCACGACGGCCTGAAGGGATCGATCGCCTCCACCGGCGTCGTCGGTGTCTGGGCCGGCCCACGCACACCCGGCACCGCCTACAACCTCCTCCACCACGCGCTCGGTGAGATCGACGGCATCTCGGGTGGCTGGGGGCAGGTGATCGGCGGCATGGGTGCGATCAGCCAGGCGATCGCCCGCTCGGCCGAGTCCTCAGGCGCCGAGATCCGCACGGATGCCGAGGTCGTCTCGATTGATGTGCGGAACGGGGAAACCGTCGGCGTGACGCTCGCCGATGGCGAGGAGCTCAGGGCGCCTGTCGTCGCATCCGGCGCGCATCCCAAGACCACGGTGCTCGACCTGGCCGGCGCGGAGAACTTCCCTGAGGACGTCGCCGCCGACATGCGCCGCTACCGGACTCGCGGCGGCTCGGTGAAGATCAACATGGTCCTGAGCGAGGCGCCGCACTACGAGGGTGTCAGCGCCGACGAGCAGAACATGCTCGAGCGCACCGGAGTCAACCTGTGCCCCTCGATCGACTACCTCGAGCAGGCATGGCAGGACGCCCTCGCCGGCCGTCCGGCGACGGCCCCCTACGTCGAGGCCGAGCTGCCGTCGGCGATCGACGCCAGCCTGACCGATGACGGGCGTTGGGTGATGACGATGTTCACGCAGTACGGGCCGCCCGACGAGGAGGCCTGGGCCGGCAACGCGCGCGAGCGCTACGCCGACGCCTGCATCGAGCACCTGGCGCGCTACGCGCCGAACGTCCCGGGCGCGATCCTCGAGCGCGAGGTGCTGGCGCCGCCGGACCTCGAGCGCATCTTCGGGCTCGTCGACGGTTCGATCTTCCAGGGCGAGCAGGGCCTCGACCAGATGGCCTTCATGCGGCCCTCCCCCATGCTGGCGCAGTACGCGACACCGGTGCAGGGGCTGTATCTGTGCGGCGCGGGGACCCACCCGGGCGGCGGCGTCATGGCCGCGGCCGGGCACAACGCGGCGAAGCGCATCCTGCGTGACCGGCGCCGGCGGCGCTTCCGGTTGCGGCGGCGCGCCGCGGCGTAGACGTCAGCGCTCAAACTCGGCGCCTCGCCTGCCGATATACGCAGCGTGACCCGCGCGACGACGCCCCCTGCGCCAACCCCCGCCCGGCAGGGGATCACTCCCCCCACCCAGTCAAACGGCGCCAAGCGCCGGCTCGGCGACGTCATCGTCGACCTTGGCTTCGCCGATCGCGACCGCGTCGAGGCGGCCGTGACCAAGGCGCTTGAGGAGGGCCGCCCGACGGGCCGCGTCCTGCTCGAGGAGGGAACCCTGGACTCACGCCAGCTCGCGCATGCCCTCGCCGAGCGGAACGGGCTCGACTACGTGAACCTCGACCTCTTCGAAGTCGACAAGGGCGCGGCCAGCCTCGTGACTCCGACCGAGGCCCGCCGCTTTCACGCGATCCCGATCGCGTTCAACGAGGACAAGACTCTTCTGACAGCGACGTGGGATCCCGCGAACGTCCTTGGCTTCGACGACCTGGCGATGCTCACCGGCCGCGAGCTGCGGCTCGCCGTCGCCGCGCCGGAGGACGTCGAGGCGCTGATCGGCCAGCTCACCCACCTCAGCGAGGCGGTCGAGGAAGTCCACGACGAGTACGACGCGCCGGGCGCCGACGAGGAGATCTCCCTGGAGGACTCCGCCGGCCAAGCCCCGGTCGTGAAGCTCGCCCACTCGATCATCGCCGACGCGGTCGAACGCGGAGCCTCTGACGTCCACCTCGAGCCGCAGCGCGAGGGCCTGAGGGTTCGCTACCGCATCGACGGAGTCACCCGCGACTCCGCCACCGTCCCCAGGAACCTCGCCGCCGGCCTTGTCTCCCGCATCAAGATCATGGCCGAGCTCGATATCGCCGAGCGCCGGATCCCACAGGACGGCCGGGTCGGCCTCACCGTCGACGGCCGCTACGTCGACCTTCGCGTGGCCACCCTGCCGGTGGTTCGCGGCGAGTCGGTCGTGATGCGCATCCTGGACAAGGGCAGCGTCGTCATGGACCTCGACCGGCTTGGGATGCAGCCCTCAGAGCGCGAGCCCCTGGAGCAGGCACTCGGCAAGCTGAGCGGTGCAGTCCTCGTCACCGGCCCGACCGGAGCGGGCAAGACGACAACGCTCTACGCCGCCCTCAACAAGGTGAACACTCCCGACCGGACCCTGATCACGATCGAGGATCCGGTCGAGTACGAGCTCAACGGCGTCAAGCAGGTTCAGGTGAACTCGAAGACCGGGCTGACGTTCGCTGCTGGGCTGCGCTCGATGATCCGCTCGGACCCCGACGTCCTGATGGTCGGCGAGATCCGCGACGCCGAGACCGCGCAGATCGCAATCGAGTCGGCGCTGACCGGCCACCTGGTCCTCTCCACGCTTCACACCAACGATGCGCCGATGACGATCGCACGCCTGATCGAGATGGGCATCGAGCCCTTCCTCGTCGCCTCCGCGCTCTCATGCGTCGTCGCGCAGCGCCTGGCCCGCCGCCTTTGCCCCGACTGCAAGGTCCCCGTGAACGTCGGCGCGGCCGAGCTCGAGCAGGCCGGCTTCCCCGCGACCGGCGACTTCCAGGCCTATGAGGCCGCCGGCTGCATGCGCTGCGGCGCGACCGGCTACCGCGGGCGCGTCGGCGTCTATGAGGTGATGACCCTCTCGGACGAGATCCGGTCGCTGATCCTCAAGAAGGCCTCGGGCGACGAGATCGCCGCCGCGGCGAGCCGCGCCGGCCTGCGACGTATGCGCGAGGACGGCCTCGAGAAGGTCCGCCAGGGTGTGACGTCCCTTCCCGAGGTCCTGCGCGCCCTCGGCAACTGATCTGGTTCCTGGGACCTACTTCAGAACGCGGATGAGCTTCTTGTTGACGAACTCATCCATCCCGTAGGGACCAAGCTCGCGGCCGAAACCCGAGCGCTTCACGCCCCCGAACGGCAGCTCTGCGCCGTCGAGGAGGACGCCGTTCACGAAGACCATGCCGGTGTCGAGGTTGTCGGCGACGCGATCGGCCTGATCGGAGTCGGTCGTGAAGACGTAGGAGCCGAGCCCGAAGGGCGTGTCGTTGGCGACCTCGATGGCCTCCTCCTCCGAGCCGACCCTGTAGACGCTCGCAACCGGGCCGAAGAACTCCTCTCGGTAGGCGTCGCTGTCCGGGCTGATCCCGGCGAGCACCGTCGTGCCGAAGAAGTTGTCCCTGCGCTCACCCTCGAGTACGACCTCGGCGCCCTGGGCCTTCGCCCGGTTGAGCTGGTCCTGCAGGCGATCCGCCGCGGTCGAGGACGAAAGCGGCCCCATCGCCGCGTTCTCGGTCGGATCCCCGGGCTCCACTGCCTTCATCTTTTCGGTCAACTTCGCGAGGAAGTCGTCGTAAAGGTCGTCGGCGACGATGAAGCGCTTCGCGGCGTTGCAGGACTGGCCCGTGTTATCGAGGCGCGCCTCGACTGCGGCGTCCACGGCCTCGTCGAGGTTCTCGGTCGCGAGCAGGATGAACGGGTCCGAGCCGCCCATCTCGAGCACAACCTTCTTCAGGTGGCGTCCGGCCACCTCGGCCACGGCGGAGCCGGCCCGCTCGGAGCCGGTGACCGAGACGCCGCGCACGCGCGGATCGGGGATCACCTTCTCCGCGATCTGCTCGTTGGTCGCGAGAATCGTCTGGTACGCCCCATCGGCAAGGCCGGCCTCCTCGTACATCGCCTGGATCGCCTCGCCCGACTCGGGGCACTGCGGCGCCGGCTTCAGCAGAATCGGGTTGCCGACGATGAGGTTCGGGCCGGCGAAGCGGGCCACCTGGTAGTAGGGGAAGTTCCACGGCATGATCCCGAGCAGGGGACCCATCGCCGAGCGCCGGATCACGGCGGTGCCCTCGCCGGCAATCAGCTCGATGGGCTCGTCCTTCAGGAAGTCCTCGGCGCGCTCGGCGTAGTAGTTGTAGATGTCGCTGCAGAAGTCGATCTCGCCGAGCGCCTGCTCTGTCGGCTTGCCCATCTCCTTGACAGCGATCGCGGCGAGTGTGTCGCGGCGCTCTGCGTGAAGGTCGGCAACGCGCTTGATCTTCGCGGCGCGCTCGGCGACCGTGAGCGAGGCGAGGGCCTCGCGGGCCTCCCAGGCAGCGGCGATCGCGGCGTCCAGCGCGTCGTCGGAGATCTCCGGGTATTCCTTGAGCTGCTCGCCGGTCGCCGGGTTAACGACTGCATAGGTGCTCATCTTGCTCCACTCCTAAGTTCGTTCATTGACGTTCTCTTGTTGACGTGACTCCGGGCTCCCGACGCGGTCAGCTTGAAGAGGTCACCCGGCTGGCGGTGGCCCCGGCGCCGTCGGCGCCGGGCGGACTGCCGTTTGGTGGCACTGGGATGCCGAGAACCGACTCCGGCGTGACGTACTCGGCCCCCACTCCCTCAGCCACCGCGGGATGCGTCACCTTGCCCGCGGCGACGTTGATGCCGAGCTTCAGGCCGGGGTCGCGCCGCGCCGCCTCGACCACACCGTGGTCGGCCAGCGCCACCACGTACGGGAGCGTGGCGTTGGTCAGCGCGTAGGTCGAGGTGATCGGCACCGCCCCGGGCATGTTCGTGACGCAGTAATGAATGATCCCATCGACCTCGTAGGTGGGATCCGAGTGCGTGGTCGGCCGGGAGGTCTCGAAGCAGCCTCCCTGGTCGATGGCGACGTCGACGAGCACGGCCTGCGGCTTCATCAGCGCGAGCTGCTCGCGGCGGATCACGTGGGGGGCGCGGGCGCCATGCACCAGCACGCCGCCGATCACCAGATCGATGTCCGGCAGCTTCTCCTCGATCGAGAGCACGGAGGAGAAGACCGTCGAGGCGCGGCCGCCGAAGGCGATGTCGAGCTCCCGCAGGCGGTCGATGTTCGTGTCGTAGACGAACACGTCGGCTTCCATGCCGATGGCGATGAAAGCGGCGTGCATGCCGACGGCCCCGCCGCCGATGATCATCACGTTTGCCGGCGCCACGCCGGGAACGCCGCCCAGCAGGATGCCCCGGCCCCCGAGCGGCTTTTCCAGCATGAAGGCCCCGGCCTGAGTCGCGATCTTGCCGGCGATCTCACTCATCGGCGCCAGCAGCGGCAGGCGGCCCTGGCGATCCTCGACGGTCTCGTAGGCGACGCAGGTGGCGCCGGAGTTGGCCAGGCCCTCGGTCAGCTCCGGCGCCGGCGCGAGGTGCAGATAGGTGAAGAGCGTGTGCTCAGGCCGAAGGCGCGCGACCTCCTCGGGCTGGGGCTCCTTGACGCCGAGGACGAGCTCGGCCTCGCCGAAGACCTCGTCGGCGCCGGGCACGACGCGGGCGCCCTGCGCCTCGTACTGCGCGTCGCTGATCGATGAGCCCTCACCCGCACCGGCCTGGATCAGGACCTCGTGCCCGTGCTCGGTCAGCTCACGCACGCCGATCGGGGTCAGAGCGACGCGGTATTCGTCGGACTTGATCTCTGTCGGAACTCCTACAATCACTGCGCCTCGCCTCCTCCGCTTCGCGTCCGGGGGCGATGCGGGCTGTGCCGTCCCTGATCCTCCCGGTTCATTACCTCACCAGTTCCCGTGCCCGCAACGCCAGCCAGAGCTCGATGCGGTCCGTCGCCCGGCCCAGGTCGCGTCCGGTCAGCTCCTCGATCTTCCGGATGCGGTACCGCAGCGTATGACGATGGCAGTAGAGCTGGCGCGCGGCTCGCTCCCAGTTGCCGTTGTTCTCGATGAATGCCTCGAGCGAGCGAAGCAGCTCGCCGCCGTACTCGCCCTCGGTCCGCTCGATCGGGTCGAGCAGGCCGTCGGAATAGGCGCGAAGGGCCTCCTCGTCCTGGAGCGCGAGGAGCAGCGTGAAGGCGCCGAGGTCGCGATGCGAGGCCACATCGGGCGCGTCCCCATTGGCGAGCGACGTTGCCTCGAGCGCGCAGCGGGCCTCGTGGAACGCGCGGCGAAGCGACCCGACCGCGACCGGCCTCGACGCGGCCGCTCGCACGCCGTTGAAGGCGCCGGCGAGCTCGTCGCGCGCGTCGCGCGCGATGTCGATCGGATCGCGGCCGTCGGGATTTACCACCGCGCAGAGCAGTGGCTTGCCGGCCGCAGCGGTCGTCGCGACGAGCGCCGGCGCGCCGGCGCTCGAGAGCGCGGACTCGAGCGAGCCCTCCGCCGCGGCGGGGTCGTCGAGGTCGAAGACGAGCACGCCGGCCTCGGAGCCGATCCCGAACGGCCGCAGCCGCCCACGCAGGTCCTCGGAGTCAAGGCGACCGCTGAGAGCCTCGGAGAGCAGGTCGCCCGCGAGCCGCCGCTCGGTCTCACGGACGATCCGCTCACGTGCCAGCTCGAGCCCGACGACCATCGCCGCCTGGCGGGCGATCAGGCTCTGGAAGTTTCCGAGCTCGGGAGCGTCGCCCACGACCACGAGCCACGCCACCGCGGCGCTTCGTCCCGAAACGGGGACGACGAGGCTCCGGGCGGCCAGCGTGGGCTCAGCCGGAGCGAAGGGGGCAACGGCTGCGGTCTCGGGCCGTTCGGCAAGCTCGGCCGCCAGCTCCTTGAGCGCCTCCGCGCTCGGCGCCTTGCCCTCGGCATGCCGTGCGAGCTCCCGGCCCGAGGTGTCGAGCACGAGGGCCGTTCCGCCGACGGCCCCCGCCACCGCGGCGAGCACGGCAGGGAGGCCACCGCCCTCGATCACGAGCCGCTCCAGCCGCTCGTGGACCTCCGTCGCGCGCTCGAGGACCTCGTACTGCTCGTTGACGAGCCGGGCGAACGCGCGCTCGGTGATCGCGATGAACGGCTTCTCGTAGGGCACCTCGAACACGGGAAGACCACGCTTTGAGGCCTCGTCGATCAGCGCCTTCGGCGGCTGCTCGTGCTCGAACCCGGTGCCCAATCCGAGTCCTGCGACACCGCGTTCGTCGAGGGCGGCCACGAAGCGCTTCTGTTTCGCCGCGCTCGTCAGCTGGATGCCCGTTGTGAGCAGGAGCTCGCCGCCCGACAGCCACGGGGTGGGGTCCTCGAGCTCCGAGATGTGGACCCAGCGGATGGTCCGATCGGCGGCGCCATTCCCGGCGACGATCTCCAGGTCGCAGTCCGCGGCAAGCGATGCGACCGTCAGCATTCCCCCTCCTCAGTGACCGACCCGCTCGGCCGCCTCGGTGAGGACGGGGCGCAGCACCGCCTCGATCTCCTCGAACTGCTCGGTGTCGCAGACGAGCGGCGGCGAGAGCTGCACCACGGGGTCACCGCGGTCATCGGCCCGGCAGATCAGCCCGCGGCGATAGAGCTCGCCGGACAGGAAGCCGCGCAGGAGGCTCTCCGACTCCTCGTCCGAGAAGCCCTCCTTCGTCTCCTGGTCCTTGACCAGCTCGATCGCATGGAAGTAACCGGCGCCGCGCACGTCACCCACGATCGGGATGTCGCGCAGGCCGTCGAGCATGCCCCTGAACTCGTCTTCCTTGCGGAGGACGTGGCCGCAGAGGTCCTCGCGCTCGAAGATCTCGATGTTCGCGAGAGCGGCCGCGGCGGCCACCGGGTGCCCCGCAAAGGTGAACCCGTGCGAGAACATCTCGGTGCCGTTCATGAACGGCTCGGCGACCCGGTCGGAGGCGATGAGCGCGCCCATCGGCGCATACGCCGACGTCAGCGCCTTCGCCGAGGTCATCAGATCCGGCTGGAACCCGTAGCGCTGCGCGCCGAACCAGTGGCCGAGCCGGCCCCAGGCGCAGATCACCTCGTCGGCGACCAACAGGACGTCGTAGCGGTCGCAGATCTCGCGCACCCGATCGAAGTAGCCGTCCTGCGGCGGAATGCAACCGCCGGCGTTCTGGAGCGGCTCGAGGATCACGGCGGCGATTGTCTCGGGACCCTCGTAGAGGATCTTCTCCTCGATCTGGTCCGCGGCCCACAGCGGGTCGCGGTCGGCGGGCCAGTGGTAGCTGTTGGTGTTCGGCACCTGGTAGCCGCCCGGTACGAGCGGCTCGAAGTCCGTGCGCAGGGCGGTGATCCCGGTCGCCGCCAGGGCTCCCAGGGTCGTGCCGTGGTAGGCGACCTCGCGCGTGAGGAACTTCGTCTTGCGCGGGTTGCCCGTGCGCTGGTGATAGGCGCGGGAGAGCTTGATGGCGGACTCGATCGCCTCGGACCCGCCTGAGGTGAAGAAGACGCGATTGAGGTCGCCCGGCGTCAGCGACGCGATCTTCGTGGCCAGCTCGATCGCCCGCGGATGCGCGTAGCTCCAGTTGGTGACGAAGTCGAGCTCCCGGACCTGCCGCTCCATCGCCTCGCCGATCTCGGTGTGGCCGTGGCCTGCGTTCACGCAGAAGAGGCCGGATAGGCCATCGAGGTAACGCGTGCCGTGCTCGTCATAGACGTACGGGCCCTCGCCCCGCACGATGATCGGGACCTCGGCGTCCTTGTAGGCACCCATGCGGGTGAAGTGCATCCACAGGTGCCGCTTGGCGAGCTCCTGCAGGTTCGTCTCCTGTCCCGTGTGCGTGGCGGCGGTGGCGGTGGTGCTGGCCATCTCCCCTCCTAGGGATCCCGACCGGCCGCTCTTTGCTGCGAACGCGGCCTGCGCCGGGGTTGTGTTTGACGGATATCGACGTTCCGTACAACCGTAGTGGCCCGGAGGGGGGCGCACAACGGAGATTGGGTTCAAGATACCACCGGAGTCTTGTACGATGCGACCAAGCCCGTTGGTCTGGGCACGATGAGCATGGGAGACCGCAGGGAATGAGGAGAAGGATCTGTGGAACGCGCGACCGCCGCGGCAGCGGCGGACCAGACTGAGGCTGCCGCCCCGTCCCTGAACCAGACGATGGTCCGCCTCGAGCGGGTCACCAAGCGCTTCGGGGACCTCGCCGCCGTAAACGACGTCGAGCTCGAGATCGGCAGCGGCGAGTTCTTCACGCTCCTCGGCCCGAGCGGTTGCGGGAAGACGACGACGCTGCGAATGCTCGCCGGCTTCGAGGAGCCGACCGCCGGCCGGGTACTGATCGACGGCCAGGATGTCGCCGGCCTCGCCTCTCACCGCCGTCCCACGAACACCGTCTTCCAGAGCTACGCCCTCTTTCCCCATCTGAGCGTCGGCGAGAACGTCGCCTTCGGACTGCGGCGCAAGAAGGTCGGAAAGGACGAGATCCGGCAGCGCGTCGAGGCCGAGCTCCAGCGCGTCGGACTCGCGGCCGAAGTGAACCGCCGTCCCAACCAGCTCTCGGGCGGGATGCAGCAGCGTGTGGCGCTCGCGCGGGCGCTCGTCAACCTGCCCAAGGTTCTACTTCTCGACGAGCCGCTCGGCGCCCTCGACCTGAAGCTCCGCAAGGGGCTCCAGGTCGAGCTCAAGCGCATCCAGCGCGATGTCGGGATCACCTTCGTCTACGTCACGCACGATCAGGAGGAGGCCCTGACGATGTCCGACCGGATCGCGGTCATGAGCCGCGGCCGGGTCGAGCAGGTCGACGCCCCCGAGGCCGTCTATGAGCGCCCCGCCACGACCTTCGTCGCCGGCTTCATCGGCGTCTCCAACCTGATGCCGGCGACCGTCGCCTCCGCGAGCGGCGGGCGAGGGCGCGTGCGGCTCGACGCCGGCGTGGAGCTCGAGGCCGAGGTCGCGGGGTTCGACGCGGGCGACCGCGCCCATGCCGTCGTCCGGCCGGAGAAGCTGCGGATCAACGGGGCCGCGGAGCCCTCCGACGGCCAGCCCTCGGTCGAGGGGCTGGTCGAGAGCTCCGTCTATCTCGGGACGTCGACGCAGATCGCCGTGAGGCTTCCCGACGGGGTCTCGATGACCGTCCTCGTCCCGAATGCCGACGAGGCCGAGCGCGCCCGCCTGCCAGGGGGCGGCGTGCGGGTGCGGCTGAGCTGGGCACCGGAGCACATGCACCTCGTCCGCGACTCGGCCGTGGCCCCGGCAGCCGTGGCCGACGAGGCGGAGCAGGAAGCTTGAACCCACTACAAGGAGGCAGACGATGACGCAGGTCGATGGTGAGGCAACCGGGAGCAGGCTGACCAGGCTGACGGCGCTCGTGGGAGCCCTTGCGGTGGCGATCGTGGTCGCGGCGTGCGGGAGCAGCGGCGGCGGCATCTCGGGCGGGGGCGCCGAGGGCGGGACCGAGACGGTTCAGCTCGAGGGCAAGCCCTCCGGAGATCTGACGATCTCCAACTGGCCTCTTTACATCGACAAGAACACCGTCTCGGACTTCGAGGACGCCACCGGCGTCACGGTCAAGTACATCGAGGACGTGAACGACAACGCCGAGTTCTTCGGCAAGATGCAGCCGCTGCTCGACAAGGGCGAGTCGGGCGGCCGCTCGATCTTCGTCGTCACGGACTGGATGGCGGGCAAGATGCACGAGCTCGGCTACCTCCAGGACCTGGACAAGTCGGCGATCCCGAACGTCGAGAAGAACCTGGTGCCCTCGCTCCAGCACCCCGCGTTCGACGAGAACCGCGACTTCTCGGTGCCGTGGCAGACGGGGATGACCGGGCTGATCGTGAACACCGACCTGGCGCCGGACGTGCACTCGATCTGCGATCTATTCGATCCCCAGTACAAGGGGAAGGTCGAGATGCTCACCGAGCTCCGCGACACCCTCCCATTGGTGATGAAGTGCCAGGGCGTCGACCTGAAGGGCAACGTCACCGAGGACGACTGGATGGCCGCGGTCGACAAGCTCCAGCAGGCGGTCGACGACGGGCAGATCCGGCGCTTCACCGGCAACGACTACGCCCGTGACCTGACCTCCGGCGACGCCGCGGCGGTGATCGGATGGTCCGGCGACGCCGTCCAGCTTCAGGCCGACAACCCCAACATCGAGTTCCGGATGCCGACCGAGGGCTGCATGCTGTGGTCGGACAACATGGTGATCCCGGTCGGGGCACCGAACCCGACTGCGGCGGAGGCGTGGATGAACTACACCTACGACCCGAAGAACCAGGCCCAGATCGAGTCGTACGTGAACTACGTCTCGCCCGTTGCCGGCACGAAGGAGATCCTGCTCAAGCAGGATCCGGACCTCGCGAACAACCAGCTCATCTTCCCGAGCGCGAGCTTCACGAAGAAGTGCGACACCTCCCCGGTGCTGGAGGGCGAGGAAGAGCAGGCGGTGACGCGGGCCTTCGACGCGGTGGTGAACGGGTAAAGAGCGGGGCGACGGCGGGCTGATTGGAGCGCGAGGGAGCCTGATGGCCCGCCGTCGCCTCATTCCCTACTTCCTGCTCGGGCCGGGGCTCATCTGGCTGATCGTCTTCTTCGTCGTCCCCATGTACTACATGGGGCGGGTCTCGCTGTTCTCGGGGACGCTCGAGACAGGCTTTTCCTTCGACTGGGCCTGGTCGAACTTCTCGGACAGCCTGACCCTCTACGACTCGCAGTTCGTGCGGTCGTTCTACTACGCGGGGGCGGCGACCCTGATCTGCCTCCTGATCGGCTACCCGCTCGCCTATGCGATCGCCTTCAAGGCGGGGCGCTGGAAGACCGCGCTCCTCTTCGTAGTGATCGCGCCGTTCTTCACGACATATCTGATCCGGACGATCGCCTGGGAGACGATCCTCTCCGACGACAGCCCGGTCGTGGACGTGCTCGGCACCCTTGGAATGGCACCGAACGGGCACGTCCTCGCCACCGGCGGGGCCGTGATCGCCGGCCTCACCTACAACTTCCTGCCGTTCATGATCCTGCCGCTCTTCGCCAGCCTGGAGCGGATCGACCCTGGCCTTCTGGAGGCGGCGAATGACCTCTACGCGTCACCCCGCGAGACCTTCCGCAAGGTCACCCTCCCCCTGTCGGCGCCGGGGATCGTCGCGGGCACGTTGCTGACCTTCATCCCGGCGGCGGGCGACTACGTGAACGCCTTCTTCCTGGGCGGTGCCAACAACAAGATGATCGGCAACACGATCCAGTCGCTCTACCTCAACCAGCGTGACTATCCGGAGGCGGCCGCGCTCTCGTTCGTCCTGATGGCGTTGATCATGATCGCGGTCCTCGTCTACATCCGCTTCGCTGGGTCAGAGGCCCTGATGGGAGAGGAGGCGAAGCCGGCGTGAGCGTGGTGAATTGGCTTCGCCGCAACGGCGTCAGCGTGGTCGCGGCGCTCGTCGTCATCTACATGCTGATCCCGATCGCGGTGATCATCTTCTTCTCGTTCAACGATCCGCAGGGCAAGTACAACTACACCTGGGTCGGCTTCACGCTCGAGCACTGGCAGAACGCGTTCAGCCTGCCCGATCTGAACGACGCGATGCTCACGAGCCTCAAGCTGGCGGGCCTGGCGACGCTGATCTCCACCGTCATCGGCACGCTGATGGCGCTCGCGCTCGTCCGCTACCGCTTCTTCGGGCAGCGCACGGCCAACTTCCTGATCGTGATCCCGATGGCGACTCCGGAGATCGTCATGGGGGCGGCGCTGCTCTCCTTCTTCCTCGTCGTGAACGTGTTCACGCTCGGGTTCCAGACGCTTCTGATCGCCCACGTCATGTTCTGCATCAGCTTCGTCGTCGTCGTGGTGCGCTCGCGCCTCATCGGCTTCGACCGCAGCCTCGAGGAGGCGGCGCGCGACCTGGGAGCGAATGCATTCGACACCTTCCGCCTGGTCACGCTGCCCCTGCTGATGCCGGGCATCATCGGCGCGGCGATGCTCGCCTTCGCGCTCTCGATCGACGACTTCGTGATCTCGAACTTCAACTCGGGAACGACGGTGACGTTCCCCCTTTACATCTTCGGAGCCGCGCAGCGCGGGATCCCGGTGGAGGTGAACGTGATCGCGACGATGCTGTTCGCCGTGACCGTGGCGGCGATGTTCTACACGGTCTGGCAGCAGCGAAAGGCTGAGCGGCTCGCCGCTGTGCGGCCCGACCAAGAGGGCGATGAGCCCTTCATGACAACGGCCTATCCGCCCGCCCCCGGGGTGGCGAGCGGATAGGGTCGGCGACCAGGCGGCCGCAAGGAGGTATTGGGGGATGGAGAGCACGGCAGTGCCCGCGCCCGGAGCAGGGGTGTCACCGCAGGCGAGCACCGGCGACAAGGGGCTGAAGACCGGGGCGATCAGCTTCGCCTCGAGCGTCGTCATCGGGGTGGCATCGACGGCGCCGGGCTACAGCCTCGCGGCGAGCCTTGGCTTCGTCGTCGCGGCAGGGGTCGGGCTGCACTCGCCGGCGATCTTCTGGGTCGCCTTCATCCCGATGCTCTGCATCGCCTTCGCCTACTACTACATGAACCGTGCCGACCCGGATTGCGGCACCTCGTTCACGTGGGCGACGAAGGCCATGGGCCCCTCGATGGGATGGCTCACCGGCTGGGCAATCATCGTCGCCGACGTCGTCGTCATGGCGAACCTGGCACAGATCGCCGGCCTCTACACCTTCCTCCTGTTCGGCTGGGATTCGGCGGCGGATTCGACCTTCGCGGTGACCACGGTCGGGGTCATCTGGATCGCGATCATGACCTGGATCTGTTACATCGGGATCGAGCTCTCGGCGAAGACCCAGCAGTTCCTGCTGGGCGCCGAGATCCTCACCCTCGCCCTGTTCGCGGTGATCGCGTTCATCAGGGTCTACGGCGGGGACTTCTCGAACTCGATCGATCCGAGCCTGAGCTGGCTCAACCCGTTCACGGTCGACTCGACCGCTCTGATCGACGGCGTCTTGGTCGCCGTCTTCATCTACTGGGGATGGGACTCGGCCGTGACGGTCAACGAGGAAACGGAGGACCCGACGGAGGGGCCGGGACGATCAGCCGTCGTCTCGACGCTGATCCTGCTCGGCATCTACGTGATCGTCTCGATCGCCGCGCAGGCCGTCGCGGGACCGGAGTTCCTGCAGCACAACCGCGATGACGTGCTCTCGAGCCTGGGTGGCACCGTCTTCGGGTCCCCGCTCGACAAGATCCTGATCATCGCCGTTCTGACGTCAGCCGCGGCGTCCACGCAGACGACGATCCTGCCGACGGCGCGAACGTCGCTGTCGATGGGTGCGGCGCGAGCGCTGCCCAAGATCTTCGCTCGCGTCCATCCGCGCCACCAGACGCCGGACTTCTCGACCCTGCTGATGGGCGCCTTCTCGATCCTCTGGTACGTGGGGCTGACGATCGTGAGCGAGGACATCCTGTTCGACTCGATCACGGCGCTCGGCCTGATGATCGCCTTCTACTACGGGCTCACCGGGTTCGCCTGCGCGATCTACTACAGACGCGAGCTCTTCTCGAGCCCGAAGGCGTTCTTCGCCGCGGGAGTGATGCCGGTGCTCGGAGGGCTGATGCTCGCCTACATCTTCTTCAAGTCGGCGAGCGACCTCGCTGAGCCCGGAAGGCGCGACGTGTTCGGCATCGGGCCGCCGCTCGCGATCGCGATCATCTTCGGGATCCTCGGGATCGTGTTCATGATCCTGCAGCGCATCAACTCGCCGGAGTTCTTCCGGCGCAAACCGGAGGTGGCGCCGAAGGGAAGCCTCATCGTGGCCCCCGAGCCGCAGGCGAGCTTCGCCACGGAGGGCGACGCCCCGGGAGGAGGCTGAGATGGCGGGCGAGATCGTCGTCGGATACGACGGAACCGAGGTCGCGAAGGTCGCCCTCGACGTTGCCTGCGAGCTGGCGACGGAGCTCGACGCCAAGCTCGTGGCCGGCTACGGCGCCGAGCCCTACCACGGCGCCGGCGAGGTCGGCAGCCTTCGCGCTGAGCTGCGGAGGATGGGCGAAAAGGCAACCGCCGAGGCGGTGGCGATCGCGACCGAGCGGGGCATCGAGGCCGAGGCGCAGCTCGTAGCCGATCGGCCCGCACCGGGCCTGGCGGCGCTTGCCGAGAGCGTGGGGGCGCGCATGATCGTGGTTGGCTCCTACGGTGAGAAGCCGCTGAAGGGCGCCATCCTCGGCTCCACGCCGCACAAGCTCCTGAACCTCTCGAGCGTTCCCGTGCTGGTGGTGCCGCCACCGGAGTAGCCCCAACCACGCCGAGTGGCGTGAAAGTCGCGGTATGCGCGACTTTCCCGCCACTCGATGAGTTGGCAGGACGCCTCCCCGACATGCCCGTGCGATAGGCCGCGACGGTTCGGGGTAGGCGCCACGCATGGCCACCCGCACCGCTCCCTCCCGCGCGAGCCCGGACGATCGCCCTCGCGCGCGGACACTCGGCGGGTTGCGTCGCGAGGCGGCGACCTGCCGCGCCTGTCCGCTCTGGGAGGGCGCGACTCAGACCGTCTTCGGGGAGGGCCCGCCCTCGGCCAAGCTCGTGCTGGTCGGCGAGCAACCGGGCGACCGCGAGGACCAGGAGGGCCACCCGTTCGTCGGGCCGGCCGGAGGGGTGCTTGCAAGCGCGCTCGAGGACGCCGGGATCGAGCGCGACGAGGTCTACGTCACCAATGCCGTCAAGCACTTCAAATGGCGCCAGGGGCGGGGCAAGCGGCGCCTGCACCAGCGCCCCAACGCCGCCGAGATCAACGCCTGCCAGCCATGGCTCGAGGCGGAGCTCGCGACGATCGAGCCAAAGCTCGTCGCCTGCCTCGGAGCGACCGCCGCGCGGGCGCTGCTCGGCACGAAGTTCAGGGTGACTCGCGACCGCGGAACCTTCGTCGAGTCCAAGCTCGGGTGGCTCGCGACGGCGACGATCCATCCCTCGGCGATCCTGCGCATGGACGATGAGGATGAGCGCGCCGTGGCCCGCGCCGATCTGGTGCGCGACCTCTCAGGCATGGCACGCAAGCTCGACTCGCTTTGATCCTCCCCTGGGGGTTTTCGTGCGTGGGTGCAGGGGGTAGGGTGCGAATCGTGGAGACGAGCCGGTTCGGTCAGCCGCTCGCACAGGGCGAGATACCCGACGGTCAGGGGTTCGCGCTGCGAACCGCGCACGAGGGCGACACGATCTGGGTCGCGCTCGGCGGCGAGCTGGATGTGTACGCGACGCCTTCTCTCCGCGCGGCCCTGCGAAACGTCGAGCAGGCCGGCGCGGGGATGATCGTCCTCGACCTCCGTGGGCTCGAGTTCCTCGACTCCTCCGGCCTCGCGGTCCTGCTCGGCGCACACGAGCGCGCGGTCGCCAGCGGCGACGCCACGGTCAAGCTCGTGATCAAGGGATCGCACGCGGTCGAGAGCCTTTTCGAGACGCTGCGTGCCGGGGATTTCCTGGACATCGTCGAGGACCCCGAGGCGCTCACCGGCGCCACCAGCACGCCCAGCTGAGCCGCTTCGACGTCTTCGGCGCCTGTGTGCGGACCGCGCGACCGGGTAGGCGGGAGCGCATGTGGGGAACCTGGTTTCTGGTCACCATCGGCGGCAGCATCGGCCTCGTCCTGCTCGTCGGCGCCCTCGCCCTGAGCGCGTGGTCGCCAATCTTCGCGATCCTCGCGTTCGTCGTCATCGCCGTCGTCCTCGCGGGCGGCGCCGCGCTGCGGCGCAGCTCGCAGTACGTCGAGGGCACCGAGAGCGACCGCGGTCACGTCCAGGAGGCTGACGTGATCGGGTCAAAGAGCCCGGATCGCGGCGCCCCTGCGCGCGGCGAAGGCGGCGGCTCAGACGCCCAGACCCTGCCGCCGCCCACCCGGCCCTGACCGCGACAGCTCCGCGCGGTAGCTTTCGCCCATGGCGGAAGACGCGGGCAAGGTCGTCGAGATCAACATCTCGCCCGAGGAAGAGCGCCTGCCCGAGCCGGTCGAGCGGGTTCGAGCGGTCGCCGGGCGCGGGCTCGAAGGCGACCGCTACTTCTACGACGGCGAGGGCACGCAACCCGAGCGCGACCGCGAGCTCACGCTCATCGCGCTCGAGGCCCTGGACGCCCTCGCCGAGGAGCGCGGCATCGAGCTGACGGCCGCCGAGTCGCGCCGACAGGTCGCCACGCGCGGCATCGACCTGAACGCCCTCGAGGGCAAGCGCTTCCGCGTCGGTGCGATCCAGTGCGAAGGCATCGAGCTGTGCGAACCGTGCAGCCACCTGCAGGGACTGACGCAGCCAGGAGTCCTGCGCGGCCTCGTACACCGCGGCGGCCTGCGCGCGGCGATCCTCGAAGGCGGCGAGATCGCCATCGGGGACCCAGTCGAGCCGCTAAGCGCCTGACGAGGCGCTACTCCCAGTCCGCCCCCACTGGAACCTCAACCATCTCGTTGACGCCGTAGTCTCGGGAGACTGCAGGGACGCTCATCGGCTGGTAGGGACCGATCGACGGCTTGCCGATGCAATCCGGACCTACTGCCGTGACTCTGCCGATGATCTTCGGCGTGACCGGCACCGGGTCGAGGGTCGCATCGCCGTCTGCATCCTGCCACAGCCGGTAGGCCGACTTCGAGAGGTCTGGGGAGTAGTAGATGTCGAGCGCCAGCACCTGCCACACGCCTCGGCCGCCTATCGGCACGGAGTCGGTTCGCACGTCCCCGGGACCCTGGCGGTTCTTCATGCTAAGCGCCGTCTGGCCCTCGGTGAGCGACTCGACTGGGCCCTGGCGGTAGGTGCCGCTCGCGTGACAGGAGCTGCCCTGGTTCTTGATCTGGAAGACCTGTGAGTCCTGGGCACTACCGTTGCCGGTCAGCGGCGTGGGGCTCTGGAAGCGCACAGCGAGCCACCAGACATAGCGATGGCCCGGCACCATCGGGTAGTACGTGCGGGTGTCGGAGTTCGAGATCAGCTGGGTGCGGTATGCGTCGTTGCAGGGGGAGCCGCTCCTGCAGGTGGCGTCGTACTTCGACTGCATCCCGTCCGTAAGCCGCAGGCGACGGTAGCCCGGATGCACCTTGCCGTCCTGGCCGGGCATGGGAGAGCCGCCCTCCGAGAAGTAGTTGATCTGGGGATCGTCCGCGTCGCTCCAATCGCTGCAGCTCTGGGCGTAGTAGTCGGCATCAGAGACCGCTCCCCAGAGGCCATCGATCGGGCAGACGCGGGTCATGTAGTCGGCCTGGACGACCGTCCCCGAGGGTGGGGCCCCGACGATGCTCGGTGTCGTATCCACCGTGAACGAGCGGCTCGCCGGAGTGGCATCGGTGTTGCCGGCGGCGTCGGTGGCGCGGACCCAGAACGTCCTGTCCCCCGGCGCCAGGTTCGGATAAGTCTGCGGACTCGAGCACGGCTGCCAGCGCGCCCAACCGTCAAGCTGGCACTCAAACGAGGAGTCCGACCCCGACGACGTGAACGAGAACGTGATCGGTCCTACGGGAACCGCTCCTGAAGGACCAGCGGTGATCGTCGTCTCCGGCGGCGTCTGCGCGAGCGATTCCGCCGGGGCCCACGCCGCGAGCGCGGAGACAACGCCAACCACGATGAGCGCGAATTGACGCCGCGCCGCCGCCCCGCAGACGAGGCTCACGGGGTTACACGCCCGCGACGGGTCACAGACCGGTGCACTGATCGACCTTCTGTCCTGTCACGACGTTTGGCAGGCCCTGCGAATCACCGACCTGGGGAGCCGGCGAGTTGTTGTGGCACACAAGATTTCCCCTGATCGTGTTCGTGACGAACTCGTTCGCGTCCGGGTCGTCCATGACGTTGTTGCTGAGCTTCACGGTGCCATGAACGGTGTTGCGGATGAATCCCAGCCAGAAGCCTGCGTAGCCGTTGATCGTAGCGCCACCGCGGATAACGCTGTCCTCGACGGTCGAGAAGAAGCCGCTGCCGCCGTGCATGCTCACACCTCCTCTGACGTCAGCGAAGTGCACCTGCAACGAGGCAGGCGAGTTCGCGCGGATCCCACCGCGGATCGTGCCGGTGTCCGCGCCCAGTTCCTCGCTCCCGAGGATGAAGGTCGCGCCCTCGGCGACCCGGACTCCGCCCCGGACATCGATGTTTGCCTCGGTCCCGTCGCAGGTAGCGCCAGCGGGCACCACCAGCTTGTGGTACTTGCCCGAGGCAAGCGTCCCGGTGCACGTGGAATCAGCATGCGCGGCAAGGGCTGTCGACATCCCGGCGGCGAGCGCCGTGGTCGTGAGTGCCCCAATGATCAGAACTCCGAGCTTGCGCGTGTGGTCTCCCTCCCGGCGTCGATTCCGTTCGAGAGCCAGGCTCTCATGCCGTAGGCGCATGTCAAGAAGCCCGCCATTTCGGGTTAAGGAGCTTGGGTAGGCGGCCCTTTCTGGGAGTTCCACTCCTCCTTTTCGCGCGATGCGACAGCCGCCGATCGTGCAGGGGATTCTTGGGACAATGGCCCTCCGTCATCCGCATGCAAGGAGGCTGAGATGGAAGTGCACCCGGGGGTGTTCGTTTCCAACGTCGCGACGGAGGAGTGGCGGGCCGACCCCGAGATCGGAGGGGGTGCCGAGGAGCATGTGCTTTTCGACACCGGAACCATGCGAGCTGGGTTGTCGCGGTTCACACCGGAGGCTGATCGACAGCCGCCGGACTGGAAACTGCCGGCCACGCAGGTGCTACTTGTGCTCGAAGGTGAGGCGCAGGTCGAAATTGAGGATGGGCCGGTGTTGGAGCTGAAGCCTGGCGACATGGCGTGCCTGCCAAAGGGGGCGGTGACGACGTGGCATCTCACTCTTCCGTTCAAGGAGATGTGGGTGCTCGCCGGGTAACCGCGGTCCGTCGATCTACTTGCGCTGGCTCTTCCTGTTCGCGCGAAGCGACGGCTCGAGTCGTCTAGCCGGGATGGGCCTGGCCGCCGCCACGGGAGCGTGCTGGAAGACGCTGTGCACAACTCGATCCCGGGCTTTCGTGCCGCGGAGGAGCGGAACGCAGTGCTCGTGGGCGTGCGTGACATCAACCGCGGCGAGCAGGAGCGACTGGACGCCGGAGAGGTTGAGGTCATCGAGGGAGGCGACGGGCCAGGGCGTCTGGCGGTACACGATTTGGAGCGCGCGATCGGCACAATGGCAGACCGGGTCGATGGGTCTACATGCACGTCGATTTCGACTCGATCGACCCGTCCCTCGGCAGCGCCAATGAGTACGCGGCCGAGGGCGGGCTGGGTATCGACGAGGTCGAAGCGGTGGCGAGCGCTGTGGCCGAGCGCACCCGGTCCTCGCCATCTCCTTCACGGCGTACGACCCCGAAGTCGATCCCGGCGATCGCTTCCTGACGACCGCGCTTGAGGTCATACGCAGAGTGATCGATTCAGCCCTACCCGAATCCGCGAACAGGCCGACTGAGACCTGAGGCTGGCCTCTGGCCGGTGCTCGTCCTCGCGCAAGGCAGGAGCGCAGCCCCGCTGAGCGATGGGTAGCGGTTAGGGTGCGCCGAGCGTTCAACGACGGGAAGGGAGGCAGGTACATGGAACGGACCTCAATCAATCCCGTGCCGTGGTCGCTCAAGTTGGGATTCGACCAGGCTCAGCTGATCGAGGGGCACCGACGGCAGCTCGTTTGCGGCGGACAGGACGCGGTGGACGCCGACGGTAATCCGCAGCATCCGGGCGACATGGCCGCGCAACTCGAGCTATCCCTGGACAACCTGGAGGCTGTCCTGGCCGACGCCGATATGACCCTCGCCAACGTCGTTCGGCTCAACGTCTACACCACCGACTTCGACGAGCTCGTCAAGCACTGGTCAAGTCTCATGGACCGTTTCGGGAACGCCGATGGTCGCTTTGCGACGAGCCTGCTCGGCGTTACGCGGCTGTTCACACCAGAGCTCCTCGTCATGCTGGAAGCAACCGCGGTTGACTGACCCCGCGGACGGCCGTACAGGACGCGCGCGAGGAGACCGAGCACTCTGATGCCCCTGCGAGACGGATACATCCCCGGCGTCCCCTGCTGGGTGGAGGCGAGCGAACCCGACCCGGAGGCGGCGCTCGACTTCTATGGCGGCCTCTTCGGTTGGGAGTTCGAGGACGTGATGCCGGCGAGCTCGGAGGACAGCTATTTCACCGCCCGGCACGAGGCGCCAAGCACATCCATCTTTGACTTGTCGGGCGAGCTGCGGGCCGGTGATGTCGCCGCCATCCGATCGATCCCGAAGGGAGCCCCGCCGATCGCGATCTGGAACACATGCTTCTGGGTCGACAGTGCCGACGAGGCCGCGTCCAAGGTCCGGGATGCTGCAGGAGCCGTCGTGACCGAGCCCTTCGATTTCATGGATGCCTGCCGGATGGCCGTCTTCACAGATCCCGAGGGTGCGGCCTTTGGGGTCTGGGAAGCGAAGGAGCACAAGGGCGCGCGGCTCGTGAACGACCCGGGCGCAGTTGTCTTCAACGGCCTCAACACCCGCGACGTCGAAGGCGCGAAATCGTTCTACGGCTCGGTGTTCGGATGGCAGACGGGGTCAATCGGCGGTGGGGCCGAGGGCTGGACGCTGCCTGGTTACGGCGACTGGCTCGAGCGGGAGCACCATCCCGGCCTTCGCAGGCAGATGGCGGGGGCGGGGGCGCCGGAGGGGTTCGAGGACGTGGTCGGGAGCATCATCCCGATCCTCGACGACCAGCCCGACACGCCAGCCCATTGGAGCGTGACCTTCGCGACCGACAACGCCGACGCGACGGCCGCGAAGGCCGCCGAGCTCGGCGGAACGGTGATCGTCCCGCCGTTCGACGCCCCCTGGTCCACCGCTACCTACACGATTCGGATAACTGTCATTGCCGACCCGCAGGGCGCGACGTTCAGCGCGAGCAAGTTCTTGGCGGCGAGCAGCCCGCCGGCCGAATCGTCGACGGGATCGTAGGTCTCCAGGCCGAGCACGAGCGCGTTGAAGACGATGGCCGCGAAGATCTGCCCCTGAAGCGGCTCGAGCCGGCGATCCGCGCGCATACCTGCGTGACCGCCCCGGGCTTTCGAGCCGCCCGCTCAGCCACCGGGCACCCCGGCTGGGTGGCGGTCCGGGCCGAGTCGCGCCTCTGACGCACGGCGGAGCCGCGTCGAGAGCACCGACAGGGTGATGGCGGTGGTGAGGATGAGGACGATCGCCGCCAGCGAAGCCCAGATCGGCGGCTGATAGACGTCGACGAGCAGCATCTTGGCGCCGATGAACGCCAGGATCAGCGCCAGCCCGGCCGAGAGGTATGCGAACCGGTCGACGAGCCCCGCGAGCAGGAAGTAGAGCGCCCGCAGGCCCAAGAGGGCGAAGGCGTTGGCGGCGAAGACGATGAACGGCTCGGTCGTGACCGCGAAGATCGCCGGGATCGAGTCGACGGCGAACAGCAAGTCGGTGGTCGCGACCGCGACCAACACCGCCAGCAACGGCGTCGCGATTCGCCGACCGGCGTCGCGCACGAACAGCCTCGAGCCGTGATAGTCGCGGGTCATCGGCACGCGGCCGCGGATCAACCGCAGAACCGGGTTTCGCTCGGGCTCCACCTCCGCACCCTCATGGCGGGCGAGCCGGTAGGCCGTGTAGAGCAGCAGCAGCCCGAAGGCGTAGAAGGTGACGTGAAGCGTCGCGATCAGAAAGCTGCCCGCGAGGATGAAGCCAAGGCGCAGCACAAGGGCGAGCGCGATCGTCCACCCGAGGATCTTGCCCTGAACCGGGGCGGGGACCGCGAAATAGCCGAGCAGAACGGCGAGAACGAAGACATTGTCGAGCGAGAGCGAGCGCTCGAGCATGTAGCCGGCGAGGTACTCCGAGCCGGCCTGCGAGCCCTGGGCTCCCCACATCCACGCGCCGAACGCGAGCGCGAGCGCCAGCCAGGCGACTGACCAAAGCACCGAGGCGCGCATCGAGGGCGCCGCGCCGCGGCGCCCGAGGAGCACGAAGTCGATCGCGAGCATGGCGACGACGACGCCCGCCAGTCCGGCCCACATCGCGACCGAAACGTCGAGCGAGCTGGCGCTCGCGGCGTTGGAGGATGCGATTGCTAGGGCAGCTTGGGGGTCCAAGGGTCCTTCTCCTCACGACATTCGCGGAGAAGGTTTTTCCCGCCCTCGAGGCCGGTGGCGCCGGGCCTGCCGGCCGTTCTGACGACGCCACCCGTCGGGGATACTTCCCTTCGACCGAGCAGATTAGCGATCAGGCCTTTTCTTTCGACGAGGCGGCGAAGGAATCGAACCTTCCAAGCGTCGGGCTGCGACGCCCTGCCGGCTTTGAAGGTGGGTGACTGCCAATTGACAAGAGCGGGTTTTGCCGCTCCTTCCCCTCCGCTGGCCGACCGCGCGATGCTTTGCGTGATGGTCGTACTGAGAGTTTGAGAGACCCCCTGACTTCGCCGCCCAAGCCAGAGTCGCCGCATGGGCACCGGCCCTCCAAGCGCCGCCGATGAGCTCGACCGGGGCGACCCTCAGTCACAGCGCGACTCGCGAAGACCGGCTGCATTCCGCGTGGACGCGGAAGCGATGCGGCACACGCTCTACGGAACCGAAGGTCACACGTCAAGCGGCACGAGCCCGCATGGCGAATTACGCCTGAATTCGATAGCGCACGTGGGTGGCGGCGGGCGCGTCGACGACCTCGACGATCTCGAGCACGATAGGTTTGGAGCCCAGCTCCTCGAACATGCGCCGACCCTCGTTGAGCAGCACCGGGACGATGTGCACGACCATCTCGTCGACGAGACCGGCGGCCAGGAACTGTTGTCCGATGGCAGCACCCCCCATGATCCTGACGTCGCGCTCGCCGGCCGCGCTGCACGCCTGCTCGAGCGCGGCCTCGATGCCGTTCGTCACGAAGGTGTAGACGCCGTCGGCGGGCGGCTGGTCGGGTGGGGTGTGGGTGATCACGAAGACCGGCGTTGGCGGGTGCGGGCCGCCGGCGCCCCACTCGCGCAGGGATGTGTCGTAGGTGCGGCGGCCGGCGATCAGGGCGCCGGCGGTGGACGCCGGTCTGGGTGCGCGATCGGCGCCAGGGCGCGTCGTCCATGCGCGCAGCCGCTCACCGTCGACTCCGAGCGGGTTCTCGACCGTACTGCCGTGAGCGGCCACGAACCCGTCAAGCGAAAGGTTGATGTCGAAGACGACCGTAGTCATGAGCGTTCGCGCGTACCGACGTTGTGCTGGGTCATTTCGTTCTCTTCGTCTTGCGCTTACGCCGTGACGATGCGCCGCATCGTCAGGCCGCCGTATTCGACGAGCCCATCAGTACTCGTCGTGGCGGCGGATCCAGAACTCGGAGTCGCCGCTCTCGTTGCGGCCCTGCGGCGCGCGGTCGAGCAGCGGGTAGAACCCCATCATGATCTCGACCCCGCGCGCGTAGGTGGAATAGGTCTCGTAGACGACGCCGGCCTCGAGCGCGAAGGCGCTCAACGCCTGCGCCTCGCTCATGTATCCGGCCGGGTCTGTCCCGCACTCGGAGGCCAGCTGCGCGAGCATTGGCGGAGCGCCGGCCTCCAGCATCGCCTCCACTTTCTCCCTCGGCGCCGAGACGTTGAAATCGAAGTTGAAGTCGCTCTCGGACGACGACACCCAGGGAAACGTCCAACCCATGCGCCGCTTGTAGGCCTGGAGCTTCTCGAGCGGCGCGCGCGAGACGTAGAGCATCGTCACGTCGCGGGCGTTCAGGTGGGGAACCGCGCCGTTGACGGTGTCCGCACTCGAGGAACAGACCGGGCATCCTGCCTCGTAGTCTGGGCCGAACATGAAGTGGTAGACGAGTAGCTGCGAACGGCCGTCGAAGAGCTCGGCCAGCGTCTTCGTCCCATCGTCCGTCTTGAAGCTGTACTCCTTCTCGATCGCCACCCAGGGGAGCTCAAGCCGCTCGCGCGCGAGCTCGTCGTTGCGGCGGGTCAGCTCCTTCTCGCGCTGAAGCAGCGCCTCGCGCGCGGCCTGCCACTCCTCGCGGGTTCCGGTTCTGTGCTCAGTCACAGTCTCGCCTCCTGATCAGTCATTGGTTTCCTCCGGGCAGCAACCCGAGCTGAAGCGCCTGGCCGAGGTCGTCGCGCACAGACCAGTGCTCGATCACCTTGCCGTCCTCGAGTCGCCAGATGTGGATCTGCTTGGCGCCGAACTCCTTGCCGGTCGGCGGCTTGCCGAGGAACTCGCCGACGTGGCGGCCGTGCATGGTCACGCGCGCGACGACCTTGTCGTCCTCGCAGATCATGTCTTCGACGTCCGCCCGCATCGGGCCCCACAGCCCGTGCAGCCACGTGATTGTCTCCTTGAGCCCTTCCGGTCCTTGAGGATTGTCGGGGGGAGCCTCGTGGTTCACGAAGTCGGGATGGATCAGCTCGTCGGTCGCCTCGAGGTTCCCCTTCTCGAAGAGCTCCACGAGGACGCGCCTCGCGACCCGCTTGTTCTCCTCTGACGTTCCGCTTCCTCTCGGAAGGGAGGAGGAGGTCTGCGAATCGGAGTTATTCATGGATCGTGGCGCAGCGCAACGCACACCTGTCGCCAGCGCCTCGCGCCTCCTTCAGCTGTGCTGGTGATGACGGTCATGGACCGCGCTCAAGAGATAGAACCCAGCGGGATCGGGGAATTCATCGCCGCGTTGCCTCGCCTGCCTCGTCACGGCGCCTGGCTTTACCCTCGAGGGCGTAATGTCGACGGTGACCGCGCCAGGAAAGTCCGAGCAGAGGCTGCTCGAGGCGGCCCGATCTGGCAGCAAGGACGCGTACGCCCAGTTGGTCGATGCCCACCAAGCGGAGCTGCACGCGCATTGCTATCGGATGCTCGGGTCTCTGCACGACGCCGATGACGCCCTCCAGGAGGCCCTCCTGCGCGCTTGGCGCGGCCTCGCTCGATTTGAGGGTGAAATCTGGTTTCGGGCCTGGCTCTACAAGATCTGCACGAACGTCTGCCTCAATCTGATCGCCAAGCGCCCGCGCCGGGCGATTCCGCTGCCCTTCGGCACCGCAGACTGGCGCGACGGGCGCGGCGCGCCCCCGCGCGTGGCGCCTCAACTCGACGCGGAGGTCGCCTGGATCGATCCGTACCCGGACGAGCTGCTGGATTTGAGCGACCGCCGCGCAGCGCCGGAGGCCCGCTACGAGCAGCGCGAGGCGGTCGAACTCGGGTTCATTGCCGCGCTCCAGCATCTGCCTGGACCGCAGCGCGCCGTGTTGATCCTCCGGGATGTGTTGGGGTTCTCGGCGCGCGAGGTGGCCGCAATACTCCGGACGACTACCGCATCGGTGAACAGCGCGCTGCAGCGTGCACGCGCGGCTATCGACAAGCGTCTGCCGGATCCGAGCCAGCAGGCGTGCTTGCGGTCGATCGGCGACGCCCGCACGCGGAAGTTGACTGCCGCGTTTCTCCAGGCTTGGGAGCTCGGCGATGTCGACGCGATGACCTCGATTCTCGTGAGCGACGTTTACGTCGCAATCTCGCCCGGCGGCTCCTGCCGAGGCGCGGACGCCGTCGAGGCCCTCCTGCCGAGCCAACCCGACGGCTGGCGGATGCGTCCCATCCGCGCCAGCGGCCAGCTCGCCTTCGCTGCTTACCGGCGCGACCCCGGTGACGGGTGCTTTCGGGCTCGGCTTATCGACGTCATCACCCTCCGTCACGAGCGGATCGAATCGATTGCCGCTTTCGTGGACCCGAATCTGTTTCCCCGCTTCGCCCTTCCGCTGCGGCTCGATTGAGGGTTCCGTCCCTAGCCGGCAAGACCTGAGGACGCGCGAGGTCCTCCCATCTCCGCCGCAATCCCAGCCAGCCTTATGCCCCGTAGGGCGGGCTCTCTGCGCGGAGTTGATTAACGACTTCCTGCACTTGCCGGCGCTTGTGATACTCTTTGCATAGATGATCTCTATAGAGACTATCTAACCCGGGGGAGGAAGTCGAGCCGCCGAAGTGATGGTGAGCACTGAACGGCGGCGGCGAGGTTCACCTCCAGAAAGGAGCCGGACACATGTGGACCAATGAACAAAGCATCGAGACCACCGCCTCGCCCGAGGCGATCTGGCGGCTCTGGACCGACGTCGCCGGCTGGCCCGGGTGGAACGCCGACATCGAGCACATCGAGATCTCGGGGCCCTTCGCGACCGGCAGCACGATCGCGATGACTCCGGCAGGCCAAGACCCGGTCGAGCTTCGGATCGCCGAGGCGGTCGAGCCCGAGTCCTTCATCGACGAGGCTGACCTCGGAGACGTCGTCGTACGAACCCTCCACAGCGTCGAGCGCGTCGACCACGACCGCAACCGGGTCACCTACCGGATGGAGATCAGCGGCCCCGCGGCCGACAGTGTCGGTCCCGAGCTTGGCCCGCAGATCAGCGGCGACTTCCCCGAGACGCTCGCCGCGCTCGTTGAAACCGCTGAGCGCTGATGGCGCTTCACCCGAGCGAGAGCCCGGGTTTTCTGCTCTGGCACGCCACGCTGCGCTGGCAGCGTGGCGTCGCCACGGCGCTCGCGCCGCTCGACCTGACTCACGTGCAGTTTGTCCTGCTCGCCTGCACCTGGTGGCTGAACGAGCAAGGCGAACACCCCACCCAGGTCCGCTTGGCGGCGCAGGCCGGCACCGACGTCAAGATGACCTCGCAGGTCCTGAAGGCCCTGGAGAAGAAGGGCCTCGTCGGGCGCGAGGTCGACCCGATCGACACCCGGGCACGGCGACTGCAAGCGACTCCTCGAGGGAAGCGGCTCGCGCCGCGTGCGATCGCGGTCGTGGAGGCGGTCGACGCGGAGTTCTTCGCGGAGCTGGGGTCTGAGGACGCCGTCGACGTCTTCGGACGTCTGGCGCACCTACCGGAACCCAGCGATGGTCAACGAGATCGAACAGCTCCCGCTCGCGGTAGTGGCCGGTCACGTGAAGGAGCTGTCAGTCAGCGGTGACGGCGCCCTGAACAGGTCTTTACCGGTTCCCTCCGTCGATGTGGATGGAAGCGATGCTGGGCGGGACATCCGTCGCCGATCGGGACCGGGGTGTGCCGATCGAGGCAGTGCAAATCGCCTGGCCCCGGGGTGGTGTTGCACTCGGGTGCTCGAGCTGGGCTTGACAAGCTCCATGGGAGGGCATAAGCCACGGCTTGATGACTGAGGCCTCCAGCGGAACGCCGACGTTCCTGTTCACCGACGTGGAGGGGTCGACCCGGTTGCTGCGCCGGCTGGGGAACCGATATGGCGCTGTGATCGCAGAACACGGACGCCTGCTCCGGGAGGCGTGTGCGAGCCGCGGTGGCCATCACGTGGACAGCCAGGGCGACTCCTTCTTCTTCGCCTTCGCCCGGCCGAGGGACGCGCTGCTGGCGGCAGTCGCCGCGCAACGGTCGCTCCGCGCACGCCGCTGGCCGCCGGGGTCCGAGGTGCGGGTCCGGATCGGCATCCACACCGGGCCGGCCGAATTCGAGGACGGTCGCTACGTCGGGCTCTCTGTTCACCGC
>JBKPNZ010000022.1:0-40034 GCA_046732895.1 Actinomycetota bacterium
GGCGCGCGAGGGCCGTGCCCAAGCGGCGGGCGGTGAAGCAGCGCCCGGTGCGCGCCCGCCGGACGGCGACCGCGAAGCCCAAGGCGCGGGCTGCCCGAGGGAGCCTGAGCTGGCGCTGGCGAGTCGTTCTGGCTATGGCCATCGTGGCGGCCCTCGGCATCGCGTACTTCGGTTGGTTCCGCGACTCGTCGTTCGTGGCCGTCAATGACGTCCGGGTGAAGGGCGTCACGAGTGACGACCGGACTCAGATCGTCGCTGCGCTCACTCATGCCGGCGAGGACATGACCACCCTGCACATCCGTACCGACGATCTGGAGGCCGCCGTCTCCCGCTTCCCGACGGTGGCGGGGGTCCAGGCCGACGCGAACTTCCCCCATGGCCTCACGATCGATGTGAGCGAGCGGTCCGCGACGATGATGGCGTCCGACGGCGGCCACCAGATGGCGGTCGCTGCAGATGGCACGGTCCTGCCGGGAGTTGATGCCGCGGACGACGGCCTCCCCACAGTCGATGTCGACACGGTGCCGGAATCGGGCAAGCTCACCGGGGTGCCACTGCAGGAGGCCCTGGTGATCGGCGGCGCTCCGCCGCAGCTTCGCGAGCTGATCGAGCACACGAGCTATGAGGGCGAAAAGGGGGTCACGTTGAGCATGGAAGGCGGGGTGGAGCTGCGCTTCGGCGACGGGGAGCGGGCGGCGCAGAAGTGGGCGGCCGCAGCCGCCGTGCTGGCGGATCCGAAGCTGACCGCCGTGACCTACGTCGACCTCCGCGTCCCGGACCGGCCGGCCGTTGGGGGGACGGGCGAGGGCGCGACGGGCGAGGACACGACCATCGATCCGGCAACGACCACGCCGACCACCTCGATCCCCACGGACACGACCGTCGCTCCCTAACTCGGGCGCCCGCGGGGTAAGCGCGAGGCTCCACCCAAGCCTTAGCTCATGCTTGCCCCGTGAATCAACCCTCCACCCATGGTTGAGAGTTCGCGATCTGCACGATTCCGTGCCCCGGCTGGCAGCGACTATTGACACGGAGGGCACAATCCCCTACGGTCATCCATACGTCGAGGTCGTTCCGCGAAGGAAACACTCAAGTTTCGCTTTAGCCTCGGACGGGAACCGGTTGGGTCAACTTTTGAAGCGGAAGTCATGGTGGAGTCCTCTTATCTCGCCGTAATCAAGGTGGTCGGCGCCGGTGGCGGCGGTACGAACGCTGTCAGCCGCATGGTCGACGCGGGCCTCAAGGGCGTCGAGTTCATCGCGATCAACACCGACGTCCAGGCGCTGCAGGCGTGCGACGCCGACATCAAGCTTTCGATCGGGCACAACCTGACCCGCGGCCTGGGGGCCGGGGCGAACCCCGATGTCGGGGCGGGCGCCGCGGCGGAGTCGCGCGACGACATCAAGGAGGCGCTCAAGGGCGCCGACATGGTCTTCGTCACCGCCGGGGAGGGCGGTGGAACCGGCACCGGCGCGGCGCCCGTCATCGCCGAGATCGCCAAGGACGAGATCGGCGCGCTCACCGTTGGCGTTGTCACGAAGCCGTTCGAGTTCGAGGGCTCGCGCCGGATGCAGCAGGCCCAGGAGGGGATCGACAAGCTCCGCTCTCAGGTCGACACGCTGATCATCGTCCCCAACGAGAAGCTTCTCCACGTCGTCGAGCGCCAGACATCCGTGCAGGAGGCCTTCCGTATGGCCGACGACATCCTCCGCCAGGGCGTCCAGGGCATCACCGACCTGATCACGACGCCGGGGCAGATCAACCTCGACTTCGCTGACGTCCGGACCGTGATGTCGGATGCGGGCTCGGCGATGATGGGCGTCGGCGCCGCGTCAGGCGAGAGCCGCGCGGTCGAGGCCGCCAAGATGGCCGTCTCCTCGCCGCTCATGGAGGAGTCGATCGAGGGCGCGACCGGCATGCTCCTGAACTTCACGGGCTCCGAGGACCTCAACCTGTTCGAGGTGAACGAGGCCGCTTCGATCGTCGTCGACACGGCCGACAAGTCCGCGAACATCATCTTCGGAACGGTGATCGACCCGACCATCGGGGATGAGGTCCGCGTGACCGTCATCGCCACCGGCTTCGAGGGCTTCGAGACCCTCGCCCGCAAGCCGATTCAGGTGCGAGAGCGCAGCCAGCGCCGCCGCGTCGGCCTGCAGGACTCCGAGCGGCGCGAGCTGCGGGTCTCCGAAGACGACATCGACGTCCCGGCCTTCCTCAGGGAACGCTGAGCTGGTCGCGCGTCGCGCGCGGTAGTCCGGCGACGACGAGGTCGTAGCTGTCCTCGAGCATCTGCCTGATCACGGCGTCGTCGATTGAGCCGTCGAGCACGACGGTGTTCCAGTGGCGCTTGTTCAAGTGGTAGCCCGGTGCCACCGCCGGATAGGTCGCACGAAGGTCGACCGCGAGCTCGGGATCGCACTTCAGGCTCACCCGCAGCGGGACCGCGGTCAGATCGCTGATCGCGAAGATCCGCCCGCCGACCTTGAAGACCGAGGGCCGGGGACCGAACGGGAACTCCTCCCGCGCCCCGGGCCGGCGAAGGCACCAACGCTTGAGCTCTGCCGCCGTCACGACCATCAATCCAAGCACTGCGTGGCCGGCGGTAGCCTCCGAGCCGCAGGCGATATGGCCACCGCGTCCCTCAAACGAACCGCCCTCTATGACCGGCACGTCGATGCCGGCGCGCGCCTGGTGCCGTTTGCGGGCTGGGAGATGCCCGTCCAGTACGAGGGCGTGCGCCCGGAGCACATCGCCGTGCGCACGGGGTGCGGGGTCTTCGACGTCTCGCACATGGGCGAGATCGAGACCGCCGGTCCGCAGGCGCTGGCCTTCCTCCAGCGTGTGCTCTCAAACGACGTCACGAAGATCGAGGTCGGCGGCGCCCAGTACTCGGTGCTGTGCCGCGACGACGGCGGGATCCTCGACGACCTCTTCACGTACCGCCTCTCCGACCACCGCTACCTGACGGTCACCAACGCCGCCAACCACGAGACCGACTTCGCCTGGCTGGCCGAGCACGCCGACGGCTTCGACGTGGAGGTCACTGACGCGATCGACTCCTACGCGATGCTCGCTGTGCAGGGGCCCAAGGCGCGGGGCATCGTCGAGGGCCTCACCGCTGGGGAGCTGCCGGCGCGGATGCACACGGCCACGCTCGAGCTGGCGGGGGGCGAGGCGCTGGTCTGCGGCACCGGCTATACGGGCGAGGATGGGGTGGAGGTGCTGCTTTCCCCCGACGCCGCCCCCGCCCTCTGGGACGCGCTCCTCGATGCCGGCGCCAGCCCCGCAGGCCTCGGCGCCCGCGACACGCTGCGGCTCGAGGTCTGCTTCCACCTCTACGGCAACGACATGGACACCACCCGCAACCCGATCGAGGCCGGCCTTGGCTGGTGCTGCAAGGAGGCGACGGGCTTCATCGGCTCCGAGACGATCGCCTCGGAGCGCGAGGAGGGAACCGACCAGAAGCTCGCCCCCTTCGTGCTCACCGGCCCGGGCATTCCGCGCCAGGGCAACGACGTGATCGCCGATGGCGAGGTCGCCGGCGTCGTCACCAGCGGCACGCTGTCACCGTGTCTCGAGACCGGGATCGGCATGGCCTACGTCCGCCGCGACCTGGCCGAGCCGGGCACGGAGCTCGAGATCGACGTGCGCGGCCGCCGGCGCCCCGCGCGCATAGAGTCCAAACCCCTATACGACCCCAACCCCTAACGCCGAACGTGCGAACGGACCCCCTATAGGTGGCAATAACGCACGTTCGATGTGACGAGACGCGAAAAAGGAGAGCCGAGTTGGCGGACGAGAGCTACCCCGAGGACCTGAGGTACCACCCCGAGCACGACTGGGCTCGGATCGAGGGCGACGAGGCGACGTTCGGGATCACCTGGTACGCGCAGGATGCGCTCGGCGAGGTCGTCTTCTACGAGCCGCCGGAGGTCGGCGCCGCCGTCAGCAAGGACGCCGCCTACGCTGAGGTCGAGTCGGTCAAGGCCGTCTCCGAGGTCTACGCGCCCCTGTCGGGTGAGATCAGCGCCGTCAACGACAAGCTCGCGGACACGCCGGAGCTCCTCAACGAGGACCCTTACGGGGAGGGGTGGATGGTCAAGGTGAAGCTGTCGGATGCCTCGGAGGCGGACGAGCTGCTGGACGTCGAGGCGTATCGCAAGCTGCTGAGCGACTGACACTCCCCGCGGCGCCCGAGCGAGCCTCGCCGCCGACCCCACTACGATCAAGCGGGTGAGCCGGTACACCTCAGCCACGGATGCCGACCGCGACGCGATGCTCGCCGCGATCGGCGTTGAGTCGATCGACGAGCTATTCGAGCAGGTGCCGGCCGATCTGCGCCTGGGCCGCGAGCTCGACCTTCCGCAGGGCCTCTCCGAGACCGAGTGCTACGACCACCTCGCGGAGCTCGCCGCAAAGAATGCCCACGCCGAGTCGGAGATCTGCTTCCTCGGCGCCGGGATGTACGACCACTACATGCCGGCGCTCATCGACGCGATCACGCAGCGCTCGGAGTTCCTGACGCCCTACACGCCGTACCAGCCGGAGGTCTCCCAGGGCGGCCTTCAGGTGATGTTCGAGTTCCAGACCGCCATCTCGGAGCTGACTGGGCTTCCCGTCGCTAATGCCTCCCTGTATGAGGGGCCGTCGTCGGTGGCGTCGGCCGCCTATCTTGCGATCGGGGCGACCAAGGGGCGGAAGAGGCTTGTCGTCTCCCGCGGCCTCCATCCCCACAGCCGCGCCACGCTCGAGACCTACTCCCGTGGATTCGGGGCTGAGGTGGTCGAAGTCGGCATCGAGGGAGGGCTCACGGACGCCGCCACCCTCGCGGACGCGCTCGACGACCAGACCGCCGCCGTCTTCGTCCAGAACCCCAACTTCCTCGGCGGGATCGAGGATCTCGAGTCGCTTGCGGCGGTCGCCCATGAGGTTGGCGCGCTGGCCATCGCCGCCGTGGATCCGATCTCGCTGTCGGTGCTTCGTCCCCCCGGCGAGTGTGGGTTCGACATCGCCCTGGGCGAGGGGCAGCCGCTCGGCAACCGGCTCGACTTCGGCGGGCCGTCGTTCGGCTTCTTCGCCGCCACCGAGGAGCACCTGCGCCGCATGCCGGGCCGCATCGCCGGCGAGACGACCGACGTCGACGGCCGCCGCGGCTTCGTCCTCGCCCTCCAGACCCGCGAACAGCACATCCGCCGCGAGAAGGCGACCCACAACATCTGCACCTCGCAGGCCTTGAACGCCCTCGCCGGCGTGATCTATCTGAGCTGGCTCGGCAAGCGCGGGTTCGCCGAGCTGGGCGGGCTCCTCGCCCAGCGGACGGCGTATGCGCGGGAGCAGCTCACGGCGATCGATGGCGTCGAACTTCTCAACGATGCCCCCACGTTCCGCGAGTTCGCGATCAGGCTCGACGGGCCGGTGGAGCGGGTCGTGGAGGCTTGCGCGGCGGAGGGCATCGCTGCCGGCTATCCGCTCGCGCGCGACTACCCCGAGCATTCCGACGGGCTCCTACTGGCAATAACGGAGAGAAGGTCGAAGGAGGACATCGACCGGCTCGCCGGGGCCGTGGAACGCGGGATCGAGGCGTCGCGGGTCGAGAAACGGGGGGATATCCCCCAACGCTCGACACAGCCCGAGGGGGTGACCTCGTGACCCCAGGCCCCTCCCCCTCAGTGCCGACGTCCGCCGGCACCCCGACCGCCCAACAGCGGGAAGCCGCCACGACCATCTACGAGAAGTCCGTGGAGGGCCGCCGCGCCGCCACGCTGCCCCCGACCGGGGTCGAGGCGAAGCCGCTGCGCGACCTCATCCCCTCGAACCTCCTCCGCCAGAGCCCAGCCGAGCTCCCTGAGATCTCCGAGCCGGAGATCATGCGCCACTACAACCGCCTGTCGCGCCGCAATTTCGACCTCGACACCGGCCCCTACCCGCTCGGCTCGTGCACGATGAAGCACAACCCCCGCTTGAATGAGCGCGTCGCGGCGCTGCCCGGCCATGCCCGCCTGCATCCGGCGCAGGACCCGCGCCGCGCGCAGGGCGCTCTGGAACTCATGTGGCGGCTAGAGCGCGCGCTGGCGGAGATCTGCGGGCTCCCGCACGTCTCACTTCAGCCTTCCGCCGGTTCGCACGGCGAACTCGCCGGCCTCCTCCTCACACGCGCCTATCACGAGGATCGCGGCGAGCAGCGCACCAAGGTCCTGACGCCCGACACCGCTCACGGCACCAACCCGGCATCCGTGACGATGGCGGGCTACGAGGTCGTCAAGGTCGCGACCGATGAGCGGGGCGGGGTGGACGTCGACGATCTGCGTTCAAAGATCGACGACCAGATCGCCTGCCTCATGCTCACCAACCCGAACACGCTCGGCGTCTTCGACGAGAACATCGCCGAGATCGCGTCACTCCTACACGATGCGGGCGGCACGCTCTACTACGACGGCGCCAACCTGAACGCGATCATGGGCCGCACGCGCCCGGGCGACATGGGCTTCGACATCGTCCACGTCAACCTCCACAAGTCGTTCTCCCAGCCGCACGGCGGCGGCGGGCCCGGGGCGGGCCCGATCGCCGTCTCGGAGCGCATCCAGCCCTTCCTGCCGGTACCGCGCATCGTCCGCGCCGAGGGGTCGAACGGAGCGGCGCCTCGCTTCGACCTCGACCACGACGCACCCAAGTCGATCGGGCGCCTCCGCGGCTTCCAGGGCAACTTCGGCGTCTTCGTGCGCTCCTACGCCTACATCCGCAGCCTCGGCGCCGACGGCCTCAAGGAGGCATCCGAGACGGCGGTCCTGAACGCCAATTATCTGCTCGCGAAGCTCCGCGCCGGCCGCGCCGGGAAGCGGCTGCCGCTCGCGTTCGACCGACTCTGCATGCACGAGTTCGTCCTCTCCGGCGCACCGGCGAAGCGCGAGCTCCAGATCAAGACGCTCGATGTGGCCAAGCGCCTCCTCGATTACGGCTTCCACCCGCCGACGATCTACTTCCCGCTGCTCGTCGACGAGGCGCTCATGTTCGAGCCGACGGAGACCGAGACGCGCGAATCGCTCGATTCCCTTGCCGAAGCGATCGACGAGATCCTCGCCGAGGCCGAGTCGGATCCGGGCGTCGCCCAGAACGCTCCGTACACGACGCCGGTGCGCCGCCTCGACGAGGCGGCCGCAAGCCGCCGCCCGGTCGTTCGCCAGGCCTGAGTGCCCTCGAGTTTCTGCGGTTATGCACGCTATGCGTGTAGGAACGCAGAAAGTCGGTCGAGTGGCCGCTCCGCGGAGCGTGCTCGGCCTACCCGAAATCTGGCAGCTTCTGCGTCAGCTCGAGCACGGGCGCGAACAGGTCGCCGTGCTTGTCGATCCGCTTGAGGACGTCCTTGGACTCGAATCGAAGCCGCTCGGCCTTGCCTGACTTGGCAGCGCGCTCGACCTCGTCCCAGGTGACCGGTGTCGAGACGGTCGGGTGCTCTCGCGCGCGCAGGGAGTAGACGGCCACAGTCGTCTTCGCCCGGTCGTTCTGGCTCCAATCGACGAACACCTTGCCCTTGCGCAGGTTCTTCGCCATTCGCGAGACGACCTTGTCGGGGGTGTCCCGCTCGAGCGTCTGCGCGACCGCGTGCGCGAACGGCTTGGTGTCCTCGTACGTGACCTTGTTGTTGTTGAGCGGCGCGTAGATCTGCAGGCCCTTCGAGCCGGAGGTCTTCGGGTAGCAGTCGAGGTCGAGGTTGGCGAACATCCCGCGCAGTCGCAGCGCCACCTTGCAGCAGTCGATGATGTCCGCCGGCCCGCCGGGGTCGAGGTCGAACACGAGCGTCGTCGGGCGCTCGATCTCATCGGCCTCAGAGAGCGACGGATGCAGCTCGAAGGCCGCAAGCTGGGCGAGCCAGATGAGCGTCGCGGGCTCGTCGCAGACGATGAAGTGAAGGAGCCCCTCCCTGCCGAACTCGAGCGGCGCCGTGCGAACCCAGTCGGGCGTGTGGGAGGGAGCGCGCTTCTCGTAGAAGCGCTGCCCCTCGATGCCGTCAGGAAACCGGACCCGCGTCAGCGGGCGGTCACGAAGGTGCGGCAGGATCGCGTCCGTGACGCGGGCGTAGTAGTCGATCGCCTCGCCCTTGGTGAATCCGGCGGCAGGCCAGATCACCTTGTCGAGGTTGGAGAGGGAGAGCTTCTGGCCGCCTACCGACACCTCTTCCCGGCGAGTGCTCCGCGAGTGAGCCATAGGCGAACGGTAATTCGACGAAGTCGAATGCGCTCTCGCCGGGGTTCGCGTCAACTCAGCGCTTGCTTGCCTTCGACCGCGATCGCTTCGCTCCGGTCGACTTCTTCCTGCTCGATGACGCCTTGCCGTTGCTGGATGAGCGCGAGCTCGACTTGGCCTTCGTGGTCTTCCGGCCGCCGTCGGAGCCCTTGGCGCCCTCGGCCAGCGGCTCGCCCTTGACTGCGGCGAGGCTTTCCTCGAGCGCCGCCATCAGGTCGGGCGCCTTGGTCGGCGTCGGTTCCTCAGACACGGCCTCGACCAGCTCCTCGCCCTTCGCCTTGCGCTCGATCAGTGCCAGGAGCTCCTCGCGGTACTCGTCGTGGTACTGCGAGGGATCGAACTTCGAGGTGAGGGAGCCGACGAGCTGCTTCGCCATGTCGAGCTCCTTCTTCTTCGGCTTCTCGACCTCCTCGCCCAGGACGTCCTCGAGCTCGTCGGGGGTGACGACCTCATCCGCGAAGCGCATCGTGGTCAGCGTCAGCACGTCGTCCATCGGGCGGATCGCGGCGAGGTGCTCGCGATTGCGAAGGACGAAGCGCGCGATCGCCACCTTGCGCTCCTCGCCCATGGCCTGCGTGAGCAGGCGGTAGGCGCGCTCGGCTCCCTTGTCGGGACCCAGGTAGTACGGCTGAGTGAAGTAGATGGGGTCGATCTCGTCGAGGTCGACGAAGTCGATGATCTCGATCGCGCGAGTCCGCTTCGGGTCGAGCTCCTCGAGCTCGTCGCGGGTCATGATCACGTACTGGTCGGGGGCGATCTCGTAGCCCTTGACGATCTCCTCGTACGGGACCTCCTCGCCATCGGACTCGGCGACGCGCTTGTGGCGGATCCTCGCGCCGTCGGATTCGCGCAGCTCGCGGAAGCTCACCTGCTTGCGCGAGGTGGCGCTGTAGAGCTTCACGGGCACGTTGAGAAGCCCGAAGCTGATTGAGCCTGACCAGATTGCTCTCGGCATCGTCTATCTAGTTTCCCAGGTTGTCCTTGGATCCTCGTCCCGCGCCGCGCGCGAAAGCGATCTTGCGGTTATGTCGGTGCGGGACACAGAGTGTCTCGCGAGTATCACGTAAGGCCGCGAAGCGGCCGCATGTGGTTGTTAAGACTGCTGCCAGGCGCGGAATTCATCGGTTGAGGGGGACTACCCCGCGATCCAGCCGCTCACGCGGGGGAACGACGGCGTCCGCCCGCGACTGCCCGCGTCGAACTCGTCGGCGATGCCTGCGATGGGCCGCGGGTCCCCGCCATGCCCGACGGGGATGAAGACCCACTGGTCCGCACCCGGATAGGCGATCAGCAACCAGCGGCCGTTCGGCGACCAGGTGAGGTCCGTCAGGTTCCCGGGCCCGCGATACAGGCGCCGCGGCTTGCCGCCGTTCCTCAGGTCGGTGATGAGAGTGACGACGCTGTGGATCCCGCTCGGGCGCTGCCGGCGCTCGACGATGGCGATGGCATCGCCCGCCGGCGAGAAGCTTCCCGCGTCCCCGCTGGCCAGGAGCTTCCCGGCAAAGCTCCCGTCGAGGCGCACGACGACGGCGAACTCGTCGCCCAGGACCAGGAGCCGGCGTCCGCCGGGCGCCCAGGCGAGATCCGTGATCACCCCCGGGAACGCAGCCGGGCCATGCCGCATGAGGTCGGCACCGCTGTCGGTGTCGACGACGTGGAGGTGCTGGCCCGGGTCCACGTACGCGATGACGTTCCGGGCACACGGCGGGCTGGCGATCCCCGTGGACGGGTCGACGCACTCCTGCTCGCGCGGGCTCAACGGCTTCCAGGCCGGGGTCACCGAGGCGGTCGAGGCTGCGAGCACGGCGTCGTCCTTCCCGTCCCCTCGCACGACGCGCAGCTGGCCGTCACTTCTGTAGGCGACACGAATTCCGCTTGGGGACCACGCCGGGTCGCTCACGCGGCTGGGCGCCGTGATCGTCCAGTGGGGCGTGCCCTCGGGTTGGCCCACGGCGTCAGCATCGGCGACCACCGCCGCGAGCTCGCGACCGTCCGTGACCGCCGCGTACCGGCCATGTGGCGAGAACCCCGCGTCGCCATACGCGCCGAGGAGCCGCTTCGACCCATCCTGATGCACGATCCACGGCCCGAGATCGGACTCGACCAGCATCTCTCCCGGGGCCGGGAGCGAGGTCAGCGATGGAGCGGCGTGATCCTCGCCCTCGACCACATCGTGGATCCAGTCGCGCACCGCAGCGCCCGCGGGGCTCAGCAACAGGGCCGCCAGCACGGCTGCTCCCGCCAGCGCGATCGCGAGGCGCCCGAAGCGCGGCTTCGGCGGCACGACGGTTCGGTCCTCGTAGGCCGATCGCACGACGTTCCACGCTCGGTCCTCGGCCGCGGCCTGGTCGGGGACTGGCTCACGGCGGAGGCGTTCGCGGAGACGATCCTCGTTCACGCGTCCACCTCCTCGCCGAGCTCGAACGCCATCCGGTCAAGGCCGCGGCGCAGGCGGGAGTTGACGGTACCCCGGGGCAACCCGAGCGCCTTGGCGATCTCGCCCGGCGTGTACTCGAGCAGGTAGCGCATGACCACCACGGCGCGATGTTCAGGGGCCAGGGCGGAGAGGGCGGCGGTGACGTCGTCCGAATACGGCCGCATTGTCGCCGGCGCGCCGTGATCGGGCATCTCGAGCGCCTCGACTTCGACGCCCGTCTCCTGCCTGAGCTTGCGCGCCCGAGCGTGATCGATGGCTCGGTTGACGACGATGCGGTGGAGCCACGGCGCGAACGGCCGACGCCGGTCGAAGCGGTCGAGCGCCCGGATGGCCGAGAGGAACGCCTCCTGCGCGATGTCCTCGGCGGCCGAGGCGTCCCGCACGATCAGGTAGGCGGCACGGTGGGCTCGCGACCAGTGCATCCGGAACAGGCGCTCGAGCGCCTCCTCCGAGCCGCGCTGCGCCTCGCGAACCAGGCGCGCCTCGCCCCGCGGCCGATCGCTTGACCGTTTGTTGCGCAGGGACGAGGCGAGGGCTTCGACAGCCATCGGCACGGTGGATTCTCCCGCGAGGGGTTGCGCCGCGTCCACTCCCGACCGATACGGGCGGAACCGCCCACGAGGTCCGGCCCACCGGCCGGCCTGGGATCCGGATAATCCCCGCATGCTCTTCGAGCTCGAGAGCGTCGAGCTGGAGCGCGCCGGGAAGCCGGTGCTTCGCGGCGTCGACGCCCGCCTGCCCGAGGGAGCGAGCTGTGTCGCCGGGCCCTCGGGTTGTGGCAAGTCGACGCTGCTGCGACTGCTGAACCGGCTCTCGGACCCCGACGAGGGCCGTGTTCGCTATCGCGGCACCGACGTTCGCGACCGTGATCCGCTCGAGCTGCGGCGCGAGGTCATGCTGGTACCGCAGCTCCCGGCCCTCATCGACGGCACCGTCGCCGAGAACGTCCATTTTGCGGGAGGCCTGGCGGGGAGCGATCCCCCGGTGGAGCATCTGCTCGACCTCGCGGGCCTCGATGCCTCGTTCGCCGAGCGCGACGCGGCGAAGCTGTCCGTGGGCGAGCAGCAGCGGGCGATGCTCGCCCGGGCGCTCGCGGCCGAGCCGAGCGTCCTGCTGCTGGACGAGCCCACGTCGGCCTTGGACGAGGCGGCCAGGAACGCAGTCGAGCAGACCCTGCGCGATTTGCGGGAGCGCCTCGACATCTCAACCGTGCTCGTCACCCACGACCTCGACCAGGCGCGCCGGATGGCCGACTGGGTCGTTCGGCTCGACGCCGGTCGAACGATCGTGCAGGGGCCGGTGCAGGAGCACCTCGTGGCATGACGAGCTCGATCGACGTCACGCTCGGCGAGGTCGCGGCCAGCCTCGCGCTGGTTGCCGTCGCGGCCGTCGTCTCGTTCTGGCGCAAGGCCGATCTCGAGAAGGACATCGGCGTCGCGGTCGTGCGCTCGATCGTCCAGCTGATCGCGATCGGCTACGTCATCAACGCGATCTTCGATTCGGACAGCCTGTTGCTGACGTTCGGGCTGATCGCCGTGATGGTCGTCTTCGGCACGATTCAGGCACGGCAGCGCGCGAAGCGCGTGCCGAATGCCTTCTGGCCGCTCCTGATCGCCCTTGGCCTGGCGGGAGCCACCACCCTGGGCCTCGTGGTGGCGCTGGGAATCTTCGACGCAACGCCGCGGTTCCTCGTCCCGGTGGGAGGAATGGTGGTCGGCAACTCGATGACCGCCGCCGCGGTCTCGCTGAACCGCCTCGGAGATGAGATCACCGACCGCGGGCGCGAGATCGAGGCGACGCTCGCCCTCGGCGCCACCGCGACCGAGGCAGCGGCGCCCAGTGTCCGTCGCAGCCTGCGCTCCGGGATGATCACGCTGATCGACTCGACCAAGACCACGGGTCTCATCTTCTTCCCGGGCACGATGGTCGGGATGCTGCTCGCCGGGGCCGATCCCACGGACGCCGTGCGCCTGCAGCTGATCCTGCTCTACGTGCTGCTCGGGAGCGTCGCGATCGCCGGCCTCGTCGCGACCACGCTTGCCTACCGCAACTTCTTCACGCCGGCCCACCAGCTGCGAGAGCCGCCGCCCGCCTAGACGCGCCTGCGAGACTCACGGCGATGACCCGCGCCCAGCTCCTCACCCTGATCGCCACGATCCTCGGCTCGACGATCGTCTTCCTCGACAGCACCGTGGTGAACGTAGCCCTGCCGGCGATCTCCGACGGCCTCGATGCGGGCCTCGCAGGCCAGCAGTGGGTCGTCGAGGCCTACCTCCTGACGCTCGTCTCCCTGATGCTGGTCGGAGGCTCCCTCGGGGATCAGTACGGGCGCCGGCGCATGTTCGTGCTGGGTTTGATCACCTTCGGCGTCACCTCGGCGCTGTGCGCGGTCGCGCCATCGGACGAGCTCCTCGTCGCCGCTCGCGCGCTGCAGGGGATCGCGGGCGCCCTGCTCGTCCCCGGCTCGCTCGCAATCGTCGCCGCCACGTTCGAGGGCGCCGCGAGGGGTGCCGCTGTCGGCACCTGGACGGCCTGGACCGGGATCGCCACGGTGATCGGGCCGGCGGGCGGCGGCGCTCTCGTCGACGCCATCTCCTGGCGGGCGATCTTCTGGATCAACCTGCCGCTGGTGGTATTCACGGTCCTGCTCACGCTGCACTCGGTTGAGGAGTCGAGCGACCCCGACGCGGTGCCCGGCATCGACTGGGGCGGGATCTTCCTCTCGGCGGCGGGCCTCGCCGGCCCGGTGTTCGCCCTGATCGAGCAGCCGACCTATGGCTGGAGCGATCCCGTCGTCTGGGTCCCTTTGATCGCCGGAGTGGGGTGCTTTGCCGCGTTCATCTTCTACGAGGCCCGCCACCCGCACCCCATGCTGGACCTGTCCCTGTTCCGGATCCGGAACTTCTGGGTGGCCAACGTCACCACCCTGGCGGCGTATTCCGGCCTCATCGGCGGCCTTTTCTTCGTCGGGCTCTACCTCCAGCAGACGGTGGGCTACTCCCCGCTCGATGCGGGTCTGGCGACGACGCCGATGTCGCTCATCATGTTCGCTCTGTCGCCGCGGTTCGGGCGCTTTGCGTCGGGGGTGGGGCCGCGATTGCCGATGTGCCTCGGCCCGATCGTCGGTGGAATCGGGGTCCTGCTGCTGATGCGGATCGACCCCGACGCCAGCTATGTCACCGACGTGCTGCCGGGGATCCTGATCTTCGGCCTGGGGCTGGCGGCCACGGTTGCACCGCTCACCGCCACTGTTCTCGACTCGGTCGAGGAACGCCACGTGGGGATCGCCTCGGGGGTCAACAACGGCATCGCGCGGGTCGCCGGACTGCTGGCGATCGCTGTCCTGGGCGCGGTCATCTCGGCCCAGTTCGCCGCCAAGCTCGACGACCGGCTCCCGCCGCCGACGCTCAGCGCCAAGGCGCAGGGCGCGATCGAGGACGCCAAGGCCAAGCCTCTCGGCGCCGCGCAGACCAACGCGCTGCAGCCGCAGGAGGCGGCGAGTGTCACCGCGGGCGTCGACGACGCCTCCACGAGCGCCTTCCACCTGGCCACCGGCATCGCCGGGGTGCTGATGATCGTCGGCGGTGTCGTCGCCGGCATCGGCATTCGGAACCCGGAGCGCCGGGCCGAGCGCCCGAGCCCACGGGCCGGCTTCGCCGGCGACTGCGGCCACGTCTGCCGCGACGGCCGGCCGGCACGGGCACCAGAGGAGGCCGAGGCCGAGCCCGCCCCCGCCTAGCTAGATTCCCCCGCCGTGCGCATCTTCTCCGGCATCCAGCCAACCGGGCGCAAGCACCTCGGCAACTACATCGGAGCGATCCGTCAGTACGTCGAGGGCCAGGACCGCGGCGAGGCGATCTACTGCATCGTGGATCTGCACGGGATCACGGTCGAGTTCGATCCAGCGGAGCTGCGTGAGCGCCTGTACGACACGACGGCGATCCTGATCGCCGCCGGCCTCGATCCCGATCGGTGCATCCTCTTCCGCCAGTCCGACGTGCGCGAGCACACCGAGCTGTGCTGGTTGCTGAGCGCGGTGACCGCTTGGGGCGACCTCAACCGGATGCCCCAGTGGATGGAGAAGAGGGCTCTGATCGAGGCGCAGCAGGGCGTGCTGGTCTCAGCCGGCCTCTTCATGTATCCAGTCCTTCAGGCGGCCGACGTGCTCGCTTACCGGGCGAACGAGGTCCCCGTCGGCGACGACCAGCGACAGCACATCGAGCTGATGCGGGAGGTCGCCCGTCGCTTCAACGCGCGTTTCGGCGAGACACTCGTCGTGCCCGAGCACCGGATTCCCGAGGTGGGAGCCAGGGTCATGGACCTCCAGGAGCCCCGGAACCGGATGTCGACGACAGCCAGCTCGGAGCAGGGAGCGCTCTACATCCTGGATGAGCCCGACGTGGCCCGAAAGAAGCTGATGAGCGCGGTCACCGACTCCGGCAGCGAGGTGCGCCGTGGTGACGACAAGCCGGGCATCTCCAACCTCGTCGAGATCCTCGCCGTCGTTCGCGGGGTCGGGGCCGAGGACGTCGAGCGCGGCTTCGAGGGATCGGGCTACGGCGACTTCAAGAAGGCGGTCGCCGAGGAGGTCGTCGCTTATCTCGCCCCCACGCGCGACCGCTACGCGGACCTGCGCGCCGACGAGGCTGCGCTCGAGACGATGCTTGCCGCCGGCGCCGAGAAGGCACGCGCGATCGCCTCCGGGACTCTGCGCGACGTGCGTGAGCGGATGGGGGTCGGCCCGCCGGGCATCGCGAGCTAGCCCGCCGATGACCCGGGCGGGCGCCCGCGCGGTTGGCAGGGACGGCTGAGCGTGTTTCTGGCCTGGGTCGCGTTCCCCCTCGTCCTGTTCGCGATCGCGGTCGGTTGCGGTCTCCTCGTCAGGGCGGCCTTCAACGACCTGCCGGGGGCCATCACGCCCGTCGCCGGCCTCGCCGTGATCGTCGTGGTCGGGCAGGTGACGACGCTCGTCGATGCGACGGCCGAGCTCACGACGCCGCTCGTCGTCGTCCTCGCCGTCGCCGGCTACGGCCTGTCGATGGGATCGCTCGAGCGGCCGTCCGTATGGGCGGTCGCGTGCGCGGTGGCGGTGTTCGCCTTCTACGCGGCCCCGATCGTCCTCTCCGGCGAAGCGACGTTCGCCGGGTTCGTCAAGCTCGACGACACGGCGACGTGGATGGCGCTTACCGACCGGATCATGGAGCACGGTCGGAGCCTCTCGGGGCTGGAGCCATCCACATACGAGGCGACGCTGGCCTTCAACCTGGGGCACGGCTATCCGATCGGCGCCTTCCTGCCACTCGGCGTCGCCCGCGAGCTCGTCGGCCAGGACGTTGCCTGGGTGATCCAGCCTTACATGGCCTGTCTTGGCGCGATGCTCGGGCTCGCGCTCTGGGAGCTCCTGCGGGGGTTGGTCCCCTCGCCGGGGTTGCGCGCGCTCGCGGCGACCCTCGCGGCACAGCCGGCGCTCCTCTACGGCTACTACCTGTGGGGCGGCGTCAAGGAGATGACGGCGGCCGCGCTCATAGCCGGCGCGGCGGCGTGCGTGGGGTGGCTCGTATCCCGTCCCCGTGACGCGGGCCCCATCGTGACGCTGGCCCTGCTCAGCGGCGCATCGATCGGCGTCCTGAGCGGCGGCGGTGTGGTCTGGCTGCTGCCGGCGCTGCTAGCCGCTGTCGCGGCTTCCATCTGGGCGGTCGGCCGAGTCGTCAGCGTTCGGCGAGCGCTCGGGTTCGCCGCGGCCGTTGTCCTCCTCAGCCTGCCCGTGATCGTCCCTGGTGGCCTGCTCCCGCCGACGTCCTCGCCGATCGACAGCGCAACCGCGCTCGGCAACCTGATTTCTCCCCTGCCCCTGCGAGAGGTCGCTGGAATCTGGCCCGCCGGCGACTTTCGCCTCTCACCCGACGACGGCGCCACCACCGGCGTCCTGATCGCCGTGTCGGTGATCGCCGCAGCGTGGGCCTTTGTCTGGGCTTGGCGGGACCGAGCCTGGGGCTTCATGATCTACGTCGCCGGAGCGCTCGTCTCGGCCTTGGTCATCTTCGAGCTCGGCTCGCCATGGGTGGCCGCGAAGGCGCTGGCTACGGCGTCGCCCGCCATTCCGTTCGCGGCGGCTGCTGCCGGCGCCCTTTTGGCCTCTCGTGGGCGTCGTGTTGAGGGGAGCGTCCTGATCGCAGTGATCGCCGGCGGGGTCCTCTGGTCCAACGCGCTCGCATACCGCGACGTGAACCTCGCGCCCCGTGGCCAACTCGGGGAGCTTCAGGCGATCGGCGAGCAGATCGCCGGCGAGGGCCCAACGCTGATGACTGAGTACAACCCCTATGGGGCCCGGCACTTCCTGCGAGATGCCGATCCCGAGGGCGCCTCCGAGCTTCGCCGGCGGGTCGTCCCGTTGGTGAACGGTGGTCAGCTCACCAAGGGCGAGTCGGCGGACACCGACCGCTTCCAGCTCCAGGCTCTGCTGGCCTACCGCACGCTGGTGCTGCGGCGCTCCCCGGCACAGAGCCGCCCTCCCTCGCCTTACCACCTCATCTACCGCGGCACCTACTACGAGGCTTGGCAGCGGCCCGCCCGCGCGCCGGCGGAGCTCATCGATCATCTGGGTCTCGGCAGCCCGCTCGATCCCACCGCGATTCCTCGCTGCCCTGAGGTCCGCCGGCTAGCGCAGGAGGCGGGCCACGGCGGGACGTTGGCGGTCGTCAAGCGGCCCGCGCCGCTCGCCTTGGGCCTGTCGCGAACGCGACACCCTCCGGGCTGGCCCACCGCTCGCAGCGATTCGCTGCCGTCGATCTCGGCCGGGACGATCTCCGCGAGCGTGACGGTGCCCACGACGTCCGGGTACGAGGTCTGGCTGGGGGGATCAGTCCGACCCCAGGTGGATCTGCTCGTCGACGGCCGGCGGGTCGGATCCGTCCGCCACGAGCTCAACAACGCCGGGCAGTACGTCCTCCTGGGCCAGGTGCCGCTCAGCGCCGGACCCCACCGGCTCGAGATCGCCGTGCACGGCGCCGACCTTCATCCCGGGAGCGGTGGGCGTCCGGCGCCGATCGGGCCGCTGATCCTGAGCTCCGACGACGCCGCGCAAACGCAGATTCGCCGGTTTCCCGCGAAGGATGCGCGCGAAGTCTGCGGGGAACCGTGGGACTGGGTCGAGGCGTTTCGCTGAACTGGCTGCGCTTCCAGGCGGTGAGCTTGCCTGGAGCGCCGTCGGCGGCGCGGTCTAATCTCCGGGCATGAGAGCCGCAGAGCTCGACCTGGATCTCGACGTCTTCGCCGGGCCTTTCGACCTCCTTCTGACCCTGGTCCTCCGCGAGGAGGTTCGCCTGGCCGAGGTCCAGCTCGGCGAGATCGTCGTCGCCTATATCGAGCACCTCGACGAGCAGGGGGAGCTCGACCTCGAGGCGGCAACCGAGTTTCTGGTCCTGATCGCCTCGCTGCTCGAGCTGAAGTCGCGGCTCCTGCTTCCCCCGCCGGTCGAGGACGAGCCCATGCTCGGTCCCGAGGAGGCCGCCGACGAGCTGCTCGCGCGCATGCTCGAGTACCGGCGCTACCGCGATGCCGCGGCCCATCTGCACGAGCTCTTCGCCGACGGCCGCCGCTACCTCTACCGGGCGGCGCCGCTGCCGCCGGCTCTGCGCCGCGTCTCGCTCGACGCTGCGCAGCCGTCCTACGAGCCGGACGAGCTCGGCAGCGCCCTCGGCGACCTCCTGCGGATCCCGCCCTCCCCTGACACGAGCCATATTCGCCCCACGGTCTCGCTCGACAAACGGCTGCGGCTCCTGCGCGAGCTGCTTGCGAGGCGCCGCACCTTCGACTTCGACGAGGTGTTCGCGGACGAGGACCGCCTGACCCAGGCCGTCACCCTCTTCGCACTGCTCGAGATGCACAAGCGCGGCGAAGCGACCTGGACGCAGAAACAGACCTTCGGCCCGATCACGGTGGAGACGCGATGACACCACTCGAGCGCACGATCGAGGCGTTGCTCTTCCTCTCGCCGGAGCCGGTCTCCACCGCGGAGCTGGCCGAGGCGTGCGACGTCACCGAGGCTGAGGTCGACCGCGCGCTCGATGCTCTCGAGGCCGCGCTCGCGGAGGGCGAGCGCGGCGTTGTGCTCCGCCGCGTCGGCGGCGGCCACACGCTGGCGGCGGATCCGATCGCAGAGCAGGCCGCGCGCCGCCTGCTCGCGAAGCCCCGCACACCGCCTCTCACCCAGGCCCAGGCAGAGACGCTCGCGATCGTCGCCTACCTCCAGCCGGTCTCGCGTCCCGAGATCGCCCGGATTCGCGGCGTCGCGTCCGAGTCGGCCGTTCAGACGCTCGGCGAGCGGGGCCTGATCGAAGAGGCCGGGCGCTCACGCTTCGGCGCAGTCGTCTACAGGACCACGCCCCTGTTCGAGCGCCTCTTCGGCCTTTCGGGCCTCGACCAGCTGCCCGACCCCTCGCGGTTCGACCCCACGCCCGAGGACGAGCGCGAGCTTCGCGAGCGGTTGCTGAAGGCCGGCGAGCAGCGCGCGCAGTAGCGTCCCGGCGTGCGCCTGGTCAAATACCTCGCTCACTCGGGCGTCGCCTCTCGCCGCGCCTCGGAGGAACTGATCGCCGCCGGCCGGGTTTCGGTCGGCGGCAGGGTCGTGACCGATCCTGCTCGGGACGTCACGGCGAAGAGCGGCGTGGAGGTCGACGGCAAGCCCGTGGCCGAGGAGGAGCGCGAGGTCTGGGCGGTCAACAAGCCGGCGGGCGTCGTCTCGACCGCGCGCGAGCCTGGGCGCCGGCGCGCGATCGTCGAGCTGGTTCCGTCGCGCCGGCGCCTCTATCCGGTGGGGCGCCTTGACGCCGAGTCGACCGGGCTCATCCTGCTGACGAACGATGGCGAGCTCGCCAACCGCCTGACGCACCCGCGCTATGGCGTGGCGCGTACCTACCGGGCGCGCCTCCGTCAGCGGCCGAGCGAGGCACAGCTGCGGCGGCTGCGGCGCGGCGTCAAGCTCGACGACGAGTTGACTGCGCCGGCGCGCGTGCGCCAGGCATCGCCGCGAGTGGTCGAAATCACCATCCGCGAGGGACGCAACCGCCAGGTTCGCCGGATGCTCGAGGCCGTTGGCAACGAGGTGCTGGAGCTCAAGCGTGTGCGGGTCGGCTCGCTGCGCCTTGGCCGCCTCCCCGAGGGGCATGCCCGGGAGCTCACCCACTCGGAGGTCGAGCGGCTCTGGAAGGATGCGCGCGATGACTGATCGACTTTGGGCGGTGCGCGGGGCCGTTAAGGCCCACTCGAACGACGTCGACTCGATCATCGACGCCACGGAAGAGCTGATGCGAGAGATCATGAGCCGCAACTCGCTCGAGGCGGAGCAGATCGTGAGCTGCCTGTTCACGGCGACCGACGACCTGAACGCCGAGTTTCCCGCCGTTGCCGCGCGGCGCCTCGGCTTTTCAGAGGTGCCGCTCCTGTGCACACGTGAGCTCGACGTCCCGGGGGCGATGCGAGGCGTGATCCGCGTGATGGTCCACTACTACGCGTCGGCCGACCACAAGCCCACCCACACCTATCTGGGCGAGGCCCAGGAGCTCCGCGCGGACCTACGCTCGGCTCAATAGGCAATGCCCGCCGCCTCCTCAGCTCTCGCCTTGAATATCTGGCCCTCGGCTACGCCTCGGGCTTTTTGATCTGCTTCCGCGTCCGGGGGCGGCGGGGTTCGCGACAATACGCCGCATGACGGTTACGTTCGCGGAGAAGCTGGCCCGGATTCCGGGCTACACCGCCGGGGTGCCGCAGGGCAAGGCGCCCGAGGCGATCGCCGACTCGGGCATCGCTCAGCTGGCGTCGAACGAGTCGCCCTTCCCGCCGCACCCGGCGGTGGTCGAGGCCATCGCGCGCGCAGCAGCGGCATCGCACCGCTATCCGGACCCCGATGCGACGCTCCTGCGCCGTCGCATCGCCGAGCGCTTCGAGGCCGAGCCCGGCGGGATCGCCGTCGCTAACGGTTCCTGCGAGATCCTCCTCGCGGCGGCGGCTGCGCTGTGCGAGCCGGGCTCCGAGATCGTCTACGCCTGGCCCTCCTTCTCGATCTACCCGTACATCGCTCCTCTGTCGGGAGCCCGGGAGATCCGCGTGCCGCTCGCCCACGGCGACGTTCACGACCTCGACGCGATGGCCGCGGAGGTGACGGCGGCGACGCAGCTCGTCGTCGTCTGCAATCCGAACAACCCGACTTCGACTCACGTCCGCGCCGCCGAGATCGGCGCCTTTCTCGAGCGGATTCCCGACCACGTCACCGTGATCGTGGACGAGGCGTACATCGAGTTCCAGGTGAACGACGACCCGGACGCGACCGTCGACCTGCGCCGCGACTTCCCGCACCTCGTTCTGCTTCGCACCTTCAGCAAGTGCTACGGGCTGGCAGGCCTCCGCGTGGGTTACGCCCTGGGCTCTGCTGCCTTCCGCAAGGCCGTGGACGCGGTGCGCCAGCCATTCAGCGTCAACGCCGTCGCGCAGGCGGCCGGCGCCGAGGCCATTCGCCACCAGGACGACGTGGCGGAGCGCGTCGAGCAGACGATCGTCGAGCGCGTGAGGGTCGAGGAGGGCGTGCGGGAGCTCGGCTTCTCCACGCCCGACTCGCAGGCGAACTTCTCGTGGGTCGACCTCGGCGATCGCGACGAGGCCGATGTCGTCGCGAAGCTCTCCGAGGAGGGCATCGTGGTGCGGCCGGGCGAGCCGCTGGGCGATCCGGGCCACATCCGCGTCACCTATGGAACCCGTGGCGAGAACGATCGATTTCTCGGAGCATTGGCGACGGTCCGGTAAACGCGGCGTGCGTAGGGGTTCGCATGCGGAACCATCAGGGCTTCGTGGAGGTGACGAACACGCAGAAGGCCTCCACGACCTACGACGAGTACGTGGTCGCGGAGCGGCACTGAAGCGCGGGGCCGTTGCCAAAAACGCCCTCTCGTGGTACAAACTGCGCTCTCATGCAGCGCATTCGCACGTCAGCTTCGATCGACGGCGCCCCCGGCGCCTCGCTGCGTGCGCGCTATTTCTGGTACTGGCGATTTAGCTAGGCGTCCGGCCCGGCCGCAAGGCCGTACCTAGCGGGAGATGAAGCCGGACGCCTGATCTGCGCCCGTTTGCCTACAGCCTGAACGAGAGGAACCAGAAAACATGAGGATCGTGACGCAACACCCGGTGAACCCGCGATGATCGTGGGCATGGAGGGCCAGCGCGTGAGGGACCCCGTTCGTGATCGCCGGATCGAGAGGGTCGTCGAGCTCGTGGCTCCGGCAACCCTGCTCGAGGAGCTGCCGCTCAGCCCCGATCGCACGGCGGCTGTGGTCCGCGGACGCGAGCAGGTCGCCGCAGTGCTCGACCGCGTCGACGATCGACTGTTGGTCGTGGCCGGCCCCTGCAGCGTCCACGATCCAGGTGCCGCGCTTGATTACGCCCGGCGCCTGGCGGCCGTGGCCGCCGATCTCGCCGAGCACCTCGTGATCGCGATGCGCGTCTACTTCGAGAAGCCGCGGACGACCGTGGGCTGGAAGGGACTCATCAACGACCCTCACCTCGACGGCTCCGGCGACGTCAACACCGGCCTGCGGACCGCGCGCGAGCTTCTGCTCGACGTCCTCGACCTCGGTCTCGCCGCTGGCTGCGAGTTCCTCGATCCGATCACGCCGCAGTACATCGCCGACACGGTCGCCTGGGGGGCGATCGGCGCTCGGACGAGCGAGAGCCAGACGCATCGTCAGCTCGGGTCCGGCCTCTCGATGCCGGTCGGATTCAAGAATCGAACCGACGGCAACGTGCAGGTCGCGGTCGATGCCGTTCGCGCAGCCGCCGCCTCGCACGCGTTCGCCGGTATCGACGACGCAGGAGCGCCGGCGATCCTCTACACGGCCGGGAACCCCGATGGTCACGTGATCCTGCGCGGGGGCGACGAGGGACCGAACTACGGCACGGCCGAGGTCTCGGCGGCCGTCGATCTGCTGCGTGCGGCTGGGCTGCCGGAGCGGCTGGTGATAGATGCGTCGCACGGCAACAGCGGCAAGGACCCGGACCGCCAGGTGACCGCGGCCGGGGCGATCGCCGAGCACATCGGTGCCGGAAATCGGGCCATCGTCGGGATCATGCTCGAGTCGTTCATCGTCGGCGGCCGCCAGGACCTCGAGTCCGGCAGGCCGCTCGTATACGGCCAGTCGATCACCGACGCGTGTCTCGACTGGGAGCGAACGGCAGTGATCCTCGACAGGCTCGCCGGGGCCGTGGAGGCTCGCCGGAGCGGATGAGGATCGCCGTCCTCGGCGTCGGCCTGATCGGCGGCTCGGTCGGGCTAGCCGCGCGGCGGCGCCTCGACGCGGAGGTCGTGGGCTTCGATCCGGATGCGGAGCGACTTGCTCGCGCGCTGGAGGTCGAAGCACTCGATCATGAGGCGGGTGACGTCACGGCCGCCGTCGCCGGCGCCGATGTCGTCTTCTGCGCCGCGCCGGTGGGCGCGCTGCCTGCCCTGGCTGCCCAGGCACTGGCGGCGAGCGATGAGGACGCCGTGGTCACCGATGTCGGCTCGACGAAGCACGGCCTGCTGGAGGGGCTCGCCAGGCACCCGGAGGGGGAGCGCTTCATCGGCGGCCATCCCCTTGCGGGGGCGGAGACCTCCGGCGTCGAGAACGCCCGCGATGATCTCTTCGAGGGCGCCCGCTGGTACCTCACCCCGACCGAGCGGTCGAGCGGCCTCCTGTACGACCGGCTCCAGCGGACGATCTCCGACCTTGGTGCCCGCCCGCAGGCGATCGACGCCGACGCCCACGACCGCCTGATGGCCACCGTCAGCCATGTGCCCCACGTGCTCGCCAACGCCCTGGTTCAACAGGCCGCGGCGGCGCTCACCGAGGAGTCGGAGCGACTTCCCGAGGTCGGTCCCAGCTTCCGCGACACCACCCGCGTTGCGGGTGCCAATCCCGTCATCTGGGGCGACATCCTTGCGACGAACGGGGAAGCGGTCGCCGCCGCACTCGACGCGGTGGGCGAGCGCCTCAGCAAGGCGGCGGACCTGATTCGCGGTGGCGACCCCGCTGCCGTCGCCGAGTGGCAGCGAGCCGCCCGCGATGACCGGCGCCGCCTGCTGGAGGCAGAGCTCATCGGCGGTGAGCTGCGGGAGTTGCGCCTTGGTGTTCCCAACCGGCCCGGCACGGTCGCCGAGATCGCACTCGCGCTGGGGCGGGCCGGCGTGAACATCGAGGACATGGCGCTCTATCCCTCCGCCGACATGCGCACCGGCGCGGTTTCGCTGTGGGTCGCCGGGGCGGAGGAGGCCGACCGCGCAGCTGAGGTAGTCCGCTCACTCGGCCACACGGTCGCCATGGCCGAGGATTAGATCCAAGTGGACGTCCGCTTCGATCCGGTGGGGCCGCTCAAGGGAGCGCTGCGCCCGCCGCCGGACAAGTCGATCTCGCACCGGGCGGCGATCGTCGCCGCGATGGGGGAGGGGCGGACCTCGATCGAGGGCTACCTCGATGCGGCCGACACGCGCTCGACCCTCGGCGCCGTCTCGGCCTTGGGCGCCGATGTCCAGGCGAGCCCCTCAGCCGTACGGGGCGGCTTCGACGTCGAGCTTCAGGGGGTCGGCCTTCATGGCCCGTCGGAGAGTCATCCCATCCGCGAGCTGGAGATCGACGTCGGCAACGCCGGGACGCTGCTGCGGCTGCTGCCCGGATGGCTGGCAGGGCAGCCGACCGGCGCCTGGACCCTCGACGGCGACGAATCGATCCGCCGCCGGCCGGTCGACCGGATCGCAGCGCCGCTGCTCGAGATGGGCGCGGCCGTGGAGTGCCGCGACGATCGCCTGCCGCCCCTCCGAGTGCGCGGAGGCCGACTCCACGGGATCGACTACCGGCTTCCGGTCGCCAGCGCCCAGGTGAAGTCCTGCCTGCTGCTCGCGGGCCTGCTGGCCGACGGAGAGACGGCAGTCACGGAGCCCGCACCGACACGCGACCACACCGAGCGCCTGCTCGCCGCCTGCGGAGCGCGGTTGCGGCTGGAGGAGGCGGGCACACAGGTGGCCCTGCGGGGCTCGCTGCCCGGAAATCGGGTCGTGGTCGAGCCGACGGCGAGCCTGGGCATCGACAGGATTCCCGTTCCCGCGGACTTCTCGTCGGCGGCATTCGCGCTCGTCGCCGGCGTCCTCGTCAAAGGCAGCGAGGTCCGGCTCGAGCAGGTGGGCATCAACCCGACCCGGATCGGCCTGCTGGGGATCCTCAACCGCATGGGCGCGCCGATCGAGGTCGATGAGGGACGGCCGCACGGGGGCGAACCGCGCGGAACCGTCGTCGCGCGCAGCGGCGCGCTCCAGTCGGCGCGGGTCGCATCGGGCGAGGTTCCCCTCACGATCGACGAGCTCCCGCTGGTGGCACTGCTCGGCTCCTTCGCCGATGGCGAGACGGTCGTCGCCGGGGCCGAGGAGCTCCGCCACAAGGAGTCCGACCGGATCGCGACTGTGGTCGACGGGCTGCGAGGTTTGGGGGCGGAGATCGAGGCGGCGGAGGACGGGTTTCGCGTGAGGGGGACCGGCGGGTTGCGCGGTGGTGTGATCGACGCCCAGGGGGACCACCGACTGGCGATGCTCGGCGCCGTTGCGGGACTGGCATCGAAGGAGGGCGTCGAGGTGGTCGGCTTCGAGGCGGCGCGCGTGAGCTACCCGGGCTTCGAGGCGGACCTGCGGTCGCTACTCAGCTGATGACGCTTGTGCTCTGCTAAGGGGCACGTGGGGGAGGGCGGCCGCGCGCTGGCCGGCGATGGTCGAGAAAACGCGACATTGACGCGTTTACGCGACCATCGCTCAGCGATTTGCACCTGACGACGTCATTGACGTCAGTTCGTGCAAAACGCGGTGCTTGAGCGGCGCCAGTCCCTAGCGGTTACTCGGATGCCCGTCCCCGGGCCAGGGCGCAAGGACCAAGAGAAGCCTCGACTCCTCGACCGCGCTCACCTCATGGCGCTCGGCGGGGTCGAAGACCGCAAGGAACCCGGCTCCGCCGGTTACCGACTCACCGCTCGGCAGGTCGATCTTGACCTTGCCCTCGATGACCAGGATCCACGCGCGCTCGTGCACCTGGTGCTCCTGAAGCTGGTCCCCGGCCCGAAGCTGAATCGCGATCGCACGGCCCTCGTCCTCGGAATCGAGGACCACGGGTTGGCGTGGCTGCACGTCGATCGTCGAGATGTCCCAGCTGCGCATTGGGCGCAACTCTATCCTCGCCGCATGCTGATCGCCATCGACGGACCCGCCGGTGCGGGGAAGTCCACCGTGGCGCGGGCTCTTGCCCGCCGCCTCGGCATCACCTACCTGGACTCGGGCGCCATGTACCGGAGCGTTGCCCTGGCCGCGCTCCGGCGCCAGGTCGATCCGGGCGATGCGGCGGGGCTCGGGGAGCTGGCGCGCCAGGTTGAGATTGAGCTCGATGGCGAGCGGATTCGCCTCGACGGCGAGGACGTCAGCGAGGCGATCCGGACACCCGAGGTCACCGCCGCGGCCTCCCGAGTGTCGGTTCACCCGGAGGTCCGCGAGGCGATGGTGGAGCGCCAGCGCGCTCTGATCGCCGCGGCGAGCCATGTGGCCGAGGGCCGCGACATCGGCACCGTGGTGAGTCCCGACGCGCCGCTCAAGGTCTTCCTGACGGCGAGCGACGAGGAGCGGGCACGGCGCCGAGCCGCCGAGACGGGCGAGCACCAGCGGGACGTCCTGCTCGCGCAGGCCGAGCGCGACACGCGCGATCGAAATCGCGACCACGGGGCGCTGCGCCCCGCGGCCGACGCCGTCGTGCTCGACACGACGGGCCTCGAGGTCGACGACGTCGTCGATCGAATCATCGGGCTCGCCTCGGAGCGCGGAGTGCTGGCGTGACGAGGCCGCTGCAGGTCGCGGTGGTCGGTTTCCCGAACGTCGGGAAGTCGACCCTCGTCAACCGGCTCGCCGGCGGGCGCGAGGCGGTCGAGCATCGCGAGTCCGGAGTGACCCGCGACCGCAAGGCGATCGCGTGCCAATGGAACGGGATCGACTTCCAGCTCGTCGACACCGGAGGGGTCGACCTCGCGGCCGGCGATTCGCTCTCCCGCGCCGTCCAGGGGCAGGCGCGTGAGGCGATCGCGGATGCCGACCTCGTCGCTCTGGTCGTCGACGCCCGGGCGGGACTGCGGCCGGGCGACGGCGAGGTGGCGGACATCCTGCGCCGGTCGGACGTGCCGGTCGTGGTCGTCGCCAACAAGGTGGACCGCGCGCAGGACTCGCCTGACTCGGCGGAGTTCAACCGGCTCGGGCTTGGTGAGCCGTTGGCGGTCTCGGCCACGCACGGTCACGGAACGGGCGATCTGCTGGACCGGCTGACGGACCTCTTGAGGCAGGTGGGGGCCGAGCCCGCCATCCCGGAGGAGGGGGCGGAGGAGCCGGGCGACGGTCCACCCGACGACGTCAGGCTCGCCGTCATCGGCCGGCCCAACGTGGGGAAGTCATCGCTCGTCAACGCCTTCCTCGGCTCCGAGCGGGTGATCGTCTCCGAGCTCGCCGGGACCACGCGGGATTCGATCGACACCGAGCTCGAGTTCGGCGGGCGGTCGCTCGTCCTGATCGACACCGCCGGCCTGCGTCGTCGCAGCAAGGTGGCGGGCACCGTCGATTTCTACGCCCAGCTTCGCTCTGAGCGAGCCGCCGAGCGGGCCGACGTCGCGATCGTGGTCTGCGACGCGTCCGAGGGAGTGACGGCCGAGGATCTGCGAGTGGCCGAGCTGGCGATGCGCACCGGGTGCGCGACGGTCGTGGCGCTCAACAAATGGGACGTCGGAGAGACCGATCTGGACGACGCCAAGGCCCGCCTTGCAAGCCGCCTGCGCCAGCGCCCGCCCGTGCTCACCACGTCGACCGTCCGGGGCCGCAACCTCGAGAAGCTGATGGAGCGAGCGATCGCGCTCGCCGATCGCCGCGCCGAGCGGATCCCGACCCCGGAGCTGAACCGGTTCGTCGGCGACGTCGTGGCCACCCGCCCGCCCCCGGCGCGGCGCGGCAAGCGCCTGCGCCTCTACTACGCCGCCCAGGTGGAGCGGCGCCCTCCCCGCATCGCAATTCAGGTGAACGACCGAAAGCTCATCTCGCGCGACTGGGCCTTCCACCTGGAGAACCGGTTGCGCGAGGCCTATGGCCTCGAGGGGATCCCGTTGATCATCGACTACATCCCCAAGGCGCGGAGGGAGGGGCGCGCGGCCCAGCGCCCGCGAAGACGGAGCCGCGCGGGTGGGGCGTGAGCAGTCGTTTGACGTGGCGCGACTGCGAAGCCGGCCAGGTATAACCGCCGGGTGGCTCGCTCCCCCTCGCCAGGGAAGGCCTGGTCGGCCATCGTCCAGCGGCTGCGCGGCACGCGCTACCTGCTCGAGGACGTGGCCTACGCGCTTGGCCGCGTACCTCGGGCGCTCGGCCGCGGAGCGGCGGAGTTCTGGCGAGGGCTGGGAGTGCAGACGCGCCGACACCTGCTGGCGGCACTGGGCGCCATCGTGCTCCTGCTCGTGGTTGTGCTCGCGGCCGCGCCCGCCCTTCCGTGCTCGCTCCCAGGCGGAGATGAGTGCGCTCCCGCCGACGACGCGGCCGACCTGGTGCCGGCGCACTCCCTCGCTTACGTCCATCTGAACGTCGATCCCGACACCGACCAGTTCGATGCCGCTGCGGATCTCGCCGATCGGCTGCCACTGCTGACTCGCCAAGTCGTCGGTCGCCTGCTCGTTCAGGTTCCCGGCCCGAACGGCGCCCCACCCGATTACAAGCGCGACTTCGGGCCCTGGTTCGGAGGCGAGGCGGCGGTTGCGCTCGTGCCTACCGACCGCGGCGCGGAGCAGGTTCAACTGCTCGAGGTGGACGACCAGAAGCGGGCGGAAAAGTACGCGAGCCGGATTGCGGCCGGCGCAACTCAGACCGAGCAGTACCGCGACGTGAACATCGACATCGACGACCGGGGCTTGACGACCGCGATCACCAACGGGTTCCTCGTGATCGGCACCGACTCTGGGGTTCATGCGATCGTCGACGTCGCCACCGGGGCAAAGGGCGCCCGCTCGCTGGCCGACGACGCGGATGCGGAAGCAGTGCGCGACAGGCTGCCCGACAAGAGGCTCGCCGAGGTTTACGTCTCACCGGACGGGGCGGCCGACCTGCTCGCCGGCGAGCGGGGCCCGTTCGCGTCGGCCGAGCCATTCGTCGACGCAGGGGCGACGACCGGGGCGGCGGCGGCGCTCGTGGCCCGCGACGACGGCATCGAGCTTGCGGTGCGCAGTGATCTCGATTCCGATCGCGCGAAGGCACACCCGGGGTTCTTCGCGGCGTTCCCTGGGTTCGATCCGCAGCTCGCGGCGAAGCTCGCGCCCGAGACCCTGGCGTACCTTGGGTTTGGGGATCCCGGGGCGACGGTCAAGGACCTGCTTGCCCAGGCGAGCGCCCAGGCCCCGGGCCTCGCCGCCGGATTCACCGACCTCGTCGAGCGACTCCGAGATCTCGGGCAGGTAGACCTCCAGAAGGACCTTCTGCCCGCACTCGGGGACGAGGCCGCCCTCGCGCTCCAGCCCGGCGGATCCGGTCAGGGGGTCTCACCCTCCGAGGCGAAGGTCCCATTCGTCCAGTTCCTCGCCGCGGGAGTCGACGAGGAGGCTCGCCAGGCGCTTGCGCGGCTACAGGGACCGATCGCCCACGCGCTCGAAGGCTCCGAGCAGCAGGCCCCCGTGTTCACGCGGCGCGAACTCGCGGGCGTTCAGGCGGAGAGCCTGCGGGTGTCCCCGACCGTGGATCTGACCTACGCCATCGTCGACTCCCTCCTGGTCGTCGCGTCGGACCCGCAGGGAGTGGAGCAGGTGGCGGGCGACAAGGGCGGGCTTGACTCCAGCGACGGCTTCGAGCAGGCGACGGACGGGCTCACGGACGATCCGTCGCTGCTCGTCTACCTGAACGTCGCCTCGCTCCTGCACCTGGCCGAGCTCAACGGCCTCGGCGAGAGCCCGGCGTACGCGACGTTCGCCGGGGAGCTGCGCAAGCTCGAGACGATGGGGCTGGCGGTCCACGCGAGTCGGTCGGAGCTCGACACGGACGTCCGCCTCGCCATCGGCTCTGGCCCGGCGGAGGGCGCAGAAACCACCGCGGCAGGCGGGGGCGAGGGCACCACCACGACGGGCGAATAGGTGCCATCGCAGGCGCGGATACGCGCTAGCATCGCGCGGCCATGAGCGAGACCACGGAGCTTTCCGAGAACGAGTACCTGTTCACGTCGGAATCCGTCACCGAGGGGCATCCCGACAAGATCTGCGACCAGGTCTCCGACGGCGTGCTCGATGCGGTGATGGCCGACGATCCCACCGGCCGCGTGGCCTGCGAGTGCCTCGTCAACACCGGCCTCGTCGTGGTCGCCGGCGAGATCACGACCGAGACCTACGTGGACATCCCCAAGATCGTCCGCGACACACTGCACGGCATTGGGTATGACCGGGCCAAGTACGGGTTCGACGCCGACACGTGCGCGGTGATCACGGCAATCGACGAGCAGTCCCCGGACATCGCACAGGGCGTCGACTCGGCGTATGAGACGCGTACGGATCCCAACGATGAGGACGAGCTCGACCGGGCCGGAGCCGGCGATCAGGGAATGATGTTCGGCTACGCGACGCGTGAGACGAAGGCGCTCATGCCGATGCCGATCCAGATCGCTCACACGCTCGCGCGGCGGCTCGCCGAAGTGCGCAAGGCGGAGGTCGTGCCCTACCTGCGCCCCGACGGCAAGACGCAGGTCACCGTGCGGTACGAGAACGAACGGCCCGTCGAGGTCGTGAAGCTCCTGATCTCAACCCAGCACAAGCCCGGGATCGACGGGGACACCCTGATCAAGAACGACCTCTGGGAGCACGTCGTGGAGCCGGTTCTCCACAGCGAGTACAAGGAGCTCTTCACGGAGACGGAGCTGTTCGAGAACTTCCTCGTGAACCCGACCGGAAAGTTCGAGATCGGCGGCCCGATGGGCGACGCCGGCCTGACCGGCCGCAAGATCATCGTCGACACCTACGGCGGCGCCGCCCGCCATGGCGGCGGCGCCTTCTCGGGCAAGGATCCGTCGAAGGTGGATCGCTCGGCCGCCTACGCCGCTCGCTACGTGGCCAAGAACGTGGTGGCTGCCGGGCTCGCGGACCGCTGCGAGGTCCAGGTCGCCTACGCGATCGGCGTCGCCCGGCCCGTGTCACTCATGGTCCAGACCTTCGGCACCGGCAAGGTCTCCGACGCTCAGGTCACGAAGGCCGTCAATGCCGTGTTCGACCTTCGCCCCGGGGCGTTTCGCCAGTACCTCGACCTCCACCGGCCGATCTTCCAGAAGACGGCCGCCTATGGCCATTTCGGCCGCACGGACCACGACTTCACATGGGAGCGAACCGACCGGGTCGATCAGCTGCGCGAGGCCGCCGGCCTCGGCGCCGAGAGCGCCGCCGGAACGCCCGCCTAGCCGCCGGACACGAACCGCTAGGCCGAAGGCGGCTGCTGCTGCGTCGGCGCAGTCTGCGGGGCGGGCTCGCCCAGCGTCGTGGTGCCACCGTGCGTGGCCTGGTCGACGATGTGGACCACGTCCGCCGGCTCGGCAACGCCGGTGAAGACGAAGTTGTAGTCGTCGCCGGCGGCGGTGTCGAAGTCGACGTCGCCGATCTGCAGCATGCGCTGGAAGACCCCCTGGCGATAGTTCACGTTCTGCACCCGTTCCAGGCGGGTCTCCTGGACCTCGCGCGAGACGATGCCGCGCTTGATGTGAAGACGGCGGTCCGTGATCGTGTAGCTCGTTGCGACCCGCTTGATGAAGCCGACCAGGATCGTGAGCGCGACGCCGACCACGGCGACGATCGCGACCAGCCCGCTGTTGACATCGTCGGTGACCGCCGTGACCCCCGCCACAGCCAGGCAGACAAGCGCCGTCAGCAGGAAGCCCTTGAGATAGAAGTCGAGGATCGAGCGCCACGATGGGTGGCCCTCGAAGATCACCTTCTCGCCCGGATGCAGGGTCGGTGCCACGGCGGCGAAATCCTATCCACTCGCCGCGATCAGGGTCCGTCCCGGACCCCACTTCCGCGAGGCGCCGGGGTCCGTCTCATCCGCGGTGCCGCCTAGCCTGGCCGGTGATGTCAATCGCCAAGGTCGAGCCGCTGACGACGGCGCGCGCGCTGCGCGGGCCCTTCGACTACCGCCTGCCGGAACGGCTGGCGAGCGTCGGCGTCGGGGACGTTCTGCTGGTTCCCTTCGGTCCTCGCCGTGTGCTCGGCGTGGTCGTCGGCCTCGCCGAGTCGAGCGAGCTCGCCCCCGAGCGCCTGGCCGAGCCGATCGCTGCGCTCGAGGCCGGCGCCTCGCCCGAGCTCGTCCGCCTGGGGCTGTGGGCGGCCCGCGAGTACTGCTCGACGCCGGCGCGAGGGCTCGAGCTCGTCTTGCCCCCCGGCGTGGGCGCGGCCGGACGCGGTGTTCGCGCCCGGAAGGAGCTTCTCGTGGAGATCACCCCCGCCGGGACCTCGGCGCTTCGCACCGAGCGGCTGGGCCGGGTGCAGCGCGCGGTGCTGGAGCAGCTCCACGGGGTGGAGGAGATTCGGGCGGCGGATCTCGCCGCCGACCGTGCTGCCCTGCGGCGCCTCGAGCGGCGCAGGCTCATCTCCACGCGTGAGGTCGAGGTGTCCCGCCGGCCACCGTCAGTGGATGTTGGCGCGCAGCCCGTTCGAGTCGAGCTGAACGCGGCGCAGCGCAAGGCGGTGGCGGCGATCGTCGGGGGGCTTGACGGCGAGCCCGGCGCTCACCTGCTTCACGGAGTGACCGGTTCGGGCAAGACGGAGGTCTACCTGGCCGCCGCCGAGGCCGCTCTGGCGCGGGGGAGGGGCGTGATCGCGCTGGTGCCCGAGATCGGGCTGACGCCCCAGGCCGTGACGCGCTTCCGCCAGCGCCTCGGCGACACGGTGGCCGTGTTGCACTCGGGGCTCACAGCAGGCGAGCGCCGCGACGAGTGGATGCGGCTGCGCGCCGGTGAGGCGCGCGTCTGCGTGGGGCCGCGATCAGCCGTGTTCGCTCCCGCCGAGGCCCTGGGATTGATCGTCATCGACGAGGAGCACGACGCGTCCTATAAGCAGGAGGGCGACCCCCGATACGACGCCCGCGAGGTCGCGCGCCGCCGCGCCGCCGAGGCTGGGGCGGTGCTCGTCGCCGGCACCGCCACCCCGCGACCCGAGGCCTGGGTCGAACTCGAGCATCTTGAGCTCCCGGAGCGAGTCGACGGCGGGCAGCTGCCCGCGGTCGATGTGGTCGACATGCGTGAGCGACGCGGCGACGCCGGCCCGCTGCACGCGCGGACCCGCGATGCCCTTGCCGCGACGCTCGCGGCCGGGGAGAAGGCGATCGTTCTCGTCAGCCGGCGGGGTTGGTCCCCGTTCATGGAATGCCGTGAATGCGGGCGTTCTTGGCGCTGCCCGGACTGCGACGTATCCCTCGTGCTTCACCGCTCTCCCGAGCAGCTTCGATGCCATCACTGTGGCCACTCCGCGCCGGTGCCGAGCGCATGCCCTGACTGCGGATCGGTGACGCTCGCGCGCCACGGTGCCGGAAGCGAGCGGATCTCAGAAGAGCTGCGCGCCCTCGCAGGAGGGGCTCCCGTCCTGCGCCTCGACTCCGACACGGCCGCGGGTACCGGCGCGCACGGCGACGTTCTCTCCCGCTTCGAGCGCCCCGGTGCAGCGATCCTCGTCGGGACGCAGATGGTCGCGAAGGGGCACGACTTCCGCGACGTCACGCTCAGCGTCGTTGTCGACGCCGATGCCTCGCTTCGCTTCCCCGACTTCCGGGCCGAGGAGCGAACGTTCGCGCTGGTCGCACAGCTCGCCGGTCGCAGCGGCCGGGGACAGCGTTCAGGGCGCGTGATCATCCAGACCCTGGCACCCGAGGCCGACGCGATCAAGGCCGCCGCCGCTCACGACGCCCAGGCGTTCATAGGCGGTGAGCTGGAGCGCCGTCGCGCCCTTGGCTATCCGCCGTTCTCGGCGCTCATCCGAATCGAGGTCGGCGCCACCCAGGAGCCGCAGGCCCACGCGGCGATCGAGGCGATCCACGACGCACTTGCACCGCTCCTTCCGGAAGAGGCGTCGCTCTTGGGTCCGGCTCCGAGGTTCCGCGTGCGGGGGCGGTATCGCCGCCAGCTTCTCGTCAAGGGGACGGAGCGCCAGGCGGCCGTGAGCGCCGTCCGCGCGGCGGTGGAGCAGGTGACCGCCGCGCGCCGTCTGCGGGGAGTGGCGCTGTCAGTCGACGTCGATCCCCAATGATCGTCTTGCCGCTCCGGCTCTAGACTCGAACGAGTGAGCGACGCAACCGACACGGAACTCAAACAGGGGTCTGACCCCCTCGTAAAGGGGCCTGACGCCGAGGCTGACGCGCAGGGGTCGGACCCGATCGCGGACCGCTACGAGCTCTCCGACGAGGAGCGCGCGCGGCGGGATGCAGCGCTCGCCGAGGTGCGAAAGTTCGGCGATCCGGTGCTGAAGTCGCGTGCGTCCGAGGTCACCGACTTCGGCGCCGATCTGGAGCGCGAGGCAGAGCGCATGGTCGCGCTGATGAACGATGCGGTGGGCGTCGGGCTCGCCGCCACTCAGCTCGGCGTCATGCGGCGACTGCTTGTCTTCCAGGCGGGGCTCGAGGCAACACCGACGGCGCTCGCGAATCCGAAGATCGAGTGGAGCTCGAGCGAACTGGCCGCAGCCGAGGAGGGATGCCTGAGTCTGCCCGGTGTCATCGTCGACGTCGAGCGCCCGCTCTATGTCCGGGTCCGCGGGCAGGACGTCCGGGGTGAGCCGCTCATGCTCGAGGCCTCCGGCCTCGAGGCGCGGGTCCTCCAGCACGAGATCGATCACCTGGACGGGGTACTCATGCTGGATCGCACAACCAGGGAGCAGCGGCGCGGCGCGCTGAGCGCTCTGCGCGAGGGAGGCACCTACCTGCCTCCCTCACCCGAGGAGCCGGAGGCGCCCGAGGACCCCGACGGCCTCGAGCAGTAGTGCGGACGGTCTTCCTGGGCACCTCGGAGTTCGCCGTCACGGTGCTCAGGCGCCTCGCTGACTCGGATCACCGCCCGGCCCTGGTGGTCACCCCGCCGGACCGCCCGCGGGGTCGCGGGCAGCGTCTGGAGTCACCGCCGGCGGCGCTTGCCGCCAGGGAGCTCGGGGTCGAGCTCCACCAGGCCGAGAACGTCAACGACCCTGAGTCGGTCAAGCGGCTCGGTGATGCCGGGGACGTCGGCCTGGTCTGCGCCTTCGGCCAGCTGATCCGCGAGCCCCTGTTGAGCGATCCCGAGATGCTGAACGTGCATCCTTCGCTCCTGCCTCGCTGGCGCGGGGCCGCGCCGATCGAGCGCGCGATCATGGCCGGCGACCGCGAGACGGGCGTGACCATCATTCGTCTCTCCGAGGGGCTCGATTCCGGGCCGATCGGGCTGCAGGAGACGATCGAAATCGGCAAGCACGAGGCGTTCCCGGAGCTCTCGGCGCGGCTTGCCGAGCTCGGCGGGGAGCTCGCGATCCGTGCGCTCGACCTCCGCGCGGGCGGCGAGCTGGAGCTCAACCCCCAGGACGAGGCGCTGGCCATCCACGCGGACAAGATCACACCCGAAGAGCGCCGGCTCGACCCGGGGCGGCCCGCGGTGGAGCTCGAGCGCGTCGTGCGGGCGCTCGGCTCCCATGTCGGGGTCTACCTCGCGCTCGCCGACGGAGGGCGGCTGGGGGTGCGTGAGGCCGCCGCCGCCGAGGGCCGGCTTGCCCCGACCGAGGTCTCGGCCGCCGATGGGAGGCTCCTGGTCGGATGCCGGGACGGCGTGCTCGAGCTGAACGTGGTGCAGCCCCCCGGTGGCCGGCCGATGGATGCCGAGGCTTATCTGCGCGGGCACGACGCGCCCCGCCTGGCAACCGCAGCCAGGTGAACGCGACTGAACCGAGACGGGTCGCCTATGAGGTCTTGCGCCGGGCGTTTGAGGACGACGCTTGGGTTGATCGCGCCTTTCGCGCCGCCGCGGAGCGCCACGCGCTCGCGGGCCGCGAGCTCGCGCAGGCTCAGCGACTCGCCTACGGGGCCGTCCAGCGGCGCGGAACGGCGGATCACATCGTGGGAGTCCTGGCGCGACGCGAGCCCGGCGAGCTCGATCCGGCGTTGATCGCTGCCCTGCGGCTTGGCCTTTACGAACTCCTCTTTGCCGAGGGCTCCGCCGATCACGCCGCGGTCGATCAGTCGGTCGAGCTCGCCAAGCAGAGCCTGGGGGGGATGTCGGCTCGCCGCCGCAAGGCCGCGGCCGGGCTCGTCAACGCGGTCCTGCGCCGAGCCGCCCGGGATCGCGCCGACCTCCTGAACTCGCTAAGCGACGGGACTCCCGAAGAGGCGGCGATCGCCCTGTCGTATCCCGAGTGGCTCGCAAGGATGTGGTGGGCCGAGCTGGGCGCCGACGACGCGCGCTCGCTGATGCGCTCACTCAACGAGCCCGCCGAAACGGCGCTCCGGGTGAACACGCTGCGCACCGACCCCGGTCTGGTGCTCGGCGCGTTGAAAGCTGCGGGTGTGCGGGCTCGAGCGGCGACGGAGCTGAGTGAGGGCCTCCTTGGACTGCCCGAGTCGATCGTGGTCTCGGGGCCATCGGGCCCGGAGGCGGGTCGCCGCCTCGAGGCGGGCGAGCTCATCGCCCAGTCGCGAGCGTCAGCGGCGGTCGTCGCCGCCCTCGATCCGCGGCCCGGTGACCGCGTGCTCGACCTCTGCGCCGGCCCGGGCGTGAAGACCACGCAAATCGCGGGGCGGATCGAGGACACCGGCGAGATCGTCTCGGTCGAGCGGGACGCCGCTCGCGCGAGCCAGATCGAGGAGCTCTGCGCCCGAGCCGGAGCAACGAGCGCACGGGTCGTCGTCGCCGACGGCGCGAGCGCCGACCTGGGCTATGGCTACGATCGAGCCCTCGTGGACCCGCCCTGCACCGATCTGGGGGCACTGGCGTCGCGCCCCGACGCACGCTGGCGCAAGACCGCTGACCAGCCGGAGCGGTTGGCCAAGTTGCAGCGGGAGCTGCTCGGGGCGGCGGCCAGGACCCTGCGGCCGGGTGGGACGCTCGTCTACTCGACGTGCACGATCTCGGATCGCGAGAACGAGTCGGTCATCGCGGCGGCCCTGGCTGAGGACCCCTCGCTCGTCGCCGATGATCTGGGCGCGGAGCAGCCCGAGCTGGCATCCGCCCGCGACCGTCGCTTCGTTCAGATCCGCCCCGACCGCGACGGCACCGATGGCTTCTTCATTTCCCGCCTCGTGCGGGCGGAGGGGTAGGCCGGTGTCCCCGTCCGAGCAGACGATTCCGCGCCCCGGGTGCCCTGGGTGCGGTGAGCCATGGCTACGGCCGACCCAGCTGCCCGGCCGCTACCGGTGCGTCTACTGCCTGCGTCGGTACGAGCTCGTCTCGCAGTGCCCGAACTGTGGCGAGCATCAGACGATCGTGCGCATGCGGGCCGACGAGGATCTGCTCTGCCAGCACTGCGGCCATTCGATGCTGAAGCCCGTATGAGCGAGCTCTTCACCACCAAGCGGGTCGCGCCGTCGCTTCTGTCGGCCGACTTCGCGCGCCTTGGCGAGCAGGTGGCTGACGTCATGGACGCCGGAGCGCGGATAATCCACGTCGACGTCATGGACGGCCGCTTCGTGCCCCCGATCACGATCGGGCCACTGATCGTCGGCGCCCTCGCCGATCAGGTCCACGGCGCCGGTGGCGGGCTCGACGTCCACCTCATGATCGAGCGGCCCGGCGACCACGTGAGCGAGTTCGCCAAGGCCGGCGCGGACTGCATCACCTTCCATGTCGAGGCGGACGCCCACGCGCACAGGACGCTCGGGGCGATCCACGAGGCCGGATGCCGCGCGGGCATTGCCCTCAACCCGGGAACTCCGGCGATCGCCGTCGAGGTCCTCGCGGGGTACGCGGACGTCGTGCTGTGCATGACGGTGAACCCCGGCTGGGGCGGTCAGGCGTTCATCGGCTCCTCACCGGGCAAGGTGCGGCAGCTTCGGGAGCTGGCCGGCGAGACCGCGATCGAAGTCGACGGCGGTATCGATGCCGACACGGCCGGCCCGGTCGCAGACGCGGGCGCGACCCTGTTCGTGGCCGGCTCCGCGGTCTTCGGCGATCGCGATCCGGCGGCCGCTTACTCCAGGATCGCCGCCGCCGCGGGCGCCGAATGAGCCGCTAGCCGATCTCCTCGGCGGCCGCCAGCCGGGCCTCGAGCTCGGCGGGGGAGCCGGGCTCGACGATGTCCGCCGCGCGTTCGCGCGGTCGCCTGTAGACCGCGTAGAGCAGCGCTGCGAGGGCCAACGCGGCGGCGGCAAAGCCGATCTCCACGCGGCGGAAGTCGTCAAAGGCGTCGGTCAGGTTCCAGGCGAGGAATCCGACCGCGCAGGCGACCCAGCAGCCGGCCGCACGCCGCACTTGCCCCTGGGCCACGGCCGCCTGGTTCAGCGTGGTGGCGACCAGATAGAGCCCCATCCCGAGCGCAACGAGGAGCAGCCCAACCCGGTCGTAGGTGAACTTGTCCCCGAACGCGAGCTGCATGAGCGCGGGCCCGATGGCGAGGACAACGACCACGACGATCGCGGTGAACGCCGTGATCGCCATGATCGTTGTGCGCACGGATAGCCGAAACGCATCACCGCCTGAGGCCCCCCGGGCGCGGAGCCTCGTCAGGTGGGGCAGCAGGCTTGTGGCGACGCCCTGGAACAGGAGCAGCGGCGCGCGAGCGACCATCAGCACGTTGAAGATGTAGCCGGCGGCTGCGGCCCCGGCCGTGCCCTTCACCAGCAGCGGACCGGCGTTCAGGAGTGTCTGCTCGCTCAGCATCACGCAGAAGACAGCGGCCGCGAAGCCGCCGCCGCTGGCGATCGAGAACGCCGGGACGTTCGCCGGCGCTGAGGGCCGGGCCGAGGCGGCCGTGGCCGCGCGCCGTCCGAATGCGAACGGCACGACCAGCAGGCTCAGGCACGGCGCGGCGGCGACGCCCAGCGCAACGGCCGTCTGCCCGGTCGTCACGCCGACGGCGACCGCCAGTGCGAAGAGCATGCGCGAGGCCGACTCGGCGAGGAGGAGGCCGGCAAGGATTGCGAACCGCCGGCGCCCGGCCAGGAAGCCCCGCGCGTAGAAGCTGGCTGCGAAGGCGACGATCGCGGCGACGAGGATCCAGTAGAGGGCCTCGTTCCCTGAGAGCAGCTCGTCCTGGAGCGGTGTGCGCAGCGCGAGTGCCGCCAGCGCGCACACCACAGCGATCGACCCCTGGATGAGGGCCGCGGTCCGAAGCGGACCGCCGATCGGCTGGCTCTGCGCCTCGCGTTCGGCGATCGTCCGGGAGAGCAGCTGCTCGACCGGCCGGTAGAGCACGGAGATCGTCACGAAGGTGGCCGACCAGAGCACCACGAGCTCGCCGTACTCGGCGCGGTCGAGGTTGTGCGAGGCGAGCGAGAAGTAGACGTAGGTCAAAAGGCCGGCGAGCCCGACCCCACCGGCCAGCAGGCCCGCGGAGCGCCCGAAGCGTCTTGTCTCAGCCTCGGCAGCGCCGCCCATGCGCGGCACGGTACCCGCGAGCGCAGCGGGAGCGGGGCGGCCTCGTGCTCGACAGGAGGGGCTACACTGATTGACTGACTAGTCAATCGAGGCCCTGCCGCAGCGCCGCCGCCCCGATCTCGGGCGCCATTCAGGCGGGCCTACGATGGGGGAGGCGATGAACGCTCCCGCGATCACCTCGGACGACCGCACCCAGCTCCACCGCGCGCTGGAGCTCGCGCGTGGCGGAGCGGGCCAGGTCAGCCCCAACCCGCTCGTGGGCGCCGTCATCGTGCGCGACGGGGCAATCCTTGGCGAAGGCTTTCACGCTTCGCTCGGCGGGCCTCATGCAGAGCGCGCCGCGCTCGAGGATTGCGTCCGCCGCGGGCACGACCCAGCCGGCGCGACGTTGTACGTCTCGGTTGAGCCATGCGCCCACACTGGGCGCCAGCCCCCGTGCACGGAGGCAATCGTCGAGGCGGGCATTGCGCGGGTCGTGATCGGTAGCGATGATCCCGACGAGCGGGCGAGCGGGCGCGGCCCGGGAATTCTCCGCGACGAGGGCATCGAGGTCGCGTTCGCCGACGGCGCCGAGGCGGCGGCGGCTCGCCTCGCCAACCAGGCCTTCCGCAAGCACGTCCGCACGGGCCTGCCGCACGTGATCCTCAAGTCGGCGATGTCCCTGGACGGGCGCACCGCGACCCCTTCGGGGGATTCGAAATGGATCTCCGGCGCCGCAAGTCGTG
>JBKPNZ010000023.1:0-50050 GCA_046732895.1 Actinomycetota bacterium
CCGCCGGTGGGCTGGTGCCCGCTCGTTCGGCGACGTCCGCGATCCGCGTCGACGCAAGGCCGCGTTCGACGATCACGTCTGCTGCGGCCCTGAGCAACTGCGGTCTACGGATATGGTCGATCTGCGGACGCGGGCTCACCCCGGCTCTCCTCACCCGAACGCTGAACTGCCGTTCAAACTATCACCGTTCGGGCTGAGGATCACGCTCGATCCATAAGAAGGGGCATTCACTGAACACTTCGCCACCTTGAGGGTCGGCAGGGGACTCATGTCCCTCCCTTCACCACGAAGACCGACCACGGAGCGGCCGTGGGCGGGCTCGTGGGGGAGTCTGATTGGGCAGCAACGGGCAGCGAGAGCGTCCAGGGGCGCCGAAGTGCACCCCGCCGCGGCCCTGCCGCCAGGCGGAGAACACTACGGCGGCGAAGCTTCGTAGCGGCGCTCGATCCAAAGCTCGGCGTACTCGATCAACTGGCGTCCTCCTCCGCGAGATAGGCGCCGAGGCGGTCCAGGCGGCGCTCCCAGCCCTCGCGGCGCTTCACGATCCAACGCTCGGCCGGCCGGAGCGCCGCGGGCTCGATCGTGCAGGTTCGAACTCGGCCGACCTTCACCGAGCTCACGAGCCCGCTCTCCTCGAGGACCTGCAGATGCTGGAGCACCGCCGGGAGAGACATCGGAAGCGGCGCGGCGAGGTCGCTCACGGACGCCGAGCCCCGCGAGAGTCGCTCCACGATCGACCGGCGACTCGGATCGGCTAGGGCGTGGAAGACGTCACCGAGAGGGGGACCGGGAGCCGGACAACTCTTAATCATCTACTTAAGTATAGTCCCGCCCGGACACAAAGCTGCGGATGAACATTGCAATGTCGCAATGTCGCTTACGGACATGACCCGCGTCGGCTCCAGCGCCGGCCGCTACTACGACTGACCTCGCTCGAGACCGCAAGAGGAAACCAACCCGACGATTACCGAAGGGCAACAGCCATGTCACTCGCCCGCGTCCAAAACTTCGCCATCTCACTCGACGGCTTCGGCACCGGTGAGGGTCAGAGACACGACGCACATTTCGGTCACGCCGGCGAAAGGCTGCACCAATGGCTGTTCGCCACTCGGTGGTGGCAGCCCGGTGGTAGTGGCGGCGTCGACGACGCCTTCGCGCAGCTGTTCGATCCCGGGATCGGCGCCGAGATCATGGGTGCCGGGAAGTTCGGCCACCCTGGATGGCACGAGGACCCGGAGTGGAAGGGCGCGTGGGGTCCCAACCCGCCGTTCCACACACCGGTCTTCGTCCTCACCCATCACACGCGCCCGTCGATCGAGATGGAGGGCGGCACGACGTTTCACTTCCTCGACGCGTCGCCTGCCGAGGCGCTCGAGACCGCCCGCGACGCCGCGGACGGCAAGGACGTACGCCTCGGCGGGGGTCCCACCATGATCCGCGCCTTCCTTGCTGCCGGGCTCGTCGACCACATGCACACGGTGGTGGTCCCGATCCTGCTCGGCCGGGGCGTGCGGCTCTGGGACGGACTGGAGGGACTCGAGAAGGACTACGAGGTCGAGGCCACGTCCTCGCCCAGCGGAGTCACGCACGTGACATTCACCCGGGCCGGTTGACCGCGGCCCCAAGCGCGCTGGCTGGTTTAAGACCCGCCGCCGTCGATCCGACTTCATCGAAGATCCGCGCTGGATCATCGTGAAGAGCTCCGCTCCCGCTTTGCGCGAGAAGCAGGAGCCGCGCGCATCTGTCGCGATCTGCCGGACGTCCGGAGAAGAGCGGCTGATGCGTTGAAAGTCCCCGCCAAGTGGCTTGATCATGCGGCCTGCGGAAGCGGTGCTACCAGTGGTGCTACCAGTGCTCGGACGGGATTGCCGCTCGCGACACAGGTAGCAGCAGGCGCTGTCAGCGTGGTCGAGACAACGAAGCGAGGGCCCGCGTTCGCGGGCCCTCTCTCCGACTCGAGCTGCTTCGAGGCTGTTACGCCTGGACCAGCTCGCGGGTCTTGTGGACGACGACCTTGCCGCTCGTGACCTTCGGCGGGTTCGGGAGGGCTGTCTCAAGCTTCTCCTCGCGCACCCAGGTGGAGGCGACGCGGGTCGACTCGTCGGCGTGCTCACGGGTGTCGAAAACGCCGATGGAACTCATGACGCCGTCGCCGGCTTCGATGAGGTAGTAGCCGTGGAAGCCTGGTAGCTCGCTCAGGCTCGGCAGGAGGCTTTCGCCGGTCTTTCTGACGAGCTCGTCGGTGCGGCTCTGGTCGATCGACTCGTAGCGTCGAATGGTGGCATACATGGATGTCCAACTTTCTCTTTGGGATGGAGTGCTCGGTTGAGTCCTCCTGGTGCGCTCAGGCCCGATTGACAGTCGTGGAAACTTGAGAAGTTCGACGACGGTCGGTGAGGGGTCTTGGCGCACTACGCAATGTATCATACTTCGGTATAACGTTGGCTTATATGCCTAAGTTTTCTTACGTTGTCTATGTAGGAGATCCCGATGTCGCCATTCTCAGTGACCGTGGAGCACATTCCGGATCGCGAGCTCGGCCCACTCCTGACTCGGCTCTCCGAGGCGGGCTTCGACAATCCCATCATCAGTCACGTTGGCGCCGACGGTGCCACGGAAAAGGGGGCGGCCCCTGCTCGCGGCGATTCTCTGGACCTCCCGGAGTATTGGAATCTCGTGCAGGAGCGCGAGGGCGAGTCATATCGATGGCCGAAGGGGCTCGATCGATACACCCGCTACCGCGTATTCATGGGCCCGACGCGTGCCGAGGGGGCTGTGCAGGTCGGACTGGGCGAGACCGTCCGCAAGAACCGGTGGGGCCGTGACCGAAAGTACGTGGTCGCCTTCCTGAGCGCTGGAGCTCCCCAGCAGCCGCTGGTTGAGTTCGTCGCAGCCGACGACTACGAGCAGACACGCGAACTCGTGGCGGTCATTCGCGGGAGCGACGGAGGGCGCCGCATGTACGGCGCCGGTGACACCCTTCCAGCCGTGTACGCGGAACGGTTTCGAACGCAGCTCTACAACGAGCGAGTCGTTCACCCCGGCGTCTGGAACAAGATCGTCGTGGTCGCCCGCGAGGACGACGACGAGGCGATCCTCAACCACGCGCTCATCCAGAGCCGACGCCGGTATCGGACCTAGCCCGGCGCGCTTCAGCCCGACCGCCGGGGTCGGCCGTCAGCACGCCGCCGGCTGACTAGGGCCCAGAGGCGGTCGGCGCCCGCCCACGCCGCGAAGCACATTCCGCCGATCGTGCCCGTCACGGTCATCAGAACCCCGGCGGCGGCGGCCGCCGCCACCCCGTCGCTGCCGAGGATGAGCACGGCCGCGGCGGCGCCCACGCTGGGACCCACCGGGAGCTGAGCGAGCGCCACCAGGGCGATCAGCACGGCGATTGCGTCGAAGAACGAGGCATCGACGCCGACCGCGTGCAGGAGCATCCAGTTGCGGAGGACCTGCGCGAGCACCGCCACCAGCATGAAGCCGAACACGCGGCCGCCACCGCTCAGGCTGCGGAGCACGGCGAGGCCGCTCCAGAGCTCGCGACCCTTCTGGAGCGCGAGCTGCCGCAGGCCGGCGCTGGCCGCGGCGAGCACAGCGACGAATACGAGTGGCAGCCACCACGGAATCCCGAGTGGAGCGATCAGCGTGAACGAGGCCAGCGCTGCCAGCATCCCCTCAATCGCGAGGATCGGAAACTCGGCGGCGATCAGCGTCGGCACCTGCGGGCTGACTTCCGGGGATGAACGCCTCAGCGCGGCGATCCGAGCGGCGACCCCGAGCTGCGTGTTGATCACGCTGCCCAGGACCTGCACGCTCGACGCGCGATAGAGGACGCGTCGCTCGACCGTCCCGCCGGCCGCCTGGATGGTCAGGTGCCACGCCTCGCTTCGCGCGAGCAGGCCGACCACCTGCAGCAGCACGGTCGCGGCGAGCACCGATGCAGAGGCCGCGGAGAGCGCTGCCTCGAACTCATCGCCCCTCCCGGCGAGCAGGAACACAAGGAGGGCCGCGGTCGCCAGAGACCCCACCACCGCGATCGGCGCACGCCGACGGCGGCCGAAGGCACGGAGGCGGGCGGTCAGCTCCTGCAGGCGAGTGGTGCTGCGTGGATGCGGCGAGGCGAGATCGCTCATGCCCGGAAGGTGCAAGGGTCTGGTCGGTGAACGGTACTCGCGCGTGCGTCTTCGTCCGGGGGACCTGGCCGAGGTCATGATCGCCGGGCTCGTCCTCGCCCTCGTATGCGCCGCCGCGACCAGCGTCGCCTTCCTCTTCAAGCACCGCGGCGCAGTGCTCGCGCCCGATGTGCAGATCCGACACCCGTTGCGGAGCGCCGTCGATCTGTTCCACTCCAAGTGGTTCGCGATCGGATGGGCGGTGGCGATCGGCGCGTGGGTCCTGCACGTCGGCGCGCTCGCGCTGGCGCCGCTGTCCATCGTCCAGGCTGTCCTCTCGGGCGGGCTGGTGTTCCTCGCCGTGTTCGCCGAGCGCTTCTTCGGCTTCCGGCTCGGGCGCCGCCAATGGGCGGGCGTGATCGTCACGGCAGTTGGCCTCGCGATCATCGGAATCACCTCCGGGTCAGGCGAAAGCGAGCCCCCCGCGTACGCCCCGGCGGCCTTGATCGCGGTCGAGTGCGGCGTTCTCATCGCCGGCGCCGGGGGCGCCGCGATCGCGATCTACGGCCGCATCCCGCGCGCGGCGCAGGGCCTGCTCCTGGGTGCCGCCGCCGGCGCACTGTTCGGCGTCTCGGACATCGCGATCAAGTTCCTCGCCGACGACATCGCGAGCGGCGTGCTCGAATTGATCAGCCCGTGGACGGCGGCGGCGTTGATCGCCTCCGTGGTTTCCTTCTATGCCTCGGCGCGAGGTCTGCAGATTGGCCCCGGCGTCGAGGTGATTGCCATCACGTCGGTCGCCGCCAACCTCGTCGCGATCGTAGGTGGAATCCTTGTCTTCCGGGATCCGGTGGGGAGCGGGGTGCTGGAAATCACCGGGCGGATGTTGGCGTTCTGCCTCGTGATCGCAGGGGCCGCCCTGATCCCGGCGCCGGTGCGCGCCACCGACGATGTCCCTGGCGAGCCCCCGGCGCTCGGGCCCGCCGCGAGTCCCGAGGCTTGAGCGGGAGAGCGGCTGATGGGATTCGAACCCACGACCTTCTGCATGGCAAGCAGACGCTCTAGCCAACTGAGCTACAGCCGCGCGAGTCGCCGAGTATAGACCGGCGTCGGCACCCTCCGGCTGCCCCGCATTCAGGCTAGATCTCGCCGTCCAGAGCCTGGTTGACGAGGGCGTCCGCCGCCGCGTTCTGTTCGCGGCGGACGTGCTCGATCGACCAGCGCTCGAAACGCCCGAGCGCCTCACGCACCTGGGCGTGGAGCGGACGCAGCCCCGCGTCCTTCACCTTGTAGCGACCCTCGACCTGCCGCACGATCAACTCCGAATCGCCGACCAGCGCGACCTCGGTGGCGCCGAGCTCACGCGCCAGCTCGATGCCGAGCAGCAGTGCGCGGTACTCGGCGACGTTGTTCGTGGCGGGTCCGATCGTCTGCGCACGCTCGGTGAGCACCTCGCCGTCGGGCGCGGAGACCACGGCGGCGATCGCGGCCGGTCCCGGGTTTCCCCTGGCGCCGCCGTCGACGTTTACGACCAGGCGCCCGCCCGTGGCCGCGCCCGGCCGCGCTTCGCTCACTCGGCCGCCTTCGTCGCCTGGCGGCGCGCGTCGGCAAGCGCGAGGCGGACGTTGCCCTCACCGTCCACCGTCGCGTTCCATTGCTTCGCCTCCTCGGCCAGTTCCTTGACCTCGTTCCCCTTCGCGACCTCGCGGACCGACACCTCGTCCCCGTCCTGGCTCACCTCCCAGCGATACCACGAGAGCTCCCAGGCAACCGTGACCGCCACTCGCGGCGGCTTCGTGGAGACGCTCTTGACGGAGGCACGCGGCTCGCCGAGCGACTTCATGAGGCCCCCGACGACCTTCGCCTCGTCGCTCTCATTGAAGCGCTCGACCGCTCGTCGCAGTCGTCGCTCGGCGGTGGAGCCCTGCGAGCGCTGGGACTTGCCGGCGGCGGTTCCCTTCCCGGCCGCCTGCCGCTTCGTCGTCGTCTGCCGCTTCGTCGTCGTCTGCCGCTTGGCGGGGGGCTTGCGCTTCTGGGTGGCGGCGCGCTTGGGCTTCGGCTTGGCCTTCGCGGCCGGTGCGGGGCGCCGCTCGCGCCGCGGCTGTGCGTCGTCGTGCGCTGCGGCCGCGTGCTCGGGCTCGGACTCCGTCTCGGGCTCGGGGCGTGGCTGGCGCACCCGCTCCGCCGCCCGGGAGAGCGCATCGCGCAGCGCCACACCGCGGCTGCGCCGAGGCGTGGGACGTGCGAGCGTGCCGGCCTGCTCGGCGGGGATCCACCCAGCCGCCTCGGCCCGCGTCTTACACAGGGAGCAGACGCGATGGCGCTCGCCGTCGCCGGCCACGTACTCGCTCACGCGCTCGCCGCGGAGGATCGTCCGTCCGCAGATCGCGCAGCTCTCGAATTTCTCGGCGTCCATGAATATCTTGCGGCGGGCTACGCCGCCTTACATGCTGCTGGCGAGACACTTCGTGTCTCGCCCCGACATGCCCGCTCAACGTAGCAACGGCCGCCGCTCAGGCGCGGGCACGAGCCTGCGCCCGTCGCGAGAAGGGGTTTAGGCCCGGACTTCCTCTTCGGCCTGTGCCTCGGCGATCACCTTCTGGGCGAGGTGCGAGGGCAGCTCCTCGTAGCGCTCGAACTCCATCGTGTAGTCGCCGCGACCGCCGGTGATCGCGCGCAGGTCGGGGGCGTAGTCGAGGACCTCGGCCATCGGCACCTCGGCCTGGATCTCAGTAACCGAGCCCTTCGGCTCCATGCCGAGCGGGCGCCCGCGCCGGGAGTTGAGATCGCCGATGACGTCGCCCACCGCGTCCTCGGGCACGGAGATGGTCATCTTCACGATCGGCTCGAGCAGATACGGGTCCGCCTCGTTCACGGCCTGCTTGAAGGCCATCGAGCCGGCGATCTTGAAGGCCATCTCCGAGGAGTCAACGGAGTGGTGCTGACCGTCGAACAGCCGCACCCGGACGTCCTTGATCGGATAGCCCGCCACCACACCGCCAGCCATCGCCTCCTGGACGCCCTTCTCGACGGCCGGGATGAACGAGCCTGGAATAACACCGCCCTTGATCGCGTTCACGAAGTCCAGGCCGGTGCCGGTCTCGGCCGGCTCGATCTCGATGTGGCAGTCGCCGAACTGGCCCCGGCCGCCCGTCTGCTTCTTGTAGCGGCCGTGCGCCTTGGCCGGCTTCCGGATCCCCTCGAGATAGGGCACACGCGGCGGGTGCAGCTCGATCTCGGCGCCGAAGCGGCGCTTGATGCGATCGACGATCACCTCGACGTGGATCTGGGAGAGCCCGGCGATGATCTGCTCGCCGGTCTGCGAGTCGCGGTGCACGTCGAGGGTCGGGTCCTCCTCCTCGAGCCGGCGGATCGCGCTCGCCGCCTTCTCCTCGTCGCCCTTCGTCTTGGGCTCGAAGGCAAACGCCATGACGGGCGCCGGGAGTTGCAGGGGCGGGAAGCGAACGTCGGCCCCCTTCGTGGCGAGGATGTCGCCCGCGCGCGTCTCGCGAAGCTTCGGCACCGCGCCGATGTCGCCGGGCCCGAGCTCGTCGACCGGGTTGATCTCCTTGCCCTCCGGAGCGCCGAGCTGGCCGATTCGCTCCTTGGCGCTGCGCGTGGTGTTCAGCACGTGCGAGTCAGAGCTCAGGACGCCTGAGGCGATCCGGAGCAGGTTGATCCGGCCCGTGTAGGGGTCCGCGGTCGTCTTGAAGACGTAGGCGACGAGGTCGCCGTCCGGGTCCTTCTCGATCTCAACCGTCTCGCCCTCCGCGTTGAGCGCCTTTGCCGGACCCCGCATCGCGGGCGAGGGCAGGTCCTCGATGATCGCCTCGAGCAGCCGGTCCGAGCCGAGGTTCTTCGTGGCGATCCCGCATGTCACCGGGAACAGATGCCCTTCGGTAACGCCCTGCTTCAGCGCTGTGACGATCTCCTCGTGTGAGATGTCCTCGCCTTCGAGGTAGCGCTCCATGAGCTCATCCGAGTTCTCGGCGACCTCGTCCATGAGCTTCTCGCGGTATTCCTGCGCTTGGTCCCGGAGCTCCTCGGGGATCTCCTGCTCGCTCGAGTTCGCCTTGCCCTCGCCCTCATAGACGAACGCCTTCATGTCGATGAGGTCGATCACGCCGCGGACCTCGTGCTCGGAGCCAATCGGGATCTCCGTTGCAACGACGTGCTGGCCGAAGGCCTCCTTGAGCGAGTCGAGGGTGCGGAAGAAGTCGGCACGCTCCCGGTCGAGCATGTTCACGAAGACCAGTCGCGGTAGTCCCTCGGCGTCGGCGCGCTGCCACAGGCGCTCGGTGTGGACCTCGACGCCCATGACGCCGTTGACGACGACCACGGCGGCGTCCACCACGCGAAGGGCCGAAAGCGTGTCCGCGATGAAGCTGGGCTCGCCGGGAGTGTCGATCAGGTTGAGCTTGCGATCGTGGTATTCGAACGACGCGACGCTCGCGCCGATCGACATCTGGCGCTCCTGCTCGTCGGGCTCGAAGTCGGCGAGGGTCGAGCCGTCCTCGACCCTGCCGAGGCGATTCGTCACCCCCGCCTCGAACAGGATCGCCTCGCAGACGCTCGTCTTCCCGCTCCCGCGGTGCCCGATCAGGGCGACGTTGCGGATCTTGTCGGGCGGCTTGAAGGCCACGCCCGCAATATATGACGTGTTAAGGCCTGGGGAAGCGCGAGCGCAGCGCAAGGACGGCCTTGGTGTGCAGCTGGGAGACGCGTGACTCGGTGACGCCGAGGACCTCACCGATCTCGCGGAGCGTGAGGTTCTCGTAGTAATAGAGGGCGATCACGAGGCGCTCGCGCTCCGGCAGGGACTCGATCGCATCCGCGAGGCGATCCTTGAGCTCGGACGTGTGGGCCTCGATCTCCGGGTCGATCGCGTTCGGGTCCTGAATCGTGTCGAGGACCGAGATCTGGCCCCCACTGCCCTCGGGGTCGGCGAAGGTCCACAGATCGTCGAGCGCCAGCACGGAGGAGTTCGCGATCTCGAGGAGCGCGTCCTGGAACTCCGCGACCGACATCTCGAGCTTCGCGGACATCTCCTCGTCCGTGGGAGTGCGCCCGAGCTGCCCCTCGAGCGCGGCGTGTGCCTTCTCGACGTCGCGGGCACGCGCGCGGACCGACCGCGGCACCCAGTCGAGTGAGCGCAGCTCGTCGATGATCGCGCCCTTGATCCGGGCGACGGCGAAGGTCTCGAACTTGATCTCGCGCTCGAGGTCGAAGCGTTCGATTGCGCCGATCAGGCCGAGGAGGCCGTAGGAGATGAGGTCCGCCTCGTCGACGTGTGCGGGCAGGCCAGACGCCATCCGCCCGGCGATGAACTTGACCAGGGGTGAATACGCGACCACCAGCCGCTCACGCGCTTTCTCGTCCCCGTCGCCCTTGTACCGGCGCCAGAGCTCGCGAAGCTCGACTGCCTTGACGTTGGTCTCCATCACAGCTTCCGAACCCTCGATCCCCCCGAGGGAACCAGGAACGTTATCCCTTGACGGCTCACGCTCGCGGGTGGCTTCGTGCGTACTCGCTTCTGAGGCGACTGGGTTCGACCCGCGTGTACACCTGCGTGGTCGAGACGCTTGCGTGCCCAAGAAGCTCCTGGATCGAGCGCAAATCGGCGCCGCCCTCGAGCAGATGGGTGGCGAACGAGTGACGGAGCGTGTGGGGCGAGATCCGCCCGGCGACCGCGGCCTCGCGCACCCAGCGCGCGAGCCTGCGGCGAATATCCGAGGGCGAGAGCCGACGACCCCGCCGCGAGAGAAAGAACGCGGGCTCCTCCTGGCGCGGCTCCAACGCCGGCCGGGCCGTCATCAGGTAGCGCTCGAGCGCCCGCTGAGCCGGCTCCCCCATGGGCACGATGCGCGTCTTCTGGCCCTTCCCGGTCACGCGCACGGTCTCGCCGTCGAAGTCCGGATCGCCGACGTCGAGCTTGACCAGCTCGTCCGCGCGCAGCCCGCACGAGTAGGCAAGCTCGAACAGGGCTCGGTCGCGGACTTCGAGCGGCGTGCTTGCGGGAATGCGGTCGAGCAGTGCCGCGACGTCCTGGGGTCCCAGAACCTTCGGCAGCCGCGCGTCGCGCTTGGGCGTCGAGAGCAGATCCCCCGGGTTTTCGTGTGCGTCGCCGCGGCGAACCAGGTGCTCGTGGAAGCTCCTGACCGCAGCCAGCTTCCGCCCCACGCTCGACCTGGCGAGACCGCGTTCGGAGAGCACAGCCGCGTAGCCGCGGAGGTCCTTGTAGCGAAGCTCGCCAGGGCCCTTGTCAAGGACGCTCGCCCAGGCGGCGAGCTCCCGCAGGTCCGTGCCATATGCCCGCAGCGTGTTCGGGGATGCCCCCCGCCCGCGCAGCTCCGTCGAGAAGCGCTCCAGCGCCTGCTCCCAGGCGGAACTCATGTCGGCGCCTTCGCTCACGTCGTGAGATTCGCCACGGACGCCCCGACGCCTGCGTTTCTAAGACGTGTCTGCCACCGTCTGGGTTCAGCCGATGTAGATCGGCGTGCCGAGCGGGACCTGGTCGTAGAGCTCGATCACGTCCGGGATCGACATGCGGACGCAGCCGTGCGAAGCAGCGCTGCCGAGGGAGGCGACGTCGTCCGTGCCGTGCACGCCGGCGCCGTTGTAGAAACCCATCCACCTGGCCTTCAGCGGGTCCTCTGGCCCGGGTGGAATGACCTTTCCGGCAAGGTCACCGGCCCAGGCGGAATCGGGTACGTGCCAAGAGGGGTTGACCTGCTTGTCGTTGATCGTGTACTGGCCCGCCGGTGTCTCGAGGCCTTGCTGGCCGACGGCGATCGGGTAGGTCTTCACCGCTTTCAGGTCCTTCCACAGCGTGAGCTCGAAGTTCGCGCGATCGACGGTGAGGTAAGTCGGGTACTTCGACGCCAGCTCGTCGGTGGTCACATCGGGCTTCACCTTGTCGGCCTGCGCCGCGAGCGTGCGGTGATCGGGATCCTCCACAGCGGCCTCGAGTTGGCGCCTCAGCTCGTCGGCCCGAAGCGTGACGCCGGTCTTGCCGGGCACCGGATTCAGCGAGCCGCCGGTCGGATCGATCGAGGCGTCCTGAGGCTCGGTGTTCACATCGGCCTGAACCTTCGAGATGAACTCGTCGAGCGCGTCGCGGTTGTAGGTGACGCTGGGGGTGATCGTCTTATCGACCTCGCCGCCGGAGACATCGCGCCAGAGCCGGGTCGGAAGGCCACCGTCGCGGCTCGCATCCACCGCCGAGTCGACCATGCCTTCGACGTTCGCGCGCACGTTCAGCTGCTCGGGGCTCAGGATGTACTTCGTCCCGTGGTAGGTCACGGTGACGGGCTTCGCGAGTGGCGCAACGAGCTGCTTATGCACCCGCTTCACCGCCTGGTCGCGGTCGAGCCCGCCGACGTCCACGTGCCCGATCCGGATCCCCTCGGCGATCTGATCCTTTTTCGAGGCGTCGTACGCGTACGCGCCGACGGCGGCGCCGATCAGCGCCACGACCACGACGACGATCGCGATCTGAGCCTTACGTCCCATCAGCGCGAAAAGTGTAGGGAGCGCGGCAGCGCTAACGCTGCTGCGGGCCGAAATGCACGGTCATTTGCGGGCTAAAACCCGAGCGGCTCGCGATCTGCCGAGACGCCCACCTGGTCACCGTCACGCTCCCTGCGCACGTGCGGGCTCCAGCGCAGGAACTCCTCGACCTCGCGCTCGTAGGTGTACTCGCGCTCGACACCGCGCATGACGGGCTCGACGCGCAGGTGCTCGCCGAACTTGATCACGGTCTCGCGCGACGTATAGCCGTAGTTGAACCCGGTCGCCTTGAAGCGCCGGTTGTCAACACCGCGGCCGAAGCGCAGCTGATTCACCATTTCATCCGGGATGCGGAACCCCAGGCGGCGAAGGGGTCCGGCGAGCGCGCCCGTCCCCCACGGCGGCAGCAGCGGCAGGGCGCGCTTGCCGACGAGGCTTGCCGCCTCCGAGAGCGCGAGCACGCCATCCGCCGCGACGTTGTAGATGCCGGACAGGCGGTTGAAGGCCGCGTGCTCCAGGGCGTGCACAACATCGTCCTCGTGCACGAACTGCAGGCGTGGGTCGAACCCCAGCACCATCGGCACCACGGGGAGGGAGAACATCCGGGTAAATCCGGTCTCGACGTCGGGCCCGAGGACGTTGGCGCACCGCAGGACGGTCACCGTCACGTCCGGGTTCTTCTCCGCGAACTCGGAGACGGCGCCCTCGGCCTCGACGATGTCCCGCTCGAGCCCTGTATGCGGTGGATGCGAGCGCCGCATGGACTCGGTGAAGAAGGCGGGATCGTCCGACTCCGAGCCGTAACAGTGGGTCGAGCTTTTGAACACCACTCTGCGAACCGGCGAGTCCGATCCCGTGCAGGCCGCCAGGATGTTCATCGTCCCGATCACATTGTTCTCGTGTGCGAGCCGCGGCGGCAGCGCCAGCGAGTTGACGACCAGGCGGGTATCGATGACAGTGTCGATCTCGGCCGCGCGCACGATTCGCTGGATCAGGCCGTGCTGATTGGAGACCTTCACGAACTCCGTCCGCTCGAGCTCGCGCCGCGGCTCGCGTGAGTCGACTCCGATGATCGCCTCGACACGCTCGAAACTCTCCAGCGCCTGCGCGAGCCGGCCGCCCCAATACGTCGAAAGGCCCGTGATCAGAATGCGCTTGGCCTGGCCCGCGGCGACCGTCATCCGAACCACACGGACCTTCTCTTGCCGAGCATCTCGTGAAGGCTCTCCTGGATGCGAGCGCGGATCTCCTGGGCGAGCGTCTGCACGAGCGCCTTGTCCTCGGCCGCCTCCGCGCCGCCCAGCTCGAGCGTGTCGATCGGCTCGAGGAAGCGGATCTTGAACTTGGCCGGCAGGTAGGCCAGCATCCCGAGCGGGCCGAGCCAGGGGAAGGTCGGCGTGATCGGGAAGTAGAGGAGCCCCGTGAGCCGCTTCATGAAGTCGAGCTGGGCGAAGACGGGCATTGCCTCCTCGGCCCCGACGACGCAAACCGGCACAAGCTTGGCTTCCGCGCGCATCGCCGCCTCGACGAAACCGCCGCGGCCGAACCGCCGCAGGCGGTAGCGGTCGCGATAGAGCTTCTCGGTGCCCTTGCGGCCCTCGGGGAAGACGAGGACCAGCTGCTGCTCGTCGAAGAGCAGACGGTGGACGTTCGCCGGGTGGGCGGCAACGCAGCCGATCTTCGGGATCAGCATCGAGAAGCCGGGATAGCTCTTGAAGAAGTGCTCCACGGTGATGTAGAGCGGACGCGGATTCGAGTGCTCTTCGCGGATCGCCTTCGCGATCGTCGCGGCGTCCGGGGGCAGTGCGCCGGCATGGTTGGAGACGAGTAGCGCGCCGCCCTCGGCCGGAACGTTTTCGATCCCCTCGACCTCGACCCGGAACCAGTAGCGATAGAAGAACTCGACGATCGTGCGGTCGAAGACTCCCTCGACACGCTCCGAGCGACCCCAGTCGTCGAGCCGGCGATCCGGCTCGATCGCCGGGAGCAGCGAGCGCATCTCCTCGGCGGGGCGGCGTTCGGGCAGGACCTCGCGCGAGGCCTCCTGCTCGGAGTCCGTGTCCGGCATCGGTGAGAGAGACGTGCGGTCCGCCATCGGCGAGCCATAGTATCCAGGCCCCGATGCGCTCAAAGGATCAGGTGCGGCGAGCCGTCTGGAAGGCGATGGAACGCGAGGGCGTCTCGCGATTTCCGGGGGCCGAGGGGCGCATTCCGAACTTCGCCGGAGCCAAGCTCGCCGCCCAGAAGCTCGCCGGTCACCGGGTGTGGAAGCGTGCCCGCGTGGTCAAGGCGAACCCCGATTCTCCGCAGACCCATGCGCGGCGCCTGGCTCTGGAGGACGGCAAGCAGCTCGTGATGGCGGTTCCACGGCTGCGCGACCAACACCCCTTCCGCCTGCTCGACCCGCGGAAGCTGAGCGCCAAGCAGGTCCGCGAGGCGGCGACGATCAAGGGTGCCCTCCGCCACGGCAAGGTGGTCGCCCTCGAGGAGATCCCGGAGATCGACTTCGTACTCTGCGGGTCGGTGGCGGTGAACCTCAGCGGCGCCCGGCTCGGCAAAGGCGGCGGCTTCTCAGACCTCGAGTACGGGTTGCTGATCGAGGAAGGGCGGATCGACGAGCACACCGTAGTCGCGACCACCGTCCACCCGATCCAGATCCTGCGGGAGCACCTGCCGATCATCTCCCACGACCTACCCGTCGACATGATCGCCACCCCCCGCGCGGTGATCGAGGTCGAGCGCCAGTACGACCGGCCGCGCGGGATCCTCTGGGACCACCTCCAGCCGCCCCAGATCCACGAGATCCCGATCCTGGAGCGAATGGGTTACGCCTAAGAGCTTGATCAAGAGCCAGGCGTGGCCCGAGGACCGCGCTCCGCGCTCACCTTGGCAGGCGACTACGGGTGTGCGGTCAGCTGCTCGAGCTTGCCGAAGCTCTCTCGCCAACCCTCCCTGTGACGCGTGCGCCGCGCCTCGGTCTTGAAGGCTCCCTGAGTGACGCCGACCTCGGTCGACCGACCGAGGTCCCGGAACGAAAGCTCCACCAGGGTCTCGACGTCGTCGACATCGGGCTCTTCCCAGACGAACGTGAAGGCGAGCCGGTACGGCGGCTCGACCTCGCGGAACTCTCCGATGAGATTGCAATGCGGGGCGGGCTACCGCTTTCTCCTCCGAAACGGTGGTTCTCCCTACTCCCGCAGCCCGGCGGCTTCGAGGGCCTGGTCGAGATCCAGGTAGACCGTCACCCCAGCCGCGCGATTCTCGCTGATCCGCCATACGTGGGCAACCTTACGATCGAGCTGGAGGCCGCTGGAGGTTCCTTTGGCGACCACCCGCAGGATTGCCACCACGGTGTCGCCTCGATCGAGGTAGCGATGATCCTGATACCGCCATTCCGACCATACGTCGTCGATCATCGCCAGCCACCCCTTGACTCCCTCCCGACCGCGGAACACCTCACCTCCCTCGGGATAACTCTCGGGGATGCGGATCTCGAAGTCGGGGTGAAGGTAGACGCGGAAGGCCGTGTCGACCTCGTCGGCTGCATCCCGCGTCTCGGCAAAGCCACGGTCGCCGAACAGCCCGTAGAGGCCGCGGATCAGATCCACGTTCTCCCGCGTCATCGCCTACTCCGAAGGCCCGGCGGCTTCAAGGGCTTTAGGCATACAGCCTCCTTGCGCAAGCCGTCGACTGAAGTTACACCTGACCCCAAGTATTTCTCCCCGCGAGCGATCGCCACAAGGAAGCGAATCAGGAAGTGGCCATGGTGGACCTGTCCCACCTCGAAGCCACCGCGCTGAAGTAGGAACCCGCGCCGCGCAGCAGTACGGCCGCTTCGGAGTGCCGTGTGGTCGAGCGCGCGCTTGTGGATCGGATTCCAGGACCGATGAACGATCCGGTCGCCAACGGTCAGCGTCAGATGTCCCGAGCGAAGCGCACGGTCAGTACCACCTGCCCCGAGCGAAGCCGCCGAAGGCGATCAGCCCGATCAGCGCGATGATCACGCCGAGTACGACGCTCCAGAAGATCGCAACGACGATCCCGATAATCACGAGGATTCCGCCGAGGGAGATACCTCCGATCCCTCCGCGAGTTTCGCGTGTGGCCACTCCGTGCCTCCTCCGCTCTTGCCGCACACCTACTGCGCGGTCGCTCACCCCGGTATCCCCACGGAAGGCGGTGAGAAACCCGGGGTGAACGCTGACCGCGTTCTCGGCATCGAGACTGAGCCGGAGCCTCACCACCCTGTATTCGCCTGACCCTGCGCGCCAGTTGCGCGCCAATGCCGAGCGGTCCCGAGCGGTTGCCAGCGGCGTGATCCGTGCCTAGGTCTGCGATTCTCCGCCCCGTGCGCGACGTGAGGCAGATCCACGAGATCCCGATCCTGGAGCGGATGGGCTACGCGTGAGCGCATCGACCGCCGACCAGACCCGGCAGCAATGGGCGCTCGAACAGGTGTGGCCCTTCTCGCCGCCCAATGGGCCGGTCCCGGATGCGACCGCGGCCGACGGCCCCGACCCCTACGGCAACCCCGATCCCCAGTGGCTGCGGATCGACTGGCGCGAGCACCTCAACACCGTGGAGTTGGAGGGTGCGCGCGTCAACTACGTCGAGATGGGGTCGTCGAGAGGCCTGGACCTGGTCTTCGTCCACGGCCTCAGCGGTTCCTGGCAGAACTGGCTCGAGAACATCCCCCACTTCGCTCGCAACCGTCGCGTGCTCGCACTCGACCTCCCAGGATTCGGGGCATCGCCGATGCCGTCCTGGGAGATCTCGATCGAGGCCTATGGGCGCCTGCTCGTGGAGTTCTGCGACACGCTCGGCGCCGATGACTGCGCGGTCGTAGGCAATTCGATGGGCGGCTTCGTCTCCGCCGAGGCCGCGATCAAGGCCCCGCATCGCTTCAAGAAGCTCGCGCTGGTATCAGCGGCCGGCATCTCCCACGCGCGGATGCGGCGCGAGCCGGCCGAGATGGCCGGCCGGATGACCGTCGCGGCCTCGCCGCTGCTCCTGCGCCTCCAGGAGCGCGGGATGCTGCGTCCGCGCATCCGCGATTGGGCCTTCCGGATGCTCTTTCACTACCCGAACCGGCTGCGACGCGAGCTCATCTGGGAGTTCTTCTCGAACGGCGCCGGCAAACCAGGTTTCCTGCCGGCGATCGCCGGGCTCGTCGGCTACGACATCCTCGACCGGCTCGAGGAGGTCGACCTGCCCACCTTGATCGTCTGGGGGCGCAACGACCGGGTCGTGCCCCCGGGAGATGCGCTCGGCTACAGCCAGCGCCTGCACAACTCGACCACCGTGATCTTCGACCGCACGGGCCACGTGCCCATGGCCGAGCGCCCGGTTCGGTTCAACCGCACGCTCGACGAGTTTCTCGGCTGACCAAGCGATTCAGGACGTGATCGCGCCGAGCGCGGCGGAGGAGACTGACCGCGCGTACTTCGCCATGACGCCGCTGGGGTAGGCGGGCTCCGGCGAAGTGTACTCGGCGACGCGCTGCGCGATCTCGTCGTCGGAGAGGGCCACGTCGATGCGGCGGGCGTCGACGTCGATCGTCACCTCGTCGCCGTCGCGAAGGGCCGCGATCGGGCCGCCCTTGGCAGCCTCGGGAGCGATGTGCCCGACCATGAGGCCGCGGGTCCCGCCGGAGAAACGGCCGTCGGTCAGCAGGGCGACGTCCTCGCCCAGGCCCTCGCCGACGATCGCCGCCGTGACCTGAAGCATCTCGCGCATTCCAGGACCGCCCGCCGGACCCTCGTTGCGAATCACGACGACGTCACCCGGGCTGAGCTTCTGGTCCTTGACCGCCCGGAAGCACTCCTCCTCCGATTCGAAGACCCGCGCCGGGCCGCTCTGGCCGGTCCGCTCGGTCCCGGCGAGCTTCACGACCGACCCCTCCGGCGCGAGGTTGCCGCGAAGGATGGCGAGTCCACCGTGATCCTTGAGCGGGTCAGACAGCGGGCGGACGACCTCCTGGCCCGGCTTCTCGTGGGCGTCGGCCGCTTCCTCGCCGATCGTGCGACCGGTGACCGTGATCGCGTCCTCGTGAAGGATCCCTGCCTCGGCCAGCCGGTTCAGGATGAGCGGCACCCCACCGGCGCGGTAGAGGTCGGTCGCGACGAAGCGTCCGCCCGGCTTGAGGTCGGCCAGCAGGGGCGTTCGGCGCGAGATCCGCTCGAAGTCGTCGATGTCGAGCTCGATGCCGGCCTCACGCGCGACCGCGAGAAGATGCAGCACGCCGTTCGTGGATCCCCCAGATGCGCAGACCATGGCAATCGCGTTCTCGAGTGAGTCGTGGGTGATGATGCGGCTGGGGCGCAGATCCTCGGCCAGGACCCGCATCGCCATCTCGCCGATCCGCTCGGCGACCGTCGGCTTGTCCGGGTCTTCGGCAGGGACCATCGCCGAGCCTGCCGGCGAGATCCCGAGCGCCTCGAAGGCGCAGGCCATCGTGTTCGCGGTGAACTGGCCGCCGCATGCGCCCGCCCCCGGGCTCGCGACGTCCTCGAGCGAGCGCAGATCCTCGTCGGACATGGTGCCCGCCGCGTGGGCGCCGATGGCCTCGAAGAGGTCGACGATGGTGACGTCACGGCCATGCCAGCGGCCGGGGGCGATCGAGCCGCCGTAGAGCATCAGCGACGGGATGTCGAGACGGGCCAGTGCCATCACGCACCCGGGGATCGTCTTGTCGCAGGCCGAAAGCCCGACGAGTGCATCGAACTGGTAGCCGCGCGCCGTAAGTTCGATCGAGTCGGCGATGACCTCGCGGCTCACCAGCGAGGTCTTCATCCCCTTCGTTCCCATCGTGATCCCGTCCGAGATCGCGACGGTGTTGAACTCCATCGGGGTTCCGCCGGCCGCGCGTACCCCCTCCTTGATCGGACCCGCCAGGGCGCGGAGATGGAAGTTGCATGGCATCGCCTCGATCCAGGTGTTCGCGATACCCACCGTCGGGCGGCTGAGGGCATCGTCGTCGAAGCCGATCCCCTTCATGTAGGCGCGCGCGTGCGCGCGCTCGGGCCCGTCGAAGACGGCGGCCGATCGCGGCCTTGGTAAAGAATCCCTGCTCGCAGTCTCTACCCGAGCGCTCATGTCGCGAGACTCTTCCGGCGTCGAGACTGTGGGGTCGCGCCGGGCTGCCGCTGGCGCCGGCCGCGCCATTCGCGCAGGCGGATGAGGTCGCGCTTGACCTGCCCGGGATCGACCTGGCGCCCCGGCACGTTCATGTTCGCCTCGGCGATCAGGTTGCGCTCCCCGCCGCGCAGCGACATCCATTTGGCGAGCACGTCGTCGGAGTCGGGCAGGCGTGCGCCGTCGGCCTCCGGACTGCGATCGGGGAAGCCCACGCAGTACTCGTTCAGCAGCTCGCCGTTGGCCGTGTCGTAGGCGACGATCGGGCGGTGCGGATAGATCAGGTACGCGTAACCGCTGCCCTCCTCCCCCGCCCCGGCCACGCTCAGGAAGCCCAACTCGCGGTACATCGCGAACTCCTCGGCCGAGACCACTGAGCCGAGGAGCTCCAGCGCCTTGCGTTCGGCGCGGCGCTCGCGGCCCGGATCGTATGCCGGCGCAGCGTGCGGATGGCGTCCGCGGACTTCACGCACCGCCTTGCGGCGTGAACGCAGGGCGTCGAGGAGCGAGGGACCGAACGCAGCGGTCGTGAGCACGGCGATCACGACCGCCATGACGATGAGGAGGGCGGCGTTCAACCGCCGGCCGCGCGCGGAAAGAAGACGACTCGCTCGGCGTCGCGCGGGACCTCGGTGAAGTCGCGCACCATGACCGCCTCGCGGCGGGGTCCGTCGTCGGTCGGGACGGCCGCCCACATCCCCTGATCCAGCTGGCGCCGGAACTCCTCGATCAGCCGCTCCTCGTCCTCCGCCAGCTCCGGATCGCCCTCCGCGAGCAGGACGTCACCGTGACCGGGCTTCATGCGGACGAGCTTCAATGGACACCCTTCACAAGAGATCTGATTATGCCAGCGGTGCCTCGCGCGCTAACGGACCCCGTCCCCGCGGCGGCGTCTCGCGCGACAGCGCGAAGACGTCGACCGGGCCGCTGCCGGCGCCGATCGCGTGCAGCCCGTTGCCGACCGCCTCAGCTGCGATCTCCTTTGCCCAGCGCGCGGCGTCGGGAAGCTCCTCGCCGCGGGCGAGGAAGGCCGCGAGCGCGGAGGAGTGGGTGCAACCGGAGCCGTGAGATGCCCCGTCCGGATAGCGCGGTCCGCCGATGCGAAGGGACCCGGCACCATCGAAGAGGACGTCCGCGCCGTCGTCGGTATGGCCGCCGGTGACGATCACGGCGCTGGGGCCAAGGGCGCAGACCGCCTCCGCCAGCTGCTCGGGCGACCCCTCGCCGATTCCGGCAAGGGCCTGTGCCTCGGGAAGGTTGGGGGTGGCAACCGTGACGCGCGGAAGCACCCGTTCGATCAAAGCGGCCTTGGCATTCGGGTCGAGCAGGGTGGCGCCGCTCTGGGACACCATCACGGGGTCGAGGACGATCGGCACGTCTGGGAGCAGATCGAGCGCTTCGACCACCGCATCGATGGTCGCCTCGTCGCCGAGCATGCCGATCTTCGCCGCGTCGATTGCGATGTCCTCGACCACGGTCCGGACCTGGGCCACGATCATGGCCGGCGAGGCGGCCTCCACGCGATCGACTCCCACGGTGTTCTGCGCCGTGAGCGCGGTGATCGCGGAGGCGCCGTAGACGCCACAGCGCGCGAACGCCTTCAGATCGGCCTGGATCCCTGCTCCACCGCCGGAGTCGGAGCCAGCGATCGCCAACACGACCGGGATCGGGCGTGACTGAGCCATGTCCTCAGCTTACGCGGGGCCGGCGCGCCCAAGGGTGGTGCGGGAGTAGCGCCCGAGCGCATCGGCCTCGACATAACCCATGAGCTCGAGACGGACCAGCGCCACCGCCACCTCTCGCGCCTCGCCCCGGTACGCGGTCGTGATCGCGTCCACAGTCGTGTGCCCGGCCTCGACCAGGTCGAGCACCGACCTCAGGCCCGCCTCCAGGAGCGGCCCCGTCCCGCGGAGCCGGGCAGCTCCCGGACCGATCAGATGATCGAGGACGTCCTGCGCGTCGCGCACCATCCTGGCCCCGTCGAAGAGGAGGCTGTTCGTACCGGCGCTCAGGCGGGAGGTGACCGGCCCCGGGACCGCACCGACATCCCGCCCCATCTCGGCTGCCTCGTCCGCGGTCACTCGCGAGCCTGACGGGTCGGCCGCCTCGACGACGATCGACATCACGGACAGCGCGGCCATGATCCGGTTGCGTTCGCGGAAGTCGCTGCGATGCGGCTGCCGACCCGGAGGCCATTCCGAGATCACGGCGCCGCCGGAGTCGAGAATCGCCTCATACAACCGCCGCCGCGACGATGGGCAGGGGACGTCCGGTCCGCCGGCGAGCACGGCGATCGTCGGCGCACGGGCTTCGAGCGCGCCCTGGTGCGCACACGAGTCGATGCCGATCGCCATCCCGCTGACGACGATGAAGCCGGCCTGGCCGAGCTGCCGCGCCAGCGAGGTGCCGACCTGGCGCCCGTACGACGTCGCCCGGCGCGAGCCGACGATCGTCACCGCGTCGTCGATCACCAAGCCGGCGACGAGGTCGCGATCGCCGACCCCGTGCAGCGCCGAAGGCTCGCGGGCGTCAAGGCTCGGCAGACCGTCCGGCCATGCGCTCTCGCCGGCCTCGATCGTCCACGTGGGCCGGCTCAATCGAAGCCCATTCGCCGCAGCTGGAGCGCCCCGCCCACGTCGTCGGGAGCGACCCGCGCACGTCCCGCCAGATCGGCCAGCGTCCGCGCCACGCGGACAACGCGGTCGTGGCCCCGGCCACTCAAGCCGAGCTTCGCGTGCCCCTCGCCGAGGGTCACCTTCGCATCGGCCGTCAGCCGGGACTTGCGCCTGAGCTCGGTGACGGACATGTCCGCGTTGACCCGTCCCGGCCCGAGCCGCTCCGCCTGGCGCTCCCGCGCGGCGATGACTCGCTCGCGGATCTCAGCCGAGCTCTCGCCCTGCGGGCCGTCGAGCGCATCCGGCGCGGGCTGCTCGACCGACAGCGAGATGTCGATGCGATCGGCCAGGGCGCCGCTCAGTCGGGCCTGGTAGCGGCGAACGGCTGCCAGCGTGCACTCGCACGCGCCGTCAGGGCCGAGGCCGCACGGGCATGGATTTGCTGCGGCCACCAGCATGAAGCGGCACGGCAGCTCGATGCGATGCCGGGCCCTGATCACGGAGAGCCGGCCCTCCTCGAGCGGCTGGCGGAGGGCCTCGAGGGCGTCACGCGAGAACTCGGGGAGCTCGTCGAGAAAAAGAACGCCGCGGTGCGCGAGCGTGATCTCCCCGGGCCGCGGTGGCACGCCGCCGCCGACGAGACCCGCGGCCGACACGGTGTGGTGCGGCGCCCGGTACGGCCGCGTTCGCGCCCTCGAGATGTCGGAGGCGCGCCCACATGCGCTCGCGATGCGCATGACCTCGATGCCCTCGCTCACCGAAAGCGGCGGCAGGATCGAAGGGAGCCGCTGGGCGGCCAGCGACTTGCCCGCCCCGGGCGGGCCGGTGATCAGAAGGCTGTGGCCCCCGGCAGCCGCCACCTCGAGCGCCCCGCGCAGATGCGGCTGGCCGCGCAGGTCGGCGAGGTCTGGCAGGTCTTCACGGCGATGAGGCTCCGGCAGAGTCGGGACCAGGACGGGTGTGGTGCTACCAAGGCGCGGGAGCTCAGCGAGCGTGCTGATGGGAATGACGCGCAGCGGCTCCAGCGGGCCGTCGCCGTTCGGAGCGATCAGGTTCGCCAGAGCTGCCTCGCGTGCGGTGGCCGCCGGCACGACGAAGAGGCGGGAGCGCTCACGGCGCGCGACCTCCGCCATCGGCAGCGCGCCGGGGACGACCCTCACCGAACCGTCGAGGGCCAGCTCCCCGACGAGCGCGGCGCCGTCGAGGGCATCCGCCGGGAGCTGCTCCGACGCGATCGCAAGCGCCGCCGCGATCGCCAGGTCGAATCCGGGCCCGGCCTTCGGCAGGTTCGCGGGCGCGAGGCTGACGGTGATCCGCTCCTGCGGGAACTTGAAGCCCGAGTTGAGAAGGGCGGCACGGACCCGCTCGCGCGCCTCGCGCACGGCCGCGTCGGGCAACCCCACGATCGAGAAGGAGGGCAAGCCGCGGCCGACGTCGACCTCGACGCTCACCTCACGGGCCTCGACCCCGAGCAGGGCAAAGCTGCGAACGCTGGCAAGCACAGGCCCGAAGCTAGGAGCGCCCGGCACGCGCGTGGCGCGCAAGATGTGTCACCTCCGTGACCCTTGCGCCACGAGTGACGCGCCACAGGCGGAGCCCGCAGTTCTAGCGTCGGCGCATGACCGAAGCGCGCCAGCGCCTGGGACGCCGTGGCGAGGACCTCGTCGCGCGCGGACTGCAGGCCGCGGGGTGGCGAATCATCGCGCGGAACTGCCGCGTGAAGGAAGTTCGGGGCGAGATCGACGTGATCGCGATGGACGGCGACACGCTGGTCGTCGTCGAGGTCAAGACGATGCGGACGGGAGCGGCTAGGGGGCCGGAGACCCCGGCGGCGATGGTCCGCCGGCGCAAGCAGCGCAAGCTGCGGGCGTTGGGGATCTCATGGCTGCGGGAAAACGGTGACAAGGTGCCGTACCACCGTCGGCTGCGCTTCGATGTCGTGGCGGTGGTGCTGGACGGGGCGGGAAGAGTCACAAAATGGGACCACCTCGAGGCCGCCTTCTAGCCGCTACGCCAGTCTGCTGAAGCCCTTTGGGCGCTATCGCCCCCACAACCGTTCAGCGCCGACGAGCGACCGGTTGCTCCCCCTCTAGTGCGCCGTTGTTGAGCCCGCCGCTACCCCAGCCGCAGCTGCGAGTACGCGATCGACTGGAACGACCGCCGGTGGAGCGCCGAGGGACCGTGCTCGAGGATCGCCGCGCGGTGCTCAGGCGTCGAGTACCCCACGTTCCCCGCGAATCCGAACTGCGGGTAGGAGCCGTCGACCCTGTGCATGTAGCGGTCGCGGGTCACCTTCGCGATGACCGATGCCGCCGCGATCGCGGCGGAGCGCGCGTCGCCATCGATGACGGGCTCGTGCTCGACGGCGCAGTCGGGGAGGCGGAAGCCGTCCACGACGCAGGCGGCTCCCGGAACGGCCACCCGCTCGAGGCTGCGCCGCAGCGCGGCGATGTTCGTGACGTGCAACCCCCGGGCGTCGATCCCGCGCACGCACCGGATCGTCACTGCGACGCGAGTCGCGGCCTGCAGGACCGCGGGGTAGAGCTCCTCGCGCTCCTCAGGGCTCCGCTGCTTGGAGTCGTCGAGCTGACCGAGCGCACGGCGTTCGCGCAGCCCCAGTGACGCGTAGTCGATCAATACTGCGGCCGCGACGAGAGGGCCGGCGAGCGAGCCCCGCCCCGCCTCGTCCGTGCCGGCCACGAACCGGCAGCCGAGCGAGCGATCGAACTTGAACAGGCGCGCCGCCTTGCGCCGGCGCCGCTTCATCGCCGCCTTGCCTGGCCCCCTGGGCGCAGGGTCTTTAGAGGATTCCGAGTCGGTCGGGAGGCCAGTAGGTGAAGAAGGCCTCGCCGATGATCCAGTCGCGGGGGACGGGGCCCCAGTAGCGGCTGTCGTCGCTCTGCCCACGGTTGTCGCCCATCATGAAGTAATGGTCGGGTGGAATGGTGATCTCGTCCCGCAAATTGCAGGAAGCTCCGCCGCCGCAGGGATTGATGAAGTCCTCGGAGGCCTTGACCCCGTTGACCACCGGATGGCCGTCCTCGATCCGCAGGCGATCTCCGGGCCCGGCCACGATTCGCTTGATGAAGTTCGTGTCCGACTCCTCGGGTGTGGGGACCGGGCACGCCTGGTTGTTCTGGTCGAAGGTGTTGGGGTCGTCGTCGGTCGCGCCGTCCCGCGTCGACCTCGCCCCACATTGCGATCCGCTGTGGCTGGGATCGGCCCCGACGGGTGGGTGGAAGACGACGATGTCGCCGACCTGGGGGTCCTTGAAGTGGTAGATGAGCCGGTTGACGAGGACGCGCTGACCGACGTCGAGGGTGGGCTCCATCGAGCGGGAGGGAATCTGGTACGGCTTCACCAGGAACGCCTGGATCAGTAGCGCCAGGCCGATGGCCAGGGCGACGATGACGACGAGCTCGAGAGCCGCCCCGCGTCCGCTTGTGGGGCGCGGGATCAGGCCGGCTGCGAGCCTTCGGACTCCTCGGCCTCCGCCTCGGCTTCCTCGGAGGACTCGCCCTCGCTCGGTTGACTTCCGTCCTCCCCTTCGTCCGGCTCTGCGACCGGCTCCTCTGCCTCGGCGCGGGGCTCCTCTGCCTCGGCCTGCTCCCTGGCAGCGGTCTCCTCCTCTTCACCCTCTCCGCCGCTCTCGGAGGCAGCCTCGTCCTCCTCGGTCGGCGGCACGGCCTCGGCCTCGCTTTGGGCGACTCCCTCGGAGTCGACGGGCTCGGCCTCCTCTTCAGGGGCGAGGACCAGGTCGTCCTGGATGCCCCAGCGGCGCTCCGCCACGCGAGCCCGCTTGCCGACGCGGCCGCGCAGGTAGTAGAGCTTTGCCCGGCGGACATCGCCCCGAGCCACGACCTCGAGCGTCTCGATCTTGGGCGAGTGGACCGGGAACGTTCGCTCGACGCCGACGCCGAACGACTGCTTGCGGACGGTGAATGTCTCGCGCGCGCCGGAGCCCTGGCGCGCGATCACGACACCCTCGAAGACCTGCGTGCGGCGGCGATTTCCCTCGATCACCTGAAAGTGCACGCGGACGCGGTCTCCCGCGGCAAAGCGCGGGACCCGGCGCAGCTGACGCTGCTCGATGCTTTCGATGATCGTGCTCATGGGTCCTGCGGGGGTGGCGGTGCGGGCTCATCGTGCCCGCAATCGGCAGAAAAAGACCGTGCCCGCGGGCCCGCGCGAGCGGTGGATGTTACCGATCGTCCGCTGGAGACCCGGTGCCGTGGCGCTGGGCGCTCTGCGCAAGGCGCCACTGCCGCACGCGTTCGTGGTCGCCGGAGAGCAGGATGTCCGGCACGTCCCAGCCCCGATAGGTCGCCGGCCGCGTGTAGTGGGGGTACTCGGGGGCGCCGCCAAGCGCCTCCGAAAACGACTCCTCGACGGCGCTCTCGGAGTCGCCCAGCGCGCCCGGAAGCTTGCGCAGGATCGCGTCCGCCACCACCATGGCCGCGAGCTCACCGCCGGACAGGACGTACGGCCCCACCGAAACCGCATCGTTCGCCAGATGCTCGCGGACGCGCTCATCGACCCCCTCGTAGCGACCGCACAGAAGGGTCACGCCGGGCTCTCCTGCCAGCTCGGCGGCCAGCGCCTCGTCGAACTGGCGGCCGGACGGCGTCAACAGGACGACGCGTGGCTCGGCCCCCGGCTCGTCGCCATACGCCGTCTTCAGGGCGGCGTCGACCACGTCCACCCGAAGGACCATGCCCGCGCCGCCCCCGTAGGGAGCGTCGTCGACCTGACCGCCGGTGAGAGGGGTCGAGTCCCGGTAGTTGAAGAACCGCATCTCGCTCCCCGCTTCAAGCGCATTGCGGACGTGCCGCTGGCCGAGGAACCACTCGAACCACTCGGGAAAGAGAGTGAAGATGTCGAGACGCATCACGCAAACCCGGCGGCGGCGGACGAGAAGCGGAGCACGTCGCCGGCAGTTATTGATTCTGGAGGATTCTCAATCCTCCAGAATTTCCACCATCACCCGGCGGTCCTCGCGCGCCGCGGCGGCCTTGGCGATGGTGCGGATGGCGTTGGCGACCCGGCCCGAGCGGCCGATCACACGGCCGAGGTCATCCGGGGCCACGCGGATCTCGAGCACGACGTCGCCGTCAGAGTCGAGCTCGTCCACGCGCACCTCATCGGGATGCTCGACGAGAGCACGCGTCAGGAACTCGACGAGTTCGCGCACCCGGAGCGCTCCCCTAGGAGCCGGCTGTCTCGATGCCCTTGGTCCGCAACAGTCCGGCGACGGTGCGGGTTGGCCGCGCACCATGCTCGAGCCAGTGGCGCGCCCGCTCCTCGTCCAGCTCGATCACCGAGGGGTCGGTCTGCGGGTTGTAGTGACCGAGCGTCTCGATCGTCCGCCCATCGCGGGGCGAGCGGCGATCGGCGACGACGATGCGCCAGATCGGGTTCTTGCGCGAACCCACGCGTCTGAGCCTGATTCGAACCATTGCGGCGGGTGAGGTTAGCGGGTGTTGCCGTTAGCGCATTCCCCGCATCAGCTGCTGCGGGTCGGGCATCTTGCCCTGAGCGAGCTGGGCCATGACCTTGCGCATCTGGCCGAACTGCTTGACGAGCTGATTGACCGCCTGCACCGTCGTGCCCGAGCCCAGGGCGATGCGCTTGCGCCGCGAGCCGTCGATCGCCTCGGGGTGGGCACGCTCGTGGGGGGTCATCGAGAGGATGATCGCCTCGAGCCGGTCAAGCTCGCGATCGTCCATGTTCACGTTGCGAAGCTGCTTCATCGTCTTGCCCATGCCGGGCATCATTCCCAGGACGCTCGAGAGGGGGCCCATCTTCCGCACCTGCTTCATCTGCTGCAGGAAGTCGTCGAGCGTGAACTGCTGCTTTTTGATCTTGCGCTGAAGCACCTCGGCCTGCTTCTCATCGGAGACCTCCTCGGCCTTCTCGATGAGCGAGAGCACGTCGCCCATGCCGAGGATGCGTGAGGCCATCCGCTCGGGGTGGAAACGCTCGATCTGCTCGAGCTTCTCGCCGGTCGAGGCGTAGAGAATCGGCTTGCCCGTCACGGCCTTCACCGAGAGGGCGGCGCCGCCGCGAGCGTCACCGTCCAGCTTGGTCATGAGGACGCCATCGAACTCGGCGCTCTCCGCGAACTGCTCCGCCACGTTGACCGCGTCCTGGCCCGTCATCGCGTCGACCACGAGCAGCACGTCGTGCGGCTTCACCCGTTTGCGGATCTGCGCCAGCTCGTCCATCAGCCCCTGATCGACGTGCAGCCTGCCCGCCGTGTCGACGATGAGCACGTCGCGCGAGTCCGAGCGCGCCTGGGCCACCGCCCACTCGGCGATATCGACGGGATTGCGCTCGGTGCCCTGCTCGTAGACCTTGGCGCCCGCACGCTCACCCACAGCCACGAGCTGCTCGACGGCCGCAGGGCGCTGGGTGTCGCAGGCCGCCAGCGCGACCGATTTCCCGTCCTTGGCCAGCAGCTTGGCCAGCTTCGCGCATGCGGTCGTCTTGCCCGAGCCCTGGAGGCCGGCCATCAGCACCACGGTCGTGCCGGATGAGGCGAAGGCGAGATCGCGGCTGGCGCCTCCCATCAAGCCGGCGAGCTCCTCGTTCACGATCTTCACCACCTGCTGGCCGGGGTTGAGCGCGTCGAGGACGCCCGCGCCCAGGCAGCGCTCCTTCACCTGGGCGGTGAAGGACTTGACAACCTTGAAGTTGACGTCCGCTTCGAGGAGCGCCAGGCGGATGTCACGCATCGCCTTGTCGACGTCGGCCTCGGTCAGCTTGCCGCGCGAGCGGACATCGGAGAGGGTCGCCTGGAGGCGGTCAGAGAGTTGATCGAACATGGGGTCCGGATGAGCTTAGAGGGCGGCGCTGGCTGGCAGGGACGGCTAGCCGGCTGACTACTCGCCCAGCAGTGCCGTCGCGAATTCGTGCGGGTCGAACGGGCGGAGGTCCTCCAAGGCCTCCCCCACCCCGATCAGCTTCACTGGGATCCCCAGCTCGCGTGAGATCGCCAGCGCGATCCCCCCCTTGGCCGTGCCGTCCAGCTTCGTGAGCACGACGCCGGTCACCTCGACGGCCTCGGCGAAGGCCTTTGCCTGACGCAGGCCGTTCTGGCCGGTGGTCGCATCGATCACGATCAGGGTCTCGTGGGGGGCGCCGTCAAGGCGCTTCGTGGCGACGCGCCGCACCTTCGCGAGCTCCTCCATCAGGTTCCCGTGCGTGTGGAGCCTGCCCGCGGTGTCCGCGATCACGACGTCTGCCCCGCGCGCCTCGGCCGCGCCGATCGCGTCGAACACGACCGCCCCCGGATCGCCTCCGGGGGTGCCCCGGACGATCTCGACTCCAGAGCGCTCGGCCCAGGTCTCCAGTTGCTCGATGGCAGCCGCCCGGTACGTGTCGGCTGCCGCAACCAGCACGTCGAGCCCGAGCTCCCGCTCGAGGTGCCAGGCGAGCTTGCCGATCGTCGTCGTCTTACCGGTCCCGTTGACACCGACGACCATCACGACCGCCGGGCGGGCGCGCACGTCGATGCGCGCATCGGCGGAGCCTGCGATCTCCGCCAGCAGCTCGACGAGACGCGCCCTGACCGCCTCGCCGCCCGCCAGCTCCCCGCCCTCGACCTCAGTCTCCAGCCTGCCGACCACCTCGGCGGTGGTGGGGGCGCCGACGTCGGCCATGATCAGCGCCTCCTCCAGACGCTCCCACGTCTCGGCATCGAGGTGCTCGAACAGGCTGGCTGAGACCTCGGCCTGCAGAGCCTTGCGGCTCCGCGCGAGACCCTCGCGCAGCCGCCTGAAGACGCCGCGGCGCTCGCTCTCATCGACGGTTTCGGATGCGTCCGAGACCTCGTGGGCGTCGCCGAGGATGAAGACGTCGTGCCAGTCGCGCGCCACTTACGGCACGGTATTGCAGTGAGCCGCTTGAGCGGCGAAACCGGCGTGTGCCGGTGGTGATTCCTAGGCCGCTTCGGCCTCGGCGGCGAGTTCGGCCTGGTCGCCCTCGCCGGGCTGGGGCATGCGACGGGAGATCACCTTGGTGACCCCACCCTGTCCCATCGAGACCCCGTAGAGCACGTCGGCGGCGTCCATGGTGCGCTTCTGATGGGTGACGATGATGAACTGCGCCCGGTCGGCGAACCGGCGCACGAGCTGCAGGAAGCGGTCGATGTTGGCGTCATCGAGGGCCGCCTCGACTTCGTCGAGGATGTAAAAGGGCGACGGCCGCGCGAGGAACACAGCGAAGACGAAGGCCAGCGCGACCAGCGACTTCTCGCCTCCGGAGAGCAGGGAGAGCTTGCGGGTTGCCTTGCCGGCAGGGGTGACCTCGATCTCGACGCCCTGGCCGGCGAACGCATCTTCCGGTTCCTCGGAACCAGTGCCCGCCGCCTCCTCCGCTTCGCGTCCGGGGGCGGCGGGGTGCGCGTCTGTCTGCTCAGCTCCGCCAAGGACCAACCGGGGGCCTTGCTCGCTGACCAGCCGCAACCGCCCGCGGCCCCCCGGGAAGAGGTGCTCGACGAGCTCCTCGAAATTCTTGCGCGTCGCCTCGAACGTCTCCTCGAACGCTGCGTGAATCTTGCGATCGGTCTCCCGGATCAGACCCTGGAGCTCAGACAGGGCGCTCTCCAGGTCCGCTCGCTGCTCCTCGAGCTCGGTGACGTGCTCGAGGGCATCGGCGTACTCACGCTCGGCCAGCGGGTTCACCGGGCCGAGCTGCTCGCGGCGGCGCCCGACGCGCTCGAGCTTGCCCTCGACCTCCTCGCGCTCCGCCTCGTCCAGAGGCCCACTCGCCGGGACGAGCTCGCGTCCGAGCGTGGTGGCGATGCGCTCGAGCTCGGCGGTGGTCTCGTCGCGGCGGTCCCGAAGGTGCGCAGCGGCGACCTCGGCCTCGGTAACCGTCTCGGTGATGCTTCGCAGCTTCCCCTGAAGCTCGGCCTCGGCCTGCGAGCACTCGCGAAGCTCGGCGGCAACGGCGTCACCGTCCCCGTCGCCGAGCGTGCGGCGCTCGAGCGACGCGGCGCGCTCACCGGCCGCATCGCGGGCGTCCGCGACGGCCCCGCAGAGCTCATCCAGAGCGCTCAGCAGGGTGACGTCTGTCTCGATGCGCCGCTCGAGGGAGTCCTGACGGCGCTGGCCGAGGAGCCCCTCGACCCGCCGGGCGTGCTGACCGGCGCGGTCAGCGGCCTCGCGAACGTTCGCAACCTCGCCGGCCCGCGCAGCCCCGTCCGCGGCGGCGCGCGCCCTACCGAGCGCGAGCCCAGCCTCGCTGATTGACTCGCCGATCCGCTCGAGGCCCGCCTCAACAGGATCCACACTCCCCGACGTGCCCGAGCGAAGCTCCTCGGCAAGAGACCCGAGCGCAGCCCGGCGGCGGTCGAGCGAAGCGGCAAGCTCGCGGCGGCGGGCGGCGAATGCCTCGGCCCGGACGCTCAGGCGCTCGTGGGCGGCGCGGACGGCGGTGAGCCGGCCCCAGGCCTCGGTGCGCTCGCGGTCGCGAGCGGCCAGCCGCTCTTCGACGGCCGTGCGACGCTGATTCACCGTGGTGAGCTCGGCCTCGATCGCCTCCCGTCGTTGCCGGGTGTCGACCGCCCTGCGCTCGGCGTCTGTGAGCGCCGAGCTGTGGGCCGTGAGCTCGGATGCGAGGAGCTGCCCACGCAGCTCCGCGCCCTCGCGCTCGAGCCGAGCGTGGATGTCGGCCGCCTGGGCCTGGCGCTTGAGCGGCCGCAGCCGGCTGCGCGCCTCCCGCTCGACGTCGAGGGCACGGTCGAGGTTCTCCTGCGTGCGCTCGAGCTTCAGCTGAGCGCGACGGCGCCGCTTGCGGTGCTTGCCGAGCCCCGCGGCCTCCTCGACGAGCAGGCGCCGGTCCCTCGGCTTCGAGTGGATGATCTCCTCGACGCGGCCCTGGCTGATGACCGAATGCATCTCACGACCGAGGTTCGCGTCGGAGAGCGCCTCGATCACGTCGGCGAGCCGGCAGCGGGCGCCGTTCAGGCGGTACTCGCCTTCGCCCGAGCGGTCGTGGCGCCGTCGCACCGCAATCTCGGAGAAGTCCCCCCGCTTGCCGTCCTCGTTGTCGAGGATCACCTCGACCTCCGCGTAGCGGCTTGGCCCACGGCCCTCGCCGCCGGCAAAGACCATGTCCTGCATCGACTGGCCGCGGACGGCCAGCGGGCTCTGCTCGCCGAGGGCCCAGAGCACGGCGTCGGTGATGTTCGACTTGCCGCACCCGTTCGGCCCGACGATCACGCTGACGCCCGGCGAGAAGACGAGGCGGGTGCGCTCGGGGAAGGACTTGAAGCCCTTGATCGTGATTGAGCTCAGGTGCATCTGTGGGGCGTACGGGGCCGGCTGAGTGGCGCAAGCCTCGCGGTCGGATCGGACGTGTTCTGCGCTACAAACTGTGTTCGGCGGCGGGCACGAGCCTCCTACCGCTCTGCGAGCCGCTCCATGGCCGCCTGCGCGGCCTCCTGCTCGGCGGCCTTCTTGCTGCGCCCGGCCCCGGTGCCGATCACCTCGTGGTCGACCATGGCCGCGACTTCGAAACGCCGATCGTGGGGCGGGCCCGCCTCCTCGGTGACCTCATACCTTACGCGCGCCCCCTCGCGGGCGAGCAGCTCCTGCAGCGCCGACTTGTAGTCGAGGAGCTCGACTGAGGCGATCTCGATCTGCTCGGCGAAGGCCGCCACCGTGGCCTCAGTCGTGGCCTCGAAGCCGTGATGGAGGTAGCAGGCGCCGATCGCCGCCTCGCACAGCGAGGCGAGCGCCCGCTCCGAGGCGAGGAGCGCCGCGACGTCGATGCCGCCGCCGCGAGCGGCGGGCGCGTTCGCCCCGAGGGCCTCAGGGAGGCTGAGCTCGGCGGCGACGGCCGCACATGCCCGGCCGCTGACCGCCTGCCCGTGCACCTTGGTGAGCCGCCCGATGTCGGAACGCGGGAAGCGGCGGAAGAGGTGCTCGGCCACCGCGAGTCCGAGAACGCTGTCGCCCAAAAACGCAAGCCGGCCATAGGAGTCGGCGCGATGGGCCACCCAAGAGGAGTGAGTGAGCGCGCGGCGGCGATCGTCCTCGGGTAGCGCTGCGATCAGGTCACGTAGGCGCCCGGGGCCCGGCTCGGCGCTCGGTGCGGCGTCCCGGCGCCGCGCCGACCCCCCGCGTGCAAGTCTGCGGATCCCGCGAGCCATCTCCGGCACCTCACGCGGGCAGGCGCCCGAGCACGAAGTCCACGGCGTCACCGACGGTCTCGATCCGCGACGCCTCCTCCTCGCTGACCGAGATGCCGTAGGTGTCCTCGAGCTCCATCACGAGCTCGTAGAGGTCAAGCGAGTCGGCGTCCAGGTCCTCGCGGAAACGGGTATCGGGCGAGATCACGGCGGCGTCGACCTCGAGCTCGGCAGCCAGGTGCTCGCGCACCTTGGTCATCACGCGATCACGATCGGCGTCCTCCATCACCCCACCTTCCTATCACGCGCGCGCTGCGGGCTCGCCCTCGCGCAGACCGCCACGGGTGGCTCCCGCCTCCGTCAGCAGCTCGGCGGTCCGCTCGATCGCTCGCTGCTCCACCGTACGCGCCGCCAGCGCCACCGCATTGGCGATCCCGAGAGGGCCCGAGCTGCCGTGCCCGACGATCGCAACGCCACGCAAACCGAGCAGGATCGCCCCGCCGGTGCCGTCGGGGTCCATCTGGCGGCGCAGCCCACCGAGGGCTGGGCGCATGAGCAGGCCGCCGGCAGCGGCGATCGGACTCGAGCGGGCCGCGTGACGCACCGCTCCCGCCACGGCCTTCGCCGTTCCCTCGAGCGTCTTCAGTGTCACGTTGCCGGTGAAGCCATCGGTCACGATCACGTGAGCGACGCCCGTCAGTAGATCGCGGCCCTCGACGTTCCCTGCGAACTCGAGCCCCGGAGCCGCGCTCAAGATGTCGTGGGCCTCGACGACGTCGGCGGTGCCTTTCTGCGCCTCCTCGCCGACTGAGAGGAGCCCCACGCGCGGCGTCTCGTTGCCAAGGACAGCGCGGCTGAAGCTTGCGCCAAGGTAGGCGAACTGGACGAGGTCGCCGGCACGGGCGTCGACGTTGGCGCCCACGTCGAGCAGAACTGTGGGCGGGCCCTCCCGTCCGGGGACGACGATCTGCACCGCGAGCGCGGGTCGGCGGACGCCCTGCAGGCGACGCAGCGCGAACAGGGCCGCCGTCATCGTGGCTCCGGTCGAGCCGGCGCTGACGAGTGCGTCCGCACGGCCCTGGGCAACGTCCGCGGCGGCCAAAACGACTGAAGCCTCGGGCTTCGAGCGGACCGCTCGGACCGGCTCCTCCTCATTCGAGATCGTGCCCGGCGCGGGGATGACCTCCACCCCAGCGAGGCCATCAAGCTCCCTGAGCTCGCCCGGGTCACCGAAGACACGCAGCCGGATCCCCGACTCGGCGGCATGCCGAGCGCCGCCCACGATGGCATCCGCCCCCTGCTCCGCACCGCGCCCGTCGAGGGCGACGGTGATCGGCGGCCCGGCGGTCCGGGCCGCGCCCTCCCCGCTCGGGCCCGCAGGCCCCGCCACTACTCCTCCTGGCTGGCGGCCGGCTCGGCTTCGCCGATCTCGTGCGAGATCACCTCGCGGCCGGCGTAGGTGCCGCAGACGGGACACACCCGATGCGGCAACCGCGGGCTATGGCAGCGCGGGCACTCGTTGAGGCGCGGGGCGCTCACCGAATGCGTCGCGCGGCGCTTGTCGCGGCGCGTGCGAGAGGTCCTCTTCTTCGGAACGGCCATGGTGAGCGGGCAATGGTAGCGACGGTTGCGAGATGAGCCGCTTTAGCGGCGAAAGCAGCGCGTGCCGGTGGTGGTGCGAGATGAGCCGCTTTAGCGGCGAAAGCAGCATGTGCCGGTGGTGGTGCGAGATGAGCCGCTTTAGCGGCGAAAGCAGCATGTGCCGGTGGTGGTGGGCTATGTCGGGCCGTAGACGCTGCGTTCCCAGATCTCGACGAGGGATTCGACGAGCTCGGAGTCCTTCATGCGCGCGGTGCGGGCGACCTGCTGGTAGCAGGAACGCTCCACCATCCAGGTGAGGGCGAAGGCCTTGGCCGCGGCCCGCCCGGGCTCGTCCCCCTCCTCGACCAGCCTGCGCTCGGTCGCGTCGACGAAGCGACCGACGAGCTCGCGCCAGAACTCGCCGACCTGCTCGTCGTAGGTGGACGCCTCGACCACCGCGCGGAGCAGATCGGCATGCTCGCGATAGGTGCCGAGGATGTCGGCGAGGGCGGCGCGAAGCTCGCGCCGGCCGTCCTCCCCCGACCACCAGCGATCGGCCTCCTCGTACAGGACCGAGGCAACCGCCTCGGTCAGCCGCATCAACAGGTCGCGCTTGTCGCGGAAGTAGAGGTAGAAAGCCGTCCGCGAGCGGCCGGCAGCGCCGGCGATCCGCTCGACCGAGAGGTCCGCGTAGGAGTTTCCGTCGGCCAGGAGCTGCTCGGTTCCGGCGAGAAAGGCAGCCTCGGCCTCCCGCCGGCGCTCGCCCGATTCGGTCCCCCTTGAGAGCACGGCCATGCGCGCCATGGTACGCGAGGCGACGGTGGGCCCGTTTTGACCGCGGCGTTCCCGACCGGCGTCCCTCCTCCGCTGACACCATGTCATGACAGTGCGTCAGGGCTCTGGTAGCCTCGGCCCGACCCTGTTCCCCCGCGACCCAAAGGAGGCGAAGATGGCCGCCACCCTCCTCGAGCTGACCCAGCAGGGCGATGTCGGCACCATCAGCGACGAGTCCAAGCTCGCGAAGGTGCAGTTGCTGACACCGCAGCAGCTCTACGAGCTGTGGGAGCGCCAGCAGTGGCTGACGCAGGAGCTCGACTTCGCCCAGGATCGTGAGGACTGGAAGCACCTCACCGACGAGGAACGAGACTGGTTCGTCTGGGGGATGTCGGCGTTCTTCATCGGCGAGGAGCGCGTGACAACCCAGTTCTCGGGGCTCGTGATGGCGTACGAGGACGAGCAGGAGGAGGCGTTCCTGACAACCCAGCAGGTCGATGAGGCACGGCACATGCAGTTCTTCGACCGCTTCTACCGCGAGGTCGTCGGCATGGAGGAGGCCGACATCCAGGCGCGTCTGGCCACCGTCCGCGAGAACCTGAACGACGCGTTCGTCAAGCTCTTCGACGAGGAACTCGTCGAGGCGGGCAGGCGTCTGATCGCCGACCCGTCCAGCGTCGAGGCGAAGGTCGACTTCGTCACGACCTACCACATGGTCATCGAGGGCACGCTCGCCCTCACCGGGCAGTGGACGATCACGGACTATTGGGAGAAGACCGGCAAGATGCAGGGCTTCCTCGAGGGGTTCAAGAACGTTGCGCGCGACGAGCACCGGCACGTGGCGTACGGGACGTGGTATCTGAAGAAGGCCTGCACCGACAGTCCCGAGCTGGCCGATCGCATGCGCACCTGCCTGCAGGAGCTGCTGCCGATCGCCTCCGGCGTCCTGGTGCCACCGGGCATGGACCCCAACGACTGGGAGCTGCTCGGCTACACCTCGCAGCAGGTGAACGAGTTCGCGTTCACGGCGCTCACGCGGCGGCTGAAGGTAATTGGGGTGCCCTTGGTGGCTCCCGAACCCGCACCGGCCTGACCTCGCGGCTCGGCCAATTCAGCCCTCTGCCTGACGTCAGTCGAGCTTCAGCTCGCGGAGCTTCGCCCAGCGCGGGTCGCCGCCCTGGTCGTGGCGGTGTTCCTCCGGATCGGCGTCGTTGAGGGACTCGCCGCACACCGGGCAGAGGCCAGCGCAGTCGTCTCGGCACAGGAGCTTGGCGGGAAGCGCGAGGGCCAGCGCGTCGTGCGACCACGCATCGAGGTTCACGACATCGTCGGAGACGTAGGGGCTGCGCAGCTCCTCGTCGCCGCTCATCGGCTGGTCGACCTCTCGCGCCTCGACCTCGATCGGGATGCTTGCGTCGGTAAGGCACCGCATGCACGGTCCCTCCACGGTGCCGCCGAAGGAGAGCCGCAGGGCATGGCCGGCGGCCGTGCGCGAGACGTCGAGGCGGGCGGCTGCGGGTCCCGGCCCGAACCCGTAGGACTGCCCGCCGAGATCGAGGCCGCCGGGATCGACAACGACGTCCAAGCGCCTCCCCTCCCCGGGGGTCAGCGCCAGTCGAGCCAGATCGATGCTGTTATAAGCCGCCATCCCGAGCGAGGTTAGCGAGCGCCCATGCCCACGGAACAGAGCGGTCAGTTCCACATGAACCCGGAGACGTATCTGGGGGAGATCCAGGCCGAGCTCCCTCTCTACCGCGAGCTTCAGGACGCAGCGATCGATGCGATTCCGTTCGCGCCACGGCGCGTGCTCGAGCTCGGCGTTGGCACGGGAGAGACGACGCGGCGGTTGCTCGAGCGCTACCCGGGAGCGGAGGTCACAGGGCTCGACTCGCTCCCCGACATGGTCTTTCACGCGCGCAACCTGGGGATCAACGTTCGCCTGGCGCGCATGGAGGACCCGCTGCCGGACGGCCCGTGGGACCTCGTGATCTCCGTGCTCGCCGTCCATCACCTCGACGAAGACGCCAAGCAGGACCTCTTCCGACGCGTCAGAGAGCAGTCGCGATCGCTCGTCCTGGGGGACGTGGTCGTGGTCGAGCCGCAGACGATCGAGCTCGAGCCCGGCGTCGACCTGCCCTCCCGGGCCCAGGATCAGGCGAAATGGTCGGGCGGCGAGATCGTCTGGGAGCAGGGCGACTTCGCCGTGATCCGCGCCGTCTACGACTGAGAGGAGTCCCGTGCCGAAGGTCATCTACACGAAGCGCGACCGGATCGCCTATGTGACCCTCAACCGCCCCGAGGCGCGCAACGCGATCGACCCGGACGTACACCGGCTGATGATCGAGGCGTGGGCTGACTTCCGCGACGACGACGGCGTGGACGTGGCCATCCTCACCGGTGCCGGCGACGAGGCTTTCTGCGCAGGTGCGGATCTGAAGACGTACATCCCGCCGATCATCGGCGACGCCTCGCCCGCCCAGATCCGCGAGATCGTGGAGCTGGGCCTGAACGGCTTCACGCGCGGAATGCACCGGATCTACAAGCCCATCATCGGCGCGATCAACGGCTGGGCGCTGGCAGGAGGCCTCGAGACGGCGCTCGCGTGCGACATCCGGATCGCGTCCGAGCGTGCGATGTTCGGCTCATTCGAAGCGCGCCGCGGCTTTCACCACGGGGACGGCGGCCTGGTGCGGCTCGTGAACACGTGCGGCACGGGCATCGCCCTCGAGATGCTGCTGACGGCCGAGCCGATCGATGCGCAGCGCGCCCTGCAGTGCAATCTCGTCTCGAAGGTCGTGCCACACGATGGGCTCATGGAGGCGGCCGAGACGGTGGCGCGCCAGATCCTGCGGAACTCCCAGCCCGCCGTGCGCTCGGCGAAGCAGACGATCCTGGACGTGGTCGGGCAGCCGCTCGACTTCCAGCTTCGAACCGAGGCGTGGAACGCCTACACGTGCGCCGATCCCGAGGAGACCCGAGAGCGACTGGGGCGCTTCTACGAGAAGACCGACGCCGGGCGGGCCGGGGAGCATGAGACGGAGTTGTAGGGCCGGACAACAACGGGCATTAAGGGAGCGGACTCGGCGTTCTCAATCTGTTGAAGGGCTCGTGCCCCTATAGGGGGTAAAGGGCTTCAACAGACCGCGGATCTGATCTGTTGAAGGGTTCACGGGCCTATAGGCCCTCCAGGGCTTCAACAGATTGCGAAACCGGCCGAGCTCCCCCGTTAGTGCCTGTTGTTCGTCCCACCACGGGCCTCCCGCCACATCGCCCACAGCGGCGGGCCGCCGGCGGGCAGGTTGTACTCGCCGGTCACCGTGAATCCATTGCGCTCATACAGCGCGCGGCTGCGCGGCGTCGATGCCTCGAGGTAGGCGGGCGCCTCTTCGCCGTCGAGCTGGTCGAGCACGGGGCGCATGAGCGCGGTGCCGAGGCCCCTCCCCTGCCACTCGGGATCGACGCCCATCACGGCCAGGTACCAGTGAGGCGGCGCAGACGGGTGGCGGCGCTCCATCCGCAGTCGCGAGCGCAGGGCCAACGGCAAGCGCCGGCGGAACACGCGCATCGCGGCCGGGACCTCCCGGAGCGTGGCCGTCACGGGGACCCGCCAGGCGCCGGGAGGCGCCCACACGGCAGCGCCCACCACGTGCTCGGTGGTCCAGACATGGCCGTGATCGAAGGCAAAGCCGCCGAGCTCCGTCCTGAAGAAGACCTCCAGGCGCTCGGCGCGATCACTCGCGTCGGGCAGCAGGTGCGAGAACCCGGGGTCATCGGCAAATGCCCGCGCGAGCGCGCCGGCCAGCCGTGGCACGTCCTCGCGCGAAGCGCGGCGGACGCCGGCCGCCTCGTCCATTCCCAACACGCGTCTCACTCTACGTGCGCGTGCGCGGCACCTCGTTACGCCATCTGCGTGAAGCACTGACTGCTCGCGGGCTCAGGTCCTGGCGTCGAGCCAGTCGCAGATCTGGGCGATGACCTCGCCCTGCTCGGGCTCGTTCAGGATCTCGTGATAGAGGCCTTCATAGATCGTGAGCGTCTTGTCCTTGGATGAGATCCGCTCGGCGAGCATCCTCGAACCGGCGACCGGCACGATCGGGTCGGCCCCGCCGGCCATGATGAGCACGGGGATGGAGATCGCGCGGGCGCTCACCGGGAACGTCTCGACCTCTGGCGAGAGCTCGGCCACCGTCCGCACCGGCAGCTTCCCGTGGAAGTTGAGCGGATCCGCGTCGTAGTCCCGAACGACCTCCGGGTCACGGCTGACGCCCGCGGAATCGATCGTGTAGACGCCGAGCGTCGGGGCGAACCGCGAAAGGACATGGCTCAGGCCACGCTGGACCGGCGACGCGGCCTCGAGCACCGCGACGGGCGCGCTCAGGATCAGACCCTCGAGCCGGTCCTGATGGCGGATGGTGTAGGCCGTCGCCAGCATCCCTCCCATGCTGTGCCCGAGCAGAAAGGGCTTGCGCTCCGGCAGCTCCTCCGATGCCATCGTCACGAAGCGATCGAGATCGGCGAGCACTCGATCGAGGCTGTCGATCACCGCCCGGCGCCCTCCCGAGCGCCCATGACCGCGGTGGTCAAGCGCCCAGACCGAGTACCCGCGAGCGTTCAGCCCCGCGGCGACGCGGGCGTAACGGCCCGAGTGCTCGGAGGCTCCGTGGGAGAGGACGACCGGCGCGTGCGGCTTGCCGTCCGCCGGCCACACCCGCCAGTAGATCTGGACGCCCCCGACTCCTTCGAAGCGGCCGTCCCGCGCGCCGCCGTCGCCCATCCCCGCCCCCGGCGCCTCGCGGCGCGGCTCAGCCGACTTCCGCCGGCTCCTCGTCGCGGCCGGCGAGGCGATCGCGCCCGCGCTGCACGGCGGCGAGGAACTTCTGCAGGTTGACCTCGAGGGTCGAGAGGATCTCGTCGGCATAGTCCTCGGCGCCGAGGCGGATCTGCCGCTCGGTCTCGCGAGCGTCCTCGATGATCTCCTCGGCAGCGCGCTCGGCCTGCTTGTAGACCTCCTCGTCAGAGATCAGACGGGCCTGCTGGTCGCGCGCCTCCTTGACCACACGCTCAGCTTCGCGCTTGGCCTCGGCAAGCATCTCCTGACGCTCCTTGACGATCCACCGCGCCTGCTTGATCTCCTCCGGGATCGTCGCCCGCATCTGATCGAGCAGGTCGTAGATCTCCTCGCGATCCACGCGGACCTGATCCGTGAGCGGGACCGGCCGCGCATTGTGGATCAGATCGTCGAGCTTGTCGATGAGGACCAGGACGTCCATGATGCGGGTGAAAGCTTACGCGTAGCGGGGGATTCGCGGTGAGGTGGGCCATTTTTCGCCGCCAGGCTGCAAGCTCCTGCCCAGAAACAATTCCCGTCGCCTCCTCCGCTCCCGTCCACACCAATTGCCCTTGGCTACGCCTCGGGCATTCTCATGCTGCTCCCGCGTCCGGGGGGCGACGTGGCTCCCCAAATCCGGGCCACGCTGGGTATCTAGCGCTTGGCTCGCTCGGCGAGCGCTGCGGCCACCGCGGGCGGCACGAGGTCGGAGACGTCGCCACCGAACGTCGCCATCTCCTTCACGCCGGTCGAGCTCAGGAAGCTGTAGTCGGGCGAGGCGATGATGTAGACGGACTCGAGCTCGGGCGCGAGCTTGCGGTTGAGTTGGTTCATCTCGAACTCGTACTCGAAGTCCGAGATCGCGCGCAGGCCCTTCACGATCGCGGTGGCAGAGTTCTCGCGAGCGAACTCGACCAGTAGGTTCGTGAAGATCTGGACGTCGACGTTCGGGATGTCCGCGGTCGCTTCGTCGAGGAAGGCCTTGCGCTCTTCGGGGCTGAACAGCGAACCGCTCTTGCGAATGGCCTGGCCGACGACTCCGACGACCACTCGGTCGAACACCCGCGCGGCGCGCCCGATGATGTCCAAATGGCCGTTCGTCACCGGGTCGTAGCTGCCCGGGCAGACGGCGACGCGCTCGCCCTCAGCCATCAGCTGCCTCGCTGGTGTGAATGCGGATCGCCGTCTCGCCGTAGCGACGCTCGTCGGCGAGTGCCAATGCAAGCCGCAGCGGGTGGCGCGAAGAGGTCTCCAGGATCAAGCGTCCTCCCTCGGCGAGGCGTGGCGGGATGAGTGAGTCGAGTTCCCCCTCAAGGCGGTCGGCGAGTCTATAGGGCGGATCGCAGAAGATCAGATCGAAGCGGTCTCGAGTGCTCCCGAGGAACCGCAGCGCGTCGGCACGCACCACCTCGCAGCGGTCGGCGATCCCGAGGGCGTCGACATTGCGCCGAGCAAGCGCAGGGTCCGAGTCGACCAGGACCGCAGCAGAGGCTCCGCGCGAGAGCGCCTCGATGCCGAGGGCGCCGGTCCCGCAGTAGAGGTCCAGCACGTTCGCCCCCTCGACCTCGCCGAGGATGGAGAAGACGGCCTCGCGCACCCGGTCGGGCGTCGGCCGCACGTCGGCGCCGGCCGGCGGTGAGAGGAGCCGCCTGCCGCCGAGGGATCCGGCGACAACCCGCATCAGGCGGCGATCGCCTCAGCGCGCTCGTCGCCGAAACGCGCGCGCACTGCGTCGATCAGCGGCCCGAGCGCCTCGTCCTCGACCGACCCGTGACGCTCGAGCAAGGCCAGCAGCTCGCGCCGAGCCTCCGTCAGAAGCTCCAGATCGCCCGGGAGCTCGGCGGCGTGGAAGCGCGGCAGCCCATGCTGGCGCGTCCCCAGGATCTCGCCTTCGCCCCGCAGGGCGAGGTCGATCTCGGCCAGCTTGAAGCCGTCGTTCTCCGACGCGATCGCCTCCATGCGACGCCTGGCCAGCTCGGACTCGGCATCGGCGAAGAGGATGCAGTGGGATTCGTGCGCACCCCGGCCGACGCGGCCCCGAAGCTGGTGGAGCTGGGAGAGGCCGAAGCGCTCGGCGCCCTCGATGAGCATCACGGTCGCGTTGGGGACGTCGATTCCCACCTCGATCACGGTGGTCGCGACGAGCACGTCGGTGCTGCCGTCGACGAACGACTGCATGACGGCGGCCTTCTCGCGGGAAGCCATCTGGCCGTGAAGGAGGCCGACGGTGAACTCACGGAACTCGCCACCCTGAAGCCGCTCGGCCTCGGCGGCCGCCGCGCGTGCCTCGAGCTTCTCGGAGCCCTCGACGAGCGGACACACCACGTACGCCTGCCGGCCCTCCCGCAGCCGATCGCGGATGAAGCCGTAGGCGCCGGCGCGCCGCTCCTCGCCCACGGCCCAGGTCCTCACCGGCTGCCGCCCGGCCGGCAGCTCGTGCAGGGCCGTGGCATCGAGGTCGCCGTAGGCCGTCAGCGACAGCGTGCGGGGAATCGGCGTGGCGGTCATGTGGAGAGCGTGGGGCGCCGCCCCATCTGGGCCCTTGGCGTCCAGGGCGGCCCGCTGGCGCACACCGAAGCGGTGCTGCTCGTCGACGACGCACACGGCCAGCCGGGCAAACTCCACGTCCGGCTCGAGCAGGGCATGCGTGCCCACCACCAGGCCGAGCTCACCTGTTGCGAGCTGCGCGAGCCCCTCCCGCCGGCGGGCCGCCGGGGTCGCCCCCGTCAAAAGAGCAAACGGAATCGACTCTCCCGTGAGCAGGCGGTCGAGGGTCGCGGCGTGCTGCTCGGCGAGGGTCTCGGTTGGCGCCATCAGCGCGGCCTGCCGGCCGGACTCGAGGGCCCGCAGCATGGCGTAGAGCGCGAGCACGGTCTTGCCGGATCCGACCTCGCCCATCAGCAGACGCTGCATCGGGCGCTCGCCCTCGAGGTCTGCATCGATCTCGGCGAGGGCGCGTTGCTGGTCGCCCGTCAGCGTGAAGGGCAGGGACCCGAGCCAGCGATCCGTGAGCTCACCCGGACCCGCAAGGGGGATCCCGCGGCGGGTGGACTCCCGACGCCGCCTGCGAGAGGCGAGCGCCGCCTGATGGAGGAAGAGCTCCTCGAACGCAAGGCGGCGTCGAGCGACCTCGGCGTCTTCGCGCCGCTCCGGGAAATGGACCGCCCGCAACGCGTCCGCCGCAAGCGGCAGCGCCAGCCGGGCGCGCAGCTCGGCCGGCAGCGACTCGATCGCGTTCGCCGCCTGCGCCTCCGCCTGCCATTCCCACTCGCGCAGGACTGCGGGCTTGAGCCGCTCGGATGCCGGGTGCACCGGCACGATCCCCATCGTGTGCAGTCCGCCCGGCTCTTCGGTGGACCCAACCACCTCGTGAGCCTCGACGCGGAAGCTCGACCGGTCGAGCTTGCCGTGGAGCAGGACCCTCACGCCAGGCTGCAGGCGCTCGGCCACCCACGCCTGGTTGAACCACACCGCCTTCATCGGGCCACTCGCGTCTGCGACCTGCGCCTCGACGATGGCCCGCAGTCCGCGTCTGCGAATCGGCCGCACGCGTGCGGATCGCACCTCGACCAGAACCGTCGCCTCCTCGCCGATGCGAAGGTCGCCCACCTCACGGCGCACGGTCCGGTCTCGGTAGCCGTGCGGAAGGTGCCAGAGCAGATCGCCCAGCCGCTCGAGCCCGAGCGCTGCGGCTGCCTCGGATCGCCGCGGCCCGGCGCCCTTCAGACTCGTGATCGGCGCCTCCAGGCGGCTCGGTCGCGGCAGCGAGCGAAGCCGGACGGCTCCGAGGTCATCGCGAGAGAGCGCCTTTCCCCCACCGATCGCGCGTGGCCCCGATGCCGCCGACGGCGGCGCCGCGGGCGCTTCGACCCTCGCAGTGCCCATCGGGCCAAGGGTACGGACGCTGCGCGCGGAAGAATATTTCCCCCGCGCCAAGGTGAAAACCTGGACTGCGCCCTAACCCGCCGAGACCGGACGCGAAGCGGAGGATCTCGGCGGAGTTACTCTCGTTTCCGATGCCGGCGGAACGTCTCCGCCACCCACTGGTATCCGGGGCGGTCCTTCAGCGGCTCCCGGAATGCCTCGAACCCGGCGGCCGCACGCCGGATGTCCTGCGGCCCTTCGGGCGGGAGCACCAGCGGATAGAACAGCGCGGCCCCCGTCAGGTCGGCGACTGAGAACGCGTCGCCCACGAGATACTCGCGCCCGTCGAGCTCCGCTTCGACCCGATCGAGAGCGGCCAGGACCTTGGACTTGGACTCCTCGGCGAGCGCCTCGTCGCTCGCGCGGTAGCGAAGGCTGGTGAATGCCTTGCCGGAGGCGCCCAGGACGCGATCCGAGCCCGGCGGACGCCGAAGCGGAGCGGGCACCGCGCCCCGGAGGATCTCGGCGTAGAGCTCCGGCTCCTTGCCCACCTCGTGCCAGGCGAACTGCCGGATCTGCGGGCCGAGCTGCTCGTCGAAGAACTCCTCCAGGTCGAGCGCGCGGCGGCGCTCGACCGGCTCTGACGGATAGAGCGCCGGCTCGGGGTGGCGCTGCTCGAGGGCTCCGATGATCGCCGTGGAGTCGGCGATCGTCTCCCCGTCGAACTGCACGATCGGCAGGGTCTTGTGGCGGCCGCGGGTAAGCCAAAGGGCGACGGCCATGTGCGCGCTGGGCACGGGCGCACGGCGCTCGTACTCCACACCTTTGTAGTCGAGGGCCCAGCGGACCTTCTCGCTGAAATGCGAAACCCCGATCTGCCAGAGGATTACGTCGGCCACGAGCTAGCGACGAAGTCGCGGTCGGAATGGTTCTGAGTTGAGTCTCATTGCGCCGCGATCAGCCACCAGTAAGTGGGTTGGCCGCCGTCGTGGATCTCGAGCTCGGCGCCGTTGGCCAGGTCGAGGTCGAGCTCGGACGCCCGCGCGGGCGCCTCGGCCCCCTCGAGCACTGTGACGATCTCGGCGTCCTCGGCGAGCCGGCCCACGACAGCGGCCAAAGTCGGGGTCGGATCGCCCCATGCGACCAGATCCGCACCGACGAAGCCCACGGCATCTCCCCTGCGATAGCGCCCGTCCGGGTCGTCGCGGTCGGCGGCGGCGACCAGACCGTCGTTGATCGCCTCGAGCTCGCTCGTCATGCGTTCCGCGTTCTCCGCGGCCGCCTGCGCAGAGTCGAAGGCGCCCACGAGCGCCGCGAGCCCCGCCTGCTGCGATGTCGAGGCCACCACCTTCACGGGCCTGTCGGCGATTCGCGCCGCCTCCTCCGCAGCGAGGATCACGTTCGACGAGTTGGGCAGCACGACGACCTGCTCGCCGTTCGTCGCCCGGATGCCCTCGAGCAGCTCGTGGATCGAGGGGTTGAGTGTGGGCCCGCCGTCGACGACTCGCGCGCCCTCTGCGGCAAACAACTCCGCGATGCCGTGCCCCGAGGCGACCGCCACAACGCCCGTGCGCGGCCCCGGGCCACCGCTCAGGCGAACGTCGCGCGCCGCGATCTGACGGCGCATGTCCGTGAACTCGAGCTGGTGGACGTCCCCGTACTCGGCGCAGATCGCCCGTGCCTCATTGGGGACGTCGGTGTGGACGTGGACCTTCAGCATGGTCTCGTCTCCGACCACGGCGATGGAGTCGCCGAGCTCCTCAAGCCTGGGTGCCAGCGCGCGCGGATCGAGTTCGCGGCCGGTGACGATGCAGCTCGTGCAGTAGCGGTAGCGGGAATCCGCGTGGGCGCTGCCGAGCACCGGCGCGGCGACCTGGTGCGGAACCGGCGACGGCCCGGCATCCTGGCCGGCGAGACCCGAGACCAGGCCGGCGAGGATGATCACGAGTCCGTACGCGCCCGCGTCGACGACGCCCGCCTCGGCGAGCACCTCGAGCTGCTCGGGAGTTCGCTCGAGCGCCGCCTGGCCGGATGTGATCGCAATCGCGAGGAGCTCGGCGATCATCGCGTCCTGATCCGCCTCGGTGACGCCGGCCTCGAGCTCGGTGCGCTGCGTCTCATCCACCCGCGCGGCGACCGCATGCGCCACCTCGCGGACGACGGTGAGCATCGTGCCCTCCTGAGGATCGCCGACCGACCCCCACGCGGCATCCGACGCGTTGGCGAGCGCGTCCCTGACGAGGCCGGGCCCGATCAGCTCGCCACGGCGCGTGCTCAGGACCTCGGCGGCGCCGCGCACGATCTGACTGAGGATCACACCCGAGTTCCCACGGGCACCCATGAGGGCCGAGTGGGCGACCGTCTGGATGATGTAGTTGCGGTCAACGGCGGCCAGTGAGTTGGAGCGAAGGCCATCCAGGCCATCAAGGACCGCCCTGATCGTCCCGACCATGTTGTCGCCGGTGTCCCCGTCGGGGACCGGAAAGACGTTGAGGTCGTTGACCTCCTGCTGGCGCTCCTTGAGGTGCTCGTGCGCGACTCGCACGACACGATGGAAGCGCTCGATCGATGGATCGGTCATGTGCCGCGCGGCATTATCGCGCGAGTCCGGGCGCGCGCACCCCGGTCAGGCGTGCTTGGTGACCTTGTTCGACTTCAGGCAGCGCGTGCAGACGTAGACGCGGCGCGGGCGTCCGCCGTCGTCGATCCGGACCTTCTGCAGGTTCGGGTTGAAGCGCCGACGGGTGGCGACCATCGAGTGGCTGCGCGAGTTCCCGAACGCCGGCGCCTTGCCGCAGCTGAAGCAGACCTTCGACATGAGGCACGAGATGGTAGCGGCCATCACCGGCTGCCCGGGCTCGATCCGAAGCTCACATGCCTGAGCGACAACCGCCGGGCGGTGATCTCGCCGATACCCATGCTGCGGGCCGGTGCCCGTCGGCGCTCCGTCGGGCTGCCCGGATTGAAGATCTGAAACCCACCTTCCCGCTCGTGCAGTGGTGTGTGCGAGTGGGCGAACAGAACGGCGTCGGCCCCTTCGAAGCGCCGGCGAAGGCGCTCCAGTCGGCCGCGAGCCGGGCCGGCGTCGTGAATCAAGCCGATGGTCACTTCGTCGATCCCGAGGACCCGCTCCGGGGGGAGCCTTGACTGGAGCTCCGAGTCGTCCACATTGCCCTTGATCGCCTCCACGGGCGGCCCCAGGGCCTCGAGCTCGGCAAGGACGGACGCGGCGCTGAAATCACCGAGATGGAGGATCAGATCGGCCTGTGCAAGCTCGGCTACGCATTCCGGCGGCAGCCGCCTGGAGCCTCGCGGCATGTGGGTGTCGGCGATGATCGCCAGCCGCAAGGCGCTAGGCGAGCTGTTCGCGGAGCAGCGCCATCTGCATGACCGCGGTCGCCGCGTTGCGGCCCTGATCGCGCTTGTCGCCGCCCGCCCGCGCCAGCGCCTGTTCCATCGTGGCGCACGTGATCACCCCGAACGCGCATGGCACGCCGGTCATGAGCGCCGCGTCCTGAATCCCTCGAGCGGCCTCGGCGCAGACGTAGTCGTAGTGATCCGTCTCGCCGCGAATCACGGCGCCCAGACACGCCACGCCGGCAAACCTTCCCGACTCGGCACACCACTTGGCCGCCAGCGGCAACTCGAAGGCGCCCGCCACCTCGTGCGTGTGGACGGAGGCGGCGCTGACCCCGCCGTCGGCGAAGCCCTCGACGGCACCGTTCACGAGGCGCTCCGCCAGCTCCCCGTAGAAGGTCGCCACGCAGATCGCGAACTCGAGCTGCCCGAGCCGCTCCCGATGCTCGGCCGAAAAGGGCTCCTCACTCATCGGCGGGGGCGCCCGGCGTGGGTTCCCGCTCCGCCTCGCCCGAAACGCCCTCCGCGTCGGTCATCGCGGCGAGCGCCTCCTTCTCGACGTCGCGGCGGTGTTCCTCGTGGATCAGCTCCTCGTCGAGAGCCAGGCCCTGATGGTGCAGGGTGTGCCCCAGGCGGACCTGCTTGGCGCGCAGGTAGGCCTCATTGTGCGGGTTGGGCAGGGCCTCGATCGGAACCTGCTCTGCGACCGAGAGGCCGTAGCCCTCGAGGCCGATGATCTTCTTCGGGTTGTTGGTGAGGATGCGAATGCTGGAGAGCCCGAGGTCGACCAGGATCTGGGCACCGATTCCATAGTCGCGCAGGTCAGCCGGGAGCCCGAGCTTGAGGTTGGCCTCGACCGTGTCGAGCCCCTCCTCCTGGAGCTTGTACGCCCGCAGCTTGTTGAGGAGCCCGATGCCGCGCCCCTCCTGCGAGAGGTAGAGGAGGACACCGCGGCCCTCGCGCTCGATCATCGCGAGAGCCGCCGCGAGCTGTTCGCCGCAGTCGCAGCGAAGCGAATGGAAGACATCGCCGGTGAGACACTCCGAATGCACCCGCACGAGCACGTCCTCGCGGCCGGCAACGTCGCCCTTCACCATTGCGACGTGATGCTTCTCGTCAACGAGGGAGCGATAGCCGACCGCATTGAACTCCCCGAAGGCCGTTGGCAGGCTCGTCGCGACGACGCGCTCGATCAGCTTCTCGGTCTGGCGCCGATACGCGATCAGGTCGGCGACGGTGATCATCTTCAGCCCATGCTCCCGGCAGTAGGGCCCGAGGTCGGGCACGCGGGCCATCGTCCCGTCCTCGTTCATGATCTCGCAGATCACGCCCGCCGGAATCAGGCCGGCGAGCCGAGCCAGGTCGATGCTCGCCTCGGTGTGGCCGGTGCGCTCGAGGACGCCGCCATCCTTGGCCCGCAGGGGAAACACGTGCCCGGGCTGGCGCAGGTCCTCAGCCCGTGAATGGGAATCGATCGCGACCTGGATCGTCCGCGCGCGATCGTGGGCGGAGATGCCGGTGGTGACCCCCTCCGCGGCCTCGATCGAGACGGTGAAGGCTGTCTGCAGCGGCGCCTCGTTCTTGGCTGGCATCAGCTTCAGGCCGAGCTCGTCGCAGCGCTCGGAGCTGAGTGCAAGACAGATCAGGCCTCGGGCCTCCTTCGCCATGAAATTGATCGCCTCCGGCGTGGCGAACTGAGCCGCGAGGACCAGGTCGCCCTCGTTCTCGCGGTCCTCGCCGTCGCAGACCACGACCATCCGCCCACGGCGGATCTCCTCGATCGCCTCGGGGACGGTCGCGAAGCCCTGTTGCAACTTCTGCGCTTGCGGTTCCACTCAGTCCTCCTTCTCGAAGCCTTGCACGAGCCGCTCGACATAGCGGGCGACCACGTCCAGCTCAACGTTCACCGCGGCTCCCACGGTCAGGTCGCCCAGGGTGGTGCGCTCGAGGGTCTCGGGGATGAGCGAGACCTCGAACCCTGTCGGTGTGAGCCCCGCAACCGTCAGGCTGACGCCGTCCAGCGCAATCGACCCGCGCTCGACGACATAGCGGCGCGCATCATCCGGGAGCTCGACGACGACGCGCCTCGCAAGGCCGTCCTCCTGCACCGCCCCCACCGTCGCGCGACCATCGACATGCCCTTGCACGAGGTGGCCGCCGAGCGGATCACCGGCCCGCAGCGCCGGCTCGAGATTCACCCTGGTACCGGCGGCGAGGTCCCCCAGCGTCGTCACCGCAAGCGTCTGGTTCATGACGTCGGCCTCGAATGCGCCGTCGTCACGGGCCGCGACGGTCAGGCATGCGCCGCCGACGCTGATCGAGTCTCCGGGCGAGACGTCGGTGGCGAGGGCTGCGCGGACACGCAGGCGAGCTCCCTCCTCCGAGCGCTCCGCTGACTCGACGGTCCCGATCTCCCTGACGAGCCCGGTGAACATCACCACTCCCGCATGCGAGCCGTGATCAATACGTCCTCGCCCGACGATTCGGACTCGAGGCTCAGGGCCCGTGCCGCGTCGGCGATGCGAGCCGCGCCGGTTCCCTCCAGCAGTGGACGCGAGCCCGAGCCGCCGAGGAGCACCGGTGCGACGAAGAGCCGCAGCTCATCCGTCTCGCCACTGTCGAAGAAGGAGCCTGCGAGGCGAGCGCCACCCTCCACCAGGACCGAGCTGACGTCACGGCTACCCAGCTCTCGCAGGGCGGCCGACACCCGTGCAGGGCCATCCCCGCTCACCGTCATGACCTCGACACCGGCGGCACTCAGGGCATCGCTTCGACCGGAGTCCGAATCAGGGGCGGCCACCACGACGACAGGGGCCTCGTCGAGCGTGCGGACGAGCTTCGAATCAAGCGGGAGGCGGGCCTGGGAGTCGAACACGATTCGCAGCGGCTGACGGGCAGCGCCAACCTCGCGAGCCGTCAGCAGCGGGTCGTCGGCAAGCGCGGTGCCGATGCCAACTGCCACCGCGTCGACCTCGGCCCGCCAGCGGTGAACCCGCGCACGACTTGCGGCGCCGGAGATCCATTTCGAATCCCCCGAAGGGGTCGCGGTGCGCCCGTCCAGGGACATCGCCGACTTGAGGATCACGTGCGGCAGGCCCGTGCGGACGTGCTTGCGGAAGGCCTGGTTGGCGAGGCG
>JBKPNZ010000024.1:0-74420 GCA_046732895.1 Actinomycetota bacterium
CCCGAGGGCGAGACAGCTCCGGTCACGCCGCCGCCCGGTCGCCCGCCTCGGGGCGCGATCCACCGCCGGCGCCTCTTCGCGCTCTTCGGCCTGCTGTGCCTCGCTTTCGTGGTGCTCGCGGTGGTCGTCATCGCCAAGCACGTCGGCGGCTCGAGCGAGCCCGCGGCACCTCCGCCGAAGGCGGAGAAGACGATCGACGTGACGATCCCGGAGGGCTACCGGCGCTCGCAGATCGCAGACATCGCGAAGAAGGACGGGCTCAAGGGCGACTACGAAGAGGCGACCAAGAGCGTCAAGGGTTTCGATCCGAACAAGTACGGCGCCGACAATCCCGACAGCCTGGAGGGCTTCCTGTTCCCCGCCACCTATGAGGTCTTCAAGAACGCGACGGTCGAGGACCTGGTGGACAAGCAACTCGACGCCTTCAAGCAGAACATCGCCGGCGTGGACATGGACTACGCGAAGTCGAAGAACCTGACGAACTACGACGTGCTCACGATCGCGTCAATGATCCAGGCCGAGGCGGGCAACGAGGGCGAGATGGATCAGATCGGCGAGGTGATCTACAACCGGCTTTCGCAGGGGATCCCGCTCGGGATTGACGCGACCATCCGTTACGCGACCGGCAATTACACGAAGCCGCTCACCGACTCGGAACTGGCGATCGGCTCCCCGTACAACACGCGCCTGAACGCCGGCCTGCCGCCGGGCCCGATCGGCAACCCAGGCCTCGCCGCGATCGATGCAGCGGCGAATCCCGACCAGGGCAAGCTCCTCTACTTCGTCGCCAAGCCCGGCACCTGCGGCCACGCCTTCTTCGAGACCGAGTCGGAGTTCGAGGCCGCCGTTGCCCAGTACAACGCGGCCCGCGAGGCGAACGGCGGCAAGTCGCCCACCTCCTGCTGAGCACCTAGCATCGGGCCATGCCGAAGCTAGCCGTGCTGGGCCAGCCGATCTCGCACTCGCGCTCGCCCGCGATCCACAACGCGGCGCTCGAAGCGCTCGGCCTCACCCCGGAGTGGTCCTACGAGGCGGTCGAGCTGACGCCTGAGGAGTTCGAGGATCGCGTTCGCGCCATGCCTGCGGAGGGCTTCGCCGGCGCCAACGTGACGATTCCGCACAAGCTCGCCGCCCTGCGAGTGGCCGACACCGCCTCCGACGCCGCCGGCGAGATCGGGGCCGCCAACACGCTCAGCTTCACCGACGGCGTAATCGCGGCCGACAACACCGACGCCACCGGCTTCCTGGAGGCGCTGCCGCGCTCGCCCGCGGGAATGCGGGCCGTGGTGCTCGGCGCGGGCGGCGCCGCCCGCGCCGTCGTCTGGGCGCTGCTGCGCGCCGGCGCAGGGGTTTCCGTCTGGAATCGCACTCAAGCGCGTGGCGAGGAACTCGCGATGGAGATGGGGGCCACCCCTATTCCACATGAGGACCAGGTACCAGCCGCCGGCTACGAGCTCCTCGTGAACACCACATCCGTGGGTCTTGCAGGCACGGATCCGGCCGGAGGTGACGACCTAAAGGCGCTTCACGTCGATGCCGATGCCCTGAACGAGACACATACGGTGGTGGACCTGGTCTACGGGCCGGACGAGACGCCGCTCGCAACCGCCGCCAGACGGCGGGGCGCGCGCGTCGTCGACGGTCTTGACGTCCTCGTCCACCAAGGGGCCGCCTCCCTACGCATCTGGACCGGAATGGACCCGCCGATCGAGACGATGAAAAGGGCGGCGCGCCGGTGATCCGATGCCAATCGACAAGCGCCCCGGATATCTGAGACCAGTTCCCGCCGCCGGCGAGGCCAGCGCGGCCACCGCCGAGACGCTCGACACCCCCCAAGGCGGCACCCCGGGCCTGACGCCACCGCGCGGTCACGGGCGCTCGGCCCTGTTCATCACGGACCTCATCGTCGAGCTTGGCTATGCGAGCCGCGAGCGAGTCGAGGAGGTCGTGAACGAGGCGCGCATGGCCGGCCGGGCGCCCGAGACGCTTCTGCTCGAGCACAGCGTGATCGACGGGGATCAGCTCTCCCGCGCGATCGCCGAGCGCTACGGCCTCGACCACGTCGACCTGAACGCCTACCACGTGGATATGGGCGCCGCCAACCTCATCACCGGTGATGCGGCGCGCCGTTACGAGGCGCTGCCTGTGGGCTACGTGAACGAAGGCACACTGCTGGTCGCGATGGCCGACCCCGCGAACGTTCTGGCCATCGACGACATCCAGATGATGACCGGCTTCAGCTGCAAGGTCGCCGTCGCAGCGCCGGAGGACATCGAGGCCCAGATCCGCCGCCTGAACACGCTCGAGAGCGCTGTCAGCGAAGCGGTGGAGGACGAGGAGGACGAGGGCGGGCTGGCGGATGTCAGCGAGTTGCGCGAGTCCGCCGAGGATGCCCCCGTGATCAAGCTCGTCTACTCGATCCTCGGGCAAGCCGCGAACGAGGGCGCCTCCGACATCCACTTCGAACCCTCCGAACATGACATGCGAGTGCGCTTCCGCGTCGATGGCGTTCTCTATGAGGCGGCCCACGTGCCGAGGCGCATGGTCTCCGGCGTGATCTCCCGCGTCAAGATCATGAGCGAGCTCGACATCGCCGAGAAGCGGGTGCCCCAGGACGGCCGCGTCAGCGTGAACGTCGAAAACCGCCGCGTCGATCTGCGCATCACGACGCTGCCGACACAGCGCGGCGAGGGCGCGACGATCCGCATTCTCGACAAGGAACAGGCAATGCACACCCTCGACGACCTCGGCCTTGACGGCGAGGGGCGCCTTCGCTTCGAGCATGCCTTCCAACAGGCCCACGGGGCCGTGCTCGTGACCGGGCCGACGGGATCGGGCAAGTCCACAACGCTCTACGCAGCACTGAATGAGATCAACGCGGTCGAGAAGAAGATCATCACGATCGAGGACCCGGTCGAGTATCAGCTCGACGGGATCAACCAGATGAACGTGAACCGCAAGGCGGGGCTCACCTTTGCCTCGGGTCTGCGCTCCATGCTGCGCGCGGACCCCGATGTGATCATGGTCGGTGAGATCCGCGACGCGGAGACCGCACGGATCGCGATCGAGTCGGCGCTCACGGGCCACCTGGTGCTTTCAACGCTGCACACGAACGACGCCCCGGGCACGATCATCCGCCTGTCAAAGATGGGCATCGAGAGCTTCCTCACTGCATCCGCGGTTGACTGCGTGATCGCTCAGCGCCTGGCGCGCAAGCTCTGCGCCCACTGCAAGCGCCGCACCGCGGTGCCGGCGAGCGCGATGGTCGAGGCCGGGTTCCGCGTGGGCGCGGATCTCGAGTGCTGGGAGCCCGTCGGCTGCGCGCGGTGCAATGGGTCCGGCTACAAGGGCCGGATCGGCCTTTTCTCGGTGATGGTGATGAGCGAGGAGATCAAGGACCTCACCGTGCAGAGCGCCCCTGATGCCGAGATCACGCGTGTTGCGCGCGAGCAGGGAATGTCCACGCTCCGTGAGGACGGCCTGCGCAAGGTTCGCGACGGCGTCACGTCTATTGCCGAGGTGGCGCGCGTCGCCAGCTGACTCGGATCTCTCTGCCGCCTGCGTCCGGGCACGGGGACCGCGGTTAAAGCAAGTGGCCCAAGCCGACGATTAGGAACATGCGATGAGCCTCGATTTCGCCGCCGTGCTTACGAAGATGGTCGATGTCCGGGCATCGGACGTCCATCTGACGCCTGGCTACCCGCCGGCGATGCGTGTCCGCGGGCGCATTGCCGCCGTCGAGGGCTGCTCGCCGCTGACATCGCAGGAGACCCGCGACATCGTCTACTCGCTGCTCAATGATTCGCAGCGCAAGCGCTTCGAGAACGAACTACAACTGGATTTCGCCTACGCGATCCCGAACGTAGCTCGCTTCCGCGTCAACTGCTTCTTTCAGCGTGGCGCGATCTCGGCCGCCTTTCGGCTGATCCCGGCAGAGATTGCGAGCCTAGAGTCGCTCGGCCTGCCCCTGGTCATGTCAGAGTTCACGCGCAAGCCGCGGGGGTTCGTACTCATCACCGGGCCCACGGGCTCCGGAAAGTCGACCAGCCTGGCGGCGCTCATCGACATGATCAACGAGGATCGCGAGGAGCACATCCTCACGATCGAGGACCCGATCGAGTTCCTGCACGCCCACAAGAAGTGCATCGTGAACCAGAGGGAGATCGGCAGCGACGCCAAGGACTTCGCGTTCGCGCTCAAGTCCGCCCTTCGCGAAGACCCGGACGTGATCCTGGTGGGCGAGATGCGCGACCTGGAGACGATCTCGACAGCGCTGACGGCTGCGGAGACAGGCCACCTCGTCTTCGCCACCCTCCACACGCAATCGACGGCACAGACGATCGACCGCATCATCGACGTCTTCCCGCCACATCAGCAGCAGCAGGTGCGCATGCAGCTATCGATCGCCCTCCAGGGGATCGTTACGCAGCAGCTCCTGCCGACGGCCGATGGCTCCAGCCGGATTGCTGCATGTGAGGTCTTGATCCCGACTCCGGCCGTCCGCAATTTGATCCGGGAGGGAAAGACACATCAGATCTATTCGGCGATCCAGACCTCTGGCTCCATCGGGATGCAGACCATGGACGCCCACCTGGCCCAGCTCGTGCGCATGGGCAAGATCACTCGGGCGCTCGCCGAGCAGCGCGCGTCCGTGCCCGAGGAGCTGAAGCGTCTTCTGGGCGGCGCCACAAATGGGATGCCGGCACAGACGCCCGCGCCGATGAGCACCGGCTGAGGAAGCCGTGGGAACGTTCGCATTCAGGGCAGTCGATCTTGCGGGAGTCCCCGCCCGAGGCGAGCTGGAGGCGTCCTCCAAGGCTCAGGTGACCGAGCAGCTGCGCCAGCGCGGGCTGATCGTCTTGGACGTCACCGAGAACAGGGAGGCGTTCAAGCTCGAAAGCGTCTTCCAGCGCTTCAAGAGCGTCAACCTGCGCAACCTCTCCATCTTCTCGCGGCAGTTCGCCACGCTGGTCGCCTCCGGCATGCCGATGCTGCGCTCGCTCTATACGCTGGAGGACCAGACCGAAGACGAGATGCTGAAGCCGGTCATCGGCGCTGTGCGCGCCGACGTCGAGGCAGGTAGCTCGCTCCACCAGGCTATGGAAAACCAGCCCGGCGTATTCGACCCTCTCTATCGCTCCATGGTTCGCGCCGGCGAGGGCTCCGGCCGCCTCGAGGAAATCTTGGAGCGGGTGGCACATCAGCTCGAGAAAATGGATGCGCTGCGGCGCCAGGTGAAGTCGGCGATGTGGTACCCCGCAGTGGTCTTCAGCCTGGCCCTCGTCGTGATGATCGTGGTGGTCACGTTCATCGTCCCGGTGTTCGTGGGCATCTTCAACGAGATCGCCGCCGATTACCCCGAAGAGGACACGGCGCTGCCACTGCCTACGCAGATCACGGTGGCGGTCTCGGACTTCATCACCGGCAAGTGGTTCGTACTGATCCCTTGCATCGCCCTGTCCGTGTACGGGTTTCTTCGTTGGAAGAAGACCGAGCGCGGGCAGGCCCAGTGGGATCAGTTCAAACTACGAATCCCGCGCATCGGGGACGTCGTACAGAAGGTGGCCCTCGCCCGCTGGTCCCGCACGTTCGCGGGCGCCATTTCGGCAGGCGTTCCGATGCTGCAGGCGATTCAGATCGCCGGTGAGACTGCCGGCAACGCAGTCATCCACGAGGCGATGGACGACGTCTATGACTCGGTCAAGCGCGGCGGCTCGATCTCGAAGCCGCTTGCTGATCACGAAGTCTTCCCGCCGATGGTCTCGCACATGGTTTCCGTGGGCGAGGAGTCGGGTCAGCTCGAAACGATGCTCGAGAAGGTCGCCGACTTCTATGAAGCTGAGGTGGATGCGAAGATCAAGGCTCTCACCTCGCTGATCGAGCCCCTCATGATCATGATCGTGGGAGGCGTCGTCGGCTTCATCGTGATCTCGATGTATCTGCCGATCTTCAGCCTCTACGACAAGATCCGCTGAGCACCGCCCGCCTAAGCGGGTGGGTCACGTGATGAGCGCGCTCCTCCGACCCTAGGCGCGACGGCTGATCACGATCCGCCCGACGACCCGTCCGGAGCTCAGCAGGCGGACCCCGAAGCGTCCGCGGCGGTCGGCGAAGATGTCGAACAGGGCTGGGGCGCTGCGGTCGACTGCCTCGACGAGGCCGAAGCCGTCGAGCTTTACCTGGTCGGAGCGACTGGAGACCACCCTAAGGCGGAGCTGATCGCCCACGTGGAGCTTGACTGGTGGCCGCGAACGCTCCGCGCTCATCGTCGCCGTAACCAGCCTGCCTCGGGTGCGATCAGGCTCGGCCGAGCGCGTCGTAGTGCTCGACGTGGTCGTGCTGTCTGTGCCGATCGGTCGCCGGGGAGCCGGCACGAGCACGGCGGCGACCGTGGAGAGCACGAGCATGACCACGAGGACGGCGACAAGGCGGCGGGCAGCCATGCCGCGGGTTAGGTGCCCGCCATCGGACGTGCGTCCAGTAGGGGCCAGCCCCTAGGCGTGCATGAGCCGCGCCACTCACTCATGCGTCCAGAAATGTCCCAATCCGCTCTAAAGGCGCGCCTGTCCGGGACCGATAGAGGGTCCCGTAAGGGCCAGTGTCCCGGTGATAAAAGGCAAACTCGGTGCAAGCCGGGGGCGCAAAGCCACAGGACTCTCGCAAGGGAGTTGGCTGGGTTACCGCCGGGGTCACAAAAAGACTTCCGATGGCTGATGGTCACGGGGCTCTGGCAAGGAAAAGGAACCCAAGGAGGGTACCCCCATGATCCAGAAGCTCCGCGAACGGAGTTCAAGCGAAGGCGGTTTCACCCTGGTGGAGCTGCTGGTCGTCATGCTGATCCTCGGACTGCTGGCGGCAATCGCGATCCCGTCGTTCTTCAACCAGCGCGATAAGGCCAAGGACTCCAGCGCAAAGGAAGCCGTCCGTACCGCGCAGACGGCGATGGAGACGTACTCCACCGACCACAACGGCAGCTACTCACTGGCTGACGAGGCTGCGTTGGTGAATATCGAGCCAACGCTGAACGACGTCAACTCAGACGGTCGCTTGCATGTTGACGAGGCTACCGACACTGCCTACACGATCACGGTCGACTCGACCAACACGCCGAACACGTTCAGCATCGCGCGTGACGCTGACGGCAACCTGACGTACGACTGCGAGGAGCCCGATAACGACGGCTGCCCGTCGGGTGGCTGGGGCGGCGAGTAAGCGCCAATCCGAAACAACGGACCTCCCAGTCTGAATCCAGACCGGGACGAAGCGAAGGGCGGGCCGCTAAGGCCCGCCCTTCGTCGTTCCGTGGCTGCGCGGCACGCCTGCACGAACCTATGAATCCGCGGTCATCCCACTCAAGGCTTGACGCCATCCGCCGATGTAACGGCAGACGCATGCGCGCTCCAGCCCACAATCCGCCCCGACCGCGCCGCCGCCGCGTGAGCGACGAGCACGGCTTCGCTACCGCGACTGTGCTGCTCATGATGCTGGCGGCCTTCGCGGTCGTGACGGTCAGCGTCACCGCTTCGATTGACGCCCAACACGGCACGATCCGAGACCAGCGCACTAAGTCGGCTTTTGGCGTGGCCGAGGCCGGTGTTGCGCAGGCTCTCCTGAACTACAACGGCGGCTTCTCCCCTGCCGACACGAGTCCCTGTCTGACGCCGGTCGGCAACCCGGCAAACACCGTCCAGCCGCGCGTGACGCAGAATGACGGGTGGTGCGCAGCCGTCACCGGCACCAGCGAATCCGGCACCTTCAGCTACCAGGTCTGCCCCCGGTGGTCCGAATCAACACAGACGTGTCTGACGAGCGGCGCGGCCACCGGCGCTCTGAACATCGTCTCCAGCGGGGCCGCGAACGGGGTGGGCCGGCGTATCGACGTCATCGCGAAATCGGCCGGCGGCTCGCAGATCTTCCTCGACGCCGGGGTGAAGTCCCAGACCAACATCACCCTCGACTCGAACGCCGAGATTCACTCGCCATCGTCGGCCGGCGGCAACATTGCGCTCGCTTCGACGAGCACTAGGCTGTGCGGAACATCGACCGTGGGACCCAGCGGAACGGCCACGGGCACCGGCCTCTACACCAGCGATGTGGATTGCCTCCCTCCGGCCCTGAGCCTTTCGAGTGTCGGCCATCAGACCGTGAGCCTGCCCCCGGTCAACCAGGGCGATGCGGGTACCGTCAACGACAACTGCCGGATTCGGGCCGCTGTCACCGGAACCGCCTCCTGCACAGGGGGGGATTTCAGGGATCTGATCAGCGGCAGCACCAACAACGTCTCCTGGAATCCGGCCACGCGCGTCCTCGATCTCTCGGGTCAGAAGACATCGCTGACACTCACCGGGAAGACCTACAGCTTCTGCCGGCTCACGATGTCGCAGAACTCATCGCTTTACGTCGCTGCCACGAACCCCAAGGTCAGCATTTTCTTCGACTCGCCGGAGGCCTGCGGCCTGCCGCCCTACAACACCACGACCGGCACCCTCCAGAAGGCGACTGCTCAGATGTACTTGGAGAGCAATACGCGCATCACTGCGGCCAACGGCCAGGCGCTCGGGCTCTACTTCGTCGGCTCGCCAACGATCCGGACCGGCGTGCTGATGAGCAGCAATAGCGACGGCAACGCAAGCTGCGTGCAGAACTTCGTCATCTACGCGCCCCTGACCGACATCGAACTGAACTCGAACTCGACGTACTGCGGCGCGATCGCAGGCAAGTCCATCCGCATGGACTCAAACGCGAGGTTCCTCACCAACGACAACGCGCGCTCAGTCATCCTCCCTGGTGGTTCGCCTCATTATGTGAAGAGCAAGTTCGTCGATTGCGCTGCGGCGTCGTCATCGCCTCCGAACGCCGGGTGTTGAGCGCACCATGGGTTTGCCGACATCCCTCACCGGCGTTAGGCGGGACGAGGACGGCTTCACGCTCGTCGAGCTCCTGGTCGCCATCTCGATCGGACTGATTGTTCTCGGCGCGGCGGTGATGGTCTTCACCGCGGGCGTACGCAGTCAGCTACGGGCCGACTCTCAGAGCGCCGCCGTGCAGCAGGCGCGCACCACGATGGAGCGCCTCGTCCGAGAGCTGCGCCAGGGCTCCGGACTGGCGCCTGGGACCACGCCCACTTCGACACAACTCTCCTTCATCACCTACGTCCACAGCACCTGCACCGGTGTCCCGTCGAGCACCGCGACGCTGTGCGGCGTCACATACGCGTGCAGCGCCAGCACGTGCACCCGTCGCGTCTCGAGACCGGACGGTTCCTCGCCGGGCGCGGCCGTGAAGGTTGTTACGGGCCTGTCCAGCGCCAACGTCTTCGCCTACTCACCCAGCGCCGCGGCCCCGACCTATGTCACCGCCACAGTGCGCCTGCCGTCGTTCGGCGGCGGCAACGCGATCACCCTCAGCGACGGTGCTGCCCTGCGGAACGTGAGCGGTTGACCATGCGCCCGATTCGAACCATAGGACGAAGCGACGGCTTCACCGTTGTCGAGGTGATGGTCGCTGCGATGGTGCTCGCGCTAAGTGCCCTGGCAGTGATGGGGCTCGTCGATGCCACCTCGCGCAACAATCTCCGCGCACAACAGAGCCAGGTCGTCAACAACCGCCTCCAGCAGGAGATGGAGGCGATCAAGCAGCTGCCGTACTCAAAGGTTGGGCTCACATCGCTTCCGGCTCACTCCACCGACATCGCCGATCCGGACTATCGCGTGTCCGGGGCACAGTTCAATGTCAATGGAGGTGGCGCCCCGGCCAACTGGAACCTCGTCTACAACGGCGGACATTCCAACGAGACCGGTGCCGAGGTCTCAGGCGGGACCATCGATCCTGGGCCAACGACCTTTCACAACGGCAACGTTAAGGGCAAGATCTACCGCTATGTCGTGTGGAAGCCGGAATCGAACTGCACGAACTGCGCGCATCAGCCAAACAGCGACAGCTATCTCGGCAGTCAGGTCAACTGGTTCAAGCACGTCACCGTCGCGGTCACCGTCGACCAGACCGCATCGGGCGGAACGCGGACGTACCAGGAGCTGCAAAGCGACATCGGCAATCCCGATGCGGGCCAGGGAAGCGGCTCGGGCGGCGGGACATCCAACAACAACAAGACACCATGGACCTTCTGGTTGACCGATACGCCGTGCAACAACGACACGCGACAGTCGATCGACTCCGACCACCTCACCCACGACACGTTCGGGGCGTGCTCGAAGGGCCTGACGACGGGCCCCCCTGGCTCGCTGGGCGCGAACGCCGGCGCTCCCGATCTGATGTTCACCGCGCCCGCACCCTGCCTCAACAACGATTGCACGACCCCGCAGCCGCTCCACGACTACGCCACCGATGTCGAGCCCGGGTGTGGCAGCGTCGACTGCACGAGCGACGACAAGGGACTGCAGGAGTTGCTGCCGACTAACGCGCTGAACGGCGGCAGTTGCGCAACGGACCTGAATGCCCTCACTCCGGCGGGGCTGACGAGCCTGCTGAGCCTTGGATCGGACCCCGAGTGGTACGTCCACAAGTGGGTGTCGCCCCAGACCCCCTCCAACTGGAACAGCATCCTCTTGAATGGAACGGGAACGTTGAGCCTCTGGACGCAGACGGTGGGCGGCGCGAGCTATGCGGGGCGGATCTGCGTGTGGCTCTTCACGAGGCACCTGAACGCTGCCGTCCCCGTCGACACGATCGCGGTGAACACGAGCACGATCGACGCCTGCAATCCCAGCCGCCAGATCAGCGCCAATCTCACCTACTTCCCCTGCACCTACGCGTCGTGGCCGAGCGGTCAATGGACCGAGATCCATGTCCCGCTGAGCTTCAGCGCGCTGAGCTTGCCCGCGGGTGATCGCCTCGGCCTCGCGGTCGGAGTCGAACGCCAGGGCACCAATGGCAGCGGCCTCCAGTTCATGTACGACGCGCCCACCTACGACAGCAGGCTGGAAGTGAACACGACGTCCGCGCTGCCGTTCTAGGGATCGGGGCGCTCAACCTCCAAGCGGGTTTGACCGATTAAAGGGTGGACCCGTCCACCCACCCGTGAGAGCGATCAACGAGACCGTGCCAGCCATCATCGCCTTTCCCATCGGACTCCTCCTCGGTAGCTTCGTGACCGTCCTCGCCCACCGAGTCCCTCGGCACGAATCGTTCGTTGCCGGCCGGTCGCGCTGCCCGGACTGCGGCGCTCAGATCGCTGCATATGACAACATTCCGGTGCTGTCGTGGCTGTGGCTCCGAGGACGCTGTCGCTCCTGTGGAGAGCGCATCTCGGCCCGCTATCCGCTCGCGGAGCTTGGCTTGGGTCTCCTTTACCTCGGGACGCTCCTTGCCCTCGGGACCGACGACGCGGGGCAGCTCGTCATGGGGCTGGTCCTGTGCACGGTGCTTGTCGCGGTCACTCTTACCGACCTGGAGTTGCGGATCATCCCGAACGCACTAGTTCTCGGGGGCAGCGTCGCTGGGCTGATCCTCCTTGCCGTCGCGGGTCCCGCTGCGCTGCCTGCGCACCTGATCGCAGCCGGCCTCGCCGGTGGCGTGCTCTTCGTGATCGCGCTCGCGTATCCGCGCGGGATGGGAATGGGAGACGTGAAGCTGGTCGCGATGATGGGCCTTTATCTCGGGCGCGCTGTGGCGCCCGCCCTGCTCGTCGCATTCGCTGCGGGAGCCATCGTCGGTCTGGCCATGATCGCCCGGATGGGCGCCGACGCGCGCAAACGCGCCATCCCGTTTGGGCCATTCCTTGCCTTCGGAGGCGTTGTCGCCCTTTGGTTCGGCGACGCCATGGTCGACTGGTACCTCGACACCTTCAGCGGGGGCTGACGGCCGCCACACCGCCGGGCTCAAGGAACAGCCGCGGGGAGCCGATTCAAGGGGAGAGTCAGAAGCGGATCATGCAATTCCTTTCCAACTCAAAGACGAACACAATCGTGGGCCTCGACATCGAGGCCGGCAGCATTGCCGCCACCGAGGTCAGCCTGAACGGTGCCGCACGAGTGACCGGCTTTGGGGTTGCGCCACTTGGGCCGGGGATCTGCCGGGATGGTGAGATCACGGCTCCTGAAGAGCTGGGTGATGCGCTCAAGGAACTCTTCGCACAGCACAAGCTTTCGCGGTCAGTCCGGGTGGGCGTGGCAAACCAGCGCGTCGCGGTGCGCTCGCTTCGCCTCCCGCTGATCGATAACGAGGACGAGCTCGAGACCGCGATCCGCTTTCAAGCGCAGGATCACATTCCGATGCCGCTCGAGCAGGCCGTGCTCGACTGGCAGCTCGTGGACCGAGTTCGCGACGCGGAGGGCGGGGGAGGTCATGTGGACGTGGTCGTCGTCGCCGGGCGCCGCGACATGCTCACAGGCGTCATGGGCGGGATTCGGGCGGCCGGCTTGCGGCCAGTTGGAATTGACCTGTCGGCCTTCGGAATGCTCCGCGCCTTGGCCGACAGCCCGCAGGGTGCCGCATATCCCGACATCGCCGGAAACCCGGCCGCGGCGGTCGCTCAGGCCACGCTCTTCTGCAACATCGGCGATGTCATCAACCTTGCTGTGGCGCGCGGTTCGACCTGCCTGTTCACTCGGATCGCCTCGTTCGGGATCGAGGGGATGGCCCAGCGGCTTGCCGAGACGAAGCAGCTCAAGCTCGAGCATGCACGCCAATGGCTTCTTCACGTTGGCCTCGACGTCGATCCGCAGACTGTCGAAGGCGATCCGGAGATGGTCGCGGCGACCCGCGAGGTGCTGGCCGAGGGTGCGTCCAGGGTCGCTGACGAGCTTCGGCTGTCGCTCGAGTTCTACGGCGCGCAGGAGGGAGCCGTCCCGATCGAAGAGGTCGTCGCTGCCGGCACAGGAGCCACCATCCCCGGTCTCGTCGAGACGCTTCAAAGCAAGCTCGGGTTGCCCTTCCGCGTCGGCCGACCCGTGTCGCTTGGGCATTTGGACGAGCAGACCGCCGCCCGCCTCACCCTGTCATACGGTCTGGCGCTCGAGGAGTAGGCGATGCGCGCGGTCAACCTGATCCCTCCTGACCAGCAACAGGGCGCACGGACACCCCTGCGCACAGGTGGCGCTGCATACATTGTCGTCGCGGCGCTCGCGGTCATGCTCGCCGCCACCGCCGCAATCGTCCTCACCAGCAACCAGGTCGCCGATCGGAAGTCCGAAAAGGCGACCCTCGAGGCCGAGGAGCAACAGGCCCAGGACCGAGCGAGCCAGTTGGCTCCATATGCGCAGTTCGCCGATCTCTCGGCGGCGCGGTGGCAGACCGTGGCGAGCCTTGCGCAGAGCCGGTTCAACTGGCAGCGTGTGCTTCACGAGCTCGCGCTCGTGTTGCCGGATGATGTCTGGCTCGTCGACGTGACGGGCACGGTGTCTCCGGGCGTGACGGTGGACGGCGCCGCCGATGTCTCGGGTCGCGACGATGTGGCTGGGCCGGCGCTCGCGATGGTCGGCTGCGGCGCCAGCCAGGACGCGGTTGCACGCTTCGCCGCCGACCTTAAGGACATCGACGGGGTCACCCGCGTCGGCGTGGAGGAATCGAAGCTCCCTGACGCCGATTCAGCCACAGGATCATCGGCCACCTCCTCGGACACGACCAACTGCCAGACGCGCGATTTCATCGCCCAGTTCAAGATCCTCGCGGCCTTCGATGCCGTCCCGACTCCGGCATCTGCCGCTCCTGACTCTTCGACATCGGCAACCGGCGCGTCCTCGTCCTCGACGGGCAGCGACGGCGGCGTCGCGGGCGCCCGGGGACAAGAGCAGGCCGCGCGCGACTCCGCAGCTCAGCAGACCGACAAGGCGCGCGACGCCGTCGGCTACATCTCGGAAGGCAACGGATGAAGTCCTCGGATCGGGCCATTCTCCTGGGCCTCGCGATCGTCGGTGCGCTCGCCGCGTTCTGGTTCCTGGCGCTCGCGCCGAAGCGTGAGGAAAGCGCAAAGCTCGGCGACCAGATCACCGAGCTACGCGGTTCGGTGGATGCGGCGAACCAAGCGGCGGCTGCCGCCGAGCAGGCTCGCAGGGACTTCGACGCCAATTACCGTCACCTCGTCGTCCTTGGCAAGGCGGTCCCGAGCGACTCCGACACGCCGAGCCTGATGACCCAGATTCAGCGACTGTCGGTTCGCTCGAAGGTCGACTTCCGAAGCATCGTTCTGGGCGACGCGTCGGGCGTTGTTCCGGCAGCGCCGGCGCCAACCACGAGCTCGACCGATAGCACGTCGACGGACTCGACGTCGACGACAGCCACCGATTCGACATCGACCGACTCGACGTCGACCGACTCGACGTCGACCGACTCGACGTCCACGGATTCGACATCGACCGACTCGACCGCGTCTACCACGACGGCGGGCGCGCCCCCGACGGAGGCCGGCGCCGCGACCCTTCCGATCGGGGCCACGGTCGGCCCTGCCGGACTTCCGGTCATGCCATATAACCTCGACTTCACGGGCGGGTTCTTCCAGGTCGCCGACTTCTTCGGCCGCGTCGACGGCATGGTCCATTCAAAGGGCAAGGCTCTCGGGGTGGGGGGTCGGCTGCTGACGATCGACGGCTTCAACCTGGCCGCGGATGAGAACAAGGGCTTTCCGCTCTTGACGGCGTCCGTCTCAGCCACGTCCTATGTCACGCCGGCCACCGAGGGCATCCTGGCTGGAGCGGATTCGGCCGGGCCCGGCTCCACCACGACGTCCGCCACGCCCACGACGCCTACGGACTCCACGTCCACGAGCGTCCCGAGCGCCACGGCGACACCATGAGCAAACCCAAGCCTCCCCAGTTCCTCTCCGATCTCTACGCCGATCTGCGCGATCGCCACCTGCTGCTGCCCGCCCTTGTCCTCCTCGTCGCGGTGGTCGTCGTCCCGGTCGCGCTCTCCCAGCCGGCCGAGACGACGACGCCTCCGGCTCCGGCGGGCGGGGATGAGTCGTCGGCAATCGTTCCCGCCGTTCTCGCCGACCAGCCCGCGGGTGTTCGTGCCTACGCGAAGCGGCTCGCCGACCGAAAGAGCACGAATCCCTTCAAGCAGCACTTCACGTCCGTGCCGAAGGGCGATCAACTCCAGGGCGCGTCCGTGCCGAAGGGCGATCAACTCCAGGGTGCCTCAGCCGTCGGGACGCCCGCGGCTTCGGATACGAGCGGTGCAGCGACCGGAACGGTTGCCACGAGTGAGCCAACTTCCACCACGTCGCAACCCTCGACCCGCGCCCCGGTCGATCAGCCCAGCACTACCCCAGGCGGGCACCGTGACGGGCGACACCATGTCGAGACCCACCTCTTCGTCCACCGCGTCGACGTGGCGTTCGGCACCGGAGGTGACATGAAGCGGTTCAACGGAGTGAAGATCCTCACCGGCCTCCCGTCCGGTGAGCCGATCGTGACATTCCTCGGCACCAATGACCAGGGCAAGAAGGCGCTCTTCGCGGTCTCGCCGGACGTCGACTCGGTCGATACCGAGGGACGGTGTACACCCAGTCCGACGACTTGCACTTATCTCGTCATGGCGGCGGGTGAGACTACGAAGCTTCATTACGTCCCCGACGACACGACGTATCGCCTGCGCCTGTTGCACGTTCGCACGGTGGAGCTCAACGGCCATCATCACGACTTCCAGCTGAAGCAGCAGGAGACCGGCTGAAGCCAACGCGCTTGAGCGCGAGCCGGGCGTTGCGTTCATAGTCCGCAGCAGGCGCATCGGCAGAGGCGCCCTTTAGCCTAGGCACGCATGGAGCTTCGCTTCACCACCGCGGGCGAATCGCACGGCCCTGGGCTCGTTGCGATCGTCGAAGGCCTGCCTGCAGGCCTCGAACTGGACCGCGCGCGCCTGGATCGCGAGATGGCACGGCGGCAGCTCGGACACGGCCGAGGCGGTCGCATGAAGATCGAATCGGACTCGGTCGAGATCCGCTCGGGAGTGCGCCATGGGCACACGCTGGGCAGCCCGGTCGCGGTGCTCGTCGCCAACCGCGACTACGCGAATTGGGAAGAGAGGATGAACCCATGGCCGGTGGACGCCGAGCTCGAGGAGGTCCACACACCTCGTCCCGGACACGCCGATCTCGCCGGACTTCTCAAGTACGGCCACCACGACGTCCGCAACGTGCTCGAGCGCGCGAGCGCGCGGGAGACCGCGGCCCGGGTGGCTGCGGGCGCGCTCGCCAAGGAGTTCCTGCGGGCGCTCGGCGTTGGCATCCACAGCCACGTGATCCGGCTCGGGTCCGTCGCCGCTCCCGAGCCCGGCGTGCTGACGCCCGAGGATTTCGACGACGTCGACGCCTCGCCTGTGCGCTGCCTCGACGCCGCCGCGAGCGACGAGATGGTCGCCGAGATCGACCGCCTGCGAAAGCAGAACGAAAGCCTCGGCGGGATCTTCGAGGTGCGCGCGTTCGGCCTGATCCCCGGGCTGGGAGCCCACGTCTCCTGGGAGGAGCGCCTCGATTCGCGCCTGGCGCAGGCGGTCGTCTCGATTCAGGCCGTCAAGGGCGTCTCGGTCGGAGAGGCATGGGAGGTCGCCGCCCTGCCCGGCTCTGAGTCACACGATGAGATCTTCTGGTCGGACGAGCTCGGTTGGCATCGCCAGACCAACCGCGCCGGCGGGGTCGAGGGCGGCATGTCCAACGGCGAGCCGCTCGTCGTGCGCGGGGCGCTGAAGCCGATCTCCACCCTCACTAAGCCACTGCGCAGCGTCGACACCGAGACCAAGGAGCCGACTCAGGCCCTGCGCGAGCGCACGGACTCGACGGTCGTTCCGGCCGCCGGCGTCGTCGGCGAGGCGATGGTCGCGCTGGTCCTCGCCCGCTGCTATCGCGAGAAGCTGGGCGGCGATCACATCGACGACGTCCTCGGTGCGCTCGCCGCCTACCGGGAGCGCATCGGGTGGCGGCGTTAGCTGCGGACACCGGCGCGCTCGTCTTCATCGGATTCATGGGGGCGGGCAAGAGCTCGGCGGCGCGCATCGCCGGCGAGTCGGGCCTTGAGGCGGTCGACACGGATCTGCTCCTGGCCGACGAGCTCGGCATGCCGATTCCTGAGTTCTTCGCCCGCGAGGGCGAGGAGGAATTCCGCCGGCGCGAGGACGAGATCACGGTCGCAGCGCTCGAGCGGGGCGATCGCGCGATCGCCCTCGGCGGTGGCGCCGTGCTCTCCGAACGGGTGAGGGCCGCGCTCGGCCGTCACCTGGTGGTCTGGCTCGACATCTCCGCCGCCGATGCCTGGGATCGGGTAGGGGGCTCCGAGAAACGCCCGCTCGCCGCGGACCGCGACGAGTTCGAGCGCCTGTACGCGGAGCGCCGCCCGCTCTACTCCGAGCTCGCCGACGCCGTCGTGGTCTCGCCCAGTCGGGAGGTGCTGGCGCGGGCCATGCCCGCGCTGGTCGCAGCGCGCGAGGTTCGCGTTGCGCGACTTCTGTGGGCGGCGAGCGCCTCGGGCGACTACCCGGTGTGGGTGGGGCCCGGGATTCTCGGCGAGGCGCCCTGGCCGGTATCCGGCCGGCGCTTCTGCGTCACCGACACCACGGTCGCCCGCCTTCACCGTGACCGAGTGGCTCCGGTCGAGCACGTGATCGAGCTCGAGCCGGGCGAGAAGGCGAAGACGATGGCCGAGGCCGAGCGCGTCCTGCGCGCGCTCGCCGAAGCGGGCATGACGCGTTCGGACCACCTCGTGGCGCTCGGGGGCGGCGTTGTGGGCGATCTGACCGGCTTCTGCGCCGCCACCTATCAACGGGGTGTCCCAGTGGTGCAGGTACCGACCACGCTCCTGGCGCAGGTGGATTCCGCCTACGGCGGCAAGACCGGGGTGGACCTGCCCGAGGCGAAGAACTACGTCGGCGCCTACCACCTGCCGGCAGGGGTTCTCGCGGACACCGCGATGCTCGCAACCCTGCCCGCGGAAGAGATGGCCGCCGGTTACGTCGAGGTGCTGAAGACCGGCCTCCTTGCAGGGGGCTCGGCTTGGGAGAGGGTTCAGGGACTCGGGCGCCTCGATGCGGGGCGTCTGGCCGGTGTCGTCTTCGACTGCGCGCTGACGAAGTCAGAGGTCGTCGCCGCGGACGAGCGCGACGCCGGCCGCCGCCAGATCCTCAACCTGGGTCACACGGTGGGCCACGCGATCGAGGCCGCCACCTCGTACCGGCGCTACCGTCACGGCGAGGCCGTCGGCCTCGGCCTCCTGGCGGCGCTCCGCCTCTCCGGAGCCGACGATCTGCGCGGCACGGTGCGCGACCTGCTCGCCCAGCGGGCCCTGCCGGTTCGCCTCGACCAGGAGGTCGGCATCGACTCGGTGCTCGAATCCGTCGAGCGCGACAAGAAGCGGACCTCGGAGGGCGTGGAGTTCGTCCTGCTCGCGCGTCCCGGAGAGCCCCTCACGGGCCAGCGCGTGGATCCGGGTAGCCTCCGGGCGGCGGTGGAGGAGCTGCAATGAGGCGATCGGGCGCGCGATGAAGAACCGGGTCGAGGTCATGCACGGGGTCAACCTCGACATGCTCGGCCGCCGGCCCAGCGAGCACTACGGCACGTTCACGATGGCCGAGCTGGAGATGCGGGTCAAGCGCTTTGCACACGAGCGCGGGCTCGAGGCCGCCTTCTTCCACACGAACCACGAGGGCGAGTTCGTTGAGCATCTTCACCGCCTGCCCGAGCTCGCCGACGGCGCGGTGCTGAATCCCGGCTCGTGGACCCACTACAGCTATGCCATTCGCGACGCGCTCGAACTGACGAGCCTGCCGGCGGTCGAGGTCCACATCTCCGACGTCGACTCCCGGGAGGAGTGGCGCCGGCACTCGGTGTTCGAAGGCCTCGTCGTGGGTAGGGTCGCGGGGAAGGGAATCGATGGCTATCGCGAGGCGCTTGACCTCCTGAAGACGGAGTTGGAGAAATGAGCACGACCACGATCACGACCACCGCCACCTCACACGTCGAGCGCCTTCGCGAGGCGGTAGCGACCGAGGGACTCGACCAGATTCTCGTCGGCGATCTCGTCACCCCCAGCGAGACGACCCGCGAGGCGAACGCCGACCTCTTCTGGCTCTGTGGCTTCAGCGGGACCAGCGGCCTGGCGATCCTGGGGGCCGATGATGCCCTCTTCCTCACCGACTTCCGCTACGTCGAGCGGGCCGAACGCGAGGTCACCGGTGGGCTCGAGCGGCGGCAGGTCGAGCGCGGCCTGCTGCAGGAGGCGGCGAAGCTCCTGCACGGACGGGTCGGCTATGACGACGCCCGCACGAGCGTCCGCATCCTGCACAAGCTCGAGGAGGAAGTGGGGGCGGGGGTCGAGCTCGTTCCCATCGAGGACTTGATCGCCGGCCTGCGCCGCACCAAGGACGACGAGGAGCTGCGGCGCATCGCGGAGGCGGCGCGCCTGACGGACGAGGTCTACGCGTGGATCATCGACCGCGGGCTGGTCGGCCGCACCGAGCGCGAGGTGCAGCTCGGGGCCGAGCAGCGCATGCGTGAGCTCGGGGCCGACGATCCGGCCTTCCCGGCGATCGTGGCCGCTGGGGTGAACGGCGCCCTGCCGCATCACGAATCCTCAGACCACGAGATCGCGACGGGCGAGCTGGTGATCATCGACATGGGAGCGATCGTCGACGGCTACTGCTCGGACTGCACACGCACGCTCGCCGCGGGGGAGCCCGGTGGCGAGGCGAAGACGATCTACGAGCTCGTTCAGGGCGCCCAGGCCGCGGGACTCGACGCCGTCGGGTCGGGCGTCGGCGGTCGCGACGCCGACTCCGCTGCGCGGGAGCCGATCGCCGCCTCCGGCCATGGCGAGCACTTCGGGCACGGCCTCGGCCACGGGGTGGGGATCGAGATCCACGAGGCGCCGCGGCTCTCGCAGCGCTCAGAGGACACCCTCGCCGCAGGCGACGTCGTCTCCGTCGAGCCGGGCGTCTACGTCCCGGGGCAGCTGGGCGTGCGGATCGAGGACCTCGTGACCATCACGGACGACGGCGTCCGCAACCTGAGCTCGGTCTCGAAGGACCTCATCGTCACCGAGTAGGCGAGCGCCCGCGGCGAGGGCGGGGGAGGGGTGAGGTAGTCGAGCGCCCCTGCCCGGCTTTGGGCGCCCGCGACGCATGCACGGTCCCGCCCTGGGTAGGCGCCGGGGTGATGAGAGAGAGCGGAACGGAAGGAGGACACATGTCCGACGAGCTGCAGGGCAAGCGAGTCGCGTTCCTGGTTGCGAACGAGGGAATCGAGCAGATCGAGCTGACCGAGCCGTGGAAGGCCGTCGAGGAGGCCGGCGGTGAGCCCGAGCTGATCGCCCCGGAATCCGGCGAGGCTCAGGCATTCGAGCATCTCGACAAGGCGGACACGTTCTCAGTCGACAAGACTGCCGCCGGGGCCAGCGCCGACGACTACGACGGCCTGGTTCTGCCGGGTGGCGTGGCCAATCCGGACATCCTGCGAACGGACGCGGACGCGGTGGCGTTCACCCGCGCGTTCTTCGAGGCGGGGAAGCCGGTGGCCGCGATCTGCCACGGGCCATGGACGCTCGTGGAGGCCGACGTCGTCAAGGGCCGCACTCTGACATCGTGGCCGAGCCTGAAGACCGACATCAGCAACGCAGGCGGCAAGTGGGTCGACGAGGAGGTCCACGTCGATTCCGGGCTCGTCACGAGCCGCAAGCCCGACGACCTCGAGTCCTTCAACGCGAAGCTGGTCGAGGAGATCGCCGAGGGCGTTCACCCGGAGCAGCGCGAAGCAACGGTAGGGGCTTCATAGCCCCACGCCTTACACGCCGCCCAGCAGGGCGGTGTGTGGTCTCGCACGAGGGGGCGGGGAGTTTCCCCGCCCCCGTCGCGGGAAGCCGCGACGCACGGGAGAAATGCAATCCGGAAGGAGGGCAAGCATGCCCTGGGATGAGTTGAAGCCACGGCAGTTCCCGGCGTTCGAGAAGGATCTCGACGGGATCTCCAAGCAGACGATGGAGGACCACTACAAGCTCTATGAGGGCTACGCCAAAAAGGCGAACGAGTGCCGCAAGATCCTCAACGAGTTCGACTACTCGAAGATCGAGGGGAATCAGGTCTACTCCGAGCTGAGGGCAGTGTCGGTCGACTACACGTTCGCGCTGCTCGGCTACAAGAACCACGACCTGTATTTCGGCCACCTGGGTGGGGACGGTGGCGATCCTGACGGCCGCTTCGCCGAGCTAGCCGAGGAGGAGTTCAACGGCCTCGGCAAGTGGTTCGACTCCGTCAAGAAGGCGGCAAGCGCTGCACGCGGATGGGTGATGGTCGGCTACGACCTGAACGACGGCTCGCTGTTCAACTACATCATGGACAGCCAGAACCTTTGGGCCGTCTACAACATGGTCCCCGTGCTGGCGCTGGATGTTTATGAGCACGCGTACGTGCGCGACTTCGGCGCAACGCCCGACGGCCGCAAGGAGTACGTCGAGGCGTTCTTCCGAAACGTCGACTGGGACCACGTGAATCGCCAGCTGGTCCAGGCGGAAGCAGCCAAGGAGGGCGCAGACCGAAGCGGAGCGCGCGAAGCCGCCGAGTTCGCGCCGGCGCAGGGCTGAGCTCGCGTCCGACCCGGGCTTCGGCCCAGTCTGATTCGACTCCGCTTAGCGCCGAGCGGCGACTCAGCGGACGGGAGGACGGCTCTTCAGGGGCCGTCCTCTCCACTTCTTGGGCCTTGACTGCGGGGCGTTTTCGGGTTTACTTCCGTGTGAATGGCGATCGTCGAGGAGAAGCCGAGCGCAGGGAATCTCAACCGCGAGATTTCGCGGGCGATGGTCGCCCTCTTCAAGGAGTACGTCGGCCGCGGCCCGACGCACGCTCGCAGTTACGTCCACGACGACCTCGTGGTCGTCGTCCTCCAGGACACGATGATCAAAGCCGAGAAGACGCTCGCCGACGAGGGCGAGGAAGACCTCGTCCGCGGCGTCCGGCGAGTCTTCCAGGGGAAGTTCCGCGAGGACGCGAACTCGATCATCGAGCGGCTCACGGGCAGGAAGGTCGTGTGCTTCCTCTCCGACCACGCGATCGACGAGGACGTGGCCATCGAGGCCTTCGTGCTCACGCCTGAGCCGCAAACAGACGTTTAGCGCCCCTCGGCGCGCGGGTACCTTGCGTTCAGGCCTGGCGACCGTCAGCGTCGCCCGCTTCCGCTAAAAGCGATCAAGCCAGTCCACGGACCCCTGGGGGGCCTCCGTTCGGGCGGTTCCATCGCAGGCACAACCGCAACCTCCGGAAAGGGATGTGAATGACGCAGCCTGCACCCATTGATCAGCTCTGGCGGTGCCCTCATGCCTACTGAGGCACCGGAAAGGCAAATCTCGACACCGACCCGTCGGGCGCCGATGGAGGCGCGCCGGAACGGCCACGCGAGCCCGAGCAATCGCGCTCACGAGGAACTGCTCCTACGCCGCTACGCGAAGACGCACGAGCCTCACCTGAAGGAGGAGCTCGCCGAGCGGTTCATGCCGCTGGCGCGCTCGCTGGCGATGCGATACCGAGGTGGCTCGGAGCCGCTCGAGGATCTGATCCAGGTGGCAAGCCTGGGATTGGTGAAGGCGCTCGACGGCTATGACCCGGCGCTGGGTCGCTCCTTCACCGCGTATGCGGTGCCCACGATGCTGGGCGAGCTGCGCCGCCACTTCCGCGATCGTGTGTGGAACGTTCACCTCCCGCGCGGTCTGCAGGAGCGGGCGATGGACGTGAGCGATGCGATCCAGAAGCTGAGCGACGAGCACGGCGCCTCACCGACGGTCGGGCAGATCGCCGAGAAGCTCGAAGCCTCCGAGGAGGAGGTTCTGGAGGCGCTGCAGGCCGATGCCGCGCGGCGCACGCTCTCGCTCGACGTGCCGCAGGGCCGGGACGACGCCGAATCCGCCCCGATGATGGAGGCGATCGGCGGCAGCGAGCTCGGCTATGAGGCCGTGGAGTCGCAGCTGGCCGCGACCCAGGCGGATCTCGACGAGCGCGAGCTGCTCGTGCTGCGCCTGCGCTTCGGCCGTGATCTCAACCAGTACGAGATCGGCCGCCGCCTGGGCGTCTCGCAGATGCAGATCTCACGAATCATGCGGCGTGCACTGCGCAAGCTGCTGGACGCGGTTCAGGACGACGAGCTGCCTGAGTCGATGCGGCAGGCCGTCTCTGAGAACGGCGTCCCCGCCGCCGTTTGAGGGTGTTCCGGCAGGTAATCGCGGGCGCAAACCGAGGACGCCTTCGGGCGTCAAGCGCCCTCAGCGCGCCGGCGGACCCCGCACATCGCCGTGCCGGACCTGACCGCGGTTCTCGCCGTACATGCGGGTCTCGGATGCGATCGTCACGGCGAGGGCGGTGCTGACCGCGGCCAGCACGACAAGCGGTGGCAGCACCGTCGCGATCGGCACGCAGGCGAGGAGCCCGAGCGCGAGGCCGAACCGCCGCCGGCTGATCGTGTGCACGTGCCGGTAGCGGAACCCGACCAGGCCGAGTAGATAGACCGCGACCCCTCCAAGCAGGGCGAAGGCCACGACGGCGTCGAGCTCCGCGTCCACGTCGGCGAGGATCAGCTTCATCCCCAGCGCCAGCAGGATGATCCCGGCCACCATCGGGAAGTGCATGTAGGAGTAGGAGTCGCGGGCGAGCTCGTTGCGGACGCGGCCCTCCGGCGCGTCGGCCAGCCGCCGGGCGGACACGATCGCGACGATGTCGAAATACATCCACCACAAGGCCGCCGCGACCGCGATGCCGAGCACGGCGGCCGTGGTGATCCCCGCCGTCAAATGACCGGAGGCACCCGCCCCGATCGCGACGATCGACTCTCCCAGGGCGATGATGATGATGAGGCCATGCCGCTCGGCGAAGTGCCCCGGCACGAGCTTCCAGCCCTCGGAGCCGAAGAAATACGGCCCGGCCATGTCGAGTCCGACCGCCACGATCCACACGGCGGCCTGTGCCGCGCCGTCAAACGCGGACGCGGTCGCCAGGAGCCCAACCCCGATCGCCGTCCCGACGGCAAGCGAGATCACCGACCGGCGCAGGTTCGGATCGTCGCGGCTGGCCAGCATGAACAGGCCGATGTGGGCGATGCGGACGAACCCGTAGGCGAGTGCAAACTCGAGGGCGAGGGCCCCGAAGGCCTCCGGCACACAGAGCGCCGCGATCAGGAACGACGCCATGGCTCCGAACATCACGAGACGCACGGCGCCCTCCTCGGGGTCGACGACGCTCGTCAGCCACGCATAGCCGACCCACGACCACCACAGCACGGCCAGCACTAAAAGCCCCTGCTCGAGCCCCTCCCAGGTCGGGTGGTGGGCCATCAGCGTCGTGCACTGAGTGATCGCGAGCACGAACACCAGGTCGAAGAAGAGCTCGAGCGGCGTTACGCGCTCGTCTCCTCGCAGGACCGCGCTCAGTCGACGACGCTGCTCCGCCTCTGCAATGGCCATCGCACCATCCTCGCAAACGGCTTGCTCCCGTCGCCGCCGTCCCGGCCCATCTGCCGCCCGCTACCCTGAGCGGCCGTGATTTCGACCAACCAATTCAAGAACGGCACCCACATCGAGGTGGATGGGTCGATCTACCGGATCGTCGAGTTTCAGCACGTGAAGCCGGGCAAGGGGGGCGCCTTCGTGCGCACGAAGCTCCGCAGGTTCGACGACGGCTCGGTCCAGGACAAGACCTTCCGCGCGGGTGAGAAGTTCCGGCCCGTGCGCACCGAGACTCGGCGGATGCAGTACCTCTACGACTCCGGCGACACGGCCGTCTTCATGGACAGCGACACCTACGACCAGCTCGAGATCCCGCGCGATTCGGCCGGCGATGAGATGCAGTGGGTGCTCCCGAACGACACTGTCGACATCCTCTTCGTGGACGACCGTCCTGCCGGCGTGCAGGTTCCCAGCGCCGTCGAGCTCAAGGTCGTCACCACCGATCCCGGCGTGCGGGGCGACACGGTCTCCGGCGGCGGCACGAAGCCCGCGACCCTGGAGACCGGCGTCCAGGTGCAGGTGCCGCTCTTCATCGACGAGGGCGAGAAGGTGCGCGTCGACACCCGCAGCGGCGAGTACGTCTCGCGCGCCTGAGTCAATGTCGCGCCGCTCAGACCAGCGCCGCGACGCCGTCTTCGCGCTCTACCAGGGCGACGTCACGGGACGGCCTCCAGCCGAGCTCCTGACCGACGCGAAGCCGTTCACGCGCGAGCTCGCCGATGGCGTGGCCGAACGCCGTGAGGAGCTCGACGCCGAGATCTCAACGCGCTCGCAGGGCTGGGGGCTTGATCGGATCGCTCCGCTGGAGCGCAATGTCCTGCGGGTGGCCCTTTATGAGATGCACTTCCGCGACGACGTGCCGGTCGAGGTCGCCATCGACGAGGCCGTCACGATCGCCCGCGAGTACTGCGGGGCCGACGCGCCGGGATTCGTGAACGGGATCCTTGGGGCGGCCGCGAAGGAGCAGAGTCTGTCGTGAGGTGCTTCAGCACCGAAACTCGCGTGTCAGGCGGCGAAGCCGCCGCCGGTGATTCGTGAACGACCCCACGAGCGAGATCCAGGGAATCACCGCCCAGCTGCGGTCCATCGCCGAGCAGCTGCGCGCGCCGGAGCTGGGCGACGAAGACGCCGAGCGCCTCGCCCGCGAAGCGGCCGACCTGGTGGCGAAGGCCGGCAACGAGCTCGAGCGCGCTCAGAGCGAAGCGCGTGACGAGTGAGCGCGTACCCCGACGATCTCCAGGAGCTCGTCGAGCGCTACCTGGACGCCCTCCGCTTCTCGTCGCTGGTGGCGACCACTGGCCTGGATGAGGCGATGCGCTACTCGCTCCTGGCGGGTGGCAAGCGCATCCGCCCGGTCCTGACCCTTGCCACCGCCAGGGCGATCGGCACGGAGCCGCAGGATGTGCTGCCGGCGGCGGCGGCGATCGAGCTCATCCATACCTACTCACTCATCCACGACGACCTGCCGGCGATGGATGACGACGCCCTGCGGCGCGGGCGCCCGACCTCACACGTGAAGTACGGCGAGGACGTGGCGATCCTGGCCGGCGACGGGCTCTTCGCAGAGGCGATTCACGTCTTCAGCGAGCGCCAGAGCGGTGACCCGGCGCGCGTTCTGGCAGCTCTCGGCGAGCTCGTGCAGGCGACCGGCGTGGGGGGGATGGTCGGCGGCCAGTATGTGGACGTTGCGGGCGGCCAAGACCTCGATGCCGAGCGACTGCGGGAGCTCCATTCGCTGAAGACGGGCCGACTCATCGCCGCGAGCGTTGGGGTCCCCCTGATCCTCGGCGGCCTCGCTGAAGCTGCCACAATTCCGTACCGGCGCTTTGCGGACGAGCTGGGCGTCCTCTTCCAGATCGTCGACGACATCCTCGACGTGACCGGATCGGACGAGGAGCTCGGCAAGCCGCGGGGCTCCGACGAGCGTCATGGCAAGCTCACCTACGTCAGCCTGTTCGGCCTGGAGCGCGCCAGAGAGCTGGCGGCCGAATCTCACGCGAAGGCACGCGAGGCGCTTGCCGAGGCCGACGGCCAGACCCGCGACCTCGAGCTGATCACCGACTTCATCCACACCCGGCGGACATGAAAATGAGGTGCTTTAGCACCGAAAGCAGCATGTGGGGCGGCGAAGCCGCCGCAGGAGATTCATGAGCGAAGAGACGCGGCAGGACGAGCGAAACGAGGAGCCGCTCCTCCCGGACATCGATGGCCCGGACGACTTGAAGGGCCTCGACGATGACGAGCTCCAGGCAGTCGCCCAGGAGGTCCGCGAGCTCATCATCGACGTGATCGGCGAGATCGGCGGGCACTTCGGCGCCAACCTCGGCACCTGCGAGCTCGCCGTCGTCCTGCACAGCCTGCTCGACTCGCCCCGCGACAAGATCCTCTGGGACGTCGGCCACCAGGCCTACCCGCACAAGGTCCTCACCGGCCGCCGCGACCAGCTGGACACGATCCGCAAGTACGGCGGGCTGGCTCCCTTCTGCTCGGTGTTCGAGTCCGAGCACGACATCATGGGCGCCGGCCACGCCTCCACCTCGATCGGCTACGCCGTCGGCCTGAAGGAGGCGATGCGCAAGGGCATCGGCGAGGACGGCAAGGTCGTCGCGGTCATCGGCGACGGCGCGCTCACCGGCGGCGTCGCCTTCGAGGCCCTTCACAACGCGGGCGGGTTGCAGACGCCGATCGTGATCGTGCTGAACGACAATGGGATGTCGATCTCGCCGAACGTCGGTGCGCTCTCGAGCTACTTCCAGCGGATGCGCCTGAACCCGCGCCTCTTCCACGCGCGCGAGGACGTCGAGGAGCGCCTGACCAAGCTGCCGCTCGGCCTCGGCCGGCGGATCGAGAAGCTCGGCCCCGAGCTGAAGGCCGCGATCAAGGCCTACGCCGCTCCCGGGCTGATCTTCGAGGAGCTCGACCTCGTCTACACAGGGCCGATCGACGGTCACGACGTTCCCGCTCTGCGCCGCGCGATGGCCGACGCGCTGCGCGCGGACCGGCCGGTTGTCGTCCACATCCAGACGGTCAAGGGGAAGGGATTCGCTCCCGCCGAGGAGGGCGGCCTGGAGGGGATGGAGAAGTGGCACGCGGCGAAGCCCGGATCGATCAAGGACCGACGCCCGGCTCCGAAAAAGGAAACCGATTCCCCCGAGCCGATCGAGAAGCTCGAGCCGCCGCCTCCGAAGGACCCGCCCCAGTACACACAGGTCTTCGCGGACGCCCTGGTCAAGGAGGCCGGCCGCGACCGTCGCGTCATCGGCATCACCGCGGCGATGGCGGGGGGCACGGGTCTCAACAAGCTGTGCAAGGAGCTGCCCGAGCAGTACTACGACGTCGGCATCGCCGAGCAGGACGCCGTGCTGTTCGCCGCCGGCCTTGCGCTCCAGGGAGCGAAGCCGGTGTGCGCCATCTACTCGACCTTCCTGCAGAGAGCGTTCGATCAGATCGTCCACGACGTCTGCCTGCAGAAACTGAACGTCGTCTTCGCGATGGACCGCGCCGGCCTGGTCGGCGACGACGGCCCCACGCATCACGGCGCCTTCGACATCTCCTACTTCCGGCCGCTTCCCAATGTGGTGCTCATGGCTCCGCGAAACGAGGCGATGCTCGCTCACATGCTGCGGACGGCCCTCGCCTATGACGATGGGCCGATCGCGCTGCGCTACCCGCGCGGCGCGGCCGAGGGAGCGCCGATGCCCGACCGCCCCGAGGTCATCCCGATCGGCACCGGCGAGGTCCTGCGCGAGGGATCGCGCGTCGCGCTGGTCGGCTACGGCTACGGGGTCAGCGTCTGCCTCGACGCGGCCGAGCGCCTGCGCGAGCACGATCTGGCGCCAACGGTCGCCGACGCGCGGTTCGCGAAGCCGCTCGACACGGAGCTCATGACCCGGCTGGCTGCCGACCACGAGCTGGTGGTCACGGTGGAGGAGAACGTCCTGCCCGGCGGGTTCGGCGCCGCCGTCCTCGAGCACGTGGAGGACACGTTCACGGGGCCCGAGTCACGCCGCGCGCGCGTGGTCCGCATCGGCCTCCCGGACCGCTACGTCACGCATGGAAAGCCGGCGCTGCTCCGCGAGGAGGTCGGCCTCACGGGCGAGGCCGTCGCCGAGCGCATCCTGTCCGCGGTCGGCTCGCGCGATCGGGCCGTCCGCTAGAAGCGGATCACGTCCTTCGGGACCCACCAGCTTTCGACCGTGCGGTCGAGATGGCGCCCGCGCTGCAGGCCGCCGCGCTCGACGCTGGTTTCGACGCCGCCGCCCACCTCTTCCAGCGCCTTGAGTGCGAGCTCCCGCGCCTCCGCCTTGCCGGCGCCGCCGTTGCGCAGGGCGCGCAGCACCCGGTTCTGCTTGACGGAGCACTGTTCCTGCGGCCCGGTGACGCCCATGCGCTGGACGTTTGCTGGATCGGTGATCGCCGCGACGGCGTCCTTCAACTCAGGCACGCCGGACAGCGTATAGGCGCTGCCAATCGCGGCGGCCGCGGCCAGGCCATCGGGGTTTCAGCCTCGTCCCGGCCGGGGTAGTGCTGAGCAGGGTCGGTATTGGGGCACGCGACATGGAGGTGGATGCGGATGCCGATGGCAGGTTGCGAGGGTTGTGGCCGGGTCGAGACCATTCCGGGACATCCGGAGGCGCGAATCGGGACGATGTACACGGAATGCCCTGAATGCGGCACGCCCCTCCACTGGGTGGGGATACTGGAAGCCGTCTCGCTCGTGCGCGAGCACCACAAGGCTGACCTGCGTGCGTTGAACGCAACGGACGCCGTCGAAGAGCGCGTGTAGCTGCCGCCCACGCGAGCGGCGACGCCTGTCTACGGGCTTGGGTGCGTTCGTGCAGCGGTTGCTTCCAGGTCTCGCGGTCGGATACGTTGGGCTGAGCGATGACTGACACGGACGTCGACGGAGCCGCCCCAGGCCTGTCTGAGGAGGTCGTGGTCGAGGTCGCGACGGAGCTCGACGTCCGCGGCGCCGAGGCGCTGTGGGAGGAGCTTCACGAGGCCATCGTGCTGGACCAACCCGTCACCCTCGACATGAGCGACTGCCAGTTCATGGACTCGACCGGACTGACCGTCGTGATCCGCGCGGCACGCGAGCTTCGCAAGCGCAACCGGGCGCTTGTCGTCTTCGGTGCCAGCGGTCAGCCGGACCGGATCTTCCACCTGACGAGGGTCGGCGAGAACGCCGGCATCGACTTCCATCCGAAGCGGCGGACGGGCGCGGCGCCGGGCGACGTCTCGCCGCACTGACCGGCCTGCGCGTCAGCGCTTGCAGATCGCGTACGCCGTCAGATCACGCGAGCCGGTGTCGACGTGGGCCTTGGTGGCCCAGGCGTCCTCGGGGGTTGTGTTATCCGCGTCCCCAAAGTCAGCAGGCTCGGAATTCACGAGGTGTGCCCCGGCGTCACCGCTCAGGTCTGCGCCGCCGCCCGTCACCACCGCCTTCCCCGGGCAGACCGCGGTGACCGCGGGACTCCCGCTCGAGCTCACAGAAGCGTGCCGGTAGGCGAGGCGCATGTCCTTGCTGCAGATGGCGGTCACATGGACCGTCTGGAACAGGTCGGTCGCGATGACTCGCATGCTCCAGCCGTCGTCGGGATCGTCGTCGGGGTCCGATCCATCGAAGGGGGCTGAGATCAGGGCACCGTCGTCGTTCGCGTGGCTGTCGAAGCCGCCGCCGACGACCGAGGCCCCACGCGGGCATCTGACCTTCGTCACCAGCGGCCCGGTGGCGCTCACAACCGGCTTCTTCAGCCTGTAGATGAGGTCGGGCGACTTGCTGCAGATCGCGTAGCTCTTGAGCGTCTGGCCGAGGCCACTGACGTACCCGCGCGCCGCGTAAGCCTCCCGTGAGGAGACGCCGGGACCCTCGTGATCAGGCCCGGCATAGGCGAGCTCACCGAATTCAGGGTCGCCGTCCAGGGTCGCGCCTCCGCCTGTGATGTGCCTGCCCTTCGGGCACGACGCAACTACCGCACCCGAGCCCGCGAAGTACTGGCTCCCAGAGCGATAGACGAGACCCCCGGCCTTGCCCTCGGGGTCGCTGTGCACTGGCGTTCCGGCCCAGGCCAGGGCGGCGCCGAAGCAGAGTGCGGCGAAGGCAGCGAGGGGCGCGAGCTTCCGTGCCCACATGGCGCGCGAGTATATGGGGCGCCCCAGCAGGAGACAGGGCCACCTTGGAGGGCAGCCCTGCCAAGCCGGCGGGGCTAGCGGATCGCGTAGCGCGCGAGCGTTTCGGGCTCGACGACCTTGATCCGGCGGCGGTCGGTCTCGATGGCGCCCAGCTTGCGCAGTGTCTGAAGAGCACGGGCCACCGCCTCTCGCGATGAGCTGCTCCATGCCGCGAGCTCCTCCTGCGAGAGCGGTAGGCCGATGACCACTACGCCGCCGTCGACCTCACCGAAGCGCGCGCACAGCTCGACCAGCCGCGAGGCGATCCGCCCGAGCGTGTCCTGAGCGGCGAACTCGAGCTGGCGGCGATTCTCCTCCTGAAGGCGCTCGAGGGCAGTCGTCAGCATCAGTCGCATGACGCGGGGATGCTGATCGAGGAAGGCAAGGAATGCGGCACGTGGGGTTGCCATCACCTCGGCCGGCTCAAGCGTTGTCACGGTGGCCGTCCGCGGTCGGTCCGCGAGGACCGACAGCTCGCCGAGCAGATCGCCGGGTCCGGCGAATCCGAGGATGACCTCGCGGCCGGTTGTCGACAGCAGGGTGACCTTGGCCCTCCCGTCCTTGAGGACGAGCGTCTGACCGGGGTCGTCGCCCTCGTGGAAGATCGGCGTTCCCTGCGGATAGCTGCGCGCGATCGAGAGTTCCTCGAGCGTCGCGGCCTCCGGCCCGGTGAGCCCCTCCGCGAATGGGACGTGGGTTGCGCCGTCCATGGGCTTCCTCTTGGCCGAGTCTAGACCGCATGCTCTGAGGAAGAGGGCCGCAAACGGAAGCGAGACCGCGTGGGCGGTCTCGCTTCCAAGCGCTCGCGTGGGCGTGAGGCTTGCGTCTACGCGTGCGCGGGCCTGTGCGTCTTCCGGACGCGGGTCGCGCCGAGCCCGACAGCGGCGATGCCGAGGGCGGCGATCCCGGCCGCGGCGATGGCTGCGGCCGTCCAGTCGAAGCCGTTGCCCGTGGTGTCGCCGGCGCTGGGTAGCTCGAAGGGCTGGGCCCTGGAGCCGTCACGGCGGAGCTGCACGCCGTTCGGCGCGCTCGCCGACGCTGTGGGCGCCGCGTCGGTGAGAACAGGCGCTGCGAGCTGCGCGGCCTGCGGCTGCCCGGTGACGCTCGTACCTGCGTCCTGCCGCGGCGCGGCCGAAGCAGATGAACCGAAGGCGGCAAGGGCCAGCAGTGCGAATGCGGTGATGATGGTGAGCCTGGTCTTCATCTCTTTCCCCTTTCCGGGAACCGGTGAAATGGACAGTGCCCACGCTAGGTCCGGGTGGCCGCCGCTACCACGGCGCGCGCCACACCGCGACTATGTAATTCGACACACGATCGAAGCGCCCCGCACTTTGCGGCGCACAAGGCCCGCCAGCCTCAGGGCATCTGAATGACACCCGCTTCGCATCCGAGGGCGGGGTGCGACCAGGGTCTGGCTTCGAGGGCCGCTACTGGCGACGGTGCAGCAGCTCGCGCAACCACGCTTCCGTGGATCGATGGGTCGAATCTGGCGCGTCCCGCGATTCCCCCGGTTCGCGTGCGAGGTCGAGCTTGTGCCGCAAAACGTTTATCGCGGCGATCAGATCCCTGCGCGCCTGCCGCTCTTCGCGCAGCTGCGCCTCCAAGCTGTGGATGCGGCTTGCCTTGCTACCGAACATCAGCCTTCCCGCTCTTCGTTTGTGGCCGATCCCTCGCGGAACCCAAACCTCACCACCCAAGGCCGGGCGAGTCAAGGGAGGGGGAGGGTTGGGATACCCGAAAGCAGGTAGCGGCTGGGCGTACTAGGTCGCGGGCACGTGAACAGCCACGTGCCGGTCGTCGAGGACGCCGCGGATCCGTAGCACGGTGTTGCGGAAGCCGAAGGCGAACCACGCGCCCCTGACGTTCAGGTGGCCATCCTCTGACCCGGGGCCGTCCACGGTGACTGTGGCGTCGATTGCCTGCGTGTCGAAGCGATAATCGGCGGTGCCGGTGACCCCAACATCTTCGGCGAAGCGCGCGCCGGCGAGATCCACCGAGAAGACGTTGTCGCCGAAGCTCGGCGTGACCGTCCCGCCGCGAAGGCCGCGGGCCGTGGTTGGCTGGGGCTGTAGGAAGGCGTGGCGGAGGGCGTCGGTGATCGCGGAAGTGGCGACGTTCGCGACCCTGCGGTCAGCGGGAGTGGACTGATCGCCCGCGCCGTGATCAACATCGGCCTGGCGGGCGCCGGCGGCCGTCTGCGCGAAGCGCCCGACTGCGGGGAATGAGATCAGCCGGATGTCCTTGGCGCAGCCGCTGTCGCCCGGTAGGAGGTGGACGATGAAATGAAGGAGAATCGCGTCCGAACAGTCGAAACGCGCATTCAGCGCGGTGTGGTGGCCAGAGTCCGCGAGCTCGATGAAGTGGCTGCCGGGCCAGGCGTCGGCCAGACGCCGCGAGTCGACGGTCGGCGTCGAGAAGTCGAGGTCGCCGTTCAGGATCAGCGCGGGCACCTGAGGCGGGAACGTCGCGCCCGGCGGCATCGGCGGCGGGATGTGATGCTGGGGCGCCGGCCACTCGATGCAGGGGTCGGGGCCGATCACTCCCGCAGGCGGCTGCGCGAGAATCGCGTTCACGGAGTATGGCGCGAACTGGTCGGCCGGCAGGGCCGCCTTCGCCTCCTCGAACTGCTGGAAGCGCTCCGGAACGGCTGCGCCCTTGTCCCACGGCATTGGGTTGTCGGTGCAGAAGCGGGCGAAGTTCAGACCGACTGAGTAATGGCGCGGACCGCCCTCGTCGCCGAAGATCGGGTTGTCGCCCTCGGCCGCCAGGCGCAGGAGTGGAACGTCATCGCCAGCGGCGAGTGCGTCGGCGGCGGCGCCGATCTCGCTGTCGGCGACGAAGCCTCCATCCTCGGTCTGGATCATGTGCCAGAAGACGTAGGCCTCGGTCACGTGCACGTCGTGCGGTTCGCCCGAGGCGTCGAAACCCGTCCCCTCGAGCGGGTGGCTGCGCAGATGACGGAGGAGCCATGCGAGGCTCCTGACGGCGTTGTCACGCTCGCGCGAGCAGCTTTGCGAGCGCTCGCAGAGAAGGCGGACCGCGCGGTCGACGGCATCGCTCGTCGTCGGCGAGAACTCGTCGAAGCCGAGGTTCGTGAAGGGCGAGTCGAGGATGGCGGCGCGGACGTGCTCGGGGAAGCGCAAGGCGTAGGACTGGATGTCCTGCGCGGCGTAAGAGCCGCCGTACATGTCGAGCTTCCGGATGCCGAGCGCCCGGCGTACGGCGTTGATGTCGAGGGCGACGTTCCCGCTGCCGTACAGCGTTGCGGCCGATCCGAGCTGGTCGGCGCAGGCGGCGGTGTCCGCGTAGATGTCGTCAGAGCCGTGCTGGACCTGTCGGCAGTTGACGACCTGGGAGCGCCCCACTCCGCGCTGGTCGAGCAGGATCAGGTCGCGCTTTCGCATGAGCGGGTCGAAGAGGTCGCGGTAGAACGGACCGACGAACTGATCCTGGGTGATCGAGAAGCCCGGGCCCCCCTCGGTCGCGAGGATCGCCTCGTGCGACGGCCCCCTGGCCCGGTGGCGGAAGTACTCGAAGAAGAGGGACACGGTCGGACCGGATGGATCAGTGCGGTCCAGCGGCACGCGGACCCTCCCGCACCGCCCGTCTGGAGCCTCGTTGCACTTGAACATGCGGAGGTGGCCGTGCGCGGCCGCCCGCGAGGCCTTCTCGCTGCCGGCCCGGGAGTGAGTTGGAACAGGCGGTGGCCCGAGGTGGGGCGGGACGAGTGTGTTCGGAGAGTCCGTGACCGTGTGAGCCTGCGAGAGCGCCGCCGCCGGCGCCAGGGCGGTGATGCCACACGCGGCGGCGGCGACGAGCGTCCGGGCCCCGATTGGCGAGATCCCTCTCATTTCTCGTCCCTTGCAAGCCGGGATAGCTTCCGGGGCACACCGTCTCACCGCGCGATCCGGCTGTCAATACCTGGAATTCGCGGGGCTACCGCTAGACGGCTTCAAGGACTTCCCCGCCGAAACGTCTGCGTAGGACGAGACGCGGCCCGGTTGACATGGTCCTCCTCAGGGGGCCGGGGAGGATTCGAACCTCCGTCCTCGGGATTAAGTGTCCCGCGCTCTGCCTGCCTGAGCTACCGACCCATCCATAGTCCGGCCCCCCAAATCCGGCCCCCCACAGTCCTTGTACTTCAATCGGCAGCTTCATGCGCCGGTTCAAGCGCACGGCCGCCCCGGCAGACGATCAGCCACGAGCGGCCGCCCCGGACCGGCGACCGGAGCGCGAGGTCGTCGACGAGGGGCGCGGCGACCGATCCGGCCAAACCGAGACGGCCGCACCAGGTCTATGCCGGCTGGGCGAGTCGGGTCAGCAGCGCCGCAACCGGTCCCCGGCGGAGCGTCCGCGGCAGGGGCAGCCGATGTAGTCGCGGCTCGAAGTCTGGATCACGGAGGAAGCCCTGTTCCCGGGTGACGACCTTCCCAGCGGCCTCGACCAGCGCAGGATCGAACTCAGAGCCCGCGCGCAGGCTGAGTTCGAGCATGGCCTCCGTTTGGCTCAAGCCGGGCGTTCCGCCTGCGGTGAGTGCGCTCCAGGTGCGCGCCACCGCGATAACCCGGCTCGCGAGCAGGGTTTCGCATGCGGGGACGCCGAACGGACCGCCACTGCCGTCCCAATGCTCATCGACGCCAACGGCGACGACGCCGGCCAGCGGATGAAGCCGGGGGGCGAGAATACGCGGCGGGCAGGATTCCCAGCTCTCGAGCAGCCTCTCCGCGTCCGCGACCAGGCGCCTCTCGGTCCTTGAGAGTGAGAGCTGATCGGCGATCGCCGCCGCGTAGACGGCCGTCGCCTGATCTGGAGTGAGGCGCCGGACAGAGCGACGGCGAGCCACGAACGAGAGGCCGACCTGCGGCAGCAGGATCACGCCCGCAAGCACGAGCAGCGCGAATACCCCTAGCGGACCGAGCAATAGCCACACCGCGACCGCAAGCGCGACCATCCCCATCACCGCCGGGGCGAGATCCATGAATTCCGAGCGGATCAGCTCGCGAATGCGGTAGCCCTGGTAGAGCGGTGGCACGATCAGCCGAGCGACCGCGAAGTTGATCGCCCACATCGCGAGCCCGGCGGTGTAGAGGGCGGGGGCCGTGGCGGCCGCGGAGGGCGGGGTCGCCAGGAGGAGCACGCCCTCGCCGGCAAGTAGTGCCAGGGCAAAGCTGGTCACAGTGACCACGTGGCCGGGCGAGGCAATCGGATCGCTGCGGATCACGAAGCGAGCGATCAGATCCGGGATCAACCAGATCAGCAGAGCCGGTAGCGGGCCGCCGATCGCCAGTGCCAACAGAGCGAGCACGATGCTCGCATCGAAGTAGGCGGCCGTGGCAAGTTTTAGTCGAGCTTCTGCGAAGAAGGCCACGGCAGCTATGGCCGCCAGCGCCGCAAGCATCTGAGGCTGATCCCAGCGCGCCGGTGGCGCCACGATCGCAAACGCCGCACAGGTCACCGCCGCCGGGCCAAGAACCGCGGCGCAAGCGACCACTACGCGGGTCGGTCCCGCCCCTGCAATACGCCATAGCTGGAGTACTTTGTGCAGCGTTTGACGCTCCGTTCTGTACACAACCTCGCGGCCCGCCGGCGAGTAGGCCCCAGCATAGTTGACGAACGAGAGGAGCGGGTTCTGTTTGGGAGCTGATCAGCCGGTCCGGTAACCCACAGGCTCTCCTTTCAGGCGAAAGTCCCAGCAAAGCCTACTGATCGGCGTATCCCACAGCTGTGTCTTGGAGGATTTGTCAAGCAAGGTGGTCGCTAACTCCGGCGTTTCTCTTCGATCCCGGAGCGGTGCGCAGTCACCGCGCCGACTCGCTGTCTTCCGTCGGCCGTCACTGCGTCGCGGTCGCTCAGACCCCAGCGATCAGGTTCGCGCTCCGGGATCATCCCGATCAGCTCGGCGATTGTGACGTCGACCTCATGGCCGAGCTCATCAACGATTAGGTAACCGCGATCATCCGGCCCACCGAGGGGACGAGGATGCCGCGACGCCCGACCTGGACCCGCCTCAGGACAAAGAGCAGGTAGGGCCCGGGAGGGGCAGCACACCGGTCGCTCGGCCCGCCGATCGTGAGCTCGCCGCCGCTCGCCTCGCCGTCGAAGAGGACGACGCACCGCTGGTTCTGGTCGAAGGAGTGGGTCATCGAGCCGAGTCCCATCAGCGTCACGCCGTGGATGGGACCGTGCTCGAAGCCGATCTCGTAGGGCGTGGAATAGGTCATTTGCGATGAGGCAGAGGCGATCGCCGGGCGATCCCTGTCGGCAAGGATCGACAGGTAGGGCGGCGAGTAGAAGCGCACGTCGGGGCGCTCGCGAGGGCCGCGACGGTGGCGGCGCAGCTCGGACTCCCCGCTGCCGGTTATGACCCGCCCGTCGGGCACCAGGAGCGCAGTGTTGTGGTAGCCGCGCTGGCCCCCATCCGGCCAGGGGGCGTCGGTAATGATCGCCTCGGTGACCGGGTCGATGATCTGCGCTCGGCGCGGATCTCCCGGGTTGCCGCCGTCCCCGTTGACCACGAGCACCCGGGCATCCGGCAACAGCACCGCCGCGGGATGTGCACGGGCGATTCCGGTGTCGATCGTGCGCCAGCGATCCCGCTGGGGGTCGTAGATGTGGGCTCGCGACGCCAGCTCGACGTTGCCGGTGCCATCCTCGGTGCCGGCACCGATGACGAGAATGCGGCCGTCCGCGAGCAGCGCACTCGATGCCCCGGCAGCCGGTCTGCGGCCGCCGGCCGTCGGGCGGCGGCCGTTGGGGCGCGAAACGAAGCGGTCGCCGTCGGGACGGCCGGTGTAGCTGAGGAGGTAGACCCGCCCGCTCTGGCCGAGCATCGCCACCTGGTGCGCCCGGCCGGCGACGAGGACCGGGCGCGGGAGCAGGAAGCTGTGCGTGTAGTCGGCGCCGGTGGGAGAGACGTCGGGAACATCGCGATGGGGGACGAGGAGGCTCCACGGCTCCGCGTCGCTTTGTGGGTCGTAGACCTGAATCGTTCGATTCTCGGTCTCGCCCCAGTCGCTAAAGCCGGAGATGACGAGCATCCTCGCGTCGGAGAGCCGGGTCGCGGTCGGATACCAGGCGGGGCCCCCGATTATTCGCTGATCGACCGGCGACCACACACCACCCTCGCCGCTACGCGAGTCGAAGAGCAGCGCGTACTCGAGCCCCGACTCGGGAGGCTTGCGCTGTCCGCCGACGTAGAGGGAGCGTCCATCGGCGAGCAGGGAGTGCCCGGCGCAGAACAGGCTGTCGCCGTCGCCGCGCATCGGGAGATCCATCCTGTCGACCGGCCCGATCGAGCCCGGCGCAGCCGGGTCAAAGGCGAAGTTGACGACGCCGCCGGCCGTATAAGCGCGATCGGTCGCGCCGGTGATCAGGACGCGACCGGAGGGCAGCAGCGAGGCGTGGACGGGGGCGATGCCGTCCATGCTCAAAAGCTCACCCCAGGACCCGGCGGTGGGATCGGCATCCCGTAGCGGAGCCGGGGGCGTGGTGTCCCCCGGCGCCAGGTAGCGCCACCCGAGCACGACCCCGCCGACCGCCGCGCCGCCGCCGATCAGGAGACTGCGGCGACTGACGCGTCCCGAGAGCGGCATTCAGGTCGAGTCTAGGGGCACGTAGATGGCCGAAACCAGCGTGACGGCCCGAACGCTCCCGGCCGGTGGGGCCAGAGGATTCTGCCGAGGAGCTCCTCCATGAGAAATGGCTCTGTCAAGCCCAAGTCGAAACGCCCCGCACGTTGCGGGGCGTCTCGGGGTACAGGGAGGAGAGATATGTGTTTTTTGTCTGTGTGAGGTAGGTCGGTTCTGTTAGGCGCTGCGGGCGGCGCTGAATCGCGTCATTGCGGTCAGCGTCACCTGGGCGGCGCCGATCCCGACCAAAAAGATCGCTTCGCTCACTGCGTCCGTGGCAATTCCGAGCCCGATTCCGGTTCCGATCGCGAGCACCGACAGCATGTAGTCGAAGCCGGCGTGCGCGGAGAGGGGCATCGTCCGGAGCGGGCTCTCGACCTGGAGCGCGAGGGTGAGGAGCAGGGCTCCGAAGGCGACCGCGACGACCGTCGCGAGCGCGCCGAAGCCGAGCAGGAAGGGCACGGCCATGATCGCCGGCGCGGCGAAGACCTCGATTGCGCCATGCACGGAGACCGGGATGCCACGGGTGAGCGTCATTACGACATCAGAATACGAACGTATGTGCGCTTTGTGTGTGACTGGGATCACAGAGGAAGCCCGGGAAGATCGCTGCGAGCGGGAATCCGGTCGCGCTGTACCTTTGCCGCATGCCGCAGCGCCGCATCGACACGCTTTTGGCCGAGCGCGGGCTTGCCGGATCGCGCACTAGTGCCGCGCAGTCGGTGCGAGCCGGGCAGGTGCGCATCGGCCGCGACGGGCCGGTGGCGCAGAAGCCGAGTCAGCTCGTCGCCGAGGACGCCGATCTGATCCTCGCCGGGGAGCGTCCCTACGTCTCGCGCGGAGGAGTGAAGCTGGCGAACGCACTCGATGCGCTTGACATCGACGTCGCCGGGCGCGACTGCCTGGATGTGGGCGCCTCGACCGGTGGCTTCACCGACTGCCTGCTTCAGCGCGGCGCAACGCGCGTGATCGCCCTTGACGTCGCCTACGGCCAGCTGGACTGGCGCCTGCGAAGCGACGACCGCGTGACGGTCGTCGAGCGCACCAACGCGCGGGCGCTCCGCTCAGAGGATCTCCCGTTCGAGCCGCAGCTCGCGACAATCGACGTGTCGTTCATCTCGCTCGCCAAGGTCCTGCCGGCGGTCACCGCCACGCTGCGAGCAGACGGCCAGGTGCTCGCGCTCGTCAAGCCCCAGTTCGAGCTTGCGCCGGAGCGGGTCGGCAAGGGCGGGGTCGTGCGCTCGTCCGATGCCCGCCGCGAGGCGCTGCTGGGGTCAGCGGCCGCCGCCGAGGCGTCTGGCCTCGCGGTCAAGGGCTTCGCCTCGTCGGGCCTACCGGGGCCGAAGGGCAACCGCGAGACGTTCCTGTGGGCGGCGCGAGGTGGGGAACCGCTGGCGGACCTCGAGGCGGCCGCACGAGAGGTGGAGCCGGGATGAGCCTCCGCACCGTTGCCGCCCCAACGGCCATTCAGACGGTGGTCCTGATGACGCACTCCGACGCGCAGGACACGGCGGATGCCGTTGCCGCGGCGGCAGCGGCAGCCGAGCGCAGCGGCTGCAGGCTGCTCGGGGACCCGGAAGAGCTCACCAAGCACGCCGACGTGGCGCGGGGGATCGAGCCGCTCGACGGCCTTCCGACGGCACCGGATCTATGCCTCGTCCTGGGTGGAGACGGGACGCTGCTCCGGGCCCTGGGCCGCTTCGCCGATGCCGAGGTCCCCGTCTTCGGCATCAACTACGGCACGATCGGCTTCCTTGCAGCCGCCGAGCGCGACGCCCTGGATCAGGGTTTGGAGCTCGCCCTCTCCGGCAGCTTCGAGGTCGTGCAACTACCCGGCCTGGATGCCACCGTCCACGGCACAACCAAGCTCGCCCTCAACGACGTCTCGTTCACGCGGCAGCCGCACGGGCGGGTCGCGGAGCTCTCCTACGCTCTCGGCGGGCAGGAGGTCGGGCATGTCCGCTGCGACGGGCTCGTCGCCGCCACGCCGACCGGATCCACCGGGTACAACCTCGCGAACAGCGGGCCGATCCTGGCTTGGGGGGTGGAGGGGTACGTCGTAAGCTTCGTTGCTCCGCACACGCTTACGGCTAGAGCCCTGGTGGTCGCACCGGACGACGTCCTGCACGTCCGCAACGAGGGCCGCCGCGACGCGGTCGACATCGCGCTCGATGGCGAGCGCGAGGGTGAGCTCCAGCCCGGGGAGGAGATGGAGGTGCGCTTCCGCGACATCGCCGGTCGGCTTGCTCAGCTCCCGGGCTCGAACTTCTACCGGCGCATGCGCGACAAGTTCGGCCGCCTCGCGTACTGAGCCGGCTAGCCCGTCAGGAGCTTTCGCAAGAGACCGGCAAGCTGCTCCCGCTCGTCGCCCTCGAGGGGGGCGAGAAGGCGGCGCTCGGCGCCGGAGAGGGCCCGCTTCGCATCGGCCAGCCACGCCCGCCCGGCGTCGGTTGCCTCGAGCGCATAGGCGCGACGGTCGGCGGGGTTGCGCCGGCGCACGACGTAGCCGCTCGACTCGAGCTCATCAACGATCGCGACCATCGTGGTGCGGTCGACTCGCATCGATTCGCCGAGCGCCTGCTGCGAGATCGGCCCCTCCGCGGCGATCACGGTGAGGCAACCGAAGTGCTTGACCGTCAGCCCGATGGGCGCGAGGACCTCAGTGGCCAGCTCGTGCGCGCGGTTGTGCGCCTTGGCGAGCAGAAATCCCGGATGGGACGAGAGGCTCTCGGGTAGCGGGGGGGGCGACGAGGTCGACGAGGCGGGGGCCGGCATGCTCGGTATGTTATAAGGCTGATCGTCAGCGGTGCTGACGATCCCATTTCAGTCATCCACAGGAAGACGGAGGTTCGTATGGCGCGCAAGTGGTGGACGTTGATCGCGGTCTGTGTGGCGACCTTCATGTTGCTGCTCGACATCACGATCGTCAACGTTGCCCTGCCGTCGATCCAGTCGGACCTCGACGCGAGCCTGTCGAGCCTGCAGTGGGTCGTGGATGCATACGCGCTCACGCTCGCTTCGTTCCTGCTCGTCTTCGGCTCGCTCGGTGATCGCCTCGGACGCCGGCGCATCTTCGCCATCGGCTTCGGAGTCTTCACGCTCGCCTCGCTCCTCTGCGGCCTCGCGAGCGACCCGACTGTCCTCAACCTCTTCCGCGGTCTGCAGGGCGTTGGCGGTGCGGCGATGTTCGCCACCTCGCTCGCCCTCATCGCGCAGGAGTTCGAGGGTCGTGAGCGTGCGAAGGCGATCGGCATCTGGGGCGCGACGGTCGGTGGCGCCGTGGCGGTCGGGCCGCTCGTCGGCGGCCTGATCACCGACGGCCTGGGCTGGGAATGGATCTTCTTCGTGAACGTCCCGATCGGGATCGCGGCGATCTTCCTCACGGAGACCCAGCTCGCCAATGTGGCGGCGACCGACCCGCAGCCGATCGACTGGGCGGGCGTCGTCACCTTCTCCCTCGCCCTCTTCGGCCTGATCTTCGGCCTGATCCGAGGAAATGCTGAGGGATGGGGGAGCGCCCAGATCTTGATTTCTCTGATCGGCGCCGCCGTGTTCATGGCGGCCTTCGTCGCGATCGAGGCGCGACGCGAGAACGCGATGCTCGACCTGTCCCTCTTCCGGGTGTCGTCGTTCGGAGGAGTATCGATCGTGGCGTGGGCGCTCTCGGCGTCGATGTTCGCGCTCTTCCTCTACATCACGCTCTACATCCAGGACGTGCTCAACTACTCACCGCTCGAGGCCGGGGTGCGATTCCTGCCCGTCACCGTCGTCTCCTTCGTCGTCGCGCCTGCCGCGGCGAATCTCTCCGGCCGCATTCCGGTGCGAGTGCTCATGGGCGTCGGGCTGATCCTCGTCGGCGTCGGTCTGCTCCTGATGCACGGAATCGAGCTGGGCGACAGCTGGACCGGCCTGCTCCCTGGGTTCCTCGTGGCCGGAGTCGGGATCGGGATGACAAACCCGATGATCGCCGAGACCGCACTCGGCGTCGTGCCGCCGGCGCGGGCCGGGATGGCGTCGGGGATCAACTCGACGTTCCGCCAGGTCGGGATCGCGACCGGTGTGGCGGCCCTTGGCGCCATCTTCCAGTCGCAGATCGCCTCGAAGCTCGCGGAGCTTGCTCCCCAGGCGCCCCCGCAGGCCGCGGATGCGATCTCGTCGGGAGCCATCGAGCAGGCTGTTCAGAGCGCGCCGCCCCAGGCCCAGGACCAGGCCATTGACGCCGCGAACAGCGCCTTCCTCAGCGGTTTCAACGAGATCATCCTGATCGGCGCGCTGGTTGCCATCGCCGGCGGGATCCTTGGGCTCGTGCTGGTTCGTCAGCGCGACTTCGTCGGCGCTCCGCAGCCGCAGGCCGAGGAGGCGCGCGCGCCCGAGGGCGTACCGGCCAGCTGAGCTCCTGTCGCGGGGGTGAATCCGTCCACGCCCGTCGCTAGAACGGGTGCGGATGCTGCTGGAGCTGCGGATCGAGAACCTGCTCGTGATCGAGCGGGCGGAGCTTCGCTTCGGCGAGGGGCTGAACGCGATCACCGGCGAGACGGGGGCGGGCAAGACCGTGCTCGCACACTCGCTGGACCTGCTGATGGGCGGGCGCGCGCGTCCCCAGATCGTGCGCCCGGACGCCTCGGAGGCATACGTCGAAGGCGTCTTCGCGGTGCCGGAGGGCCTGCTGGAGGACCCCGAGCTGTCCGAGATCGCCGCTCGCCTGCCTGAGGAGGCGACGGAGCTCGTGCTCGGCCGGCGAGTCGGGCGGTCCGGGCGCACCAGCGCCTTCGTCCAGGGCCGCTCAGCCTCAGCGGCCGACCTGCAGGCGCTGGGGGCGCGGCTGCTCTCGTTCTACGGCCAGCACGAGCACCGCAAGCTCACGCTTGCCTCGGCCCAGCTCGAGGTACTCGACGGGTTCGTCGGCGCCGAGCAGCTGGAGCGGCGGCGGGCGTATCGCGAGCAGCACGCCATCGTCAACGCGCTCGAACGCGAGCTCAGCGATCTGCGCGAGCGGGAGGGCGCACGCGAGCGAGACCTCGACCTCCTTCGCTTCGAGCTCGCAGAGATCGAGGCGGCGGCGCCAGACCCGGCGGAGGCCCAGGAACTTGCCGGGGAGCGCGAGCGGCTCCGTCATGCCGAGGCATTGCGCCAGGCCGCCGGCGGGGTACTGGAGGCGATCTCGGGCGGAGATGACGATGCGGCAGCCGTCGGCTCCCTGCTCGCGGCGGCAGATGGGGGACTTGCCGCCGTTGCCGGGGTCGACGCTGCTCTCGATGAGCTTGCCGAGCGGCTGCGGGCCGTAGCGGTCGAGCTCGATGACCTCGCCAGGGGCACACGCTCCTACCTCGATGGGATCGACGCTGATCCGGAGCGCCTGCAGGCCGTCGAGGAGCGACTTGCGGCGCTCGACCGCCTCGAGCGCAAGCACGGGGGAACGATCGATGCGGTGCTTGCCCATGCGGAGCGCTGCCGCGAGGAGATCGAGCGGCTCGAGAACGCGACCGAGCTGGCGGTGGAGATCGAGGCGCGTCTCGCAGCCGCGGCCGATACCAGAGCGGCCTTGGCGGCGTGCCTCGGCAGCGCACGACGCAAGGCGGGGAAGGGCCTCGCGAAGAAGGTGGAGTCGGAACTCGAGCAGCTCGCGATGGATGGCGCGACCCTCCAGGTGGAGCTGGAGCCGCACCCGGACGGCTTCGGAGCCGCCGGCTCCGAGCGGGTCGAGCTCCTCGTGACCACCAATCCGGGGATGCCACCCTCGCCGCTGCGCGATGCGGCTTCGGGCGGCGAGCTCTCGCGCGTGATGCTCGCGCTCACAGGGCTCGCCTCCGGCGGCGGCTCCCCGACGCTCGTCTTCGACGAGATCGATGCCGGCGTCGGGGGTAAGACCGCGCGTGCCGTCGGTGAGCGCCTTCGGGGCCTGAGCGAGGCCGGCCAGGTGATCTGCATCACGCACCTTCCGCAGGTCGCCTCGCAGGCCGCAGCGCACTTCAGGATCACGAAGTCGGTCGTGGCGGGAGCGACTCGCGCCGACGTCGAGCGGGTGGACGGCGAGGACCTCGTTGCGGAGATCGTGCGCATGCTTGGCGGCGAGCGCGGCGATGAGGCCGCGGACCGCCACGCTCGCGAACTGCTCGCAGCCGCCTGAACCGCCGGATTTCCGCATAATCGCCGGGGATGGCCCCGGTTCGCACCCGAAGCCGCTTCCTGCTGCGCAGGCGTGCGGCGAGCCCGCCGCAGCCGACCGCGCCGATCCAAGGCAACGCTCGCCTGGGCCGGAGGACAAAGGATCTCGTCAAGCGGCTCGGACCCGGCGACATCGCGATCATCGATCACGCGGATCTCGACCGCATCGCGGCCGAGGACCTCGTGGCATGCGGCGTGCGGGCGGTCGTCAACTGCTCGGCCTCGTCGACCGGCCGATATCCGAACGCGGGACCGCTCATCCTCGCCCGGTCGGGTGCACGCCTGGTCGATGCGCCGGATGCGCCGCTCTTCGACGCGCTGCGCGACGGCGATGCGATCGTCGTCGATGGTGGCGTCGTGCGTCGGGGGGGCGAGGTCGTGGCCGAGGGCAGGATCCTCGGCGCGGATGAGCTGCGGCGACAGCTCGACGAGCAGACGAGGCGCATCGACGCTGCGCTTGCCGCCTTCGCCGAGAACACGATGACTCACGTTCGCGAGGAGGGTGCGCTCCTCGCCGGGCAGCTGGAGCTTCCCCGGACGCGCACGAGCTTCCGCGATCGCCACGTGCTGATCGTCGTTCGCGGGCGCACCTACCGCCAGGACCTGCGCGCGCTGCGTGCGTACATTCGCGACGTGCGGCCGATCTTGATCGGTGTCGACGGCGGGGCGGACGCGATCATCGAGGAGGGCCTCGAGCCTGACGTCCTCCTGGGCGACATGGACTCGGCGACCGACGCCGCGCTTCGCTCGGGAGCCGAGCTGATCGTTCACGCGTACCCGGATGGGCGGGCGCCCGGGCGCGAGCGCCTGCAGGAAATGGGCGTGCCACACCTCGTCGTGCCCGCACCGGGCACGAGCCAGGACCTCGCGATGCTCCTCGCGTACGAGAAGGGCGCGTCGCTGCTCGTCAGCGTGGGGGCGCACTTCAACCTCGTCGAGTTCCTCGACAAGAACCGCGCGGGCATGTCGTCGACGTTCTTGACGCGCCTGCGGGTGGGCGAGACCCTCGTTGATGCGAAGGGGGTGAGCCGCCTCTACAACCCTGGCCCGAGCGGTCGGCAGCTGGGACTCTTCCTACTTGCCGCGCTCGTCGCGATGGTGATCGTGGTGCTCACCTCGCAGCCTTTGGCGGACCTGTTCGACCTCCTCTGGCTGAAGATCAAGCTTCTTTTGGGCCTCTAGCCACCGATGGGGTACTCCGCCCGCTACCACGTGGCCTCGCTTGCCGCCGTCTTCCTGGCGCTGGCAGTCGGCATCCTGATCGGCGCCGGGCTCGGGGACGACCTCGTCCGCACGAGCACTGAGAACCTGGAGGCGAGCCTGAAGGGAGACCTTTCCGACGCCCGAGACCAGATCGCTGACCTAGAGCACGAGCTCGGGCAGGAGCGCGAGTTCTCCCAGGCCGCCTATCCGGCCCTGGTCGGCCACCAGCTCGAGGGCGAGCGGATCGCTGTGGTTGCGTTCGGCGGGCTCGACGACAACCTTGGCGAGAACCTCCGTGACGCCCTCGCGCCCGCCGGCGCCAGGATCGCCCAGGTGGCGGTGATAAGCGAGCCGCCCGATTCCCACGCGATCCTGGATGCGGCGGGGAAGCGGTTCACTCGCGGCAAGGAGGGCGCGGGCGAGCAGCTCTCGGTCGTGGCGAAGCGGGCCGGACGCGACCTGGTGAGCGCCGCTCCGCTTTATTCGCGTGTGCGGGAGTCCCTTCTGTCGGGATTCAGCGGCGACGTCAAGCCGGTCAACGGTGTGATCGTGGTGCGCTCGCGGCCGTCAGGGCTCGACGGGCACGATGAGACGGCAAGCGGCCGGATCGAGGACGGGATCATCGATGGGCTCGCCGCGAGCGGGGTTCCCGTGGTCGGGGTCCAGCGCACCGACACCGACCCGTCGTCGGTGGGCTATTTCGAGTCCCGCGACATCTCGACGGTGGATGACGTCGACCTGGTCGCCGGGCAGGTCGCCTCGGTTTATGCGCTCGCAGGGGCCGAGGGCAACTTCGGCGTGAGCGGGAACGCCGATTCGCTGCTGCCGGAGCCGCTGGGCGCCGAGTCCGGAACGAGCGGTCGGTGAGGCTCTCCGGCCTTGTCGTCGCGGCCGCGGTCGCCGCGGTCGCCGCGGGGCCGTGGCTGCGTGACATGCGCCGGGTCGGCCTCGTACGGCGCAACTACCGCGACCGCGAGGCGGCGTTCCCGGCCGGCGCCGTGCTCGTCGCCTGCTCGTTGCTCGCCCTCGCGCCCTTGGCGGTGCTCGACGATCGCGCCGATCTCGACCTGCTCGATCCAGAGCTCCGCCGCTGGATGGCCTACGTCCTCGGGGTGAGCTTGCTCGGGCTGCTCGATGACGCCTTGGGCCGCGGCGCCGCCGCAGGAACGCCGCGGGGGTGGCGGGGCCATGCTCGCACGGTGGTGGGCGGAGGCTTCTCGACAGGCGCGATCAAGGCCGCCGGAGCACTTGCGCTTGCCGCCTACGCCACCTCCGGGCTCGGGCAGCAGGGCCTTCGCTACGTCGCCGACCTCGCGCTCCTGCTGTTGGCCACCAACCTCTTCAACCTGCTCGACCTGCGCCCGGGACGCGTCGAGAAGGCGCTGGTCCTGCTCCTCGCCGGCCTGTGCCTGGGCGCGTGGACGGCGGCACCCCTCGACCTGCTCGGGCTCTTCATCGGCCCCGTGCTGGTGGTCGCGGTGTTCACGCTGCACGAGCAGGCGATGCTGGGCGACACCGGCTCGAACCTAGTGGGCGCCCTCGCGGGCGTCGCCCTGCTCACGACCCTGGGCGACACCGGGCGTTTGATCGCGCTCGCCGTGGTCGCTGCGCTCACCATCTTCGGGGAATTTCGGTCGATCTCCGCCGTCATCGAGCGCGTTCCGCTTCTGCGCGCTCTAGACTCGTTCGGCAGGTTGAAAGAGCCGTCGAGGACAGAGAAAAGATGAAGCCGGGCGAGACGCGCTTCATCTTCGTCACCGGCGGCGTTGTCTCCTCGCTGGGCAAGGGGATCGCATCGGCCTCGATCGGCCGTCTGCTCGTGAGTCGCGGCTTCCGGGTCCAGCTCCAGAAGTTCGACCCTTACATCAACGTCGACCCGGGGACGATGAGCCCGTTCCAGCACGGCGAGGTCTTCGTGACCGAGGACGGCGCCGAGACCGATCTCGACCTCGGCCACTACGAGCGGTACACCGACGAGAACACCTCGCGTGCCTCGAACGTCACCGCCGGCGCCGTCTACAACTCCGTGATCCGCCGTGAGCGCCGCGGCGACTACCTCGGCGCGACCGTCCAGGTGATCCCCCACATCACCGACGAGATCAAGCAGCGGATCCTGATCGTCGCCGAGTCCCAGGCTGTTGACTTCGTGATCACCGAGATCGGCGGGACCGTCGGCGACATCGAATCGCTTCCGTTCCTCGAGGCGATCCGCCAGCTCTACACCGACCTCGGTTCCAAGCGGTGCATGTTCGTCCATCTCACGCTCGTGCCGTATGTCGGCCATGCGGGCGAGATGAAGACCAAGCCCACGCAGCACTCGGTCAACGAGCTGCGCCGCATCGGGATCCAGCCGCACGCGCTCGTCTGCCGCTCGGAGAAGGGGCTCGAGCGCGAGATTCGTCGCAAGATCGCGCTCTTCGGCAGCGTTCCGGAGGACGCGGTGATCTCGGCCCGCGACGTCGACAACGTCTACAAGGTGCCGCTGGTGCTGCGGGCCGAGGGCGTCGACGACCTCGTCCTCGACCACTTCGGCATCGAGGCCGACGCGCCCGATCTGTCCGACTGGGAGGAGTTGGTCCGGCGCGCCGACGCCTGCGAGGGCACGGCGAAGATCGCGCTGGTCGGCAAGTACGTGCAGCTCGAGGACGCCTACAAGTCGGTGATCGAAGCGCTCCAGCACGGCGGCTATCACCACGGCATCAACGTCGACGTCAGGCTCGTCGACTCGGAGGACTTCGACGCCGAGGAGATCGCCGGGTGGGCCGACGGCATCCTCATTCCCGGCGGTTTCGGCGAGCGCGGGATCGAGGGCAAGATCGACGCCGCGCGGGTTGCGCGCCAGCGCGAGATCCCCTATCTGGGGATCTGCCTGGGCATGCAGATCGCGGTCGCCGAGTTCGCTCGCAACGTCGCCGACATGGACGGCGCCAACTCGACCGAGTTCGACCCCGAGACGCCGTTCCCGGTCGTGGACCTCCTGCCCGAGCAGAAGGAGGTCTCGGACATGGGCGGGACGATGCGCCTGGGCGCGGATCCCGTAAAGATCCACGAGGGGACCCGGGCGCGTGAGATCTTCGGCGAGGCCGTCATCTACAAGCGCCACCGCCACCGCTATGAGGTCAACAACCAGCTGCGCCGGCGCCTCGAAGACGAGGGGCTGGTGGCAGGCGGGACCTCGCCGGACGAGCGACTGGTCGAGATCATCGAGCTGCCCGACCACCCCTTCTTCGTCGCCTCGCAGTTCCACCCGGAGTTCAACTCACGGCCCACGCGCCCCGAGCCGCTCTTCCGCGACTTCGTCGGCGCTGCGGCCGAGCGCGCCCGCTCGCGGGCCATCGCCCGGGACGAGGCGGCGGACTCCGACGACGCCGAGATCAGCGTCCGCCACCAAGCCGGCTAGGGCCCGGGCCGGCAAGTCACCCACTCGACGATTTCCGTCCACGGTCTGGACGCGCCGACGATGGCGGACGTTCGCGTCAGTCCGAGCCGAGGCGCGTCTCGCCGCTCTCCGTGATCGTCCAATGCGGGTTGTGGCAGACCTCCCACGGGTGGCCGTCGGGGTCGATGAAGATGCCCGAATAGCCGCCCCAGAAGGTCTCGGCGCCCGGGCGGCCGATGGTCGCGCCCGCCTTCTCCGCCTGCGCGATCACGGCGTCAACCTCCTCGGGTGACGAGACGTTGTAGGCAAGCGTGATGCCACCCCAGCCCGGCGCGTTCTCGACGACCGAGTCCTCGGCGAGCTTCGCCCGGTCCCACAGCGCAACGATCATCCCGCCCGCCTGGAAGAAGACGACGTCGTCGTCCGGCTCGGCGTTCGAGTGCCAGCCCATGCCCTCGTAGAACGCGCGGGCACGAGCGAGATCCGTCACGCCGAGGGTGATGAGGCTGACTCGCTGGTCCATCGGGGCGATCCTGCCATATCCGATCCCGGGGCGCGCTAGCGCATAGCCTTGGCGCCTATGAGCGACGGGCTCCTGTTCAACCGGTTCACCCGGCTCTGCGAGATCCCGAGCCCGACGGGCGACGAGCGGGCGATGGCGGACGCGGTTGCCGCCGAGCTCGAAGGCCTGGGGCTGGAGGTCCACGAGGACGGAGCGGCGGGACCGGCGCGAGCCGGAGCGGGGAACGTGATCGCGCGCATTCCGGGAGCAGGCGACGAGTGGGTCATGTTCTGCGCTCACCTGGACACCGTGCCCGAGGGGGGACCGATCGAAGTGGTCCTCGAGGACGGCGTCTTTCGCAGCAAGGGCGAGACGATCCTGGGCGCTGACAACAAGGCCGCGGTGGCCGTGCTGATCGAGCTGGCCGCGCGTCACGCCACGGCGGCCGCCCCACCTCCGTACGGGATCGAGCTCGTGTTCACGGTCGCGGAGGAGGACGGGCTGCGCGGTGCGAAGGAGCTCGACACCGACGCGCTCAGGGCACGGTGCGGATTCGTGCTCGACCACGCCTCGCCGATCGGCGAGATCATCACGGCCGCCCCCACCTATAAGAAGCTGCTCGCCGACTTCGAGGGAACCGAGGCGCACTCGGGCATCCGCCCCGAGGACGGTCACAACGCGATCCTGGCCGCAGCGACCGCGGTCTCCGCAATGGCGCTTGGCCGGCTCGACCCGGAGACCACGGCCAACATCGGGGTGATCAATGGCGGTACGGCGTCAAACGTGGTCGCCGGGCACTGCCACGTGGACGGCGAAGCCCGCAGCCTCGACGATGCCAGGGTCAGCGAGGTGATCGGCTCGATGGTTGACGCGTGCACATGGGCGGCGTCCGAGCATGGCTGCGATGTGGACGTTGACGTCGTCGAGATGTTCCGCGGGTACCGGCTGGCCTCCAGCTCCACGGCGCTCGCCTTCGGGCGCCAGGCGCTGGAGCGGTGCGGGCACGAGGTCAAGGAAGTCACCACGGGCGGTGGGAGCGATGCGAACGCGCTTGCGGTGAAGGGCTACGACTGCGTGCTGCTTGCCAACGGCACCGAGGCGAATCACACGCCGGCCGAGAGCGTCGCCGCGGTTCGGCTGGTCCAGATGCTCGCGGTCTGCGACGCGATCGTCGCCGGCGGGTGAGTTGCCAGTGCTGAAGTTGCGGCGCGGCATGGTCGTCGAGCTCGAGCCGCTGACCGTCGAGGTGGACGGCGAGCGGCGGCGGGCGTGGGCGGACGAGAGCCTGGTCGGCGAGATGGCGGCGGGCGACGAGGTGATCGTCAACACGGAGGCGCTGGACCTCGACCTTGGATCGGGTGGGTTCGACGTCGTGCACGTGAATCTGACCCGCGGGCTAGACGGCGAGGGGGCGAGCGGAGCGCACGTGATGAAGCTGAACTACACGTCCCTCCAGCACCCCGTCGAGCCGGTCGAGGTGCCGAACGACGCCAACGCGCGCACGCCGCCCGTGCTCGTCATTCCCCTCCACGGCCACCTGGCGCCGGCGGCGTGGGCGGCCGCCCAGGCGCGCCCTGGGCTCGAGGTTGGATACGTACAAACGCCGGGCGGCGCCCTGCCGGGATCCCTGTCTCGGGACGTCCGGGTGCTGCGCGAGCGCGGTCTGCTCGCCGGGCACATCACGGCCGGCCCGGCCTACGGCGGACAGCACGAGGCGATCAGCGTCGTCGGCGCGCTCGATGCCGCCGCGCGTAGGCTGGAATGGGGCGCGGTGATCGCCGGGCCCGGTCCCGGCATCCTGGGCTCGTCGAGGCGCTACGGGCACGGAGGGATGGCGGCCCTCGAGACGGCTCACTCGGCCCTCGCACTCGGCTTGCCGACCCTTGCCTCACCACGCCTTTCGAGCTCTGACCCGCGCCCGCGGCATCGCGGCCTGAGCCACCACACCCGGGCGCTGCTCGAGCTCGTGCTCGGGACCCTTCGCGTCCCGGTCCCCGAGGCGGAGCTGGAGGGGTGGCCGATGCTCGACGCCGATGCCCCGGAGGGCGGCTCGGCCCAGGCCGCGCTCGACTCGCTGATCGAGCTGTGCGCCGACGATCACGACATCGCCGTGATGAGAGTCAACCTCGACGGGTATGCGCAGAGCGGCCTGCCGGCCACGACCATGGGACGTCCGATCGCCGAAGATCCCCTCTTCTTCGCCGCGCCGCTCGCGGCGGGCCGCGCTCTGGCGGAGGCGGCCGGCCGATGACGGCGATGGAACGCATCGGCTCGAAGCAGGTGTATGACGGTGCGATCGCGAGCGTTCGTATCGACGAGTACCGCTACGACGACGGCTCCACGGCCGAACGCGAGGTCGTCGAGCACCCCGGTGCAGTCGCGATCGTGGCCCATGACTCCGAGTTCGTCTATCTGGTGCGCCAGCCCCGTGAGGCCGTGGATGAGGGGGCGCTGCTGGAGCTTCCTGCCGGCAAGCTCGACGTCGAGGGCGAGAGTCGCCTGGACTGCGCGAAACGCGAGCTCGATGAGGAGATCGCCAAACGAGCCGAGGAGTGGAGCGAGCTGAAGCGCTTCTACACGAGCCCCGGGTTCGCCCAGGAGGAGGTCACCCTGTTTCTGGCGACCGGCCTCTCGGATACCGACACCGAGTCCGATCCGCAGGAGCGGCTCGAGATCGTGCCGTGGCGCCTCGACGCCCTCGACGGCGCCATCGCGGCGTGTCACGACTCCAAGTCGCTGATCGGCCTGCTGATCCTGCGCGACGCCCTGCGCTCCTGATCGGCCGAACGCACGGCCGTTTGCACCGGCAGGGCTGGCACGTCCCCGCCCGAACAACTCCGGCATGGCCGTTGCCGTCCGATCCGATACCGATGGCGGAGTCGAGCCGCGCTTCGAGGCGCTCGTGCTCGACTTCCTGGCGCATCTGGAGTTCGAGCGTGGGCTCGCACGGAACACGCTCGACGCCTATCGAACGGATCTTCTCCAGTACGGAACGTTCCTGAGCGCCCGCGGGCGCGGGGCCACTGAGGCGGATCGCGGCGACGTCGCCGACTTCCTCGCCGACCTGGCGACGGGCCATCCCGGGGAGAACGGGGACGCGCGCCCGCCGTGCTCGCCGGCGACGATCAGCCGCAAGACGGCGGCGCTGCGGAGCTTCTATCGCCACCTGCGCCGCGAGGAGCTGGTGTCCGAGGACCCGACCGCGAGCGTCAGCCCTCCGGCGAAGAGCCGCAAGCTGCCACAGGTCCTGAGCTACGCGGAGGTCAAGCTCCTCCTTGACAGCGCGAACGGCGCTGATCCGATCGCTCTGCGCGACCGCGCGCTGCTCGAGGTGATGTACGGATGCGGCCTGCGGGCGTCGGAGGCGGTCGGCCTCGAGGTGACCGAGATCGATCTGCGCCGCGGGTTCGTCCGGCCGCACGGGAAGGGGTCCAAGGAGCGGATCGTGCCGATCGGGCGCGAGGCGTCCGCGGCCGTCACGCGTTACCTGCGGGCCGGTCGTCCCGAGCTCGTGGGGTCGCGGCCCGAGGGCAAGCTCTTCGTCAACTTCCGCGGCGGCTCACTGACCCGCCAGGGCCTCTACAAGATCATTCAGCGCCACGCGGCCGAGGTCGGTCTTGCCGGCCGGATGAGCCCACACACCCTGCGCCACAGCTTCGCGACGCACCTGCTCTCGGGCGGATGCGACCTGCGCTCGGTCCAGGAGATGCTCGGCCACGCCGACGTCGCGACGACGCAGCTCTACACGCATCTGTCCGGAGAGCGCATCAAGGAGGTCTACTTCAAGGCCCACCCGCGAGCCGTCGCGGACTAGGCGCTCAGTCCGGCTAACGTCCTTACATGCCTGAATTGCCGGAGGTCGAGACCGTCCGGCGGCAGTTGGAGCCGAAGGTCGTCGGCCGCCGGGTCGAGTCGGCCGAAGTGCTCGATGAGCGGTGGACGCGGCCGCGCTCGCCGCGTGAGCTCGAGCGGGCGGTGGCCGGCCGGCGGATCGAGGCGGTTGACCGGCGCGGGAAGTATCTGCTCGTGCGGCTGGAAGGGGATCACACCCTTGTCATGCATCTGCGGATGACGGGGAATCTGCTCCTTCGCCCAGCGGATGCGAGCGGCGAGTCCACCGTCGATCTGATGGAGGCACGGCTCGGCGGCCCCAGGTTGTATGAGTCGCATCCCGACGCACGTTTCCTGCGAGCGGTGATTCGGCTCGATGACGGCTCCGAGGTGTGGTTCACGGATGCGCGCCGCTTCGGGCACGCCGAAGTGCTGACGGGGGATGAGTTGGAGCCGTATTTTGCGGCGCGCCTTGGGCTCGAGCCGCTCTCCGACGAGCTCACGCCGCAGGCGCTGTGCCGGGTTGCGGCGCGCCGGACCGCACCCCTCAAGTCGTTCCTGCTCAATCAGGCGGGAATCGCCGGGATCGGGAACATCTACGCCGACGAGGCGTTGTGGCGAGCCCGGCTGCATCCGCTCTCGCCCGCTGGGTCGATGCGACCAGAGCACTGCGAGGACCTGTGCGAGGGAATCGTGGAGGCGCTCGAAGCGGGCCTTGCGCACGGAGGCTCCTCGATCGACGACTACCGCGATGCCCGTGGCGCGCGCGGGTCCATGCAGGATGAGTTCCTGGTGCACACGCGAGAGGGCGAGCCGTGCGTGCGTTGTGGCGAGACGATCCGGCGGATCGTCGTGGGCGGGCGCTCGACCTATTTCTGCCCGGGCTGCCAGAAGCGCCTGCGCCGCCGCCGCAGGCGCACTCAGCGGCGCAGGGCCGCGAGCTCGGCGTGAGCGAGGCGCTCGCCCCACCGGAGGGGTTCGGCATCGGTCACTGGACCGAGGCCGAGGGCGCGACCGGGTGCACCGTGGTGATCGCGCCTCCGGGCACGCAAGCGGGTGTGGACGTTCGCGGCGGTGGGCCGGGCACCCGCGAGACCGACGTGATCGGGCCGCTGGCGGGGACGGCGGAGGTGACGGCGGTGATGCTCGCCGGCGGGAGCGCGTACGGCCTGGCCGCCGCGGACGGTGCGATGCGCTGGCTGGAGGAGCATGGGCGCGGCTACCAGACGCCCGGTGGGCTGGTGCCGATCGTGCCCGCGGCGGTCATCTACGACCTGGTTGAGGGAGATCCGTCCTCGCGCCCCGATCATGAGTCGGGGAGAGCCGCCTGTGAAGCGGCGGCGCCTGCGGTACCCGAGCGGGGAAGGATCGGTGCCGGATCCGGTGCCGCGGTCGGGAAGATCCTGGGGCGCGCGCGTGCGACGCCTGCGGGCGTCGGCTACGCGGCGGCGCGTGCGGGCCGGGGAGAGCTCGTCGCCGCGGTCGCGGTGGTGAATGCCTTTGGGGACGTGATCGGCGCGGATGGTGAGGTGCTCGCTGGGCCGCGCGGTGATGACGGCAGCCTCGCGCGCACCGCGGAGCTGATCGCCGACATGAAGGCGCCGCCCGAATGGGCGGCGCTGGAGGAGCGCAACACGACCCTCGTCTGCCTGATGACCGATGCCGCCCTCGACAAGCCGTCGTGCACCCGGGTCGCGCGCATGGCCAGCGGCGGAGTGGCGCGGGCGGTCGACCCCGTGTTCTCGGACGTCGACGGCGATGTCGTCTTCTGCCTTGCCTCCGGCGGGCCTGCGCGCGATCGCTTCGCGACGACGGCGGTGGGGGCGCTCGCGGCGACCGTGACGGCCGCCGCGATCCGCGATGCCGTCAGCCGATAGCCGGCCGTTCGTCCACATGGGAGCCGTCCGGTTCCGAGTTCATCCTCTCGGTCCCCATGCCCGGCGCTTATAAGACAGAGGCGGTGGTCCTGCGGTCCATCCGCTACGGCGAGGCCGATCGCGTGCTGCACCTCTACAGCGCCCATCGCGGTCGCGTGAGCGCGATCGCGAAGGGCGCGCGGCGGCCGCGCTCGCGCTTCGGGGGAAGGCTGGAGCCGTTCTTCCGCCTGGATCTAGTGCTCTACGAGGGCAGGGGGGAGCTGGCGACGGTGACCGCCGCCCACACCGTCGACGGACACGCGGCGCTGCGCGCGAGCGGTCCCGCGCTCGGGGCGGCGGCGCGTGCCTGCGACGCCGTGCTGCGCCTGCTCGACGAGGCACAGCCGAATCCCGCCGCCTACAACCTGCTGTGCCGCTATCTGGCGCTGCTGGACGAGGGTGAGCCAGGGAGTGGGCGCCATCCGGCCTCGCTCGAGGTCGATGGCGCCGCCGGAATGGCGACCGCGCTGGCGTTCCGGCTCAAACTGGCGCTGGCGGCGGGGTTCTCGCCGGAGCTCTCCTCATGCGCACGGTGCGGCGAGGTCGATGACCTCCGCGGGTTCTCGGGCGCTGCGGGTGGGGTCGTGTGCGGGGCGTGCGAGCGGGGAGGGTTCGAGCTCACACGCGACGCCCACGCGTTCATGGTCGAGGCGCTGGGACGCCCCCTTGCGGATGCGCCCAGCGCGTCGCCGCGCGATCTGCGGCAGGTGGAGCGGGCGCTCGGCGAGACGCTCGAGCACCATGCGCACGTGCAGCTGCGCGCAGCCGCCTGAGAAGCTGCCCGTTCATCGCCACCGGGACGGTTCACTTGCCCGGCCGATAGAGGCGCTCGGTGATACGCAGTTGAACGGCGCGAGGCGAAGGGCGCGTGGCGCGGAGGAACCAGCGGATCGTGCGGCCGGGAACGATCGAGCGGCGGCCGCGATCGAAGGCGGCGAGGGACTCCGCCACGACCTGCGACGCGGGAATCTTACCGGGCACGAAGCCCGCCTCGTCGGGGTTCTCGTAGCCGGCGACGGCTTGCCACTCGGTCGGAACGGGACCGGGATTCACGGTTAGGACGCGCACGCCGCTGCCGCGCATCTCCTCCGAAAGGGCTTCGCCGAAGCTCAGGGCGAAGGCCTTGCCCGCCGCATAGACCGCCTGGTAGGGATGGGTTGCATGCCAGCGCTGGAGGCGACGATGATCACGCCGCCGCGGGCGCGCTCGACCATCTGGGGGAGGAAGGCGTGGGTGAGGGTGATGACCGCCTCGCAGTTCAGGCGGATCTCCTCCGCTTCGCGCGCAGGGTTCTGCTCGAGGAAGCGGCCGTAGGTGCCGAAGCCGGCGTTGTTCACGAGGAGCTCGACATCCAGGCCGAGCTCGGCGATGCGTTTCGGCAGGCTGGGGGCGTCGGTCGCGAGGTCGCAGGCGATGACGTGTGCGTCGGTTGGCAACTCATCGGCGAGTGCCTCGAGCCGGTCGGTGCGCCGGGCCACCAGGATGAGCTCGTGGCTGCGCGCCGAGAGCTGGCGGGCGAATTCCGCGCCGATGCCGGAGGATGCGCCTGTGACGAGTGCCGCCGGACGGGGAGATTCGGGCATGGGCTCAGCCTATGCTCTCTCGGAGGTGTCGAGGACCGAGATGAAGCCGCCGAGTGCCGCCGCCAGGTCGCTGGAGGAGAGGGTGCGCGCATGGGAGGCGGAGTACCTGTGGGACCTCGCGACCCGCTCGTATCCGGCGGTGCGGCGTGAGCCCGAGGAGGACAGCCCGGTGCGCACGCCGTTCCAGCGCGATCGCGACCGGATCGTGCACTCGAAGGCGTTCCGGCGGCTGAAGCACAAGACGCAGGTGTTCATCGCGCCGGAGGGAGACCACTACCGCACCCGCCTCACCCACACGCTCGAGACGTGCGGGATCGCGCGTACGGTGGCGCGGGCGCTGGGACTGAACGAGGATTTGACCGAGGCGATCGGGTTGGGGCACGACCTGGGGCATCCGCCGTTTGGGCATATCGGCGAGGAGGCGCTTGACAAGGCGCTGCAGGAGCACGGCGCCCGGCGGTTCAAGCACAACGTGCACTCGCTGCGGGTGGTGGACGTGCTGGAGCGAGACGGCGTGGGATTGAACCTGACGGAGGTGGTTCGTGACGGGATCCTGAATCACACCGGGCCGGAGAAGCCGGCGACGCTGGAGGGGCGCATCGTGAGGCTGGTGGATCGGGTGGCGTACATCAACCATGACCTCGACGACGCGCTGCGGGCGGGGATCCTGACGGCCGATGATCTGCCCGCGGCGGAGATCGAGCTGCTCGGTGAGACGGGCTCGCGGAGGATCGACACGCTTGTGCGCGACATCGTCGAGCGCTCGGGCGATGCGCGCGATATCGCGCAGAGTGAGGAGGTCGGCGGCGCGATGCTGCGCCTGCGGAGGTTCATGTTCGAGCGGGTGTACCTGGCGCCCGAGGCGCGCTCGGAGCACGAGCGGGTGCAGAGGACGGTGCGCGGGCTCTTCGACCACTACATGGACGAGCCCGATGAGGTGCCGGGTGATGCGCCGGCGGCCGACGATCTGCAGCGGGTGACCGATTGGATTGCGGGGATGACGGATCGCTTCTGCATCGCGACGTTCAGGCGCCTGGCGCTCCCGGAGGAGTCGCGCCTGTGAGCCGGTTCACGAATGCATCGATCGAGCGGGTGCGTGACTCGGTGGACTTCGTGGAGGTGGTCTCCGCCTACACGGATCTGAAGCGGGCGGGGGAGAGGTACAGCGGCCTGTGCCCGTTCCACGAGGAGAGGACGCCGAGCTTCTCGCTCGACCCGCGGGACAAGCTCTACTACTGCTTCGGGTGCGAGGCGCATGGGGACGTCTTCACGTTCGTTCAGGAGAAGGAGGGGCTGGCGTTCGGCGACGCGGTGGAGGCGCTGGCGGAGCGATATGGGGTGGAGGTGGAGCGCGAGAGCGAGGACCCCAAGGCGGAGGAGGCGCGCCGGCGGCGGGCGCGCCTGGGGGAGGTGCTGGAGCGGACCGCGGGCTTCTACGCGAGCTTCCTGTGGGAGGCGGAGGAGGCGCGAAAGGCGCGTGCGTATCTCGCCGGGAGGGGGCTGAAGGAGGAGGTTCTGCGGGAGTTCGGTGTCGGATATGCGCCGAGCGCATGGGACACGGTCGTGAAGCGGGGGCAGTCGGCGGGGTACTCGCTGCAGGAGCTGGCGGCGGCGGGGTTGGTGCAGAAGGGGCAGAAGGGGCCGGGGTTCTATGACCGCTTTCGCGCGCGGATCACGTTTCCGGTGCGCGATGGAAGGGGGCGGGTGCAGGGGTTCGGTGCGCGCGCGTCGCGGGATGGGCAGAAGCCGAAGTATCTGAACTCGCCCGAGGGAGAGCTGTACCGGAAGAAGCGGACCCTCTACGGGATCGATGTGGCGCGCCCCGCGATCGCGAAGGCGGGAAGGGCTGTCGTCGTGGAGGGGTACACCGATGTGCTCGCCGCGCATCAGGCGGGGGTGCGGGAGGTGGTGGCGGTGATGGGAACGGCGATCACGCCCGAGCAGGTGCAGTTGCTGGCGGCGCACGCCGAGGAGGTGGTGTTGGCGCTTGATGCCGACCGTGCGGGGATGGAGGCGATGCTGCGGGCGCAGAGGGTTGCGAAGGGGAAGCGGGTGCGGTTGCGTGTGGCCGCAATGGAGGCGGGGAGGGATCCGGCGGATGTCCTTGCCGGTGAGGGGGCCAAGGCGGGTGCGGCGACCGCATTCCGGGAGGCGATCGACGCGGCGGACGACCTGCCCGTGTTCCACGTGCGGATGCTGCTCGACGATGCGGATTTGAGCTCGCCGCAGGGGAGGGATCGGGCGCTCGACGAGGTGGTGCCGGTGCTCGTGGAGATGCCGGACTCGATTACGCGGGAGGAGCTGGTGAGTGAGGTGGCGGACCGGCTCGACGCGGACCTCGAGCTCGTGGGGCGCCGGCTTGCGGCGGGAGGGAGGAGAGGTCGTGCCGCGCAGGTGCGGGCGGTGCCGCGGGATGCGGAGCCGGCGCAGAAGAGTGAGCCGGCGCCTCCGCGGGCGTTGAGTTCCAGGGAGAGGCGGGAGCGGGCGCTGCTGGCGATGTGCATCGCCTCGCCCACGGATGGGAGGGAGTTCCTGGAGAAGCTGACGCCGGGGCATCTGTCCTCGCCGCTCATGGTGCGCACGCGCGACTGGCTGCGGGAGCACCTCGATGAGCCGACGCGCGGGCTGCCGCGCGACGATGAGGAGCTGGTCTCGGCGGTGACGTGGCTGGCGGCGCGCTCGGAGCGGGAGCCGGCGAGTCACGAGGCGATGGACATGAACTTCCAGCAGCTCGAGCTGGCGAAGCTGGAGCACGAGATCGAGTCGGCGTCGCGGGACGGGGGCACGGTGCTGGTGGATCTGCAGCGCCGCCGTGGCGAGCTGACGGAGCGGATCGCCCGCTGGGAACCGGTGGACTAAGGGCTTGGCGCACCGAGGCGGCGTCACCGGCCCGCGCCATCGCTTCGAATTCAGCTCCCCCGGGTGGATTCGAACCACCAAGACTTGATTAACAGTCAAGCATGTTGCCGTTACATCACGGGGGATCTTGCGGGCGCCTTCCGGCACACGCGGGGGCAATTCTAGGACGGGCTCCCGGCCCCTGCTAACGGGCCGCGAACGCCTCTACGAGCTCCGCTCCTGCCGCCGCTCCGTCCTGCGCCCGCGACCACGCCGCGATCTCGCCTGCCCGCCGCCTGAACCTTCCCTCCGCCAGCACCCGCCGCACCACCGCACGCACCGTCCGCGGCGTCGTCAACCGCCACGGCACCGTCAAGCCCGCACCCGCCCACGCCACCCGCGCGCCGTTCTCCGCCATGTCCCCAACCGCCGGGCAGCACACCACCGGCACCCCCTCACCCAGCGCCCGGCACACCGTCCCATGCCCGCCGTGGCACACCACCACGCCCGCCAGGGACATCACCTGCGAATACGAGAGCCACTCGACCACCACCGCATTCCCCGGCGCCTCCGGCAACGGCTCCCCGGGCCGATTCGTCGTCGCCAGCACCCTCACCGGCTCCTCCGCCAACCCCTCCAGCGCCGCCCTCACCAACCTCCCATCCGGGTCCTGTGCGGTGCTCGGCGCCACCACCACCAACGGCCCGTCACCCTCCGGCAGCTCCACCTCCTCATACGGCACCTCAAACGTCATCGGCCCCACCACCCGCACCCACTCCGGCCAGACTCGCGGGTACTCCAGCTGCGGAAACGTCCCGACAAGGCACAGCTTCCGGCTGATCCCGCCATGGAACTCCTCCACCGGCCCCAACCCCACCTGCGCCCGCGTCTGGTTCAACTCATCCCGCCCCCTCCGTAACCCCGCCGTCAGAACCGGCAGCGCACCTCTCCACAACGCGCGTCCCACCCCGGTCCGCGGCGGCTGCGCACCCACCGCGAAGAACGGCATCCCCGCCTCATGCACCGGATACACATGCGGCACCAGCGTCACGCGCCTCACTCCGACCATCTCCGCCGCCAGTGCCGGCGCCAGCGTGAGGATGTCGCTCACCACCACGTCCGGCCTCCACTCCTCGAGCATCGGCACGAGCGCCCGCGCCGCATCCCCGGCGCTCGCCCCCTCACTCCCGGGCGGGGGAGGCGGAAACGTCCTGTACTCCTCCGCGGCCGTGAACCCCAATCCCTCACCCTCAACGGCCTCCCGCCAGCGCTCCCACGTCTCCACCAGCACCTCATGCCGACGCGCCCTCAACGCGCGCGCGAGCGCGATCGCCGGGAACGCGTGCCCCGCATCCCCAAAGGCCGCCACCACTGCCCGCAGGCTCCTACTCACCCCGCGCTGCTGCAACTTCCCGTTCCGCCACATGCACACCTTGGCGCACCCAAACCCAAGGCGCTATCCCTTCGGGCCGATGGCGTACCGCATCCGCAACCCCGCCGCCCGCCTGCGCTCCACCGTCGACGCACTCCCGCGCCGCACTCGCATCGCCATGCTTCGGGGCATCGAACAGAACCGCATCGTCGTCGGTGCCTACGCGGATCCTCGCAGCGGCGGCATCTGCCCAATGCTCGCCGCGCACCGCTCCGGCGGCCGCACAAGCGTCGCCTCCTTCGCCCGCGCCTGGGACGCCTTCACCGGCGCCAAGCGCCCGCGCCTCGCCACCCGCCGTGAGATCCGCGCCCTGCGCACGTACCTCGAGATGAGCCTGCTCCGGGAGGACGACGACGGCACCCCGATCACCGAGCTCGCCGCGGAGATCCGCGCCGAGCGCGCCTCCATGCCGCAGCCACCGGCCCTTCCCGAGCCGGAGGCGGGGAAGATCCGCATCCGCCGCCGCAAGAAGGGCACCGATCTGTTCGCCGCCGCCGAGGCCGAGCTCTCCGCCGAGCGCGCCACAGAGCTCCTCGGGGCCCCTGCCGCGCACCGCGGCTAGCTGCCATCCGTCCCTAGGGCGCCCCCTCCAGCAACTCATCGGGGCGCGTGAACACCACCTCGGGAATCAAGCAATTCGGAGAGATCCGCAGCAGGAACCGCACGCTCTCCGCGATGTCCTCCGGGCGAATCATCTCCTCAGGCTTCACCGTCTCCTTCACCCAATCCGTCATCGGCGTATCCACGAACCCGGGACACAGCGCCGTCACCTGAATCCCGTCCTTCGCGAGCTCCTTCTGCATCGCCTGGCTGAACCCGACCACCGCGAACTTCGTAGCCGAGTACACCGAGATCCACGGCTGCCCCGACTTCCCCGCGATCGACGCCGTGTTCACGATCAGCGCCTTGCGATGCTCACCACCCGCCTCCTTCAACATCCCCACCGTCTCGCGCGTCGTCAGCACGTACGAGCGGACGTTGATCGCGAGCTGCATGTCCAGCGCCTTCGTCTCGTAGTCGTCGATCGGTGAACCAACCCCCAACCCCGCGTTGTTCACCAACACGTCGAGTCGCCCGTAGCGCTCGTTGTGCGCGCCCACGAGCGCAACTATCTCCTCCTCATTCATGACGTTGGCGGGCACGGCCTGCACCTCGAGGCCATCCTCCTTGAGCCCCGCGGCAGCCGCCTCCAGCTTCTCGGGCCGCCGCGCGGACACGGTCACCCCGTATCCGTCCTCCGCAAGCGCCCGGGCGATGGCCAACCCGATCCCGCTCGACCCACCTGTCACCAACGCCGCCCGATCCGCCACTCCGTTCCTCCTTCGCTCGCTGGGCGGCGCACCCTATCGGCACGCTTACCGTGCGATTAGCTGGCCTCCCTAGGATTCCCCCGATGCTGAGGCGGGCCACACCCATCCTCGTGATTGCATGCGCGTCAGTCGCCGTCGGTGTCGCCGGCTGCGGTGGCTCAAGCGATTCGGCGAGCTCCGACACGGCGAGCCGTCCTGCGCCACCCTCCCGCGATTTCCCTGCGGTCAAGGGCCGCACGCTCGAGCAGGTCTATTCCGAGGAGGGCAAGCCCGATAACAACCTCGTCGCAGCACCGTCCGGCCAGGCCTTCGACGTCGGCAAGGACCGCTTCGGCTTCGGCCTCTTCACGGCCTCGGGCGACCAGATCACGGACGGCGACGTCGCGATCTACGCCGCGCATGGCGCCGGCGCTCCCGCGCAGGGCCCCTACCCGGCGCGAGTCGAGACCCTCGAAACCCAACCCGCATTTGAGGCCAAGACAACCGCCGATGACCCTGACGCCGCCAAGGCCGTCTACGTCACGGACCTCGACCTGAATAAGCCCGGCGAGTGGCGAATGTTCGCCATGGTCAAGCAGGGCGACGGCTTTCACAACACGATCATCCCCAGCCTCATCGCTGGCGCCGCCTCCAACATCCCCGACGTCGGCGACAAGGCGCCGGTCGTGCACACCCCGACCACGGACGACGTCTCGGACATCGGCCAGATCGACACCCGCATCCCCCACGACACGATGCACGACACCGACCTCGCCGACGCCCTCGGGAAGGAGCCCGTCGTCCTCCTCTTCGCGACACCGGCGCTCTGCCAAAGCCGCGTCTGCGGCCCGGTCGTAGACGAGGCCGAGCAGGTGAAGTCGGAGTTCTCCGACTCGGACGTCGCCTTCATCCACATGGAGGTCTACAACGACAACGACCCAAACAAGGGCTACCGCCCCCAGCTGAAGGCGTACGGGCTGAAGACCGAGCCGTGGCTCTTCGTCATCGGCAAGGACGGCCGCATCTCCACCCGCATCGAGGGCGCCTTCGGCGTCTCGGAGTTGGAGGACGCCGTCAACAAGGTGGCGGGGTAGCCTCGGCAGGACCACGTAAGGCGGCGTATCCGCCGCAGGAGAGATGGCAACCGCCGCGCCCACACTGAACGCCGGCCAGACCGTTCGCAACCCCGTGAGCGGCGAGCGCACCACCTTCGTGCGCACCGCGGCCAACACCGACGGGCACGCCCTCGAGCTCCTCTGGCGCGTTCCGCCCGGCTCGCGGATGGTCGCGCTCCCCCATCTTCACCCCGATGACGCCGAGGAGTTCGCGCTCCTCGAGGGGAGCGCCCGGTACCGCGTGGGCCGCGAACGTCTCGAGAGCACTGCGCCACACCGCTTCACCGTCCCGCCCGGCACCGTCCACGTGCATCCTCAGAACGTGGGGGAGGGGGATCTCGTCGTGCGCCAGTGGGTCGAGAACGACGAGCCGCGGACGGCGATGCTCGCCGGCATCCAGGCGTACTTCGAGTCGGTCGCCGCCCTCGCACGGGCCGGCAGGGTCAACCGGATCGGACTCATCATCAACCCGCTCCAGTTCGCCCTCACGGTCCACGATTGCCTGATGCCCGACACGTTCCTCGGCTTCCCGCCCCGTCCGCTGCAGGTCCCCCCGGTGAAGGCGCTGGCGGCGCTCGCACGGCGCCTCGGCATGCAGGCCTACCACCGGCCACCGCCCGAGCTGGTCGAGGGCGCCCCACCCGCGGGCGACGGGCCTTCCTAGTCCGCCGACTGGGTCCCGTTCACGCGCGTCATGCTCACGCGCGTGGTCACGTCGGTCGCCGCCGGCCCCTTGTAGACACCGCGAATCGGCGGGACGTCCTGGTAGTTGCGCCCGTGGCCGATCTTGACGTGCGTCTCGAGGGCCCGCCCACGATTCGTCGGATCGAACCCCACCCAGCGCGGCTCCCTTCCCTTCTCCGGAATGAGGGCCTCGAGCCACGCATGGGTCTGCACCTCGACCGAATCCGGACCGCCCCCTTCAGACGCCGCAAACAGATACCCGGAGACGTAGCGCGCGCCGATCCCCAGGCGCCGGAGCAGGATCACCCCAAGGTGCACGAAGTCCTGACACACCCCCGCGCCGCCTGTCAGCAGGTCCGCGACGGTGGACCCAACGAACGTCGAGCCCTGCCGGTACTCGAACCGATCGGGGATCACCTCCGACACCGCCAGCGCCGTCGCCAGCGGGCTGGGACGCCTGACCGCGTCGAGCAACTCCACGATCGCGTCCTCGGGTGGCGGCGGATTCGTCTCGATCAACAGGAACTCACCGCCCGCGCGCCGGTACGCAGCGTCGTCGGGGTCGGGCCACGCGCCCTCCGCCGGCTGCGCCCCCTCCTCAGTGACGACGCTCGCGTGCGCGACCATCGCCATCCGTTCGTGGGGCTCGACGATCCCGAACTCCAGGACGTCGGTGCCGAAGTAGTCACGCCGGTTCTGCACGCGCACCTCGGGGTCCACCCGCAGCTCCCACGTCTCGACGGTCTGCATGGAAGTCACCGCCGGCCGCACCCGCAGCGCGTTCAGGCTGTCGCTCACCGGCTCTGGATAGGTGTACTCCGCCTCGTAGCGGATGTCGAACCTCACGACGTCACCACCTGGCGCTGCGGCGCCTCCCCCGTGAAGTAGCGCCGTTCCACCTCCGCATCGAGCACCGCGAGCTCCTGCTGGATGTGCTCGAGGAGCGCGGTGATGCCGGCCTCGGTCGCACCGGGCGTCGCCAGCGGCGAGGTCTCCGAGCCAAGCCCGCGGTGAAACTCCAGCTCGGCCCGCAAGCGCGCGAGGCGCAGCACTGGCGCCGTGTCGCGGCCGCTGCCGCCGACCTCGGCAAGGCATTCCTGAAGCGATTCCAGCGAGGCGGCGATCGAATGGGGGTACCCGGATTCGAACGTGAGGAACTCGGTGACAGGGGCGGGCGCGACGGGCGACGCCACCGAGCGCCGGTAAGCCTCGAGCCCACCGACCGCCTGCAGCAGCGCGAGCGCGCGGTCGCTGCCCGCCGCATCGTCGGCCGATTCGGGCGTCCCCAGCGACACCCGCAGCATACGCAGGATCATCTCGGCCGCCTCGGAGTGTCTCCCGGCGCTGAGGAACGCATACCCGGGGTCGCGCAGCATCGTCTCGTCCGCAAGCCCCCACCACAACGCGCAGCGCTGCCGCACGAACGCGTACACGGAGTAGGGGCCGGTCCGCAGCGCCGCCCCCAGGTCGCTCGAATCCAGCTCGAGGTACAGCGTGTTGAGGGCCTCCCACATCTCGGCGGAGACGACGTCGCGCACCATGCGCGCGCCGTCGCGCGCCCGCTCGATGCATGCCGTGACCGAGGCCGGGCTCTCCGAGTCGAGCGTCAACGCCCGCACCGCCTCGCCCGCCGCGATCGGGCCGTCCTCGTGCGACTCGGCGCCCATCACGGCCATCACCGCCTCCCACGAGAGCGGCTGGCGGCTCGGCGCGGCGCGCGCCTGCAGGTTCGCCTGGAAGACGCCGTCGAGCATGCGCGCCGTGTGCTCCGCGCGGGCGACGTGCCGGCCGATCCAATAGAGCTGGTATGCGATTCGCGCAAGCATCCGTCTACTGCTGCTGTTGCTGTTGCTGGCCGGTCCAGGCACCGGTCCCGAGCGCCGGCAGGCGCGGCAGCTCGGAGGGCTGCTCGATCGGGTAGGTGCCGGTGGGCGGCTCGCTCGGCAGTTGCAGGATCCACGTGTCCTTCGAGCCGCCCCCGCGCGAGGAGTTGACGATCATCGAGCCCTCGCGAAGCGCCACGCGCGTGAGGCCGCCCGGCACGATGCGCACATCCGAGCCGTACACCGCAAACGGCCGGAAGTCGACGTGGCGCGCGAGAAGCGAGCCATCGCCATCGAGGGTCGGAACGGTCGAGAGCTTCACGAGCTCCTGCGCGATCCAATCGCCGGGCTGACGAAGCGTGAGCTCCCGCTGGCGCGCGATCTCCTCGTCGCTCGCACCCGGCCCGATGAAGACGCCCTTCCCACCCGACTCGCGCGTCGGCTTGAACACGAGCGAGTCGATCCGCTCGATCGCGTGCTCGAGCTCGTCGGGATTGCGCAGGAGGTAGGTCCTGACGTTGCCGAGGACGGGCTCCTCGCCGAGGTAGTAGCGGATCATCTCCGGCACGTAGCGGTAGACGGCCTTGTCGTCGGCGACGCCCGTCCCGATGGCATTCGCCAGCGCGACGCTGCCGCTGCGGATCGCCCGCGTCAGCCCCGGCACCCCGAGCAGCGAGTCCGGCCTGAACTCGAGCGGATCGATGAAGTCGTCATCGAGCCGGCGGTAGATGGCGTCGACCCTGGTGAGGCCGTCGGTCGTGCGCATGTAACAGACCTCGTCGCGAACCACGAGGTCACCCGCCTCGACCAGCTCGACGCCCATCTGACGCGCGAGGAAGGCATGCTCGAAGTAAGCGCTGTTGGCGGGACCGGGGGTCCACACGACCACGACCGCCTCGTCACCGAGCGCCGGCGCCACGCTGTGCAGGGCATCGCGCAAGAGGGCCGGGTAGCCATCGACCGGGCGCACCCGGTAGCCGGCAAAGAGCTCGGGCGCCAGACGGGTCATCGCCAGCCGGTTCTCGAGGACGTACGAGACGCCCGACGGCGTGCGCAGATTGTCCTCGAGCACCCGCCACGTGCCGTCCCCGTCGCGCACCAGGTCGCACCCCGCCACCGTGCACCAGATCCCGCCCGGGGGCCGGATGCCGTGCACCGCGCGCTTGAAGTTGGGACAGCCGAGGACGAGCTCCCAAGGCACGAGCCCTTCACGCAGGATCTCGCGTCGGCCGTAGACGTCGCCGAGGAACTCGTTGAGCGCCTTGATGCGTTGGACGAGCCCGCGCTCGATGACATCCCATTCCGCGGCGGGAATGATCCGTGGCACGAGGTCGAGGGGGAAGGGGCGGTCGCGCGGCTCCCCGTCTGCGCTTGTGATCTGGAAGGTGATCCCCTGCTGTGTGAACGCGCGATCGCGCTGGCGCCCCACCTCGACCAACGCGTGCCGCCCCATCCGGTCGAGGCTCGCGATCAGGCCCTGAGCATGCTCGCGCGGAGTCCCCGGGCCGCCGAAGAGCTCGTCGACGAACCCGTCCTGGGGCTCGTACTCGCTCGAGACCGCCGCGATCGTGTGCGGGGGCGTCTCCGACGCCTGCGACTCCATCCCAGACAAACCTACGCCGATCGCGCGCTCGCCTCAATCGACGCCTGGACAGCGGCGGGACGACCGCGATCGACACCGTGCATTGACCACGACTGGTCCGCCGGACATTCTCCCGCGCGAATGGCAGGGGCGAGACGGCGGGGAAGGCGGGCGGCTGCGCCACTGGCGCTGGCCGGCGCCCTCGTGCTCGCGCTCGCGGGCCCCGCGCACGCCTCGCGCGTGACCGTCGGCGACTTCCGGTATGCGAAGGAGTCCGTCAACCTGCCACCCGCTGGCTCAATGGAGTCGACCTTCAACGACGTCTCTCCGCGGTGCGGATCAGGCTGGAAGGTCGTCGGGGGAGGAGGCAACCCAAAGGGCCTGCCCGGCCACACGCGCCTGACGACGGACAGCGTTCGCGGCAAGGCTCGCTGGTTCGCGGAGGCGACCCATCTGGACGCCGGCAGGACCAAATTCACCGGCTACTCCGTGTGCGTACGCCACCGCTTCATCGATGGCGACACGCATCTCGTGAGCGTGGGGGCCGGGCCGACAACGGACAGCGGCGACGCGGAGTGCCCGAGCGGACTCGCTGCGCTCGGCGGCGGCGTCAGGGCGATCGGTGATGCCCGGCATGGGGCATCAACACCATCGAGCCGATCGATCTCGCGACCGACGGCGACGTGATTCCAGACGACGGATGGCGCGACTTCATGTTCTACGGTGGCGCGACCTCGTCGTCGTTCCTCGTGGACGTCGTCTGCGGTGAGGACCTCCCGGATTACCGCAAGAAGTCCGTACCTCTTCCCTTCGCCCTGGGAACTGCGGGCAAGGCGACGGCCAAGTGCCAGTCCGGCCACATCACGGGTGGCGGCGCGCTGATCAGCAGCCCAGTCGACGAGGCGTACGTCCTCGCGAGCTATCCCGTCGATGGCAAGGATCACGACACGGCGCCGGACGACGCCTGGCAGGTTCGGGCAGTCAACTCCGACGGCGCTGACAAGACGCTCACCGCCTACGCGATCTGCCTCTAGCGCCGCTGACGCGGCCTTCGTCGAGAGGCATCTTCGCCTCAATGCCTGGCTGTTTGTGGTCGGCGTGGTCGGGGCCTAGGCGATAATCGCTCAGTCTGGGCCCGCTTCGTCGGGCTTTCATCCGCGTTTCATCTCCCCTCGCTAATGCTCGGGCCTCGATCGGCCCAGACCGGAGGAGGTTGAGATGACCACCGCGAAGCGCGTCTGCCTGAGTCTCGGTTTGGCGGCGCTGATCGCCCTTGCCGGCAGCGCTGTGACCCTAGCCTCGGGGCCCGCCTCGGCCGCCGGCCACAACGACGCGGACCACGGCTTGTCTCTGTACGTCAGCAGCGGCGACACGAACAGCGTCCTTGCGTACGACGGCAAGACGGGCGCCTTCCAGCGCACGTTCGCCCATGGTGGCGGCCTCACGGAACCCGAGGGCATCGCCTTCGGTCCCGACCGCAACCTCTACGTCAGCAGCCGCAGCGATCAGGTGCTTCGTTACGACGGCAGGACGGGCGAGTTCATCGATGTCTTCGCCAGCGGCCACGGCCTGGTCGATCCGGCCGGCATCGCCTTCGGCGGACCAGGCAAGGACCTCTTCGTCGCCTCGGGCCTCACCGACGACGGCCGCGGCAACCAGATCCTTCGCTTCGACGGCAAGACCGGCGCCTTCGAGGCCGTTGTCGATCCTGCCAACAAGGCCGGGCTCGACGACCCCGAAGCGATGGTCTTCCGACGCGGCCTGCTCTATGTCACCAGCACTCCGGAAACCTCACCCAGTGAGGTCCTGGTCTACAACCCAAAGACCAATTCGTTCATCAAGAAGTTCGTCCCTGCAGCGAGCAGTCACATCCTGGATGCGAGCGGCATGGTCTTCGGCCCCAAGGGCGACTTGTTCCTCAGCAGCGCCGCGACGAGCGAGGTCAAGCGCTACGACGGCACCACCGGTGCCTTCAAAGGCGTCTTCATCCCCGCTGGCCTCGGCGGCCTCAATGAGGCCGAGGGCATGACGTATGGCCCGAGGGGCAGCCTCTTCGTCGCAAGCGAGCTGGGCAACGCGGTGCTGGAGTACAAGCGCACCACCGGCGCATTCGTCGGTGAGTTCGTCGCCGCGGACAGCGGCGGCCTAGGGGAGCCGACGTTCATCACCTTCGAAGCCTCTCCAAGGGGGCACGCCTCGCGCCTGCAGCCGCCCCCGTAAACGCGCGACGCCTGCGTGTTGGTTTAGGCACTGATTGGGCACTAAGGCGGCGTCGCGGTCGTTGGTCGGATCCCGGCGAAAAAAACGGCCGGCTGCTTGCTGAACACGGAACCGCCCCGTCCTCCGCGCTTCGACGGCCCGTCTCAGGTCAGGGCGGAGCAGAGCAATGCTTCGAACTGGTGCTCGATCAGTTCGTCGTGGTGACCCGCCGCGAAGAGGATCTCCGTTTCGTCGGGGTTAAAGATGACCCTGCCGGAGTCGTGGATGGCGATTCCGTGGTGAGGCTGCGTGGCGAGGAACACGTGCCCATCGATCGTGTCCGTGAACAGGTCCTGCGAGCCGTCGACGGGGACGAACGTCTCCTGGAACGTGCCCCTGTTCAGCAGCTGCTCTCCGGTGACGGTGTTCGTGAAACGGTCGAGGAAGCGGTTGTGCACGATCACCCGCACCACGTTCCCATCACGGTCGAAGAAGGTGGTGCCGTGCGTCCTTCCCGTGGTGAAGAGCGATATGTCCTGGCCATCACAGGTCGCAAAGTGCGGATCGAACTCGGAGTTCTGGTCCTGGAAGTGGAATGGTGGCGTGCCTCCCGAGATGGAGGGGAACACCAACACGCAAGCAGCGATCAAGCCGAGAGTGACGAGCAAGCGGGGCTTCATGGCTTCCCCTTCATCGAGGTCCTTAGTGGAGACCGAGCCTCCCACCCACCCCAGGCCGAGTCAAGGACGGGAGGGTTGCGATACCCGAAAGCAGGTAGCGCAGAGCGCCGCCCGATTCTTCGCGAAAAATTTCCGCGCGACCGAGAGCTCATTCGAGTTCGTCAACGTGCGGGCCAGACTGCGCAAGCGGTGAGCAGTAAACGCTGACCGCGCATGCCTTTGGTGGAGACGGACACACCTCCCAGGGACAGGCCGAAGCCCCAGCCGACCTAGACGAAGATCACCGCAACTTCGAAAACGAGCGATAACGCCAAGCCGATCGCAGCCGGCCAGAAGACCGCCCACCGACTACGAGAGCTTCAGGTCCATAGCTAAGAGCAGACCGGGGTAAGCCCTGCCTTCGATCGAAGGGGAGGGGCTTTACGAGCCGCATCACGACCGCCCCGCCCCAAAACGGCCGACGGCTATGCAAGGCGGATCGTTCGCTTCTCGTATTCAGAAGGAGGGCCGGCTGTCAAGTAACGGTCACTGTTGGGTCGACCTCCTCTCGCGCTTTCGGGGCGGAGCAGCCTCGAGTCGTATCGACAGTCTGCTGCGAGCTACTCCGCACTCTCACCGCGCGAAGCGGACCAGATGGAGGCGCTCGACCGGTCCCTTGACAGCGATCTCGCGGACGCTTCCGAGCCCGAGGACGTAGAACTTGTTGTCGAGCACATTGGGCTCGAGCGGCGACCATTCCTTGGTCCGGACGGCGTGATTGGTTGTCACGTAGGGGACCGAGACGTGTGCGTTACGGTCGATCACCTTGAAGTGGTCCTCGGCGTGGCCCTTGAAGTACTCCTGCCGGGCCCTGTCGCCCAGCTTCGCGTGCGCGGAGATGTACACGCCGGGGCGAGCGCCATCCCGCCCAGCCAGGAACGACCCCTCCCTGGAGATCACGTTGCCGTGGCGGTCCAGCTCCCTGGTGTTCTCGCCGAAGTACCAGACGTTGCCGTGGCGATCCTGAGCGTAGAAGTCCCCCGTCACTTCGCGCGGCTTGTGGCGGATCAGCACCTCATCGTGGACCACCGTCGTCCGCACGCCCTCGATCGTCCTTTTCCGGTGGGTGACGCGCTGCCGGTCCACCGTGTGCGTGTCCTCATCGAAGCCGCGATAGAACCACCGCATGCCGGGAATCAGCGGATACCACGGGTTGTCCACGCGCCTTACGAAGTCGCTCGACTGGATCGTCTCGGGCCACTGCGGGCCGGCGCCGGACTTGATCGTCTGCGATTGCTGCACGGCTCCCGCCACGCCACCGGCCGCGAGCGCGGCCACGGCTGCCACCAGGCCGGAAACGAGCGTCGCCTTCGGTCGGACTCGGATCCAATTGCCATTCAGCCTCATCGAGTGCTCCACCGGTCGTTTGGGCCCACGGTAGACAGGCGAGATGAAACGCTGATGAAAGATGGCAGTCGATTCGCGCGGCGACCAGGGTGGGCAAGGTGAAAGCGCGGAGCGTGCGGCGAAGTTGCGCCGCAAGACGCGTTTTTCGTTTCAGGTGCACCCCTGCAATGTCCGGGTTGTGCAGGTTTGGACACCTTCCTACGTCTGTCGTAAGGGTCAAATTGCCAGTGGCAATGGCACCGGCCGATTTCATAGCCGACTCGCCCAGTGACGGTGCCACTACCGGAGCCCACCCGCCGGGCGTGCCGGACCGTGCTGCCGCGCCCCCCGCTGCTTCGCGCTGGTGTGTGTCGTTAGGTCCGCGGTGCGGCGCCGGTGCTGCGCCTGGTGAGCCCTTCCAGGACTACCTCGACCGGCGACCTGCGAGGAGCACTTTCTTTCCCGCCGATTGCCTCGCTCACCTGGCGCACGCGCTCGGCAATTTGCCCAGTTTGCTCGGCTGCCGCGCCGATGTCGACGTTCTTCATCACGCGGGAGAGCTTCTTCGACGTCGCCTTCGTGGCACTGCGGCCCGGCAGCGGGAGACCAAGCGACCTCTTGGACTTAGTCGCGCGACCGAGAGCGACTCCCCCGGCGGCCCCGGCAAGCCCGACGCCAGTAGCTATCGCAGGGGTCTTCAACTGCTTGGCGGCCGATGCAACCGCGCTGCCCGCGGTCTTCGCACCATTGACCGTTGCGTCCTTAGCGGTCTCCATCGTGCTCTTGCTGCTCGGCGACCTTCGCGTACTCTGCCTCGAGGATGCGGTCCGCCGGGCCGTCGCCCGCGATTGGCTTCCATTCGATGACGGTCGCGTGCGAGAGCGCGATTTCGTTGTCGTCGCGCCCTTCGACCGTGACTTACGCGCGCTCGTTCGATTTCCGTTCGAGCTACGACTCGCCTTGCTCTTCGTTTGCTGGGCCATTACGCAGATCCTCTCTTTGGCTCCGGAACCCGCCAACTACCCACGCGGGAGAACGGCAATCCGCAAATTGCGCATTGTCTTGCCAACGCAAATCAGCGCGACCCAGGCGCGGACTTTCGGCGCGCTCAGGGGATCGCGCTCATGCCCGCCAGGGCGTTCCGCTCCGCGCGACACCCCGCAGTGGCGCTCGCCGTTCCGCCTTAGCCGCTTTGGACGAAAGGCGGCTATCCGCTTTGCATGGAAAGCGCGCATGTCCACGACAATCCGCGGTCATGGTCATCTACCCCTTCCAGGGCGGGCCGCCGATTCGGGGCGCCCGGCTGTTGTTTCGCACGCGCGGAAGCGGATAGACCCAGACCATCGAGCGCGGTCAAGCCATCCAGCTCGTTGGCAAGCTCCAAGCGTTAGCCGTCGACCGATCAGCGACGGAAGCGGAGAAGGCGCTGGCTCGTGCGAAGGCCGATGCGCTCAGCGCTCGCTTCGGGCTGGGAGCCGCAGAGCAGAGACGTCCGCGTGTTCAAGGCCCCGGCCGCTATGGCGCTCGCCGCCCGTGGATGGAGTATCCGGGTTGGGTCTTCGCTGCCTCAACGGGCAAGAGATCGCCCCCTGTCAAGGTGGAGCACCATTGGGGCGATTGGAGGGTCACCATCGAGATCGGCTGGCCGACGAGAGGCTAGGGGCATTCATGGGTGCTGCGAGGAACGTATTCCCAGAGTGGGCGCGACGGGACCGCATCGTCGACTCCCTCCATAACTGGTGGCGCGAGACCAAGGGGCGGACCTATGCGCCTCCGAGACCGGCAGGAAGGTCGCCTTCTAAGAAATACCGTTCTCGACTTCGGAACCGACGCCGCAAGTCTTGAAGGAGGGCGGCTTCGAACGAGAAGCGGCTATCCGCTTCTCGCCCTGGGAGGCACCGTGCTGATCGCGGCGGTGCTTCAGTGGCGCTGGGTCCGGGCAGGGCGGCCGCGCGGCATTGAGGCGGTCGAGCGGGAGGCCGAAGCCGAGGATTGACTCGCCTGACGACTTGAGAACCTCCGCTGCAGACCGACGCCAATAAAAAGGGGCCACCCATGCCCTCGGCCCGGACCGCGTAAAGGAACTGGCCCCGTCTGAGTCCGGCTACCTCCCGCCTCGACCTCTCTGAGTCACGCCGAGGCGGGCAAAGGAAGGTTTGAACGAGAGACGCGAGTCTGACCGCAACGGGGCCAGCAACTCCCGGGTACCCACCCGATAGCGCCTCAGTCGGGGCCGCCTAACACGGCTCCCCCTCGCAAATGCCGGGGGAGCCGCCGGTCAACCGCCGTCCCATTGCTGGGCCAGGAAAGAGTTGGGGGTCGTTGCTGGCCTCGGCCCTTTAACGACGGAAGGCGCAGCTCTCCTACCCGCGTGAAGCTCGCCCAAGCCTTGGGTAAACGCGCGACGCCTAGGACAGGTTTGTACAGGTTTGTGCTTCGTTGCCCGCGGGGTAGTGGAGCCCCAGGTCGGCGTTACGGCGGGGTGCCGCATACCGAGAAGGGAATCGAGGTGATGCGAGATGCCTATGGCCGGTTGCGCTCACTGCGGGCGGGTTGAGATCGTCGCCCGCAGTCGCGAGGTACGACTAGGCGACTTCTATAAGACCTGCCCGGAAT
>JBKPNZ010000025.1:0-6710 GCA_046732895.1 Actinomycetota bacterium
CACCGGAGCTCCGATCGCGAGCACGGTGACCCAGGCAAGGACGACGGCCAGTACTGTAGCTCTCCGTCGAGCGCTCATTGGATCTCCAGAGGCGAGCCGACCGGCATCAACCGCGCCAGCCTGCGAATCGCCTCGTTACGCATCCGGATGCAGCCGTGCGAAACGTATCCCGGAAGCAGCCCGGGCTGATCGGTGCCGTGAATCCCGACGAAGCCGCCGGCCGGCCAGTCCGTCAAAACGTCCGAGCGGGCGCTGGTGCCGAACGCGACCGGGCCGTACTGCGGGCTGCGGTACCGCGTCAGCCGGTTCCGGATGTAGAAGGTCCCGGTAGGCGTCGGTGTCGCCGACTGGCCGACGCCTACGACGGTGCTGAACACCGGCTTACCGTCACGGAGCAGGGTGGCGCGGAGCTTGTCGAGATCGACGATGAGACGGGTCCGTACATAGGCGTAGCCGCCGAGCGCGCCTCGGGCGAGCCAGCCGTCGGTCTCGACGGTTCCCGACGGCAGGCGCACCGGCACCCACAGGGTGCCGCCGCGGCGCTGCGCGCGCCCGATCACCTGGACCATGTTGCTTGTTCCCTCCGGCGTCTGGGTCCGCACCGTGGCCACCGCATCCGCGTCGCGCCCAGGGGACTCGCGGGCCACGACCTCGCGGCGGATCGGCGCCCATCGCGACAGGTCCGGAAACCTCTCGAGCTTGTCCGGCTGCCGGATGACGAACGCCGGGGTCGCCGGCGCCGGCAGCCTGTGGACCCGGGGGGCCGGTGGGTCGGAGGGAAACAAGAGCCCGGTCACGACGCCGGCCCCGAACAGAGCCGCCACAACGCCGAGCCCCCGTAGGAGTTGTCGGCGGTGCGGCCACACTGCGGTCAGCCGGTGTACTTCGGCGCGGTGCTCGATCGCATTTTCGGCTTCTTCGCGACGATGAAGTGGGTCGACGCGACCAGCTGCTCGACCTTACGCCTCGACTGCGGCTCGTCGAACGCATCCGGAGCTGGCACGGCGCCGACGAGGTGCCGGATCCACGCCGCGTGACGGGCCTCGACCGAGTGCACTGCGATCGCGGCCGCGAGATGCGCCGGGTCCTGGATCCGCGGCGCCTCCTCCTTGTAGGCCGCCACCGCTAGGTCCTCGAACGCGACCGCGGTCTTGCGGAATTGACCCTGATCCTCGGTAACGCCCTGGAAGTCGAACTGGGGCCTCGGGATCGCTGCCGAGCCGAGCAGCGACGTCAGAGCCTCGACGTGCGCGCGCTCGTGAGCCCCGACGACGTGAGCCTGCTTCTTGAACTGGCCCGTGAGCGAGTTGAGGCGCTCCGCCTCGGTGTAGAACGACGCCTGCAGGTACTCGAGCCCGAGCGCGTAGTTGAGGATCGCCTCGTCCTGGGCCTTCGACGCGCGCGCGGCGCCCGGCAGCGCCAGGCCCGCGAACAACAGCGAGATGCCACCGGCGCGGCGCAGGAATTCGCCTCGGCCCAATCGCTGGAGCGGCTCCGCTACCTCCGCTAGGGCGCCGTCGCGGTCGAGGACGTCGACCCGGATCGGCCCCAGCTCGGCCGGGAGTCGTTCGCGCCCGCTCACGACTGCAGCCCCAGTTGCTGGAGTTCCCTAGTCGCCTGTTTGGCGCCGATCGCCTTGTCGGTGGCGTCGGGCGCCGGGTTCTCGCCGGCCAGGTCCCGCGCCCACGACGCATGGCGAGCCTCGACCGAGACGATCCGGGCCGCCGCGGCCAGCGCCCTCGAGGTCAGGTTCGCCGCCTGCCCGTTGTAGGCGGCCAAACCTGCCTCCTCGAGCGCTACGACCGCCGCCCGATACTTCGCCTCGCCCTCGAAGGCATTTCCGAAGTCGAAGTCGGGCGGCGGGTTGACATCGCCTCCGAGCGCCTTCTCGAGGAACTTGCGGTGAGCGCGCTCGTGACCGCCGACGACCCGCGAATACTGGTTCCAATCGCCGCTCAGCTTCAACGACGAGCCCAGCGCCTCCGCGTAGAAGGCTTCCTGCAGGCGTTCGAGATCGAGTGCGAGGTTGAGCACCTGGACGTCCTGCTTGGCCGACGGCTGCGATAACGCCAGCGGCAGCAGGCCGCCTATGATCACTCCACCGCAGGCCGCCCCCGCGCCCCCGAATAGCGTCCTCCTCGAAACCCTCAACCGCGACCGAGAATCAGCCGCCGCCCCGTCCCCATTGCCACGACTGGTATCGGTGGAAAGAACCTCCACAGTCACCTGACGGTTCTTCAAACCCACGCCGAGCCCGTCCCTTCAGTTGTTCACTCCCGAAAAAACTACGGGACGTTACTAGGGAGATTCAGGCCCGTGCGCCGGCAGTTCGCCGGTTTGTGCCTGTTATCTACTACGTTTTCGGCTGCGATTACACGGTTCGTGGTAGAAGTCTTTCCGGCTATCGGCTCGACCCCGAAGAACTGATCGATGCGGGCGACGTGCGGGTTGCGGCCGCCCGAGAGGCCCGAAAGCGCTCGAGAGCGGTGTGCAGTCGCTCGGGCGCGCGCTCGCCGCCCGCGTCGATGAGCTCGGCGAGCCGGCCGGTGAGTGCCTGCAAGAGCAGCAGCTCCTGGCGCCCGGTCGGCCGCGAGGAACGAGTCGTGAGGCAGAGCACGCCGACAACGCGCCCAGCGCCGAGCATCGGGACGACGATCATCCCGTTGCCGCCCGGCGTGCTCGGGTCGGCGACGATCTGAGAGTGCCGCTCGAGCGCTGCCCGTCCTAGGGTCCCCCCGCCGAGCGCAAGGCTCTCCGGCGGATCCGCGTTCGGACTGCCGTACCCGATGTGTGCGACCCGGCGCAGGGTGAGCCCGTCCTCGTCGGTCAGGAAGATCGAGCCGGCGTCGACATCACAGAGCCCCACGACCCCTTCGAGAACCTCGGTGAGCGCCGCGTCGAGGCCGTGGGGCTGCCGTCGCAGCGCGGTGCGCTTCGGCGCCCGCGGCGGCGCCTCCACCTCGCCGACCGACTCTCCGATCTCGTGCCGGTGCAGGGAAATCGCGATGGCCTGCGGGCGGGTCGAGGCGCCGAGCTTCGCCATCGCGTTGCGGATGTGGCAGCGCACGGTCTCGGGCGAGAGCACCAGGCGGTCCGCGATCTCGGCGCCGCTGAGCCCATCGGCGAGCAGCTCGAGGGCCTCGCGCTCCCGCTTCGACAGGGGTCCCGGGCCACCGCGCGGTGCTCGCAGATCCGCCTCGCTTTCAGGCGCTTTAGGAGCGCTCATCAAACCTCCGGACCGCTGGGTGCCTGCTGCACCTGCCGCTCCGTCTGGTTCTTCGCCGAGGACGGCGTGGGTCGGTGCTGTGCCGCGCCTACTCACCTTCGTGCGAACCCCCATTGGCTCCTCATCCCTCGCTACCTCCGATAGAGAAAACGGTCGCGGGGGGAGGGTGTCAGGGGCTAATTCCCTGCAAATCAATAGGGAGGAGACAGTCGCGCGAGGGCGAGTTCCTTCCCCTAGGTCCAAGCTTTGCAACTGATCTTGACTCGGATCGCCGGCAGTCCTAGCCCGCCTCGGGCTCATGCCCGGCGACGACCTTGTCTTTATCCGTGGAAGGGTGGGAGCCATGGCATTTCGGCTTCGACCGGGGTCCGGCCCCGTGCAGCGATGCGGCTCCGTCGGCTCTTCAGGCCGGCGGTGACGGACGGGCAGCGAGGGACGTGCTCCCCAGCTTCGTCCCGGCGGCATACCGCGCCCCAATCTTCGATGCGGCGGGGCACTGGGGAGTCTCCGCCGGCCTGCTCGCCGCGCAGCTCATGGCCGAGTCGGGCTTCGATCCGAACGCCGTCTCGCCGGCGGGGGCGCGCGGGATCGCCCAGTTCATGCCCGCGACCGCTGCCACCTACGGCCTTCGCGATCCATTCGACGCGCGCGCCGCGATCGACGCCCAGGCCCACCTGATGTCCGACCTGCTCGCGCAGTTCGGTTCGATCCCGCTGGCCCTCGCCGCCTACAACGCGGGTGCCGGGGCGGTGAGCGCCTGCCACTGCATCCCGTCGTACCCTGAGACGCAGGCCTACGTGGCGCGCATCCTGGCGCTCATGGGCAGCGCGGGGGAGGTGGTCCCGCCGCCGCTCGAGGTCCGGCTCGTCGGGTGAGCTCGGCTCAAAGGCCGCCGGTCAGCCGCCGATAGGTTCATATGTTCATGCTCCGGGCGTCCGTCGGTGGCGCGGCGATCGCGCCACCAAGACATGTGGGATCTTCGGGCCATCGGCTTGAGTATCCGCCAACGGCGCGGCGGTTCGAGTTCAGCACGATGGCATACGGCTGTGCGCTCGGCTTATCGCGCTCGATCGAGTTCCTGCTCGACGTCGGAGTTGACGGCATATTCGAGTACAACCGGCAGCTTGTTGATCGAGGGACTGCGTGGCCGAAATCTGGAAATCACCTCTCCCCTTAACGATGCAGAGCGGACAGCGATCGTCACCGCGCGCTTCCCAGGGGTCGCCTCGGGCGAGATCGCCGCGCGACTCAGGGAGGCTCGGGTCGTGGCCTCGTCGCGACGCGACGTGATCCGGTTCTCTCCGCATCTTTACACCGCTGAAGCTGACATAGAACGTGCCCTGGACTGCATCGACGAGATGCTCTAGGGGGGCGCGTCGCGAGAGGTCGCTCGCTTTGGACGAGAAGCGCTCGTTCTTCCGGGGCAACGAGGCGCTACGGGTTCGCCACCCGGGTCACGTTCTCGCAGTCACCGGCGACGTCGTCGTTCATGTCCACGGTCCACGGACGATCTGGACACATCGGACATACGGGTGGGTACCACGGCGGTACCACGACGCTGACCGGAAAGCCGCTGGATGGAGCGGTGCACGGCATCGCGCAGTGGTTTCTCGCGCGGATCGTCGAAGAAATAGGAGTTCATCTTGTTCATCACGTAGGCGAAGCCGAGCCGCGCGTCGGGATCGGCGAAGCCGAACGAGCCGCCCGCTCCCCGCGTGCCGAAGGCGCGCTGGCTCGAGCCGAACGCGAGCTCCGGACCCGGTCTGATGTAACCGAGCGACAGCCAGCTCGGCATGCCCATTACCGCGTCCATCAAACGCTCGACCTCCTGAACCGCCGTGAGGCTCGCGAGCGTCGCCGGAGTGAGACCGAGCTCTGCTCCTCCTTCCGCGAACGCCGAATAGGCCCGCGCGATCGCACGCGCCGTCCCTACGCCGTTGCCGGCGGGGATCTCGATCTCCAGCGAGCGGCGATCGTTCGGATCGAGGTCTTCGAAGAGCATCGACTTTCGCAGCAGCGACCACGGGGAGAAGATCCCCATCACCATCGGGATCGGACTCGAACGCAGGGCTCCGATGGCGCGCGTCGGAGAGAAGAGCTTCAGCTGCGCGAGCCGCTCATCCGGAATCTCCGGCGGCAGCCCGATGTAGAACTCGATCTGCAGGGGCCTCGCGATCTCCTCGTCGAAGAACCGGCCGAGCGTGCGGTGCTCCGGGTCGACGTGGCGGATCAGCTCCTGCATGTAGAGCCCGATCGTCATCGCGTGGTACCCGGGCCTTGTCCTGAGTTCCCAGGCCCGCTTCTGCCGCGCGAGCACACGAGATAAGGAGTCGAGGTCACGCAGGTTCTCGACGTGCAGCGGCTCGTCGATCCAAACCAACCCCGCTCCGTGACCTAGGAGCTGGCGCACGGTGATCAAGCCTTTGCCGTGTTGGGCGAAATCGGGCCAATACTCGGCAACGGTTTCGTCGTAGTCGATCCAGCCCCGCGAGTTGGCGACGGCAATGGTCATCGCCGCCAGACCCTTGGTCGTCGAATTAACGACGACCAGCGTGTCCTCGTTCCATGGTTCGTCGCCGGTGGTCGTGCGGCGGCCGCCCCAGAGGTCGACCACCTTCCTGCCACGCCAGTACGCAGCGACAGCGGCGCCGATCTCGCCGCGCTCGACGAAGTTGCGCTCGAACTCGACACCCACCTCCTCGAAACCCGGAGCGACCCAGCCGCCTTGCTGCGGAGCGCTCTTGGCACCTTCCGTATGCACGTGATGCCTGCGACGAATCCTCGGCGGGAGCGGCAGCTTGGCTATCCCAGATCCCTCGGGCGACGGCGGGTACCCGGGTGGCGCGCGGCTGCGCGCCTCGCCCCTCGGCCCGGGTTCGAGCACGGGACCGTGCCGGTCCCCGATCAGGCGCAGCACGTATCCGTCCCACGCGTAGATGTAGTGAAGGATCGGGCGGCCGAGACGAATCAGGCCGGGCGGGACGACAAGCCGGTGGCGCTCCTCGATTGGGCTCGGGAACGACCTCCGAAGCGACTCGGCTCTGGCGGGCACCGCCACCTCCGGCCCCGCCGTGCGGCGGAGGAGCGCGATCGTTCCGGCGAGCACCGCGAGCACGAGCCCGGCCCCGACGGCGAACATGATGAGCGTCGGCGGACCTCCACTGCCGCCGTCGGATGTGCCGCCCTGGCGGGAACCGTTGATGACGGCGACCCGCTCCTTGGTGGCATTCGCGCCGCTGTGCGGGGTGAGCTTCGCGCAGCATTGGCGCTCCTGGTGGAGCGGATAGGCCTGTTGAAGCTCCGAGGTCGGGCCGCTCGCCTGGCCCTCGCCGGGCGCGGCGAGCACCGGAGCTCCGATCGCGAGCACGGTGACCCAGGCAAGGACGACGGCCAGTACTGTAGCTCTCCGTCGAGCGCTCATTGGATCTCCAGAGGCGAGCCGACCGGCATCAACCGCGCCAGCCTGCGAATCGCCTCGTTACGC
>JBKPNZ010000026.1:0-40264 GCA_046732895.1 Actinomycetota bacterium
TCGACGCTGGCTTACCGGACGGTCGTTGAGCCGGGCTCAGCGCGCGGCGTCCTCTGTTGCGGCCGCATCGATCTCTCGCCTTAGCTCATCGGCGTCGGCATCGATCCGCTTCTCGATCAGCTTGCTGGTGCGTTGGGTCGCCTTCTCGAGCTGCTCCTCGATCTTCGACTCGCCGATCACGATCACGGCGGCGTTCCCGGCCTCGAGCTCGTCGCCGAGCTCCTTGAGGTCGTCGCGTGACATGCCGCCCCTGAGGTGTCCGATGAGGCCGCCGGCGCCGGCGCCGACGATCGCACTGCCGATGATCGCTGGCGGGAAGACGAGGCCCACCAGCGCACCAACCCCGGCCCCGGTCCAAGCGCCGTGCTGGGTCGGCTTCTCGGTCTTCGATACGTGGACCTTGCCGTCTGCGTCCTTGCTGATCACGGCGGAATCGAAGGTTCCGATCGCGCCTGCGGCGTGGAGGTCGAATACGGCCTCATAGTCGGCCTCGGCATCGCCGAGCTCGTCATAGATCGCCGCGTATAGGAATACGGGTCTGTCTGTCACGTGGATTCCCTTCCGGTGGTGGGGGTGTCGTTCGTGCTTACTCGCCGCTCGCGATTGCGTCGCAAAGATCGGACAGTGGCGCCTGGGTATCGCCAGCAGGCAGCTGTGTCACCGCGCTCTTACACGAGTCTGCGGCTTGCGAGAGAGCCTGATCGACCTGTGCGCCACCCTCGCTCAGCGCCTGCTTGGCGCTGTCGCCGACGCTCGTGCAGGCAGCCGACAAAGCGGTACCGGCGCTGCCGCCGAGCTGTTGTGCCTTGTCGCTGCACGACTGCACCGCTGTGTCGATCCGTTGCTGGGCGGATTCGGCCGACGATCCAGTGGCCGTGGTAGCCGTCGAGTCATCCCCGCCGCCGCACCCGGCTGCGACCAGAGCGCAGACGAACAGCGCCGTGAGCACCGGGATCGCGTACCAACGGTGTCCTCGCATGCTTCACAACCTCTCCGGTGGGCCCACGGGGAGTCGCAGGTCGGTTGCAGCCTACTCCGACGCTTCCCTCGCGTCCCAATGGCACGGGCGGGCCCAACAGAAAGTGCCGCTTTCCATGCAAAGCGAACAAGGGCGACCCCAGACGCTGCGCTACGGTTGCGCGACGGTTGGCTCTAGTGTCAGGCGGTCTCGCGCGGTCTCGGCCCGACCTGCTGCACGACGCACGATTTCCGAGAAACCGCTTGAGCAAGGGAAATGGCTCAAAGAGCCAGCGCGCCGACAGGATTCGAACCTGTGACTTCGGTTTCGTAGACCTCGTGCCGAGCCCGCAGATCTCCCATAGATAAGCCATCCTTGGCAGCGCACCGCCCGCTGCGCGACGGTGTGTGCGACGGTCGCGCGGAGGGATTCGTTTCTCGCTACCACGCACGAATAGTCGAGCGGGGGCGCCTGACGGCATGATTTAAGAACTTGGATGGAATTCGGGGTAGAGCTTGGATGCGTCCAGCCTGAACGGCACAGATCGCGAGGTGTGAGGTGAGCGATGTGCCTCGCTCACCGCACCCGATGAAAGTCCGGGCGGATCGATGGCTGCGACGGGCTCAGAGTCTTGTCTCATGGCCGCGGCGCGGGTCCCTTCGCGCACGGTCGATCGTCCTCGCAGTGGTATCCGCAAGCGCGGCACCTCCTACGAGGCGTCCGTGTATCTCAAGCGTGAGGAGCGAAAGCTCCGCCGTACCTTCCCCACCCTCGCCGCCGCGAAGGCGTGGCGGGCGGAGGCTCTCACCGCTGCGAACAAGGGCGCCCTACGCGGTCCAAAGCCGACGACGATCCGCGAGGCGTGGGAGTCGTGGCACGAGGGCGCGAAGGCGGGCACCGTCCGCAACCGATCGGGTGACCCATACAAGCCTTCGGCCCTGCGCTCCTACGAGGCCGCGATGCGTCTGCGCGTGCTGCCCGAGCTCGGCGGCGCGAAGCTGGTGGACGTCGGACGTCCCGATCTTCAGCGCCTCGTCTATCGACTCGGTGCCGATGGACTAGCGCCGGCGACAGTCCAGGGGACGATCCTTCCGCTGCGGGCGATCTTCCGCCACGCCGTCAGCATCGGCGATCTGGTCGCGAGCCCCGCCACCGGCCTACAGCTACCAGCCGTGCGGTCGCACCGTGATCGGATCCCCACCCCCGCCGAGGCCGCGGCCCTGATCGCCGCCCTGCGCGACGAGCACGACCGCGCCCTGTGGGGGACGCTCCTCTGTGCCGGGCTGCGGCTTGGCGAGGCGCAGGCGCTTCGCTGGGAGCTCGTCGACCTCGCTCGCGGCACCATCCGCGTCGAGCGGGGATGGGATGCCAAGGTAGGCGAGATTGAGCCTAAGAGCCGAGCCGCGAAGCGCATCATCCCCATCGTCCCCACCCTGCGCGACCTGCTGCTCTCTCACAAGTTGAGCGCTGGTCGCGACCACGGTTTCGTGTTCGGCAGCCCCGAGAGGCCCTTCACCCCGCGCTCCGTGACGGACCGGGCGGATACGGCGTGGCGCAAGGCGGGACTCGAGCGGATAACGCCGCACGAGGCGCGGCACGTCTGCGCTTCAATCCTGATCGCTTCGGGTCTCAACGCGAAGGCGGTCAGCGTGCTCATGGGGCACAGCTCGATCGCGATCACCTTCGATACCTACGGGCACCTGTTCGAGGGGTCCGAGGCGGAGGCGGCGGAGCTCGTCGGCGCATATCTCGAGGCCCAGCGGGAGCGGGCCGCGGAGCAGGCGAGGACGGCGGAGCCTGCCGGCGTGGGCGGCTGACTGGCGCAAACACTGGCGCATTGCGCCATTCACGGCGCCCGGCGCAATGGCTGGTCCAGTAGCTTTTGCGCCGGTTTGCAGGCGCTTTAGAGGCTTCGCGCGATCACGATGCGCTGGATCTCGTTCGTCCCTTCGTAGATCTGGGTGATCTTGGCGTCGCGCATCATGCGCTCGACGGGGTACTCGGCGACGTAGCCATAGCCACCCAGCACCTGCACGGCCTCGGTCGTCACCCACATCGCCGTGTCGGAGGCGAAGAGCTTCGCCATCGAGGAGTACTTGCCCATGTCGGCCTCGCCCGCATCGACCTTCGCGCAGGCGCGGTAGAGCAGCTCGCGCGCGGCCGCGGTCTTCGACTCCATGTCGGCGAGCTTGAACTGGATCCCCTGGAAGGCCGCGATCGGCTTGCCGAACTGACGCCGCTCCTTGGCGTAGTCCGCCGCATAGTCCGTCGCTCCCTGGGCGATGCCCACGGCCTGCGCCGCCACGCCCAGGCGCGAGCGGTCGAGCGTGGACATCGCGACCTTGAAGCCCTCACCCGCCGCGCCGATCAGGTTTCCGGCAGGGATCCGGCAGCCGTCGAAGATCGGCTGGCCGGTGGGCGAGCCGCGGATGCCCATCTTGTGCTCCAGCTTGCCGACCGAGAAGCCGGGGGTATCGGCCTCGACGACGAACGCCGAGATTCCGTGGGAGTGGCCGGCGTCCGGATCGGTGACGGCGAAGCAGATGTAGAAGTCGGCGATGCCGAGGTTCGTGATCCAGTTCTTGGTGCCTTCGATCACCCACTCGTCGCCGTCGCGCACCGCTCGTGTCCGCATTCCGCCCGGGTCCGACCCCGCGTCGGGCTCGCTCAAGGCAAAGGCGGGGGTCCACTCGCCAGAGGCGCAGCGCGGGAGGATCCGCTGCTTGAGGTCATCCGAGCCGAAGAGCTTGATCGGCAGGGTTCCGAGCTCCTGAACCATCAGCATCAGGGCGCTCGACGCACATGCCTTCGCGATTTCCTCGATCGCGATGTTCAGCATCAGGGCGCCCGTCCCGGTGCCGCCGTACTCGGTCTCGAAGGGAAGGCCGAAGAGGTCGTGCTCGGCGAAGAGCTCGCGAATGTCGCGCGGATACTCGGCCCTCTCGTCGATCTCGGCAGCACGCGGGGCGACGCGCTCGCGCGCCATCTGGCGGATTGTGTCGCGGAAGTCCAGGAACTCCTGCGGGAGGGAATAGGGGGCGAGCTCGCTCGCAGCCGTGGCCATCAATCAGCAGACTAATTAACCGGCGCGCCGCGGCCGCCGATTTGGAATGCTCCCGACGGGGGTAAGTCAATCGCGACGGTGCGTTGTGCGCCGTCGCACGGGACAGATCACAAGGGGAATACAGATGCACTCACGCAAGCTGGCCGTGTTGGTCGTCATGGTGGCCGCCGCGATCGCAGCGCTGGCGCCCGCGACCGCCTCGGCATGGGCTCCGGCCGCCTCGGCGACGATCCACCCGGGCGTGCAGACGGTCACAGCCGGCGGCCAATGCACCTCGAACTTCGTCTTCCAGGACGGCACCAACGTCTACCTCGGACAGGCGGCCCACTGCTCGAGCACCGGGGGTCAGACCTCCACCGACGGATGCGACACCGGCTCGCAGCCGCTCGGCACGCCGGTCGAGGTCTCCGGAGCGAGCAAGCCGGGAACGCTGGTCTACAACTCGTGGCTCACGATGCAGCAGAAGGGTGAGAGCGACAGCGACACGTGTGCCTACAACGACCTGGCTTTGGTGAAGATCGATCCGACCGACGTCGGCAAGGTCAATCCCTCGGTGCCGGGATTCGGCGGGCCCACCGGCCTCGGCCCTTCGAGCGCGATGCTGGGCGACACCGTCTATTCCTACGGCAATTCGTCGCTCCGTCTCGGGGTCACCAAGCTGAGCCCCAAGCAGGGCGTCGTGGTCCAGAGCGAGGGCAACGGCTGGAGCCGGGACGTCGTCACCGCCACCCCGGGAATCCCGGGCGACTCGGGCAGCGGCTTCATGAGCGGCTCCGGTCAGGCGATCGGCGTGCTCAGCACCCTGCAGATCGCGCCGCTGGCCGGCTCGAACGGCGTCGGCGACCTCCGCAAGGAGATCGATTACATGCACGCGAACAGCTCGTTCTCCGGCGCGAACCTCGTGCCCGGCACGGAGCCGTTCAAGGCAGATCTCGTGGGCGCGATCCTAGGGTCGTAGTCAACCGCTGACAGGGATGCAATGCGAGGGCGCGGCTCCGGCCGCGCCCTCGGCCTGTCAGAACTCGATTGCCAGCTTGCCCTGGGTGTGCTTCTCGGCGAGGTCGGCGAGGGCCTGTGCAGCCTCTGCCAGCGAGTAGGTTCGCTGGATCGGTACGCGCACGGATTCCGAGGCGAGTTGCTCGCCTAGGCACCCCAGGATTGGGGGATCGGGCGAGCCACCGACGTTGAAGCGCCCGGCCCATCGCCCGCGGCGCGCACCGGGCTGGCCGCGCGCCCGCCCTCCCTCAGCGCCTCCGCATGGGCGTTGAATGTCTCCGCGTCGTAGGAGACGACGTCGATCAGGCCATCGACTCCCTCCGGATGGCTCGCGCGCACCGCGCTCACCAGATCGGCGTCGCGGTCGATGATCTCGGCTACGCCCAGGTCTCGCAGGTACTCGCCGTCATCAGCACGGCCGGGTGCGATGACGGTTGCGCCGGCGCGGGCCGCGAGCTGCACGGCGAAGCTCCCCACGCCCCCCGTCGCGCCGACGACCAGAACGGCGTCTCCCTCCCCGACCTCGAGCACATCGACGGCGGCGAGTGCCGTCGCGCCGGCGACGCCGGCCGCGCCGGCTGATTCCAGCGCCACGCCGTCAGGCTTACGGACGAGGCGCTCCGTGGGAACGGCGATGCGCTCGGCCCAGCTCCCATCGTGGACGGTGGCGCTCATGCCCGGTACGAACCCGAAGACCTCGTCGCCGCGAGCAAAGCCTTCGACTCCGTCGCCGACCTCCTCGATGACCCCGGCGTAGTCGCGCCCGAGGGTGACGGGAAAGTCGTACTCACCCATTGCCCTCAGTGCGCCTCCAGCGATGGCTGAGTCGACCGGATTCGCCGAGGATGCCCGCACCCTCACGACCACCTCATCGGAAGCGGCCTGGGGCTCCGGGATGTCATCGCGAAGCGCCGGGGGAGCGTCGAACTCGTCAAGGGTGAAGGCCTTCATCCGCAACTCCATTCGTAATCAGGTTGATTGCGAAAAACCGTATCAAACCTGATTACGAATTAGCCCTAGAATGCACTGAATGGCTCGTCCGACCAACCAGCAGTTCGCGCTTGCCGTTCACGTACTCACGATTCTCGCGGCGAGGCCCGAAGAGGTTCAGAGCTCCGAGGTCCTCGCGAGCAGCGCCGGTTCGAATGCCGTGCACGTCCGCCGGGTCCTGAGTCACCTGCGCGCCGCGGGACTGGTCGTGAGCCGGCCCGGCCCGGGAGGGGGCTGGCAGCCCAGCCCGGATGGCCACCGAACCACGCTCGGCGACGTGTGGCGTGCCGTTCAGGGCAGCGATCCCGTCCTGGGTTTGCACGATGCGAGCGCCGACTGCGACGTCGGGCAGCGCATCCAGTCCGCCCTCGAGTCGATCGAGCGCAGCGCGGCGCAGGCGATCGAGGCCGAGCTCGACCGCACGACGCTGTGCGACCTCGCGCGCGAAACGCGCGCCGAGAGCCTGGGCTCAGCGACCTGAGCAGCCGGCGGCCGAGCGCCGCGCTGCCTACAGCCCGAGCTGCTTGCCGAGGATCTCCTTCATCACCTCGTCGGTGCCGCCACCGATGGGCCCCAGGCGAGCGTCCCGCACGGCGCGCTCGATTCCGTACTCGCGCATGTAGCCGTAGCCGCCGTGGATCTGGAGGCACTCGTCGGCGACCTCGAGACAGTACCGCTGGCTCACGAGCTTCGCCATCGTCACCTCGCGGATCGGGTTCTCGCCGGCGGCATACAGGCGCAGCGCGTGGTAGGTGAGCGAGCGCGCGGTCTCCATCTTCACGGCCATCTCGGCCACCTTGTGGCGGATCGTCTGGAAGTGGCCGATCTCCCGCCCGAAGGCCTGGCGCTCGAGCGCGTAGGCGACGGCGACCTCCACCAATCGCTGCATCGCCCCGACCGCGCCCAGCGCCATCGAGAGCCGCTCCCACGCGAAGTTGGCCATGATCAGGTGGAAGCCGCGGTTCTCCTCGCCGAGCAGGTTCTCTGCGGGCACCTCGACGTCGGTGAACGAGAGCTCGCCGGTGTCGGACGACTGCCACCCCATCTTCTCCAGCTTGCGAGTGACCTCGTAGCCGGGCATGTCGCGCTCGAGGACGATGAACGAGATTCCGTGGTGTCCACCCTCCTCGGTCGTCTTCACCGCGCAGACGAGGAAGTCGGCGCGCACGCCGTTCGTGATGAAGGTCTTCGACCCGTTGACGAGGTATCCGCCATCGACCTTGCGCGCGAAGGTCCGGATGCTCGCGACGTCCGAGCCGGCGCCCGGCTCAGTGATCCCGAGCGCGCCGATCTTCTCGCCGCGGATGGCGGGCCGCAGGAAGCGCTCGTGCTGGCCTGCGGTACCGAAGTTGAATATCGGGGGAGTGGCGATGGCGGTCTGCGCCCCCAGGCCCGCGCCCACGCCCCCCGAGGCGCCGGCCCGCGCCAGTGCCTCGGCCCACACCGCGTCGTGCACGCAGTCGCCGCCCTGGCCGCCGAGCTCCTCCGGGTACTTGAGTCCAAGGAAGCCGAGCTGTCCGGCGCGCAGGTAGAGCTCACGCGGAAATTCGCGCGCCTCTTCCCACTCGTCGACGTTAGGCGCGATCTCCGCGCGCACCCAGCGGTGGATCGACTCGCGCAACTGCTCGTGCTCGTCGGCAAACGGCGGGATGAGCGCTCGCTCGCCCGTGTCCTTGACGACGGTCACGCCGCGACGTTACTTGGGTGGGCCCTGGCGCAGCTGCTCGCGCATGCGGTCGATCGAGAACTCGTACGGCTCGGTCGAGTCGATGAAGTCGACGAGCGTGTCAACGAAGAGATCCGGGTCGTCGAGCTGCGGCCAGTGGCCGGCGCCGGCGAACTCGACGTAGCGGCTGTTGGGGATCAGCTTGTGCGCGTTGCGGCCGTGCTCGGCGGGGATGATCGGGTCGTCGGATCCCCACATGATGAGCGTGGGGAGGTCCTCGGCCAGGTACAGGCGATCGAGCGCGCTCACCCGCTGCCCGCCCGGCTCGACCACCGCGCGCAGGGTGTGCATGAACGCCTCGCGTGCGCCGGCGTCCTCGAGCGACGCGTAGCCGCGCGCCATCTCGGCGACCGTCGCGCTGGGGCGAATGCCGAGCTGCGCAAGCGAGCGGCCCACGGCCTCGCCCGCGCGGACCGCCCACGACGGCGCGATGAACGGGATGACGACCTCTGAGCCCGGGAGCGTCGCCGCCCGCAGAATGGGGTGCACCTCGCGCCCCAGGCCACCGCTGCAGACGAGGGCCAGGCGCTCGGTGTACTCCGGGAACTGGTAGGCGAACTGGAGCGCGATTCCTCCGCCCAGGGAGCGCCCGACGACGGTGCCGCGCTCGAACCCGAGCGCACCCATGAGGTCGCGCATGCCGCTGGCATAGGCGCCGAGCGAGTAATCGCCGCGCGGCTTCGCGGACCGGCCGTGACCGAGGAGGTCGCAAGCCACGACGGTGTAGCGCTGGGCGAGGCGGGGGAAGACGTCGCGCCAGACCTGGTGGGTCTCGGTGATGCCGTGGATGAGCCCGACGAGGGGACCCTCGCCGGCGATCCGGTAGGTGACCCGGTGGCCGTGGAGCATGATCTCGCGCGGCTCACCGCTCGGCGGTGCGATCGGGGCTGTCGCTGCGGTCGTCATCCGACGTCCCCGGTCAGCGGACGTGTACCCCGGAAATCGCCCGGGCGATCACCAGCCGCTGGATCTCCGACGTGCCCTCGAAGATCGTGTAGATCTTCGCGTCGCGGTGCATCCGCTCCACGGGGTATTCGCGGGTGTAGCCGTTGCCGCCCAGGATCTGGATCGCGCGCTCGGTCGCCCAGACCGCGACCTCGCCGGCCTTGAGCTTCGACATCGAGCCCTCGGCATTGTTGAAGTCATGGCCGGTGCGCCCCATCCAGGCCGCCCGCCAGACGAGCAGGCGCGCGGCGTCGATCTCCATCTTCATGTCGGCGAGCGCGAAGGCGATCGCCTGGTTCTCGATGATCTTGCGCCCGAACTGCTCGCGCTCCTTCGCGTAGTCGAGCGAGTACTCGTACGCGGCGCGGGCGATGCCGAGTGCCTGCGCGCCGACCGTCGGCCGGCTGATCTCGAAGGTGCGCATGGCCGCCTGGCTCTGCGAGCGCTTGCCCTCGCGGGCGCGCGCCAGGCGCTCGTCGAGCTTCCCCTTGCCGCCGAGCAGGCAGGAGCCGGGGATCCGGCAGTCGTCGAGGTGAACATCAGCCGTGTGGGAGGCGCGCAGGCCGTGCTTCTTCACCTTCGCTCCCTGCTCGATCCCCTTGGTGCCCGGTGGGATCACGAACGCCGCGTGCCCGCGTGAGCCCAGCTCGCGGTCGACGGACGCGATCACGACGTGGACATCGGCGATGCCGCCGTTCGTCGCCCAGGCCTTCTGCCCGTTGATGACCCATTCGTCCTTCGCCTCGTCGTACTTGGCCATCGTGCGGATCGCCGAGACGTCGGAGCCGGCGTCCGGCTCCGACGAGCAGAACGACGCGACCTTGACGTCGTCGGCCGTGCCGAAGCACTGGGGCACCCATTCGCCGAGCTGCTCCGGCGTGCCGTTGCCGAAGATCGCGGCGACCGCGAGCGAGGTGCCGAAGATCGACATGCCGATCCCCGCGTCGCCCCAGAAGAGCTCCTCGTTGACGATCTGCAGCGTCAGGCCCGAGGGATCCGCGTAGAACTGAGCCAGGCCCTCGAATCCGTAGAGGCCGATCTTCGCCGCCTCCTGGATCACAGGCCACGGCGTCTCCTCGCGCTCGTCCCATTCATGGGCGGCGGGCCGGACAACGCCCTCGGCGAATCCATGAACCCAGTCCCGGATCTCCTTCTGATCGTCTGACAGCTCCATCGAGAAGGTGGGCTCGCCGTCTGCTGCGAGCTCTGCCACCTGCTGCTCGACGGTGTCGGTTGCGCTCACTTTCGTTCGGTCCTTTCTCTGGGGCGAGCGCTCAGCTCGCCTGGGGGATCTGGAAGTAGCCCGCCACCTGGCTCGCAAACATGAGGTCGCCCTGGATCTTCAGCTTTCCCGTCATGAAGAGCACGGGGCCGGCCTGCACGCCGCTCACGAGCTTCAGGAAATCGACCGGCTTGACCTTGAACGTGACGCGTGCGTCGCGCTCGGGGGAGTCCGAGGCGGTGCACTTCCCGTCGTCGAGCACGACCTCGTAGTGGTCGTAGCCGCCGTCCGCGCGATCGAGGATCTTCCAATGGATCACGCTGCTCACGCCCTTGGCGCGCTCGGGATCGACGTGCTCAACCATGCGCCGGAAGATCTCGTCCAGCGTCGCCTTGCGCCCGGCCTCGTCCGCCATGCCCTCAGCGAGCTGCTCGTCGGATGCGGTGGCGACCAACTTGGCCAGCTGGGTCGCGTCGAACTCGGTGAGCGTGGGGGTCTCGGATTCGCCCATGGGTTTCCTCCAATCGTGCGCCCGCCGCGCGACGGGACGCTGGTTCCTACTGGCGGTAGGAAAATGCTACCATAGGTAGGAATGGAGGCGAGTGAGGTCGGTCACGCGCATGGCAGGCGAGGGGGCGCCGGCACCACGACTCGCGTCAGGGCCGCCCACATCGGTCCCGAGCGCCGCCGGCCACAGGTGCTCGACGCCGCCTTCGAGCTCTTTCTCGACCGGGGGTACGAGGGAACCTCGATCCAGGCGATCGCGGACAGCCTCGGCGTCTCGAAGCCGGTCGTCTATGCGTGCTACCCGAGCAAGGAGGAGCTCTTCAAGGCGCTCCTTCGCCGGGAGGAGGAGCGGGTCCTGACCCAGATCGCCGAGGCGCTGCCCTCGAGCGCCGATGGCGAGGACCTCGAACGCACGCTTGTGCGCGGGTTCACCGCCTTCCTGCGCGCCGTCGCCGCCTCGCCACGGGCCTACCGCGTCGTCTTCCTCGGTGAAGGTGGCGCCAATGCCGCCGTCGCCCAGCGTGCCCAGCGTGGCCGCGAGCGCCAGGTGGATGCGATCGCGAGCCTGGCCCGCCCCCTGCTCCGGGGAATCGACTCCGATGCCGAGCTCGACCGGGCGGCGAGGCTGCTCGGGCATCTCGTCGCGGGGCTCGCCGAGTCGGGAGCGCGGGCGATGCTGAGCGAGGAAGGCGCCTGGACCCCGGAGACGCTCGGCGAGGTCCTGGGCCGCCTCGCCGCCCGCGGCGGCGAGGCCCTGGGATGAAGTTCATCCCGTAAGCTGGGCGACCTCCAGGCACGGAGGCCATGGGTTCGAGGGAGGAAAATCAGAGGGGCGGGACCTGGGCGCGACTCGCGCTCGCGGCGCTCGCCGCCGGCGTCTGGCTCGTGCTCCCCGGCTCAGCGTCCGCCGCGGTCCAGACCTATACGCAGACGGTCGGGCCTGTCGGCGCCGAGGGCTACGAGGCCGAGCAGAACCTCATCTTCGCCCCGCATCCGAATGTGACGGGCTTCATCACCCACATGGATGCGCAGCTCGTCGACGCCAACGGCGACCCGATCCCGGTGAAGCGCATGATGCTTCACCACCTCGTCTTCGCGAACACGTCGAAGGACGACCTGACGTGCAACGGCTTCTACGACTTCGGGGGCCACTTCGGCAACTTCAACGCGCAGCGCTTCTATGCCCTCGGAGAGGAGCACTCGGAGCTGATCATGCCGCCCGGCTACGGCTATCCGGTGAGCCCCAACGACGTCTGGGGCGTCCTCTACATGATCATGAATCACAAGCCCGAGGACGGCGAGGCGTACATCCAGTACCACGTGACGGTCGACACGGATCCGTCGATTCAGGCCGTTCACCCCTACTGGCTCGACGTCAAGAACTGCCGCGCGGACCCCATCTACAACGTCCCCGGGACCGGCGGGCCCAACTCGACCGACACCAAGACGGCGGACTTCACGATCCCCGAGGCGGGGCGAATCGTCTCTGGAGGAGGGCATGTCCATGGCGGCGCACGGGAACTCTCGCTGACCGAGCCCGACTGCGGCAACCGGGAGATCGCCAGCTCCCACCCGACCTGGGGCCTCCCGACCCATCCGTACTACAAGGTCCGCCCGATCCTCCACGAACCCGGGCCGATCCAGATGACCGAGTTCAAGACGGCGCAGGGAATACCGGTGGCGGCGGGCGAGAAGCTGCGATTAAGCTCGCTCTACGACGACTCCGAGGTCCACACGCGGGTGATGGGGATCATGATCGTCTTCCTCGCACCCGACGCCTCGGTCACCCAGAGTTGCGGAAGCCTGCCGAGCGACACGACCATCCTCGGCCCCTCCGAGGAGGGGCGCGACGGCCCGATCCCGTTCGAGGTGCCGATCAACGGCTTCGACAAGAAGAAGGGCGTCGCGGTGCCGATCAAGGCGCCGCCCGGGGACATCGAGCACCTGAGGGACGGGTCCACGATCACCGCGGCCGACCTCTCGTTCTCGAAGCGCAACATCGCGATCCATCGGGGCGAGTCGCTCAACTGGCAGTTCTCCGACGGCGAGCTTCACAACCTCACCGTCGCGAACGGCCCCGTCGGCTTCGGAGGCCCCAACCTCGACGGCGGCAGGACGTATTCGCGCAAGTTCCGCCAGCCCGGCACGTACAGGCTCTTCTGCGCGCTCCATCCCGTGGCGATGACCGAGCGCGTGCGCGTGCACGGCAGCGGCCGGCACTGACGCGGCGCCTCAGGGGACCTTGCCCGGAGGCGGCTCCCAGTCGTCCAGGGTCCTGTAGCCGCGCGAGATGAAGTCGAAGCCGAGGAGGTCGCCCCGCGGGTTGCGCTCGTCGCCGTGGTGATAGGCCCTGATCTCGGCGATCAGCCCGTCCTCGATCCGAAACCACTCCGTCCCGCGGTTCAGGCGCCGCTCCTTCGACTCCGGGTCGCGCCAGGTCATCGTCCACTCGATCACGACCTCGTCGCCCGCCTCGATCCCGTGCTCGAGCCACCACTGACCATGAATGTTGTCGATGGCCCACCTCGCGTTCCCCGCGATCTCGCGGGCCCCGACATGAGGCCCGAGGCGGGTGTAGTAGTGGACCGCGTCCTCGGTGAAGTGCGAGGCGATCACCTCGACGTCGCCCGTGTTGAGGGCCCGGTAGTACGAGCGGATGTGATCGAGGTGGGAGCCGGTCAAGTCAGCGCTTCAGGAGCCTGCGCACGCGGTGGCGGAACGTTCGCACGTCCCGTGCCTGCCAGTCGGTGTGGTCGTTGCGCCAGCCCTCCTGGTCCTCGAACAGCGGGCTGTGGTTGGCCATCGAGTGGCCGATGACGTTGCTCATCTTGATCCCGTAGCGCGCCTTGAGCCAGGCCACGAGGCGGACGGCGTGGTCTGCCTGGCGGCGGCGCTCGAGGATTCGGCGGTCGGCCCAGTGCGAGCCGCGCCCCTCCTCCTGGACCATCTCGACCCCGATTGACAGCTGATTGAGGCCGATCGTGTGCCGGCAGCGGATGCTGGGCCGCACCAGCTCGTGGACGATGCCCTCCTTGCCGACCACGAAGTGGGAGCACACACCCGGCGACTCGCCGAGGTTCGGCGCGTTCGAGGCGAACGTGTTCCAGACCGGCCCGTAGGTCGAGGTGTCGGTGAAGTGAAGGACGATGGCGGCGTGGCGGCGCAGTCGCCACTCCCGGGCGCCGTAGTGGCGTCGTGAGTAGCCGGCCATCTGGGCCTTGCGCTTCGAGCCGTAAGGGATCGGGTCGTTGTCGATCGGCGGCGGGTGGGGGCGGTCGCCGTGGGCCTTCGCCGCGGAGTCGGTTGGAGGCGCAACCGGCTGAGCCTGGGCGGTGAAGGCGCCGACGACTGCGACAGCACCTGCCAGAGCAAGCGTGGCCTTCACAGCTCACGCTCGTAGACGAACATGATCGGGCCGTCCGGGCGCCCCTCGCGATTGGTGAAGCCCGCGCTCTCGTACAGCGCTCGCGCGGCCACGTCGTCCTCGCTCGTCCCGAGGTCGATGTGCGTGGCGCCCATCGTCCGAGCGGTTTCCATCGCCGCGTCCAGCATCGCGCGGCCGAGGCCCTCGCCGCGCCTGGCGGGGGCGACGTAGAGCTCCTCGAGGTAGGCGTCGAGCTCGCCGCTCATGAGCGACTTCCGAAACCGAAGCTCGGCGATGGCATCAGGTCCGTTGCCGCCCAGGAGCACGGTGATCTCACCGCTCTCAATGTATTCGGCTGCGCGCGTGGCGAGGACGTCGTGGTCGGGGACGGGCTCGGAGAACTCGGTCTGGAAGTCGTGGAGCAGCCGCGCGACGTCCTCGGCGTCGGCGGCCGTCGCCCGGCGGACGCGGTGTTCGCTCATACCGCCCGTTGTAGCGGACGGCTAGCGGTCAGGCATTGAATCCGGTCGGCTTGCGCGTGAGCTCATGGCGGTCGATCACCTCGTCGACGAGGCCATATTCGACGGCTTCGTCGGGAGTGAAGAAGCGGTCTCGCTCCATGTCGCGGTGCAGGGTCTCCGTGTCCTGGCCCGTGTGGTGGGCGTAGATCGCGTCCATGCGCTTGCGGGCCTCGAGGATCGCCTTCGCGTGGATCTCGATGTCGCTCGTCTGCCCCTGGAAGCCGCCGGTCGGCTGGTGGATCAGGATGCGGGAATTGGGGAGCGCGCGACGCTTGCCGTCGGCGCCTCCGGCCAGGAGCAGCGAGCCCATCGACATCGCGATGCCGAAGCAGATCGTCGCCACGTCAGGCCGGACGTACTGCATCGCGTCGTAGATGGCGAACCCGGCGTCCATGCTGCCGCCGGGCGAGTTGATGTAGAGCGAGATGTCCTTGTCCGGATCCTCTGACTCCAGGTGGAGGATCTGCGCGACGATCAGGTTCGCGATCTCGTCGTCGACCGGCTGGCCGAGGAAGACGATGCGCTCGCCGAGCAGGCGGGAGTAGATGTCGAATGAGCGCTCGCCGCGGGCGGTCTGTTCGACCACCATCGGAATCAGGGGCATCGGCTCCTCCTTCTCACGGGTGTGATACGCAACCTTTGGGTTGCGCGTATTGCGTAGGCTATCATCCGCAACTGCTGGGTTGCGCGAATCGAGGAGGACCTATGGCTGAGCAGGTGGAGCGGGAGAGAACCTTCGAGGCAACGCCCGAAGAGGTCTGGGAGGCGATCACCGACGAGCGGCTGCTGAGCGAGTGGCTCGCCGACGAGGCCGAGGTCGACCCCGAGCCGGGCGGCGAGGTCAGGTTCCGCATCGGCGAGGAGGAGCGCACCGGCAGCATCGAGCGGGTCGAGGAGGGTCGGCGCCTTGCGTTCACGTGGTCGCGCGATGGCGAGGGACCGAGCCAGGTCGAGTTCACGCTGGAACCGGCTGTCTCCGGGACGCGGCTGGTAGTGGTCGAGCGGGCACTGAAGGGCCCGCTCGCATCAGGCACCGGTCACCGCTGGCAGGGTGCTCTGGAGGAGCTTGCCCACGCCCTCGAGCTCGTCGCTGCATGAGCCCGTTGCGATGAGCGCCGACGCCGTCTTCACCGCGCTCGCGGACCCGACGCGCCGCCAGGTCGTCGAGCGCCTGGCCGGCGGGTCGGCAACGGCCACTGGCCTTGCGCGCGAGCTGCCGATCACACGGCAGGCGGTTGCCAAGCATCTCGCGCTGCTCCGCGCCGCTGAGCTCGTGAGCGCGGCGCGAGTCGGGCGCGAGACGCGCTACCGCTTGGAGCCGCAGCCGCTGTCGGAGGCGGCGCGATGGATCGCCTGCGTCGGCGGCGAGTGGGACGAGCGGCTCGGGACGCTCGAGCGCCTGCTGGCGGCCCGCCGGTAGCATCACGCCGTCCGAGCGACGAGGAATCCATGCTGAGACGGTTCATAAGCGCAGTGTCGGCGCTGGGCGGGCTCGCGCTGTGCCTTCTCGCCGGACCCGCTGCCGCGCTCGCCGGCGCCGGGTATGGGTCGCCGACGCAATTTCTGACGGGAAGCGATGACGCCTGGCCCGTCGAAGCCGGGGACTTCGACGGCGACGGCGACCGCGACATCGCCGTGGGCAACTTCAACATGTCCTCCCAAGGGGCCTCCGTCCTCGTCGGCAACGGGGACGGGACCTTCCAGCTGCCCACGACCTACGCGACCGGCGGCAACCCGGAAACGATGGCCATCGGCAAGCTCGATGGGGGCAGCGACCTCGACCTCGTGTACGGCACGAACGGCTCGGCCTCGGTCCTGCTTGGGGGACCCGGCGCCCTCTTCGACTCGACGACAGACTTCTTCGGAAGCTGGGTCGGCCAGAGCCGGGGGACGGGGATCGCCGACGTCAACGGCGACGGGAAGAACGACATCCTGGTCACTGAGGATGAGAACAAGCTCGTATACCTGCGTGGGAAGGGCGACGGCACGTTTCCCAAGCAGCGCAAGTTCAAGCTGAAGGACTCGGGGCCACTCGCCGCCGGGAAGATCAACCATGACAAGCGAGCCGACGTCGTCACCGTCGCAGACGGCAAGAACGGCATCGCGGCGCGGCTGGCGCGCAAGGGGCGGAAGGTCTTCAGGCACCCGCGCCGCTACGACTCCCTGCACACGCCGGTGGACGCGCGCCTCGCCGATCTGAACGACGACGGCGACAACGACATCGTCATCAGCGGCGGACGGGAGCAGAGCAAGCGCGGCGGAGCCAAGAAGGGCGCCGTGGAGGTGCTGCTCGGCCACGGCGACGGCCATTTCGGGAAGCCGCAGAAGACGCCGTTGGGGAATCCGTCGGTCACCGGGCTGGACGTCGGCGATGTCAACGGCGACGGCAAGTTGGACGTCGTCGTCGCCCGCTACGCCGGCGACGTCCTCGTCCTACGCGGCAGGGGCAACGGTGAGTTCCACGCGCCCCAGAGGGTCGATGGAGGCCTGGCCGGACAGGCGTATGACGTCATCCTCGCCCGTCTCGACGCGAACAACACCCTCGACATCGTCACGTCGAACGGCCCCGACAACACCATCACGGTAATCCTCCACGACTGACGTCAGCTAGAGGCCATAGCTGCGGCCGATCACCTCGAGCATGATCTCGTCGGTGCCGGCGCCGATGCGGTTGAGGCGCACGTCGCGGTAGGAGCGCTCGATCTCGTACTCCTTCATGTAGCCGTAGCCGCCGAGGATCTGGACGCACTCGTCAGCGACCTCGCAGCACATGCGCGAGGTCTGCAGCTTCACCATCGAGATCTCGCGGACCGGGTATTCGCCGTTCGCGTAGCGCCAGGCAGTCACGTAGTTGAACTGCTTCGACGCCTCGATCTTCGTGGCCATCTCGGCGAACTTGTGGCGAATCGCCTGGAAGCGCCCGATCGGGCGGCCGAATGCCTCGCGCTCCTTCGCGTACTCGAGCGTCTTCTCGAACATCCGCTCCGCCCCCGCGACGCAACCCGCGGCGGCGACCATCCGTTCCGATTGGAGCTCCCAGGAGATGTGGTAGAAGCCCTTGCCTTCCTGCCCCAGCAGGTTCTCAGCGGGTACGCGGACCTCGTTGAAGGCGAGCTCGCCCGTGTCCGAGGCGTGCATGCCCATCTTCTCCAGCTTGCGCGCGACCTCAAAGCCCGGCACGGGGTTGCCGTCGCCGTCGCGAAGGTCGACGAGGAACAGGCTGATGCCCTCGTGGCGTGCATCGGGGTCGGTCTTCGCCACGAGGAGGATGAAGTCGGCGCGGGCGCCATTCGTGATGAACGTCTTCGAGCCCGTGATCAGGTAGTCGTCGCCGTCGCGGATCGCCTTCGTACGAATGCCGGCGACGTCGGAGCCGGCCCCCGGCTCGGTGATGCCGAGGCAGCCGATCTTCTCGCCCTTGATGCCGGGGACCAGGTACCGCTGCTTCTGGTCCTCGGTGCCGAGCAGATGGATGGGGGGCAGGACCATGTCGGTCTGCACGGCAAAGCCCATGTTTGTGCCGCCTGAGCCGGAGTAGCTCATGCACTCCGCGCGCACCAGGGAGTAGTAGTAGTCGCCGCCCTGGCCGCCGTACTCCTCGGGGAAGCAGAGGCCCAGGTAGCCGAGCTCGCCGGCACGGCGCAGGGCCGCATCCGGCCAGGTCGTCTCCTCCCACTCGTTGCGGTGGGGGTAGAGCTCATTCTTCACCCACGCCTCCATCGACTCGCGCAGGTCCTCGTGCTCGTCGGTGAACAGCAGGTGCTTGCGGGAGCCGTCGTGCTGGGGCTTCAGAACGGCGCTGCCGTTCTGAGTCTGGGTCGTTGAGGCCAACTGCTCGCTCCTTGGATCGCGGGACACGCAGGCGACTGTGTGAAGTGAAGAGTAATACTTCTTACTTCTGAAGCCAACCCGGTCCAAGCCGGGCCACGGGCACGCGCTCGATGCAGATTCGGTTGGTTAGGACCTGGGCGAGGCGAGGTGGGTCGCCTCGAGACGCCCACGAAGCACCGTCTGCTCGCCAACCTGCCATTCCTGGGTCTCGGTCTCGCCAGCCCGCCGGAGGGCTGAGTCCGAGGCGAGCAGCCGCTCGGGACGCTCCTTGGCGAGCTCGCAAAGCCTCGCGGCCTCGTTCACCGGGTCGCCGATCACCGTGTATTCGAAGCGGCTTTCGGAGCCAACGTTGCCGGCCACCGCATTACCCGCGGAAACCCCGATCCCGAAACCGATCTCGGGGACCTCATGCTCGAGGCGTTCGGCAAGCGCGCGGGCGGCGCACAGCGCATCCGCTGCCGGATCCGGGCTGGCGACGGGCGCGCCGAATACGCAGAGCGCGGCGTCCCCCTCGAACTTGTTCACGAGGCCACCCTGGGACTCAACGACCTCGACCACGATCCGGAAGAACCGATTGAGAAGGCGGACGACCTCGGTTGGCGGTAGGGCGAGCGCGATCGACGTCGAGCCGGTCAGATCCACGAACAGCGCGCCGATCTCTCGCTCCTCGCCGCCGAGGCGCGCGCCGTCGCGAAGTGCTGCGCGGGCCACCTCGTGTCCCACCTGGCGACCGAACATGTCCCGGATGCGCTCGCGCTCGCGCAGGCCATCCACCATGTGGTTGAAGCCGGCTTGGAGCAGGCCGATCTCGCTGCCGTCCTCAACCCGGACATCTGCCGACAGGTCGCCCTCCCCGACGCGATCGAGGGCACGCCGGACGGAGGTGAGCGGATCGCCGATTGAGCGCGCGACGATCTTCGTGGCCAACATGCCAACCGCGCTTGCGACGATCCCGAGGAAGATGCAGGCAGCGGCCACGTAGTCGGCGTTCACCGCGCCCTTGCTCAGCCCGGCCACGCCCACCACGAGCACGCCCAGGATCGGGACGCCGGTCCCCAGGCTCCAGGCGAACATCAGACGGTTGGTCACGCCCGGGGCGACCGGGCGCTCGGGAAGCCGCGCCTCGAGCGCCAAGGCGGTGAGTGGGCGCAGCGCGCGTTCGAGGAGCAGGTAATAGAGGGCGCAGGTTGTCTCGCCGCCCAGCCAGCCGCCGGCGAGCACGATGGCCCCGAACCCGGGCGACTCGGTCAGCCAGTAGAGCACGCCGAAGACCAGGCTGCCGACGACCCACACTGCGCCGGCCGCCAACACCTCGGTGCGGGCGAGTCGCAGGGTCAGCTCGTGCTCGTGCTCCGTGGGCTCCCTCCCCTCGGCGATCCAGCCGAGCGCTGCGGCCTGTGCGCGCCGCCCGTACGACGTCAGGCTGAAGCCGGCCGCGAGGAAGCCGACAGGGGTGAGCGAGAGCTGCCAGAGGCCCGTCGTCCACGTGATGTCATCGAGGAACACGGGGAGCAGGAAGGTGATCGCCAGGCCGATTACGACCATGCCAACGCCGTTGGAGAGCCATCCGACCCAAGTCAGGCGCCGGTCGACCTCCGCGAGGAACCGCCCGCGAGCATCCTCGTCGGCGTCAAGTGTGATCGGCACCCGCCCAGTATTGCGACGGTGAATCGGGCAATGCGCCGTTTCGTCCATGGCAGTCCAGCGTCCTCTGCAAGGCCCGGAGGTTGTGTGACGATCACCACAGAGATGGGTGGGAGCGCTCGTGCGCGCTGGGGTGCAAAAGCCCGTATAAAGTGAAGAGTCGTACTTCTCACTTTGCCGAAACATGCCCGTGGCCGACTACGAAAAGATCAGATACAGCGTCAGCGATGCCGGGGTTGCCACGGTCGCGTTCGATGATCCCGACACGCGCAACTCGCTCTCGCCGCAGCTGTTGGGCGAGCTGCTCGATGCGCTGCGAGGCGCACGGAAGGACGACGCCGTTCGTTGCGTGGTCTTGACCTCGACCCACGAGAAGGTCTTCTCCTCTGGTGCGAACCTCGGCGCCTTCGATGCCGAAGCGCCTCTGATCGCCCGCCACGAGACGAGCCAGCGCTTCGTCGAGATCTTCAAGGCGATCGGCGAGCTGGGCAAGCCGTCGATCGTGGCGGCGAACGGACACGTCCTGGCCGGCTCGCTCGGGATCGCGCTCGCGTGCGACCTGATCATCGCGAAGGAGGGCGCGGGCTTCGGCACGCCCGAGATCAACGTCGGGCTCTTCCCGTTCATGATCATGGCGCTGATCTACCGCAACGTCCCGCGCAAGAAGACGAACGAGATGCTGCTCCTCGGTGAGCGGCTGACGGCCGAGGAGGCGCTCGCCGCCGGGATCGTGAACAAGGTGGTGCCGGCCGATGGGTTCGACGCCGCCGTCGACGACTGGGCCACGAAGCTTGCGTCGAAGTCGCCGGTGGTGATGCGCCTCGGCAAGGACGCGATGTGGCGCCAGCTCGACATGCCGCTCGCGGAGGCCCTGGACTACCTGTGCTCGCAGCTCACGATCGAACTGGGGACCGAGGATGCGATCGAGGGCGTGCGCGCGTTCTTCGAGAAGCGGGAGCCCGAATGGAAGGGAAGATGAGCGACGAAGGCGATTCACGAGCCCAAACAGACCCCGCCGCCCCCGGACGCGCAGCGGAGGAGGCGGCGGGCATTGGTTCGGCCGAGGCCCCCGAGGCGCCGGCCGAGACGGAGCATGGCGAGCAGACCGGGCTGAAGGGGCTCGTCGAGGATCTTCACGAGCGGCGCGAGACGGCGAAGCTCGGCGGCGGGGAGGAGAAGATCGCGCTCCAGCACGAGCGGGGCAAGCTGACGGCGCGCGAGCGGATCGAGCTGCTCGTCGATCCCGGGACGTTCGTGGAGATCGGTATCCATGCCGGGCCTCATTTCTCCCAGCGCGCGATGGAGGGCCGAGATGCGCCCGCCGACGGCGTCATCACCGGGTGGGGCGCCGTCGAGGGCAGGCCGTGCGCGATCGCCGCCTACGACTTCACTGTGATGGCCGGCTCGATGGGGATGACCGGCGAGCTCAAGGTCGGCCGCCTGCGGGAGATGGCGCTGCAGAAGCGCATGCCCCTCATCTGGCTGCTGGATTCCGCCGGGGCGCGCATTCAGGAGGCCGCCGGCTCGCTCTTCGCCGGCTCGGGCCACCTGTTCCGTGAGGAGGTGACGATGTCCGGCGTCGTGCCGCTCGTCGCCGCGATGCTCGGCCCCTGCGCGGCCGGAACGGCGTACATCCCGGGCCTCTCCGATTTCGTCCCGATGGTGGTCGGGCAGGGCGCGATGGCGCTCGCGGGGCCGCATCTGACGAAGGCGGTGACAGGCGAGGACATCTCGATGGAGGATCTGGGTGGCGCGAGGGTCCACTGCCGCAAGTCAGGGGTGGGTGACCTGGAGGTGTCGGACGACGCTGAGTGCATCGACGCGGTGAAGCGCTACCTCTCCTACTTCCCCTCGAACTGCGAGGAGCGCCCACCGATCCGCGACACAGCCGATCCCGACGATCGGATGTCGGAGAAGCTCCTCGACATCGTCCCGGAGTCGAACCGCCACCCCTACGACATGTACGAGGTGATCGAGGAGATCGCGGACGACGGCGAGTGGTTCGACATCAAGCCGAAGTTTGCGAAGACGATCATCACCTGCCTCGCGCGCTTCGGAGGCCAGCCGGTGGGCATCGTCGCCAACCAGCCGAAGCAGCTCGGCGGCATCCTCGAGAACGACTCAGCCGACAAGGCGGCGCGGTTCGTGAACCTCTGCGACGCGTTCAGCATCCCGCTCGTCTTCCTTCAGGACGTGCCCGGCTTCATGGTGGGCTCGAAGGTCGAGCACGCCGGGATCATCCGCCATGGCGCCAAGATGCTCTACGCCGTCTCGCGGGCGACCGTGCCGAAGGTCACCGTGGTGATCCGCAAGGCCTACGGCGCCGGCTACTACGTGATGAACGGCAAGGCGTATGAACCCGACCTCATCGTCGCCTGGCCCAGCGCCGAGATCTCGGTGATGGGCGCGGAGGGCGCCGTCAACATCATCGGCCGCTCGGCGATCGAGGCCTCCGACGACCCGGACGCGACGCGCGAGGCGATGCTCGAGCAGGTCCGCCAGTCGATCGACCCGTACATCGCCGCCAAGAACGCCCTGATCGACGACGTGATCGACCCGCGCGAGACCCGCCCGACGATCATCCGCGCGCTGCGGATGGCGAAGGACAAGCGGATAGAGCGCCCGTGGCGCAAGCACGGAGTGATGCCGGTGTGAGCGGGGCGGTTGACGAACAACTGGCACTGAGAGAGGGTGCCCAGGCGAATTGCGGCATCCACTCAACGTCGAGTGGCGAGAAATGCGCGTATAGGCCGACTTTCTCGCCACTCGGTGGGGATGTTGCGCCGTTGTTCGTCCCTATGGGGGCGCCCAGATGAGCCGCTTCGAAGATCCGGTCATCATCAGCTGCTCCATCAGCGGCGCGATTGCCAATCGCGACCAGTGCCCAGCCATCCCGTACACGCCCGAGGAGTACGCGGCCGAGGCGCGCCGGGCGGTTGACGAGGGCGCGTCGCAGATCCACATCCACGCCCGGGCTCCCGACGGCACCCCGTCGTACGAGATCGAGGACTTCCAGGCGATCACCGAGGCGATCCAGCATGCCGTGGATGACGTGATCATCAACTACTCCACGGGCGCGATCGGCATTCCGATCGAAAAGCGGGTCGCCTATCTGAAGGAGCTGCGGCCAGACGTGGCGGCGCTGAACATGAGCTCGATGAACTACGCGAAGTACTCGCGGCGGCGCAAGGACTTCGTCTTCAAGGCCGTGTTCGAGAACTCCTTCGACACGATCATCGAGTTCCTGACCGCGATGCGGGAGCTCGGCATCAAGCCAGAGCACGAGTGCTTCGATGCGGGGCACGTCGCGAACCTCGATCCGCTCATCGACATGGAGCTCCTCGCCGAGCCGGTGAACGTCTCGCTCGTGATCGGCGTCAACGGTGGGATCAGGCCGAACGCCCGCAACGTCGGCCTCATGGCCGACCAGATCCCCGGCGGGGCCGAGGGACCGAACAACTGGCAGGTGATCGGCATCTCCCGCGACCAGTGGCGCCTGATCGGCGCCGCTCTCCCTCTCGGCGGCAACGTGCGCGCCGGGCTGGAGGACAACCTCTACCTGCCCGACGGCGAGATGGCGAGCTCGAACGGCGAGCTGATCGCGAAGGCACGCCAGATGGCGGAGGACGTGGGGCGCAGAGCGGCCACCGTGCAGGAGGCGAGGGAGATGCTCGGCGTGCCGACCAAGCAAATGCCCGCCGCCTCCTCGCCTGCGCCTCCGGGAGCGTCGGGATCCGAGTCACCACGAGCATGACGGGGGCTCTCAGCGAAATAAGGGTCCTCGACCTCACCCGCCTCCTTCCCGGCGGCTTCTGCTCACTCCTGCTCGCCGACCTCGGCGCGGATGTCGTCAAGGTCGAGGACACCGGCATGGGCGACTACATCCGCTGGGCCCCGCCGTTCTACGGGGATGAGGAGCACCACGGCCTTGGCACGCGCTCAGCGCTCTACCTCGCGCTCAACCGCGGCAAGCGCTCGATTCGCCTCGATCTCAAGTCCGACGGCGGCCGCGAGGCTTTCCTGAGGCTCGCCCGCGACGCCGACGTCATCCTCGAGAGCTTCCGCCCGGGCGTCCTGGACAGGCTCGGCTGCGGCTACGACGCCCTGCGCGAAGCCAACCCGGCGATCGTCTACTGCGCGATCACGGGCTACGGCCAGACCGGCCCGCACACGCAGCGTGCGGGCCACGACATGAACTATCTCGGCCTGAACGGCCTGCTCGGATTGACGGGCGAGCCGGGCGGCCGGCCGATTCAGTCAGCGGGGCAGATCGCCGACCTCGGTGGCGGGGCGTTGATGGCGGCTTTTGGGGTGATGGCGGCGCTGCGCGAGCGCGAGCGCTCGGGCGAGGGGCAGCTCGTCGACGTGTCGATGACGGACGGTTCCCTCGCCTGGCTGGCGATGGCAGCCGCCCAGTACCTGTGCGACGGGCAGGTGCCCCAGCGCGGCCGCGCCTCGCTCACGGGCGGATACGCCTGCTACCTGCCGTACGAGGCGGCCGACGGCTGGGTCACGTGCGGCGCGCTCGAGCCGAAGTTCTGGCGCAACTTCTGCGAGGGAGTCGATCGCGAGGATCTGATCGAGAAGCAGTTCATCGCCCCCGGATCCGACGAGTGGCAGGAGATCGCGGACATCTTCAAGCAGCGCACGCGCGAGGAGTGGCGAGCCTTCAACGACGAGCACGACGCGATGATCGAGCCGGTTCTGGACCTCGACGAAGCGCTCGGGTCCGACCTCGTGCGTGCGCGGGACATGGTGGTGGAGATGGAGCAGCCCGAGCTCGGGCCGGTGCGCCTGCTGGGCGCCCCGGTGAAGTTCTCCCGCACCCCCGGCGATCCGACCCGCCCGGCTCCAGCCCTGGGTGAGCACACCGAGGATGTGCTGAGGGAGTCCGGCTTCTCGCAGGACGAGGTGGCGGCGCTGGTCGAGGCGGGCGCCGCGGCGGGGCCCAGCGAGGCGGCCGAGCCGCAGAGGTTCATGGGATGAGTCGTCCGGCCGGCAACCCCACCGCCCCCGGACGCGCCGCGGAGGAGGCGGTCGGCCTGTTGAAGATCTCCGAGGTCTCGGAGCAATCCGGCGTTCCGGTTGCGACGATCCGCCACTACCTGCGCGAGGGCCTGCTCCCCGAGCCCGTGAAGACCTCGCGCAACATGGCCTACTACTCCCCGGAGTTCGTCGAGCGAATCCGCCTGATCAAGCAGCTGCAGGAGGAGCGGTTCATGCCTTTGCGGGTCATCCGTGAGCTGCTGGCGCGCGAGGACGCGGATCCCGAGCGCCTGCGCGCGATGCTGGAGCTCGAGGACCGCATCCTGGAGCGCGCCCTCGTCGGCGAGCGCTCGCGGGTGTCCACCCGCGAGGTGCGGGAGCGCTATGAGGTGCCGAAGGAGGTCCTCGACCGCCTGGCGGAGCTCGAGGTCATCGGGACGGGAAAGGGCGGATACACGCCCTCGGACGTGACGATCATCGAGGCGATCAGCCGCTTCCGCGCCGGCGGCTACGACGAGAGCCTCGGTTTCACCGTCTATGACACCCTGCGCTACAAGAGCGCGCTCGAGCGGCTCGTCGCCGAGGAGGTGCAGGTGCTGACGGAGCGGCTGGCGGGAGACGTCGACGCCGACCGTGCGATCGAGATCATCGAGGCGGGCGTCGGCCCTCTCAACGACCTGATCGTCGCCCTCCACACGAAGCTGATGGTCGCCGAGCTCGAGCGCCAACGCGGGAGCCGGAACCAAAGGAGAACCACATGAACGCAACGCCACTGGTAACGGGCACCGACTTCGTCTGCGTGGGAACGCAGAACTTCGATGCTGCGGTCGACTTCTACGGCAACGTGCTCGGCCTGCCGGAGTCCAAGCGCTGGGGGAACATGCCCGCGGCCGAGTTCGAGACCGGCAGCCTCACGCTGGCCGTGATGCAGACCGACGCCTTCGGGATCGAGTTTCACGCCAACAGCGTTCCAATCGCCCTTCACGTCGAGGACTTCGAGGGTGCCAAGAGCGAGCTCCAGTCCCGCGGGGTCGAGTTCAAGGGCGAAACGATCGACTCAGGGGTCTGCTATCAGGCCTTCTTCGAAGACCCCGACGGCAACACGCTCGGCATCCATCACCGCTACGCGCCGGCTACTTGACATCTCCCCGGCTCCCCGTCTGCTCGTCGATGATGCGCTGAACGGGCGCGATCGCCTTCCGAAAGGCCGGTGACGCGGTCGCGTCATCGGCCTTTGCGGTCTCGCCGCCATAGCTCAGCACGTAGACGAAGCAGTCCGCGCAGCCGGCGGCCTCGCCTTCGTCGAGGGACTCGAGGTCGGCCTTTGACAGGTCCGCCTCCAGGGCCCGGAGTTGCGCGTCGCCGATCTGGAGCTCCTTCGTGCGTGGCTCCCCCGGGAAGCCGCTTTTCACGGTCACGGTTCCGTCGGGAGCGATGGTCAGCGATTCGCTGATCCCGGCGAGTCCGCCGCTGCGCGAATAGGTGATCTCGCCGCCGGTCGGGCCGTGCTCGGCTCCGCCATCGTCCCCGCCGCCGCAGCCCGCGACCGCGATGGCGAGCGATATCGCCAGCGCTCCGATGAAGGCCCGCATACGCCGAGACTACGTCTCGGCGTCGGTGCCGTCACGACCGCGATGGCCGTTCTGGACGGCGGCCAGGATCTCGCTGGCCAGGCGGGCGCCCTCGGCTGGATTCTGGGGCGTGGCCGTGATCCGCACGACCACCTCGTCGCGATCGAGCTCCTCGAGCGAGATGTGCGGTGGATAGCGCGTGTCGGTGGAGACGTTCTGCTCGATGATCCGCTGGACCTCGGTTGGAGTCGTCCCGGCGTCGAAGCGAGCGCGCAGCTCGACCCGCTCGGGCTCGCGCAATGGAGACACGGCGATCTGAAGGATGGTGTTGTTGGGCACGAGGATCCGATCGGCCCCATCCACGAGCGTCGTATAGAAGAGGCCGAGCGAGCCCACGATCCCCTCGATCTGACCGGCCAAGGGCCCACCCTGGAACCGCACCCGCTCGCCCACCCGGAACGGGCGCGTGCTGATCAGGACCAGCCCCGCGAACAGGTTCGACAGGGTCTGCTGTGCGGCGAGGCCGAGCACGATCGCGGTGAACGCGCCGCCCACGGCAAGGGTGTCGGCCTTGAGGCCCGCTATGCGCAGGGCGACAGCGAGCATGAGGGCGATCGTCAGGAGCCGGATCAGGAATCCGACCGTGCCGGCGGTTCCAGGATCCATGCGCCTGAACAGCTGCGGCGCCACGCCCCGGCCGAGCTGCCGCGCAAGGCCCCAGCCAAGCACCACGAGCGCGGCGACGGTCGCGATGCGCACCGGCGTGTTGAGCCCGGGGAAGAGCGACTGGCGGTTGCTGAACAGAAGCAGCACGCCCGCGATCAGGATCAGGAGCACGACGACGCCGCCCCGCGCGCGCTGGGCCTTGGCACGGTCGACCTCGCCGCCCAGCCCCACCTGGCGCCACTGTTCGGTGCGGCTTTCGAAGTACGAGCTCGGTCGTCGCATTTTCTGCCGGCGGAACATCCATGCTCGGGTTCCCACTGCCCCGCGGGCTGACACACGTTTTCGCGACACTCGAGCGCTGCGTGTGTGAGCGATGCACGCTGCGTTCATGCCTGGCCCGCCACGTACGATCCGGGCATGCGCGACGCCCGGATCCCGTCGCTTGCTGCTCTGTGGGGGCTTGCGATCGCCGGTTTGGCGGCGGCGCTCGCCGCCGCCGCCGGTCCTCCGTACCTGAGCGCGGCACACGTGAACGGCTGGATCGTGGTGTTCGCGGCTGCGTTCTTCGCCGCGCTGTTCGCGACGCCGTTCCTGATCGAGCACAGGCTGCGGGAGCGAATCTCCGAGCGCGATGACCGCTGGGAGAGGGCGATGCTCTACTGGGGTGCTGGGACTGCGATCGTGCTCGTCGCGGCGCTGCTCCTGGGCGCCGCGGGCAGCTTTTCGGGCGACTCGTGGGCCGGCTCCGTCGGCCTGATCGCCGCGATCGAAGCGGGGCTCGTGCTCGGTACGCTGGGTGCGTGGATACTGTCCGGGTAGGCCCCTGCGGCGCGCCCAGGGCGCTCCTATACTCCTAGATTGACTGGTCAGTCAACCTGAACCGCTGCGGAGGGCGGGAAGGAGCCGGGCCGGCGCCGGATGCGCCCGCCACCACGAGGAGAGATGCGCGCAGCCGCCATACAGCTCAACTCCACCGCCGACAAGGATCGGAATCGCGCCACGGCCGAGCGTCTCGTTCGCGCGGCAGCGGCCGACGGCGCCGAGCTGGTGGTCCTGCCCGAGAAGTGGAGCATCCTCGGCGACCCCGATGCGCTTCGCGCGGGCGCCGAACCGCTCGACGGCCCAACGCTGGCCGCGGCGGCGGGCTGGGCGCGCGAGCTCGGGATCCATCTGGTCGCCGGGAGCGTCGCCGAGCGTCTGGAGGACGGCGACCGGCTTGCGAACACTTCGGCCCTCTTCGGCCCCGATGGCGAGCGCATCGCCGTCTATCGCAAGATCCACATGTTCGACGTCGATGTCGGTGGAGTCGCCTATCGGGAGTCCGCCACCGAGGACGCCGGCGAGGAGATAGTCACCGCCCCGGTCGGCGAGGCCGAGCTCGGCCTGGCGATCTGTTACGACGTGCGCTTCCCGGAGCTCATGCGGATCCTCGCGATTCGCGGCGCACAGGTGATCACGCTGCCCTCGGCCTTCACGTGGCCGACGGGAAGCGCCCACTGGGAGATCCTCGTGCGCGCGAGGGCCATCGAGAACCAGCTCTTCGTGGTCGCCTCGGGGCAGATCGGCGAAGCGCCGCCGCACTACGACTCCTGGGGCCACTCGATGATCGTCGACCCCTGGGGCCGAGTCCTGGCCGAGGCGCCGGACGACGAGTGCTTCGTGGCGGCCGATCTGGACTTCGCCGAGCAGGAGCGCATCCGCGAGAGCCTGCCGGCCCTGGCGAACCGCCGCCCGGGTGTGTACGAATGGCCCGTGGAGGTGAGGACGTGAGCGCCAAGGCGCCGCCGGCCGACCGCCGGCGTCAGATTCTCGATGCCGCGATCCGGGTCTTCGCCCGACAGGGCTTCCACAGCTGCCGCGTCTCCGACATCGCCGACGAGGCGGGCGTGGCCTACGGACTCGTCTACCACTACTTCAAGTCCAAGGACGAGGTCATGAACGAGCTCTTCGTCGAGCGCTGGTCGCTGCTTTTGCAGGCGATCGACGAGGTCGACGCCCGCTCGATCTCGGGCCGCGAGAAGCTCGACGCGGTCGCCGGCTTCATCATCGACTCCTACAGGCACGACCCCGAGCTGATGAAGGTCATCATCGTCGAGGTGACCCGGGCGGCGAACTCCTTTGGCCAGACGCATCTGCCCGAGATCCGCCAGGCCTACGACTCGATCGCCAGGATCGTGGCGGGGGCACAGGAGTCGGGCGAGTTTCGTGATGACATCGATCCGGCCTTTGCCTCGATGTGGTTCTATGGCGCGATCGAGCAGCTGCTGTCCGGCTGGGTCTTCGAGCTGATCCCGGGCGCCGACGCCGACTTCGATCGCGCTCGCGAGATGGTCGTCGAGACGATCTGCGGCGGACTCGCCGCGCGCACCCGCTGATCGCAGGCCCGGCTGCGCGCGTTCCGAGCAGCCCACCCCGCGCTCCCGTCGCATGGTTTACTCCCCCGGTCACCGCGGGTAGGCGGCAGAGCGCGCCGCGGCCGCGGGCCTTGACGCGCCGGCTACGAACCGATGGATAACGAGATCGTCAGAAGGCTGATGTGGGCCGGGCTGCTGGCCGGCACCGGCGCCCTGGCCAGCCTGCTCGCCCACCGGCTCTCGACCGCGATCTGGTACCGAGTCTTCGATGAGGAGCCGCCCGAGTGATGGTGAGGGGCTTTAGCCCCGAATGCAGCATGTCAGGCGGCGAAGCCGCCGCAAGTGATTCACGATGCCAGCGATTGCTCCCGTGAGCGAGTCCGCTGGAAAACCCCCCGAGGACAAGTCGGTCGGCGAGCTCGTCTTCGACGTCTCCGAGCAGGTCTCAACCCTCGTCCGCGAGGAGATCGAGCTGGCCAAGGCGGAGATCTCCGAGAAGGTCTCGCAGCTGGTCAAGGGCTCCGTCGTGGGTGTGGTCGCCGGAGTCTTCGCGATCGCGGGCCTGGCGATGCTTCTGCACGCGTTCGCCTGGCTCCTCAACGATCTCTTCTTCGAGGATCACGTCTGGATCGGGTTCGGCATCGAGGCGCTCTTCTGGTTCGTGATCGCCGCGATCGCGGGCCTGGTCGCATACCGGGCGATGAAGGCCGGCGCGCCTCCCACCCCCGACCTCGCCATCGAGGAGGCAAAACGGGTGCGCCAGACGCTCGAGGGATCGACCACGCCCTACGCAAGAGAGCCATGAGCGGCGCGCCCGACGTGTACGTGAGCGGAGCGGGGGAGCCCGTCGGGCGGCCGGCGGCGGGAGCCCCGGGCCGCAGTTCGGCCGAGATCCGGCGGGACATCGAGGTGAGACGCGAGCAGCTGGGCCATTCGGTCGAGGCGCTTCGGGGCCGGGTCGCAGAGCTCACCGACTGGCGCCGCCAGGTGCGCGAGCATCGGCGCGAGCTTGTCGTCGGCGCCGCCGTCGTGGGCTTTGCGGTCGGCGGCCTGATGGCGCTTCGCCGCCGTCGCTGAAGGGAGTGAGCAATGGGACAGCCGGTAGTGCACTTCGAGGTCATGGGCAACGACGGTGACAAGCTCCGGGCCTTCTACTCGGATCTCTTCGACTGGGAGATCGACGCGAACAATCCGATGGGCTACGGGATCGTCGCCCGAGAGGGCAACACGAACGCCGAGGGCATCGGCATCGGTGGCGGCATCGGGGGGTCGACGGAGTTCCCCAGCCACGTCACGTTCTATGTCGAGGTACCCGACGTCGAGGCGTCACTGGCGAAGGCCGAGAGCCTGGGCGGTACGCGCGTCATGGGGCCCGACGTGGTGACCGAGGGCGTCGAGATCGGGCTGTTCAGGGATCCCGACGACGGCCTGATCGGCCTGATCAAGGCCCGGTCCTAACCCAGCAGCTCCTTGGGCATGCCGCCCATGCCGAGCAGGCCCGGTCCCGTGTGCGCGCCGAGCACCGGGCCGATCTCCGAGACGAAGACGGGGTCCACGCCGAAGACCTCGCGGCACTGGTCGACCAGGTGGCGCGCCGAATCGTGGTCCTGGATGTGCTGTACCACCCAGCCGTCGGCTCCGGCCTCCTTGCGCTCACGGGCGAAGTCGACCATCCGTTCGAAGGCCCGCCTGCGGGTGCGAACGCGCTCGACCGGGGTGATCTCCTCCTCGAGGGTCAGGATCGGCTTCACCTGCAGCGCCGAGCCGAGCAGCGCCTGCGCGGCGCCGATCCGCCCGCCCTTGCGCAGGTACTCAAGGGTGTCGACCGCGAACCACATCTTGAGCGCCTGACCGGCTCGCTCGGCGGCCTCCGTCGCGGTCGCTCCGTCGGCGCCGCCCTCGGCCGCGCGCGCGGCCGCGAGCACGATCATCCCCTGCCCGCCGGCGCCGGAATGACTGTTGACGACGTGAATCCGCTCGCCGCCCTTCCCTTCGTCGATGAGCCGCTCGCGCGCCTGCAGCGCCGACTCGTACGTACCTGAGATTCCGGCTGCTATGTGGACCGACACGATCTCGCGGCCCTCGGCGAGCAGTGGTTCGTACACCTCCGTGAAGTCGCCGACCGACGGCTGCGATGTGGTCGCGCCGCGCTCGCTCCGCCGCAATCGCTCGTAGAAGCCGGCGTAGTCGGCGACGGCGATGTCGCTCTCGCGCTGCTGCTCGCCCTCGAGGGTGACGTAGAGGCTGACGCGCAGGATGTCGTGCTGGGCGATGAGCTCCTCCGGCAGATAGGACGTGGAGTCGGTGACCACGGCTGTCTGGGCGGGGCTCACAGCCGGGCGTTTCTATCAGGTCGCAGGCGGGCGACTACGATGGCTCCAGTGAGCTCCACCGACGAGCCCCGCATCGTCCTGTACCGGTGCCGGACGCCGACGAACGTGCTGTGTCCCTGCGGCACCGTCGCTCGGCGGCTCGGCAAGCTCAGCATCGAGTACCGGACCAAGCGGGTGCCGTACAAGAAGGCCGCCCGCCCGGAGATCGAAGAACTGACCCGCCAGCGCCGCGTGCCCGTGCTGGTCGACGGCGACGAGGTCGTGCACGATTCGCGGCGGATCGTCCAATACCTGGATTGGCGCTTCGGCGATGAGGCGGAGAGGCCTGCGCCGAAGAAGCGGGACCGCAAGCGGCGCAAGCGGGCTGCAAGCGGGGTGTGACGGTGAGGTGCTTAGCACCGAAACTGGCATGTCAGGCGGCGAAGCCGCCGCACTAGGCGGGGCTTCGCCGGTACGCGCCTATACAATGTGAAGCATGGATACGCCTGAGTCGGCCGTCGCTCTCAGCGACAAGGCCGCTTCGAAGATCAAGGAGCTCCTAGCCGGCAACGAGGAAGCCGCCGGCCAGGCGCTGCGCGTCGCAGTGCGCGGAGGCGGTTGCTCGGGCTTCCAGTACGCCCTTGCGCTCGACCAGCCAAAGGACGATGACCACGTCTTCGAGCACCAGGGCGTCGCCGTGATCGTCGACAAGGTGAGCATGCAGTTCGTCTTCGGTTCCGAGGTCGACTACGTCGACGGCCTCCAGGGAGCCGGCTTCACGGTCAACAACCCGAACGTCGTGGCCGCGTGCGGCTGCGGCTCCTCCTTCCAGGTGAAGGAAGACGCGGCCGAGCAGGCCGCCGCGACGGTCTAGCGCGCGGAACCCCTAGCCGATCGTCCAGTCGTCGATCTCGTCGCGCCGGAAGCGGTATGCCTGCGGGTCGGCTCGGTTGCCGCCCGAGATCACGAAGAACGGCACCGCGCGGCGCTCCACGAGCGCCATCACCTCGGCCGGGCGCACTTGGAGCTCTCGCGCCAGCTCGTCCACGGTCAGCCAGCGCTCGTCGGGCAGGTCGAACTCCGGAGCGGGCAGGACTCGCACGGGGTCGCGGCGGGCGCCGCCGAGGGCGCCGGTCAGCACGATGACGGTCGCGGCGAAGGCCGCGACTGCGATGGCGGCGACGACGATGTCCACGTACCCAGCCTAGGGGGAGCGCCCCAGGCGCCGACATCGAGTGTCGATTCTGTCGCTCTCAGGCCGACGGAGTCGACACGCGGCGCGGACTGCGGGCTCAGCCGAGCTGCATCGGCGGGCTCTGCTGCGGCCCGCCCGGGACGAGGCGCTCGGGCTCGGGTGCCTGTGGGTCCTCGGGCTGCTCGACTCCCACCAGCTCGGCCAGCTCGCCCGAGTCGAACATCTCCTCGACGATGTCGCAGCCGCCGACCAGCTCGCCCTTGACGTAGAGCTGCGGGAACGTGCGCCAGTCCGAGATCTCGCCGGTCGCCTCGCGCAGCGGACCGAGCGCGGGGAGGACGTCCACGGCGCCGTACTCGACGCCAAGCTGCTCGAGGACGCCGACGACGCGCATCGAGAACCCGCATTGCGGCGCCTCGGGCGTCCCCTTCATGAAGAGGAGCACCTCGTTGCCCTTGATGATGTCCTCGACCTGGGTCTTGAACTGCGGATCCACCATTACCTCACCTTAGCGAGTCGGCTCGGCGGCTATTCCGGAACGGAGGCGGTTACCGAGAGGGCGTGGATAGTGCCGTCGTCCATCAGATGCTGCACGGGCCGCTTCACCATGCGGTGCTGCTCAACTCGGCTGTGCCCCGCGAACTGCGGGGCCCGAACGACCGCCCGGAGGTGATCACCACCGCCCTCATCGACGACCTCAACCTCCGCGCCGGGCAGGGCGTCGGCGATGAGGCGCTGGATCTCGGCGAGGTCGGCCACCGTCACTCGGCCGTGACCGGCTGCGCCGAGCGCGACGCCTCCACCATCTCCTCGATCCGGCAGAACTTCACCCGCGGACGACCGAGCGGCTCGCCCCTCGACTTCTCGGCGGCGTCGATCGCCTCCCAGCCCTGATAGCTGACAACGGCATCGGGCTTGCGCTCGGCCAGGAGCTCCTCGATCGAGGCCGCGGCGGCTTCCGCGGGTTCGGGAATCCGGTCCGCCGCAAGGTCCTCGAACAGGTGGTCGATCGTCTCCTGGGCGTCCTTCTTGTTGGTCCCGATGACCCCGCTGGGCCCCCGCTTGATCCAGCCAACGACGTACTGGCCCTCGACCTGGGCACCCTCCTCGTCGAGGACACGGCCGCCCTCGTTGCGGATCACGCCGCGATCTGAGTCGAACGGGATTCCCTCGAGCGGGATTCCCTTGTAGCCGATCGAGCGAAACACGAGGCCGCACTCGATCTTCTCGCGCTCGCCCGTGTCGACGGCGCGCACGCGGCCCGCGTCGTCCTTATGGAGCTCGTTGCGGCCGACGATGATCCGCTCGACCCTGCCGTCGCCCTGGATCTCGACGGGCGAGCTCAGGAACCGCAGGACGATCCGGCGCCGCTTGCCCTCCGGCTCACGCTGGGAGAACTCGGTGAAGATGTCGACGTTCTTGCGTGCCGTCATGTCGGCCTCGTCCGATTCGAGATACGCGCGGCTCAGCTCGTCGAGCTCGCAGTCGGCCGGATCGACGAAGACGTCGGCGTCGACCATTTCGCCGAGCTCCCGGACCTCGGGATTCGTGAAGGCGGCCTGCGCGGGACCGCGGCGGCCGAGCACGACGATCTCGCGGATACCGCTGTCCGCCATCGGGCCGATCGCGTGATCCGCCGTATCGGTCTCCTCCAGCTCCGCCCTGGTGAGAGCGAGCATGCGGGCCACGTCGGCGGCGACGTTGCCGTTGCCGATCACGACCACGCGCTCGCAGGCGAGATCGAACTCGTGGTCGGCGAAGTCGGGATGCGCGTTGTACCAGGCGACGAACTCAGTCGCGGCGTGGCTGCCGGGCAGGTTCTCGCCCGGGATGCCGAGTTGGCGGTCGGTCGAGCTGCCGTATGCATAGACCACGGCGTGGTAGCGCTCGGCGAGCTCGGCGGCGCTCACGTCGCGCCCGACCTCGACGTTGCCGAAGAAGCGAAAGCCCTCGCTCGCCGCCGTCTTCTCGTAGCGGCGAATCACGTTCTTGATCTTCGGGTGGTCGGGGGCGACCCCGGCCCGCACGAGCCCGAAGGGTGTCGGCAGGCGATCGAGCATGTCGACCTCGACGGCGACGTCGTCCTTCGCGAACAGCGACTCGGCGGCGTAGAAGCCGGCCGGGCCAGAGCCCACGATTGCGACGCGGAGCGGGTTGTCGGGTGTGCCGAGGGCGGCCATGAGTCGCGGAAGGGTACCGGTCATTCTGGGCCAAGACACGAAGTGTCTCTGCAGCAGCATGTAAGGCGGGCGGAGCCCGCCGCAAGTGATTGCCAGTTAGGCGATTGCCGGTTCGGAGCGCGCCGTCGCGGCCCCGTCGAGCGCGTCGAGTGCGCGCGCCACCGACATCGACACGCACGTGAAGATCGGGGTGTCACGCAGCGTGTAGGCGCTCGACTCCGATGCCCGGAGCTCCTGAACGAGGTCGAGGAACCTGCCCGGCTCGTCGCCTTCGAACGAGACGACGAACTCCTGATCGTCGATGCCGAACGAGTACGAGGTGTTGATCGTGATCTCCGGGTAGCGGCGGCCGATCTCGATGTGCTGGTTCATGATGCGCCGACGCTCGTCGAGCGGCAGCTGGTACCACTCCCGCTTCTTGTCGAGCGGGTAGACGAAGAGGTACTTGCGCTCCGACGTGCAGATCTCGGGCCGCGCCTCGGATTCCGAGTAGGGCGAGCGCTTCGTCATCGCGAGGTAGGAGTGGGGGATGTGCGCCCACCGCGCCAGGCCGCTCTGAGCGAGGACGACGTGGAAGGTGTGGATCTCCTCGAGCACCGGGCTCTGGGAGAGGAGCAGGAGGTCGACGTCGCCGCGCGTCCCGACCGTGGAGTAGGCACGCAGCGAGCGATCCTCGGCGAAGTCCTCGCAGGCGGCGAGGAACTCGCGTTTATCCTGCGCCCGCGCCTCGGCATCGCGGCGCTGCCACGCAGGGTCGAGCTTGAAGAAGGTGAACTTGGCGAAGGTGCGATCCAGATCCGCCATCGCAGTCATTGTCGCATCGCTGCTCCTGCTCGGTGGGGCGCAGCCGGCGCTTGCGAGCGAACCGGCCGTGACGATCGCGATCGTTCCCCATGGAACGCCCCCGCGCGAGCTGGCCGCCGTACCCGGCATGTCGCCGGGGCTGCTGAGCGCGGGAATCGGCCGGGTTCCCCCGAATCAGACCTATCTGGACATCACCCAGGGGAATCGCACTTCGGAGTCGCTGTACGACGGCGAGCTCCCGCACTTGGTCCGGGGGGTCGACGGAATCGAGCCGGATGCCTGGCGCCGCGTCGAGGAGCGCGCCGACTCCGCGCCGGCGCAGATCGTGCCCGGCCTCCTCGCGTCCACGCTCGAGCAGGCCGGAGTTGCGGTCGGCGCCGATGCGCGGGCGGGCGCGGCGACGGTCCTGGCGGCCGACCGCGCCGGGCACATCGACTTCGTCCGGCCAGAGGGGTGCTCGCAGGGATCCTGCCCGGGCGTGCTCGTCGAGAACGCGTCGCGCACACAACTGCGCTCGCTTGCGGCCGGGCTGCGGGGCGACGATCTGCTCATCGCCATCGAACGCCCGCCGCCGAGCTTCAGGACCCTCGCGGTCGCCGTGGGCGGGAGCGGATTCGAGGGCCTGCTCACGTCGGGGAGCACCCGTACGCGGGGACTCGTGACCACGACCGACCTGGCGCCGACCATCCTGGACCGGCTCGGGATCTCCATCCCCGACGAGATGAACGGACAGGAGATCACGACTGAGGGCAGCGTGGACGCCGGCCTGCTCACCGACCTCGAGCGGCGGTTGCGGGTGACGGGAGAGCGACGCGAGCCTGTGATCGGCGTCAACCTGCTGATCTGGGTGGCGCTCACCGGACTCGCCGCATTGGTCTGGGGACGGCGCGCGGCGCGGGTCGCCCTCCCGTTGCTGGCGCTCTCTGCGGTCTACCTTCCTCTCGTCCTTCTTGGGACGGCGGCGCTCGAGCCCTCCCTGCTGGCCGAGCGCCTGATCGCGGGACTGGGCTCGCCTGCGCTCGCGGCGCTGACGCTGGCGCTCGTGCCCGGGTGGTGGGCGCTGGCCGTGGCCTGCGCCGCCACGGTTCTGGGCTACGGCATCGACGTCATGGCCGGCTCGGCGCTCACGCCGCTCTCGCTCCCGGGGCCGAACCCGGCCTCGGGCTCGCGCTTCTTCGGGATCGGGAACGAGATCGAGGCCACGGTGGCGGCCCTCGTGCCCATCGGAACGGGCGCTGCGCTCGCCGCCCGTGCCTCCACGCGCGACGGGGGTCGCCCCGCAGCCCTCGGCTTCCTGGCCGCAGGGCTCGCCGCCGCGGCCATCTTCGCCATCGGGCGCTTCGGCGCGGACGTCGGCGCCGCAATCGTCCTGCCGGCCGGGGCGGCCGTGGCCGCCGCCGTCTGCCTCGGCTCCCGTCGTGGCCTCGTGCTTGCACTGGTCCTCCCGATCGCCTGCATCGCCGTCCTCGTCGTGGCGGACCTGGTCCTCGGCGGTGGTGCGCACCTGACGCGCTCGCTCCTCGACGCCGGTGGGTTCAGCGAGCTGGGCGATGTCTTCCAGCGCAGGATCGAGCTCGCCGGGCTCAGCTTCACCAAGACCGCGAACATCCCCTTACTCGTCCTCGCGCTGATCGTGATCTTCCTCGGCATTCGCCACGGCGACACCGTCCGCGGCTGGTTCCTGGACCGTGCGGCGCTGGCCGGATTCCTCGGCTGCTGTGCGGCAACCCTCATCGGGACCGCGTCGAACGACTCAGGCGTGATCATCCTCATCCTCGGCACTGCCTACGCAGCGCTGGGAGCCGGATTCGCATGGGCGCTCTCTGTCAACGGGCACGGCCTGCGCTAACCTGACCCTGCGCTCCGGTTCGAGCTCCTGAGGCCGCGCGTGCCCGATTTCGGGAGGGGACCACCACCGCGGCTGGGGCCACCTCGTCCGCCGTCGCACCGCCCATGCGAATCGCAATCGTCACCCCCTACTCCTGGACCTATCCGGGAGGCGTCAACCGCCACGTCGAGGCGCTCGCCGCCGAGCTCGGCTCGCGGGGGCACGAGCTGCGCGTGCTCGCTCCGTGGGATCCGCCTGACCGGCTCTCGAACATTCTTCATCAGGCCGCCCCGGAGTCACGCGAGCGTCCGGACTTCCTCGTGCCGCTCAGCCGGACGATCGGCGTGAGCGCGAACGGCGCCGTCTCCAACCTCTCGATCTTCCCTTCGGCATTGACGACGATGCGGCGCGAGCTCGACGCGTTCGAGCCGGACCTCGTCCACCTGCACGAGCCGCCCGCACCGATCATCGGCTGGGACGCGTCGTCCTACCGCGGGGCGCCGGTCGTCGGGACCTTCCACGCCTACTCGACGAACCCGATCACCAACAACTTCGGCAATCTGGTCGGCGCCCGGCGCAAGTTCAACCAGCTGCACGCCCGCATCGCCGTTTCCGAGGCGGCCGCGTGGACGGGCCGTCGCTGGTTCGGCGGCTCCTACCGGATCATCCCCAACGGCGTCGATACCGCTGCGCCGCCGGCCGAGCCGAAGCGGCCGGGCGAGGAGCTCGAGGTTCTGTTCGTCGGCCGCCCCGAGGAGCGCAAGGGCCTGCCCGTCCTGCTCTCCGCATTCGAGGCGCTGGTCGAGCACGTGCCGTCGCGCCTCACGGTGATCGGCGCAGACGCCGACGAGGTTGAACGCTATCTCGCCGACCCCTCGGTCGAAGCGAAGATCGATGCGCTCGGACGGGTCTCACACGACGAGCTCTGGGAGCGTCTGCACGCGGCCGACGTCCTCTGCGCGCCCTCGCTCGCCGGCGAGAGCTTCGGGATGATCCTGACCGAGGCGTTCGCGGCGGGCACGCCGGTGATCGCCTCGAACATCGCCGGGTATGCCGATGTCGTCAGCGATGGCGTCGACGGCGTCCTCGTGCCGCCCGCGCATCCGCAGCGGCTCGCCGAGGAGCTTCAGCGCATGCATCACGAGCCGGCCCGGCTGGCCGAGATGGGCAGGGCGGCCCGGGAGAGCGCTCGGCGCTACGCGTGGCCGCGGGTCACGGAGCAGGTCGAGGAGGTCTACGAGCTGGCACTCGAGGCACCCGAGCCCCAGTCCGCATCCGAGCGGATCATTCGCCGCAGCGGGATCACGCCGATCGACGGCAGCGCGCGCCGCCCGGCGCGGCGCCTGCCCTCCCTCGACCCCGCCCCGGCACAGGCGCAGAGCCGCCATCGCACCGCGCGGCGGGTTGGGCTCGGCGTTGCGGGGCTTTTGGGCATCGGGCTCACGGCACTGGCGGCGAACAAGATCGGCCTCCAGCACGTCGCCCACAGCATCGTTCGCTCCGATGCCGGGCTGGTGCTCCTGGCGACCGCGCTGATGATGATCTCGATGATGATGCGCGCCGCGTCGTGGTACGCCATCGCGCGCTCAGCCCTACCGCGGTATCCGCTGCGCCGCCGGGATGTCACCTCGGCGACGATGATCGGCGTCCTCATGTCGGCCACGCTGCCTGCGCGTCTGGGCGAGCCTGCGCGCGCGATGGTCCTCGCACGCCGGACCGGGCGGATGCGTGAGGCGTTCCCCGTGCTGCTCGGAACACTCGTGTCGCAGACGGCGCTGAACATCGTGGCACTGGTCTCGCTCGGAGCGATCATCGTCGAGTCCACCGATCTCTTCCACTCGAGCTCGGAGCGGCTGTTCATCGTCTCGATGGCGCCCCTGCTCATCCTCGTCGCCGTCGTCCTTGCCCCCGTCGTCGTCAGACAGAGCGGATCGGGTCGCCTGGCCCGCGTCGCGGGGACGCTTCGCGGTGCGCTGCTCCAGGTGCGGACCGGCCTCAACGTCTTCCGCGATCCGCGCCGCGGCCCGTTCGCGGCGGCGGCCCAGCTCTCGGCTTGGGCGCTCCAGCTGCTCGCCTGCGCCGTGCTGTTCGACGCGCTTGGGATCGAGGGCAAGACCGGTATCGGCGCGGCGGCCGCCGTTCTCTTCGCGGTCAACGTGACGGCGGCAGTGCCGGCGACGCCATCGAATATCGGGGTCTTCCAGCTGGCCGTTATCAGCGTGCTCACGACCGGGTTTGCCGTGAGCGGCGCCGATGCGCTCGCATACGGCGTCGTCCTCCAGGCCGTCGAGATCGCGACCGCCGTCGCGCTCGGGCTCCCAGCGCTCGTCCGCGAGGGCCTCACCTGGTCCGACATGCGCCTGCGCGCGCTCAGCGCCGCCCCGGTGCGGCTCTCGCCACGGCCCGCCGATGGCGCGGCCGACAGCGCCCCGAACTAGTCAGTCGTTCTCGAGCAGGAGCTCGTCGAGATGCGCATTTGCGCGGTTGCCCTACCATTTGGAGCCTGACCATCCAGAGCGGCTGAGGGATCCGGACCTGCGACGCCGCCGCAACCGGCGACCCTCCCAGGAGGCGAGCACGGTGCGACAGCCGGAATCGAT
>JBKPNZ010000027.1:0-12235 GCA_046732895.1 Actinomycetota bacterium
GCCGGCGGCGGTGTCGGCGACTCCGAGGTCATCGCCGGCGCCGACGCCGTGGAAGACGCGCTCCTGCATCGTCGGCATGAGCTTCCGGTGCTTCCAGATGACGCCCTCCGGGCCGATCAGGACGAGGGCGTTGTAGAGCGATCCGGGGCGCTCGGACTCACGCTCGTTGACGCCGAGCGCGCAGATCACGCCGAGATCCGCGCACGCCGCGGCGAATCGCTCCGTGATCGGGCCCGGAACGTCTACCGAGTTCTCCCACAGGCGCTCCCACAGCTCGTCCCAGCCCTCGAAGTCAGTCGCTCCGCTCGCCCAGCCATTGCCCGGATAGACCGGGATGAAGGTCTCCGGGAATACCGCGAGCTCCGCACCCTCCCCGGCCGCGTCGCGAAGCAGCCCAAGCGCCTTCTCGACGGTCGCGTCGGCGTCGAGGATCACAGGCGTCGCCTGGATCGCGGCGACCTTCACGGTCTTGGCGGTGGCCACAGAACGAGCATACGCCCGCGGCCGGCCTCAGGTCAGCGACCCGATCGCGGCGCCGGCGTCGGACGCCCAGTCGACGAGCGGCGACGGCACGACGCCGAAGAAGACGGTCGCGGCCGCGGCCGCCGCCATCAGCCCGAGGATGACGCCGCAGTTGGCGCCCGTCGGACGGGCGCCGGACCCACCCGGTGCCGCGGACTTCGGCTCGCCGGGCTCCGGCATCGCGTCCGCCTCCGGTGATCCTCCCGCGATCGCGGGAAGGGGCGACGCCGGCGCGGAGATGGGCTCGGCCTTGGGGCGCATCCAGATCGCGGCGACGACCCGCAGGTAATACGCCAGCGAGATCATGGTCCCGATCGCGATGGCCACGCCGAGCCAGGTGTAGTCACCCTCCACTGACGCCTCGATCAGGTAGAGCTTCCCGATGAAGCCGGCGGTGCCGGGGAGTCCGGCGAGCGCGAGCATCGAAACCGTCAGCGTGGCCGCTAGCAGCGGGCGCTCTGCCGCCAGGCCCTGGACGGAGCGGATGTCGTCGCCGAACTCCGTCTCCCGTTCGCGGATCGTGATCACCGCGAACGCGGCGAGGTTCATGAGCGCGTAGGCGGCCAGGTAGAAGATGAGCGCATTGATCCCGGCCTCGTTGGCGACGACGAGGCCGACCAGCATGTAGCCGGCCTGGGCAACGCCCGAATAGCCGAGCAGCCGCTTGAGCGAGTTCTGTCCCAGCGCGCCCACGTTGCCGACGGCAATCGAGATCGCAGCCAGCGCGGCGAGGGCCGGCTGCCAGTCGTCGACCGCGGGGCCCAGGGCGACCTCGAAGAAGCGGATGAACACCGCGAAGGCCGCCGCCTTGGTGGCGACCGCCATGAACGCGGTCACCGGGGTCGGCGCTCCCTGGTAGACGTCGGGCGTCCACTGATGGAAGGGCGCGACCGAGAGCTTGAACGCCAGGCCGGTAGCGGCGAGCCCGACTCCGATCAGCACGAGCGGATCGTCGAAGAGGCTCGAGCCGATCGCCGCGCGAATCGCGTCGAAGTCGGTCGAGCCCGAGGCCCCGTAGACGAACGCGAGCCCGTAGAGCAGGGTGGCCGAGCCGAGCGAGCCGACGATCAGGTACTTGAGCCCGGACTCGAGCGATTGCGGCCGGCGCAGCGCCGCCCCGCAGAGCACGTAGAGCGGAACCGAGAGCAGCTCGATCGCGACGAAGAACATCACCAGGTTCTGGGCCTGAGCGAGCAGGACCATTCCGAGCACAGAGGAGAGCAGGAGTCCCTGGAACTCGCCATGGCCGGCCGGGCCGGCGGCGCCGTCGAAGGCGTCCTCGCGCCACGACAGCGGGATCACGAAGGTCGCCGCGAGGATCGAGATCAGGGCGACGGCCCTGGCGAGGTCGTCAAACCGCAGCGCCCCGGCGACCAGGTCCTTCGACTCGCCCCACTGCCAGATGCAGAAGCCGGCGGCCGCTCCCAGGGCAACGAACGAGAGCGCCGAGGTGAGCACGCGCTGGCGGGTGCCGGAGGCGAGGCCCGCGAGCAACACGGCGACGATGCCGGTGGTGAGGGCGATGACTGGCGAGAGCCCGGCGTAGTCGATCTCGGGGGCGTTGAAGGTCATTTGACGGCCACCGTCTCATCGGTGCCCCGGGCGAGGGCGATCGCGCCGATCTTGTCCTGCACCGAGGCCTCGCCCCGGTCGAGGATGAAACCGGGATAGAGGGCAAGCCCGACGATGACCGCGACGAGCGGCGCCAGGACCGCGCCGTCGCGCAGCGAGATCTCGCGTGACTCAACCCCGTCGGGCAGGCGGTTGTGCATCGCGCGCTGGTACAGGCGCAGCGCGTAGAAGGCCGCCAGCGCCACCCCGATCGAGGCGACGAGGGCGTAGGCGATCTTCGCCTGGAAGACCCCGATCAGGATGTAGAACTCGCCGATGAAGTTGGCCGACCCGGGCATCGCCAGGGTCGCCAGCGTGACGACCAGGAACAGCGCGGCGAGCACGGGCGCGCGCATCGCCATCCCGCCCAGCTTGGTCAGGTCCTCGGTTCCGGAACGCTCAAAGAGCAGCGCGATGATCAGGAAGACGCCCGCGATCACCAGCCCGTGGTTCACCATCTGCAGGACCGCACCGTCGGCGCCCTGCTGCTGCAGCGAGAAGATCCCGGCCGTGATGAATCCGAGCTGTGCGATCGACGAGTAGCCGGCGATCAGGCGCACGTTCGTCTGCGTGAACGCCATCGCCGATCCGTAGAGGATCCCGGCCACGGCGACCACGAGGATCAGCTCCTGGAACTGCACGGTGGCATCGGGGAAGAGCGGCAGGACGACGCGCAGGAAGCCATAGGCGCCGACCTTCGAGAGCACGCCGGACAGCAGCACCAGGACCGGGAGCGGCGCGGAGCGATAGGCATCCGGCATCCATCCGTGGATCGGAACCGCCGGCATCTTGACCAGGAACGCCGCGGCGAAGAAGAAGAAGATCCAGCGCTGGCTGCCGACGGACAAAACGTGCTCGCGCAGGTCGGCGAGGGAGAAGGAGATGTGCCCGATGTCACCCGACGCCAGGATCGCCGTGGCGATCGCGCCGACGAGCATCAGGAGCGAACCGACGAGGGTGTACACGATCATCTTCGTCGTCGCCCGCACGCGGTCGCCCGTCCCGAAGGACCCGATCAGGAAGAAGAACGGGATCAGCATCAGGTCGAAGAAGAGGACAAACAGCAGCAGGTCCTGCGCGAGGAATGCGCCGAGCGCCGCGGTCTCGGCAAGACCGAGCAGGAAGAAGTAGGTGCGCGGGCGATCTGTCGGCCGCAGCGCCGAGAACGCCGTTGCGCCCGCCCACAGGAGCGCCGTGAGCACGACCAGGAACAGGCTGATGCCGTCGACGCCGAGCTCGTAGCGCACGCCCAGGTCCGGGATCCACGACTCGTTGACGACGTGCTGAAGGCCGGGCGTGCCGGTGTCGAAGTCCGCCACCAGCGCGATCGCGAGGCCCAGCGTGATCAGTGTGCCGGCGAAAGAGGCCCAGCCGATCGTGCGCCTCGGCAGCACGAGGCCCGCGATGCCGACGGCGAGGGGGAGCCAGAGGATCGCGTTCAGCATGACGTCACGAGCTCACGATCAGGAAGTAGAGGCCGAGGGCTGCAAAGCCGCCGACTAGGAGCAGCGCGTACGCGCGCACGAAGCCGGACTGCGCACCGCGGACGACCGCACCGACCCCGCGGACGACCGACACGGCGCCGTTCACCAGGCCGTTCACGACGTAGCGCTCGATCACGGAGTTGGCGAAGCGCCCGGCGGCGATCGTCGGGCGGTAGACGAGCGCGTCGAACAATTCGTCCCAGTACCACTTGTGAAGGAGGAACTCGTAGGCGGCATGCGCCCGGTCGCGCAGGCGCAGCGTGACCCCGGGCCGGGCGATGTAGCAGTAGTAGGCGACCGCGATGCCGGCGATCGAGATGATCCCGCCGACGAGTAGGCCGAACCACGCCGCCCCTGTCGAGACCGTGATGCTCTCGAACGTCGAGTCGGCGAATGTCGGCTCAAGGAACTTCGTGATCACGTCGTCGACCCCGGGGACCTGGACCAATCCCCCGAACAGGGCTCCGAAGGCGAGGATCGACATCGCCACCTTCATGGGCCGCTCGCGCTCGGCGATGAAGTGCTCGGGACCTGGGAAGCCCACGTCGGTGTCCTCCTTCTCCCCGGTCGCCGGATTCTCCGGCTCCCCGTGCGCCAGGTGCCCCGCCTCGAGCTCCCGTGCCTCCTCGCAGGACTCCCCGCGCGTGACCCGGAATCCGATGCGAAACGCGTAGAAGGCGGTCAGAAGGGCGCCGACGTAACCGCCGATCACGATGATCCAGTACATCCCGCCGCGCTCGGCGGCGAACGCGAGGATCTCGTCCTTGGAGAAGAACCCCGACGTGAATGGGAACGCAGCCAGCGCCAGCGCCCCGACGATGAGCGCTCCCGAGGTGAAGGGCAGTGCACGTCGGAAGCCCGACATGCGGTCGATGTCCTGCTTCCCCGCCATCGCGCCGATGACGGAGCCCGCCGCCATGAACAGGAGCGCCTTGAAGAAGGCGTGCGTCATCAGGTGGAAGAGGCCGGCGGAGTAGGCGCCGATCGAGACGCCCACCACCATGTAGCCGATCTGGCTGATGGTCGAGTAGGCGATGATCCGCTTGAGATCGGTGACCACGAGCGCGACGGTCGCAGCGAAGATCAAGGTCGCGAGTCCAATGAACGCCGCGATGTCCGCCGCCGTCGGAGCGATCTCGAAGAAGGCGTGCGTGCGGGCGATCAGGTAGACCCCGGCGGTGACCATGGTCGCCGCGTGGATCAGGGCCGAGACCGGCGTCGGGCCCTCCATGGCGTCGGGCAGCCACGTGTGAAGCGGCAGCTGCGCCGATTTGGCGAAGGCGCCCACCAGCAGGAGCAAGCAGATCGCGACGACTACGCCCTGGTTCGTCGTGAACTGTTCACGCGCCGCGCCGAACGCGGTCGAGTAGTCGAAGGTGCCGAGCTCGCGGAAGATGAAGAAGGTCGCGAGCACCAGGCCGACGTCGCCGATCACGTTGATGACGAATGCCTTCATGCCCGCCTTCGTTGCGGTCGAGCGCCGATACCAGAAGCTGATCAGGGCGTAGGAGGCGAAGCCGACGAACGCCCAGCCGACGATGAGCAGGACGAAGTTGCCGGCCAGGACCAGCAGGAGCATCGAGAAGACGAAGAAGTTCAGGTAGCTGAAGTAGCGGGCGTAGCCGCGATCGGCCGTGAGGTAGCTGATCGAGTAGAGGTGAATCAGCATCGACACGCCGCTTACCACGAGGCACATGAAGACGGAGAGCGGGTCGACGAAGATGCCGAGCTTGATGTCGAGTCCCACCGCGGACGCGTAGTCCCAGAGCGACGAGTTGAAGTGCCGCTCCGAGCCGCCTACGTCCAGGAGCTGGATCAGCATCGCGATCGAGTTGAGGAACGCCAGGCCGATGGCGCCGGTGGCGATCCAGCCCGGTGATCGGCCCGGCAGGACGCGGTAGCCGAACGCGATCACGAGGCTCCCGAGCAGCGGGAACAGGAGGACGAGCCAGCCGTAGGCGGTTGCGCTCATCCCTTGAGTCCCCGCAGGTCATCGACGTTGAGCGGCAGGCGCCTGCGGAAGATCGCGACGATCAGCCCGAGGCCGACAACGACCTCGCAGGCGGCCACCACCATGACGACCAGCGCGAATACGTGGCCCTCCTGATTGCCGTTGGCGCGCGCGAACGCAACCAGCGCGAGGTTGCCGGCGTTCAGCATCAGCTCGAGGCAGAGCAGGATCACCAGCGGGCTGCGCCTGATCAGTACACCCGCCGCGCCGATCGCGAACAGAAGCGCCGAGAGGACGAGGTACCAGGAGATGTCCATCAGACCTCGCTTCGCTTCCGCGCCGCGAGCACGATGGCGCCGACGGCGGCGACGAGAAGGAGCATCGACGCCGTCTCGAAGACCACGAGGAATCGCTCCAGCAGGAGCTGGCCGATCGACCCCGGCGAGCCGAACCCGAGCTGCACGGTTGGCCCCTGGGTGTCGAGTGCCTTGAGCGCAGTGCCGAGCACTGCGATCGAGAGCTCGAGGAAGAGGGCGCCCGCCAGCACCGGGGCCAGCAGGCGCTGGCCCGGGATCGGCTCCCAGATCGGCTCCTCGATGCCGCCCACGTACGCGGCGACGAACACGTAGAGGACCATCACCGCACCGGCATAGACCACCACCTGCGCCGCGGCGATGAACTCGGCGTGCAGAAGCAGGAAGAGCCCAGCCAGCGCGACGAGGTGCACGACCAGCGCCAGCACGCTGTAGAAGGGATTGCGTAGCGCGATCACCGCGATCGCGCCGCCGAGGGCACCGATCGCACCGGCGAAAAACGCAACCTGCTCCACCGCCTGCCGCCTCCTCAGCTTCGTTTCCGGGGGCGGCAGGGTCTGCGGGCTACCGTGCTCACTTCACTCACCCTCGTTCCTGAGCGGCGTGCGCTCGACCGGCTCCGCGAGCAGCATCTCCTTCGTGAAGATCAGGTCCTCGCGGTTGTAGTCGGCCAGCTCGTACTCGTGGCCCATCGTGATCGCGTCGAACGGGCAGGCCACCTCGCAATAGCCGCAGAAGATGCAGCGCGCGAGGTTGATCTCGTAGACCGCGGCGTAGCGCTCGCCGGCGGAGACCCGGTCGGCGGGATCGTTCTCGGCTGCGACCACGCGGATGCAGTCGGCGGGGCACGCCGCTGCGCACAGTGAGCACCCCACGCACTTCTCCAGGCCGGTGTCCTCGAACTTGTGGAGCTTGTGGCGGCCGCGGAAGCGCGGATAGACGGGCGTCTTCTCCTCCGGGTACTGGATCGTGACCGGGCCCTCGATCAGCCGGGCGAAGGTGGTCTTGAGTCCGCGGAGCGTCTCGCCGAACGCGCGGTACGCGCCGCCCGGCCCGCCCGGGTCGGGACCGCGCTGAACCTCGACTACGTCGTCGGGCTTGAGATACGGAAACTCCTGGCTCATCGAACCCCGGCACCCCCGGACGCGGGAGCAGCATCAAATGCGCACGGCGTAGCCGTGCGCCAGGGATTCAAGGCGGGAGCGGAGGAGGTGGCCGGCGTTTGTGTCATGCCACCGTGACCAGGATCGCCGTGACCAATACGTTCAGCGTCGCGATCGGCAGCAGGACCTTCCAGCCGAGCGACATCAGCTGGTCGTACCGGACGCGCGGAATCGTCGCCCGGATCCAGAAGAAGATGAAGATCAGCGCGAAGATCTTCAGGAACATCCAGATGGGGTCGAGCCAACCGGGGCCCGGGCCCATCCAGCCGCCGAGGAAGAACGTCGCCGTGATCCCCGAGATCACGAACATCTCGATGTATTCAGCCATGGCGAACGAGCCGTATCGCATGCCGCCGTACTCGGTTCCGTAGCCTGCGACCAACTCGGCGTCGGCCTCGGGCAGGTCGAATGGCGCCCGGTTCGCCTCGGCGAACCCGGCGACCATGAACGTCAGGAAGCCGATGATCTGGGGCACGATGAACCAGATGTCGTGCTGGGCCTTGACGACGCTCACCAGCGAGAGGGAGCCGGTCATCATGATCACGCCGAGCAGCGCCAGCCCCATCGAGATCTCATAAGAGATGAGCTGGGCGGCCGAGCGCATCGCGCCCAGGAAGCTGTACTTCGAGCCCGAGGCCCAGCCGCCGAGGAGCAGCCCGTAGAAGGCGATCGAGCCGAAGGCGAAGAAGTAGAGGACTCCGATCGAGACGTCGATCCCGTAGAGCCCGATCTCCTTGCCGCCGATGTTCTGCACGTCCCCGAACGGCAGGATCGCGAGCGTCGCGATGCCGGTGAAGACGACGATCGCCGGCGCCACCGCCCACAGGATCGGCACGGCGTTCTCGGGCCGCAGACCCTCCTTGGAGACCAACTTCACAGCGTCGGCGAGCGGCTGCAGAAGCCCGATGGGCCCGACTCGGTTCGGCCCATAACGTGCCTGAAAGCGACCGAGGATCTTCCGCTCGACCACCGTCAGCACGGGGACGATCGAGAAGATCACGATGAAGATCACCAGCGACTTGACGATCAGGATCCAGCTGGCCTCGACGAAGCTGGTGTCGGCGACAGGAATCGTCACTACTCGGCTCCGGTCCGGATCTCGACTGCCGCGGCGCCGGCCAGCGCCGTGGCGTTCTGCTCGGCGGTGCCCTCGATCAGGAAGGCCGCCCCCGGACGCATGCGCTCGCGGACGGCGACCCGGGCGCGAAGGCTCGTGCCGTTTGAGCGGACGTCGACGTCCTCCCCGTGCGACACGCCCAGCCGGTCGGCGTCCACCGGCGCAAGCTCCACCGTCTGCCGCGGCGCGAGGAAGCGAAGCGCGGGGTTGCGCTCGGTGATCTCGCCGCTCCAGAGGTCGCGGTAGGTGCCCAACCGGACCGTTCCGCTTCCGCCTTGGACGCTCACCGGTGTCTCGGCGGACACAGTCTCAGGCATGGGTGGCTCGGGGTAGTTGGTCGCAGCATCTCGCTCCTGCCAGCGCACACCGTGCCCGGCCATCTCCTCGTCCGTGACGCCCGCGTAGAACGGGACAGCGGCGGCCACGGAGTCGAGGGCTTCGCGGGGCGAATCGATCCCGGTCTCGTCTCCCAAGAGCGCTGCGAGCTCCGCCAGGACCTGCCAGTTGGGCCGGGTGCGGTCACGATGCGGAACGTTCGGGCGCATCCGCTGCAGGCGGCCGTCGGGGTGCGTGACCGTGCCGTCCTTCTCGGCATGGGACTCGGCGGGGAAGACGACGTTCGCATGCTTGGTCGACGCGTCTTCGAACATCGAGAAGGCAACGACGAAGCGAGCCTTGTTAAGCGCGTCATCCCACGCCGGACCGCCGGGGAAGTCGCGAACCGGATCGACGTTCAGGAGCAGCGCGGCGCTCAGATCACCGGCCGCAAGGGCGTCTCTGATCCCGGCTGCGTCCATGCCGGCCTCCGCCTCGCTCAGTCCGGGCCCGACGCCGGCCAGGAACCCGACCTCGCGGAGGCCCCGGCCGTTGGCCGCGTCCGGCACCTCGATCAATCCGGCGCCCGTCGCGTCGAGCTTCAGCTGACGGACCATCGCGAGCAGTGCGTCCAATGCACCGGAGTCCGTGTGGCCGATCCGCTCGCTCCAGAGCACGACCGTCTTCCCGGGGCGCAAGATCCCGCCGATCTCCTCGGCTGCCTGGCGGTACTCGGTGTCGTCGGCCGCCTCCCCACCCAGCTGCGCTGCGAGCGCCAGCAGAAAGCGGCCCGCTTCCCCGGGGGCGTAGCGCGCCGTTTCCTCCGCACCACCGTCCAGCGAGGTGGGCCGTTCGGAGGCGATCGCCACGCGCACGCCATGGCGGCGAATCGCCTTGCGAACGCGCAGATCAAGGATCGGCATCTGGTGCAGGAGATCCGCGCCGAGGATGAGGACCGAGTCGGCCGTCTCGATGTCGGCGACCTTCGCCGCGAGGTCCGGATGGGAGAGGGCCAACGCATGGCGCCGGCTGAGTGCCCCGCCCGCGCGTGACTCCACGTGGGGCGAGCCGAGCGCTTCACGCACGATGCGCTGAGCCAGGTAGGCCTCCTCGTTGGAGGTCGAGCCGCCGGCGATTGCGGCGGTCGCCTTCCCGGCGCCGGTGAGCCCAGCCGCGGCAGCCTCGAGCGCGTCTGCCCAGCTCACGGGGCGCAGCTCGCCCCCGGATCGGACCATCGGCTCGGTGATGCGGTCCTCGGAGGCGATCATCTGGAAGCCGAAGCGCCCCTTGTCGCAGAGCCAGCCGTCGTCCACCTCGTGGTTGTCGCGCTCGAGCACGCGCTGGACGCGCTCATCGCGGACGGTGAACTTGACGTTGCACTGGCTGGGGCACAGGGTGCAGATCGAGCCCGCGTCCTCGATGTCCCAGGGGCGGGCGCGGAAGCGGTAGGCCTCCGATGTCAGGGCGCCCACCGGGCAGAGCTCGATGATGTTGCCGTGGAAGGGGGCGATGTAGGGGCGGTCGTCGAAAGTCCCGACGTAGGTGGCCGCGCCGCGCTCCAGAAGCTGGAGCTGCTCGTCCTCGGCGACCTCCTGGCTGAACCGAACGCAGCGGTAGCAGAGGATGCAGCGCTCGCGGTCGATCTTCACGAGCGGGGACAGTGGGATCGGCTTCTGAAAATGCCGCTTGGGATCGGTGACCCGGCTCTTGCCCGGTCCCCATCCCATCGAGATGTCCTGCAGAGGGCACTCCCCGCCCTTGTCGCAGACCGGGCAGTCGAGTGGATGGTTCACGAGCAGGAACTCGACGACCGCGTTCTGGGCCTCCTTGACCCGGTCGGTCTGGGTGTAGACGACCATGCCGTCGCGCACGGGCGTCGAGCACGCCGTCTGCAGCTTCGGAATCCCCTCGACCTCCACCAGGCACATCCGGCAGGCGCCGACCGGCTGGCCCAGCTTCGGCTCGTAACAGAAGACCGGGATCTCGACGTCGCCGTGCTTGGCCGCATCCACGAGCATCGCGCCCTCCGGCGCCCGCACCTCAACCCCATCGACGACGAGCGTCACCTCCTGCCGCTCCGAACTCATGCGCCGACCCCCAGAGGCGTCGGTGCAGTGTCGACATGCGACTCGTCGAGCGGTCCTGGCGCGGCCCTGCGCGCTTGCTCGATCGCCCGCTCGAACTCGTCGCGGAACTTGGCGACCATGCTCCCGACGGGCATCGCCATCGAGTCGCCGAGCACGCAGAGGCAGTTGCCGATGATGTTCTCCTGGACCGACGAGATGATGTCCAGGTCCATCGGGGTCGCCTCACCGCGCACGACGCGGTCGAGCATCTTCACCGTCCAGTTCGTGCCCTCCCGGCACGGGGTGCACTTGCCGCACGACTCGTGCTGGTAGAAGCGGGCCGTTCGCAGCGCCAGCTGTGGGATGGAAACCCGATCGTCGGCGACGATGATGGCGCCGGACCCGAGCATCGAGCCGGCCTCCTGCATGTCCTCGAAGGTGTAGGGGAGGTCGAGCTCGGCGGCCGTCAGGACGGGGGCCGAGGAGCCGCCCGGGAACCAGGCCTTCACCTCGTGCCCATCCGGCGGGCCGCCGGCGAGGTCATAGACGATCTCGCGCGCCGGGATGCCGAGCTCGATCTCGTAGTTGCCGGGGCGCTCGACGCAGCCGGAGATCGAGACGACCTTCGTCCCCGGGGACTGCTCGGTGCCGAAGCTCTTGAACCAGTCGGCGCCGTTGTTGACGATGTGCGGGACGTTGGAGAGCGTCTCGACGTTGTTGATCAGGGTCGGCCCGCCGTAGAGACCCTGGATCGCCGGGAAGGGGGGCTTGAGGCGCGGGTTGCCGCGCTTGCCCTCGAGCGAGTCGAGCAGCGCCGTCTCCTCGCCGCAGATGTACGCGCCGGCACCACGGTGGACGACGAGGTCGACGGCGACGCCGGTCCCGAGGATGTTCTCGCCGGCGTAAGCGGCGCCGTAGGCCTCGTCGACCGCGCGGTCGAGGATGTCAGCGACCTCCCAGTACTCGCCGCGGATGAAGATGAACGCGTAGCGCGCGCCGGCCGCGAGCGCTGCGATCAGACAGCCCTCGATCAGCTGGTGCGGGTTCTTCTGCATGAGCTCGCGGTCCTTGAACGTCCCGGGCTCGGATTCGTCGGCGTTGCAGCACAGGTACTTCTCCATCTCGCCGCGCGGGAGGAAGCCGGCCTTCTTGCCCATCGAGAAGCCGGCGCCGCCGCGTCCGCGCAGCCCCGAGCCCTCGAGCTCTGAGAGGAGCTCATCGGGGTCCATCCGCCGGAACGCCCGCTCGAGTGCTGTGTAGCCGCCGAGGCGCCGATACCCGTCGATCGTCGCGAGGTCGGGCTCGTCGACGTGGCGGAAGAGCATGCGCGTTTCAGAACTCAACTGCCCGCCGCCTTCTCTGCTTCGCGTCCGGGGGCGGCGGGGTTCGTTTCAACTTCCGCCACTCTCGGGTCGGGTGCCGGCTCGGGCCCGCCGGCCGCCGGGCGCTTCGAGAGCGCCTTCTCGGGCAAGACCTCGTCGCCGGCACGCAGCTGATCGATGATGGTGCGGGCGTCCGCGAGCTCGAGCGGCCCGAAGTAGTGCTCGTCGATAGAGACCATCGGCGCCAGGTCGCAGGCGCCGAGGCACTCGAAGCCCTTCACGTAGAACTCGCCGTCGGGGGAGCTCGCTCCACCGTGGTCCGCGTCGGCGTGGTCCGCGCCGCTTGCCTCGCAGAACGCGTCGAGGAGCT
>JBKPNZ010000028.1:0-20452 GCA_046732895.1 Actinomycetota bacterium
GCTTCAGCCGCGCTCGCAGCAAGGGCCTGAAGGAGGCCGACGTCGCGCTCGTTGCCGGCGTCCCACTCGATTTCCGGCTCGGCTTCGGCGGCAGCTTCGGCGACGACACGAAGCTCGTGTGGCTCGACGTCGCCCCGAACACGCTCACCGCCAACCGCCGCCCCGATCTCGAGCTCGTAGGTGGGATCGCGCCGACGCTCGAAGCGATCCGCGGGGCGGCGACCGAGGCCGGGGCGGACCCAGCCCGAACCGGCAAGTGGGTCGAGGCGTTGCGCGAGACCGAGACCGAGAGGCGCGAGGCGGAGAAGGTCGAGCTCGCCGACGAGCGTGCTCCCCTGCATCCCCTGCGCGTCTACGGTGAGCTCGCGCAGGTGCTCGATCGCAACGCGATCGTGATCGGCGACGGCGGCGACTTCGTCTCGTACGCGGGCCGCGTCGTCGACACCTACGAACCGGGCTGCTGGATGGACCCTGGCCCTTACGGGTGCCTGGGCGCCGGCCCGGGTCAGGCGATCGGGGCGAAGCTGGCGCACCCCGAGCGGCAGGTATGCCTTCTGCTCGGCGACGGGGCGTTCGGGTTCTCCGGGATGGAGTTCGACACCCTCGCTCGCCATGGGCTGCCCGTGGTGGGAGTCATCGGAAACAACGGGATCTGGGCGCTCGAGCATCATCCGATGAAGTTCCTCTACGGGTACTCGGTGGCCGCCGAGCTGCGGCCGGCCACCCGCTACGACCACGTCGCCGAGGCGCTCGGCTGCCACGCCGAGCTGGTCCAGCGCCCCGACGAGCTGCGCCCGGCGCTCGAGCGTGCCTTTGCCGCCGGTAGGCCCGCCCTCGTCAATGTGCTCACGGACCCAGAGGTCGTCTATCCGCGCAAGTCGGTGCTCGCGTAGGATCGCCGCATGGCCGACCTCGGCGCCCCCGCCTCCTATCTCACCTGCCAGCAGGGCATCGCGGTGATCTCGAGCGACGGGAAGGAGCTTGGGCGCGTTGAGCACGTCCTCGCCGACCCGGACGCCGACATCTTCGACGGCATCGTCCTCGACACAAGCGTCCTGCCCGGCGGACACCGCTTCGTGGACGCTTCGCTAGTCGCGGAGATCTACGAGCGGGGCATCGAGCTCTCGATCGACGCGGCCGCCGCCGAGCGGCTGCCAGAGCCGAGCGCGAATCCCGCCACGGTCGAGGCAAGCCCCGACGACGTCACGCCGGACGACCTCGGCGACAAGCTGCGCCGGGCCTGGGACCGGATCTCCGGCAAGACCTAAGCGGGAGCCGCGGCCGCCTCGAGGGCGGCGCCGTACAGGATGTCGTGCTCCGAGACCTCGATCTCGCCGAGCCCGAAGGCGCGCATCACCTGCACGAGGATGACGACGCCCGCCACGATCGTCGGCGCGCGACCGGGGTGCAGTCCGGTCACGTCGAGCCGCTGCTCGAGCGGCATCGTCGCCAGCTCGGAGAGCATCCGCTGGATCGATCCGAGGCGGAGGCGATGCCCATGGACGAGCTCGGGGTCGTACGGATCCAGCTCTTGCTCGACCGCGGCCAGGGACGTGGGGGTTCCCGCGACGGCGATGCCCTCCTGCGCCTGCGCGAGGTCGACTCCCTCGAGCTCGCGGTCGATCAGGCGCTGGACGTCCTCGGCGAGCACCTCCAGCTCGCTTGCCGATGGCGGATCGTGGAGCAGGTGGCGCTCGGTGTGGCGAACCGTGCCCGCCTGGAGAGATGCGTAGAAGGCGATCTCGTCCCCCGAGCCGACGATCAGCTCGGTCGAGCCGCCGCCGATGTCGACGACCAGCGTCCGCTTGCCCGCAGGGCGGCCGGCGCATGCGCCCAGATACGTGAGGCGGGCCTCCTCCGCGCCGCCGAGCACCCGGGCCGACAGCGCGAAGCGCTCCTGGAGCTCACCCGTGAACGCTCCCGAGTTGGCGGAGTCGCGCACCGCGCTGGTCGCGATCGCCGTGACGACGTCCGGGTTGAGCGGCTCGTAGAGCGCGACGTAATCGGCGACCGTCGCGCAGACATCCTCGATTGCCTCAGCGGCGAGCTGATCCGAGGTGTCGACGCCGCGGCCAAGGCGAGTCACCGTCGAGCGCCGCTCGATCTCGTGCACCTGGCCGCGGTCGACGTCGGCGACCAGCAGCCGTGTGGAGTTCGTGCCCATGTCGAGCACGGCCACCCGCACACCCTGCCTGGAATTGTCCCCGGCTTCCACAGCCGCACCCTAGATCAACGCCGCGCTTGGCTGGCATCGCGCCGACTCACGTCAACGTCCGCTAGTGCCCGACCGCCCAGGATTCGCCGCTAAACTTCGCGCTACGCCGCGGGGTGGAGCAGTCAGGTAGCTCGCCGGGCTCATAACCCGGAGGTCGTGGGTTCAAATCCCACCCCCGCTACTCGCGAAAAGCCCTGGTAATCCAGGGCTTTTCGCTTGCTCGGAGTGCGGCTGGGCCGGAATCCGTTGTCCATTTGGTCCCATTTCCTTGTCGCGCCTGCAGTCAAAATGCTTGCCCGACGACGCGGACCAGTGGGAGTTCCTCATACCGGGCCTGGTTGAAGAACGATCCCGCCCTGAAGGAGATCCTGGCCGAGAACGTGACGCCGCTGTCGCACTACGTGTATCGGGTCAACGGCAGGCTCGACGCGGCCGGCTGCGGTCGCGCACGGTGCTAGAGCCTGAACCTCCGCTACGGCGGACGCCGGACACCCCGGCTTGACATCGAAACGGAGGGGTGTATATTCCGCGAATTGTATTCGGCATTGTCGAATACGAGTCGAGACACCCAAACGGAGGAGAGGGTGATGGAACACTCATTGAGGCAGCGCGCGTTGGCTGAAGGGCTCGGCACGGCTTTGCTGGTGCTGGTTGGCCCGGGCTCGGTCGTTGCGACGCTCAAGCTGGCCGGGGAGGTGCCGCTCTCGGGCGCCGATCTGCTCGGCATCTCGTTCGCATTCGGGCTGGTGATCGCGGCACTGGTCTACGCGCTCGGGAAGGTTTCCGGATGCCACATCAACCCCGCGGTCACGCTCGCGCTGGCGAGCACGAAGCGCTTTCCGTGGGCGGAGGTCCCCGCATACTGGGCCGGCCAGGTCATCGGTGCCGTTGTAGGGGCGCTCGCGATCTGGGCGGTGTTCGCCCACCAGGCGATCGACCTGGGGATGGGCCAGACGTCGTTCGATCAGAGCACGACGACGTGGGCGTCGGCGGTCTTCGCCGAGGGGATCGGAACGTTCATCCTGATGTTCACGATCCTCGGCATCGTCGACAAGCGATCGCCCGGCGATTTCGCCGGGCTCATTATCGGCGGCGTCGTGGTCGCGATCATCATGATCGTCGGCCCGGTCACGGGCGCATCGCTCAACCCGGCAAGGGCCTTTGGACCTGAGCTGGTGTCGGCGATCGGCGGCGGGGCCACGCACTGGAATCAACTGATCGCCGTCTACATCGTCCCCGGCCTCGTGGGCTCGGCGCTCGCCGCGTTCGTCTACGACCTGCTCGCGACGCCTCGCATCGTCGCGCAGCCGATCGAGGAGGCCGTCACTCATCCGGATACCGGCGCCGACGGCGCCGACGCCGCGCGAGATGTCGCCGCGGCCGTGAAGTAAAGGAGGCCATGATGGCGACTGCAACAGCAACGATGAAGAAGTTCGTCAACGACCCCGAGGCCGTGGTCGACGAGTCCGTTTCGGGCTTGGCGGCCGCCCACTCGGACCTGCTCCGGTACGACGCCGAGGCGAAGATCGTCGTGCGCGCCGACGCGCCGGTGGCCGGCAAGGTCGGGCTCGTCTCGGGTGGCGGATCCGGCCACGAGCCGCTTCACGCCGGTTTCGTGGGGCCCGGGATGCTCGACGTAGCATGCCCCGGTGAGGTCTTCACCTCGCCGGTACCCGAGCAGATGCTCGCCGCGACGCAGGCCGTCTCCGGCGGCGCCGGTGTGGTCCACATCGTCAAGAACTACACCGGCGACGTCATGAACTTCAAGCTGGCGGCCGAGGACGCGGCCGACGAAGGGATTGACGTCGACTCGGTGCTGATCGACGACGACGTGGCGGTGCAGGACTCCCTGTACACGGCCGGTCGTCGCGGCGTAGGAGCCACGGTGCTGGCCGAGAAGATCGCGGGCGCCGCGGCCGAGCGCGGCGACGACCTGGCGTCTGTCGCCGGGATCGCCCGGCGCGTGAACGAGCGCGCGCGGTCGTTCGGAATCGCGCTGTCCTCCTGCATCCCGCCCGCGGCTGGCAAGCCGATCTTCGAGCTCCCCGAGGGGGAGATGGAGGTCGGCATCGGCATCCACGGCGAACCGGGCCGGCGGCGCGAGCCGCTGGCAAGCGCCAAGGAGATCGCGGCGTTGATGGTGGAGGCCGTCCTAAGCGATCGCGAGATCGACGGCGGGTCGAGGGTTCTCACCTTCGTCAACGGGATGGGCGGCACGCCGCAGATCGAGCTCTACCTTCTCTACGGAGAGGTTGAGCGCAGGCTGCGCGATGCCGGCCTCGATCCGGCTCGTCAGCTCGTCGGCAGCTACATCACCTCGCTCGAGATGGCGGGCGCCTCGCTCACCGTCCTCGAGCTCGACGACGAGCTTCTCACCCTGTGGGATGCTCCCGTGAGGACGGCGGCGCTCCGTTGGGGAGCCTGACCGAGATGATCACCGAGACGAGCGTGCAGAGCACCACGATCATCGGCTGGATGGAGGAGAGCGCGACGGCTGTTCGCGAGCAGAGCGACTATCTGACCCAGCTCGACTCCGCGATCGGCGACGGTGATCACGGTCTGAACATGACGCGCGGGTTCGACTCGGTGACGAAGGCGCTGGCCGGGCAGGACGGATCCGTCCCGCCCGGCCGGCTTCTGATCGTGGCCGGGAAGACGCTGGTGTCCATGGTCGGAGGTGCCAGCGGGCCGCTGTGGGGAACGGGGCTCCGACGTGCCGGCCGCTCGCTCGGCGACCAGCCCGAGTTCGACGGCGAGGACCTCGCCACCGCGCTGGAGGCATGCCTCGCGGGCATCGTCGAGCTGGGCGCGGCCGCTCCCGGCGACAAGACGATGGTCGATGCGATGAACCCGGCGGCGGAGGCCCTCCGGCGAGCCGTCGAGGCGGAGCGGCCCCTTCCGCTGGCCCTCACGGCGGCCGCGGAGGCCGCCGAGGAAGGCATGCGCGCGACGATCCCGATGCAGGCGCGGAAGGGGCGGGCGTCCTATCTGGGCGAGCGTTCGATCGGCCACCAGGATCCCGGAGCCACCTCGACGGCGCTGATCGTTCGCGCCCTCGAGGTCACTCTCTCCGGCGAGAGCTGAGCATGCCGCGGACCCTCGATGGGCGTGCGGCGTCGCCCGGAACCGGGGTCGGCCGCGCTTTCGTGCTCGGGGTCGTCGCGATCGATCCCGACGCGGTGATCGCGCCCGATCGGCGCTCCGGCGAGGATCGCGTTGCGCGAGCAGCCCTGAAGCGCGCCGCAGAGGACATCCTTGCGGTCGCCGGGGCGCTGCGCGAGGGCGGACGGTCGCAGGAGGCCGAGATCGTGGAGACCGGAGCGCTCCTCGCGAGGGACCCCGCGCTCCAGAGCGCGGTCTCTTCGCTGGTGCTCGAGACGGGTCGGCCCGCCGCCGCGGCGATCGTCGAGGCAGCGGAGGCGCATGCTGCGGCGATAGCGGGGCTCGAGGACCCGCTCCTGGCCGAGCGAGCGGATGACATCCGAAGCGTGGGCCGTCGTGCGGCGGCGCTCATCGAACCGGCCGCCGGCAAGCGACAGGAGACGAACGGATCGCTCCAGGTTCTCGTCGCGCCGGACCTCGGCCCGGCTGACGTCGCGCAGCTCGAGTCGACGATCGCCGGCATCGCGCTCGCCGCGGGCGGCGTCTCGGCCCACGCGGCGATCGTGGCGCGCTCCCTCGGGATTCCGATGGTCGTCGGGGTGGGGGAGGGGCTGAACGACGTCGCCGGAGGCGACCAGCTCGTGATCGACGGGACCGCCGGCCGGGTCATCGTCGGGCCGGAGCATCCGGATGTCGAGGCGGCGAGGCGCGAAGTCGCTCAGCGGGCTCAGCAGCGCGAACGCTCCCGCGTCACTCGTGAACTGCCAGCGACCACTGCGGACGGACGCGCGATCCGGGTCCTAGCCAACGTGGCGGGCACCGCCGAGGTGGATGCCGGCCTCGAGGCCGGGGCCGAGGGAGTCGGGCTGTTGCGGACGGAGCTTGCCTATCTCGACAGCCGCGACTGGCCGACCGAGCAACAGCACCGGGCCCTTCTTGCGCCAATCCTCGGACGTCTCGCCGGGCGCATCGCGACCGTCCGGGTGCTCGACTTCGGCGGGGACAAGACGCCGCCCTTTCTGAGCGGTGATCGTCGTCGCGGAATCGCGCTCCTCCTCGAGCATCCCGATGCCCTGGAGGCCCAGCTTCGCGCCATCTTGGCGGTCAGCGGGTCCGCCAAGCTGCGCGTCCTGTTGCCGCTCGTCGAGAGCGTCCGCGAGATCGACCTGGCCCGGCTGGCGCTTCTACGGGCGGCCGAGGACCTGCCGGGGAGCTCGATCCCCGCACTGGGCGCGATGATCGAGACCCGGGCTGGCGTCGAGGCGGTGGAGCGAATCGCGGAGAACGTGGAGTTCTTGAGCATCGGGACGAACGACCTCACGCACTCGGTCCTGGACCGGGATCGCTTCGCGGGCGACCTCGCGTTGCCCCACCATCCAGCCGTCCTCCACGCGATCGCGGTGACCGTATGGGCGGGCAAGAGCGCCGGAATTCCCGTCGACGTGTGCGGGGAGGCGGCCTCGAGTCCGATCAGCGCCCCGCTCCTCATCGGAGCGGGCGTCGACGAGCTGAGCGTCGGCGCCGCGCGCGTCGGGGCCGTGAGGAACTGGGTGCGCTCGCTGAGCTACGACGAGCTCCGCGCGATGGAGGGGGCGGCCAGGGGCCTCGCCTCGCCCGCGGCGGTGGAGACACTCGTCGCGGACGTCGCCCGCCGGCTAGAGCTCTTGGAGCGAGGCGACGCAGGAGCCGAGCGTGCCGAGCGCACGGTCGGCGTCGACCCCGTCAGCGCTTAGAACGAGAGTCGTTCCGCCCTTCGCCCCCAGCCCCAGCACCGCCATGAGGCTCTTGGCGTCCGCCTCTCGACCGTTGGCGGCAACGCGGATGTCGGCATCGAACTGCATCGCGCTGCGGACGAAATCGGCGGCCGGGCGCGCGTGGAGGTCGACGGACTCGGGGAGCCTCGCGAGGGTTTCAGAGCTTGCTGGCACCGCGGGCCTCCTCTGCAGCCCCGACGACCGCCTCGATCGAGCTCCCGGCGGACGCGGCGACCGCGGCGGCGAGCGCGCCCTCGACGAACGGGGCGTCCACGAGACGCGCGTGACCGTTGGCCCGACTCTCGAGCACATGGCGAGCGGTCAGCACCGAGCTGCCGAGGTCCGCCAGGACGACGACGCCATGCCCGCGGTCCGCATGCCGGATCGCGGCGCGCACGCCGTCCTCGTTGGTGCCCAGCCCGCCCGACGGCGAGCCGCCCGCGGGCACGATCTCGACGCCTGGGCCGGCCATCTGCCGTGCCATCTCCGCCAGTCCGTCCGCCATCGCCCCGCTGTGCGAGATCAGCACAATGCCAACCATCGAAGCACCCGAGGCATTATCCGCCGCCATGGCAGGGTAGTCTACATCACTGAAGAGGATTCGACAATGCCGAATAGTCAGGAAGTTGCAGCGGCCTCCCGCTCGTCGACGGCCACGCGCAGGCGGGGAGCGATCCAATCCGTCGATCGTGCAGCGCGAATCCTTCGCGCCCTCGCCAGCGGTCCCCGCCGCCTCGGCGTGAGCGAGCTCTCAGAGCGCCTCGGCATCGCTCGCCCCACCGTTCACGGTCTGCTCCAGACCCTCCAGGATCACGGATTCGTCGAGCAGGACCGCGACTCCGAGAAGTACCAACTCGGCCCCGGGCTTCTCCACCTGGGGAACTCCTACCTCGACCTGAACGAGCTCCGCGGACGATCGATCGTCCATGCTGAGCGTCTGGCCGACCGCACGGCCGTGGCCGTGCGGGTCGGCGTGATGCACGGGCCCATGGTGGTCGTCGTCCATCACGTGTTCCGACCGGATGCCGCCTTCCAGGTGCTCGAGGTCGGCGCCGAGCTCCCCGTCCACGCGAGCGCGCTCGGCAAGGCGATGCTCGCCTACGCGCCACGCGAGCTAGTGAACGACCTCATCGCCGAGGGTCTGCCGAAGCTCACCGGGCGGACGCTGACACCCGCCAAGCTGCGTCGCGAGCTCGACGAGATCCGGCCTACCGGGATCGCGCGGGAGCGCGACGAGGCGGTCCTCGGCGAGTCGAGCATCGCCGGCGCCATCTTCGACCGCGCCGGCGTGGCGATCGGCGCAATCGCGGTCGTGGGCGAGACCGAGCTGATCATTCCGCGTGGCCCCGCGAAGGGCCTTCGGCCCGCCGTGGGCGACGCGGCACGGGCCATCTCCCGCGAGCTCGGCACGAGGCGATGGCCCGCCGAGACGGGCGCCTGAGCAGGCATGGCCGGCCTGTGCTGACTGAGACCGCAGCCTCTCCGGAACCACCCTGCTGAGCACGACGCCGATCCTGTGCGACCCGCGCGAGCCCAGCTCATAACCCGGAGGTCGTGGGTTCAAATCCCACCCCCGCTATATGCGTTACGACCACGCCTGAGCCCTCCGCCTGGGGGGCTTTCGCGTTTTCGAAGATCTGCGACGGGAGGTGGGCGGGGCTCGCGGCCCTCGGCCTGCCGACGGTAATCGTCCAGGAGGGCGGTTACGACCTCGAGACCATAGAGGCGGGTGCCGGAGGCGCTGGCCGGATCGAGGAGGGAATCGCGTTCAGCCGGCCGGGTTGACCGGCCCCCTCAAGTGCCCACCGCCGCGGGACCGGCGACGACCCCATCGTCGTGAAGGCGCCCGATCTCGGTCTCGCTCAGCGACAGCAAGTCCGCGAGGACCTCGTCGGTGTGCTCCCCCAGCATCGGGGCGCGGGTCGGGGGCAGGCGCCCGTGCTCAGAGAAGAGGAGCGGCGAGCCGGCCATCAGATAGGTCCCGATCCCCGGTTGCTCGACCTCCTCGAACATAGGGTTCTCGGTCGAGCATCGGGGGTCCTGGTCGACCAGTTCCATGAAGGTCTGGTACGGCCCCCAGCAGACCCCATACCGGTCGAAGATCTCGCCGATCTCCTCGAGCGTGTGGGTGATCGTCCACGGCTTGAGGATCGCCGCGAGCACCTCGCGGGCGGCGAAGCGATCGCCCTCCCTCGAGAGGTCCACGTCCATCTGCCGCTCGACCAGCTCGAAGGCCGCGTGAAGTCCCGTCGCTTCGACAAGTGCCTTCCACTGCTGCGGCGTCAGCGCCACGACCATAACCCGCCTGCCGTCGGCGGTGAGGAAGTCGCGGCCGAAGGCGCCGTAGAGGTAGTTGCCCTCCTTCTGGCGCTCCCGGCGGCAGAGCTGTGCCTCGGCGATCTTGCCGAGGTTGCCGACCATCGCGAAGGCGACGTCGGAGAGGGCGACGCTGACGAGCTGCCCCTCACCGGTTCGCCTCCGGTGGCGCTCGGCCGCCAGCACGCCGGCCGCGGTGAGGTTTCCGGTGATCGCGTCCCATGCCGGAAGGAGGTGGTTGAATGGAACCCCGAGGTTGCGCGGGCCCGTCGCCCAAGGGAAGCCCGTCGCCGGGTTCACCGTGTAGTCCACGGCGGAGCTGCCGTCGTGGTTGCCGGTGATCGACGCCATGATCAGGTCGGCGCGATGCTCGCGCAGGGCCTCGTAGGAGAGCCATCCCCGAGCCGGGAAGTTGGTCAGCAGGATCCCCGCGTCCTCACCCGGCTCCGAGATCAGCGCGGTCAGCAGCTCCTTGCCGCGATCGGAGCGGAGGTCCACCTGGATCGAGCGCTTGCCCTTGTTGAGGCCGGTCCAGAACATGCTGGCGCCGTCCTCGGTCACCGGCCAGCGGTTGCGGTCGAGGCCGCCGCCGATCTGGTCGAAGCGGATCACGTCGGCGCCGAGCTGCGCCAGCGTCATGCCGCCGAGCGGGGCGGCGACGTAGGCCGACCCCTCGATCACGCGCAGTCCATCCAGGATTCCGGGCATTGGTCCTCCAGTCAGGCGAGGACGCCCACGAACGCCCAATCGAGCACCTGCTCGGGCGGTTCGCCAGTCCCTCGGTCGGCATGTACGGTGGCTCGCAGGTCGGCGAGCGTCGCGTCGGCATGATCCAGCCGCGACATCGCAACCACCTCCACCTCGGTGCTGAGAACGTCCCCCTCGAAGACTGGCGCGGAGTGCTCGCAGTTCCGCCAGGCGACGATCGTCGCCAGCGACGGCAGCGCCCGGGCCGCGTGCGCCGCGGCGATCGAGATCGTCTGCCCCCCGTAGACGAGCCGACGCCCGTGGGCGCCGGCTCCAGCGTCGCGGTGGGTCATCGCGACGTTGAGTGTGAGCCGCGCTAGCTCGGGCGCGGTCGTCACCGTGTCGCGGCCCTCGATCGCGCACACCACCCCCGCCTCGGGCGTGATGCCGAGCGCCGTGGCGCGGGACCGCATCGCCTTGTAGTTCCAGTCGGGGATCGCTGCCCGCACCAAATCCGGATCGAGCTCCTTGGAGATCTCGTCGAAACGGTCCGCGTGGCCGGTGGCCACATCGGCTCTCCGGCACGGGATCATCGGGCAGCGGTAGAAGTCGAGCACCGGCTCGTCGCGCTGGTTGTGGGTTTGGATCCGCAGCGCGGCCAGCCCCGACGCGGTCCCGTCCGGGCGCGCCCGGTTCTGCTTCAGGGCCACCACCTCGGTTCTGGTTCTCAGGGTGTCGCCGCGAAACACCTGCCGCAGGAGAACCAGGCCCCGGTAGAAGAGGTTCCCGAGCACCCGTTGGCTCGGGAACGTGGACTGCCCGATCGCCACGTCGCAGACAAGGTTGGGATGCACCAAGGCGTCGTCGGAGCCCGTCACCTCGCGGCTCAGGGGCGCGTCGAGGGGCAGCAGCATCCTGTCGCCGCCGATCGCCTGATGGATCGCCGCGTGGCCCCAGGTGAGGGTCAGCGCGGGCGCGTCGAAGACCTGGCCCTTTTTCAGATCTTCGAAGTAGGGGCCACCCACGGTGACCCTGCGGCCCTCTTGCAACGGTGCGCCTCCCGAGTTTGAGACGAATGAGGCTAACTGAGGACGTATGCTCGTGGGCGGATGAGGGCCCGGCGTTCCTGCCTTTCCGTACCCGCTCGCCCACCGCGGAAGCTCGAGAAAGCGTCGGAGCTGGTCGCGGACGAGGTGGTCGTGGACCTCGAGGACTCGGTGCCGCGGGAGCAGAAGCAGGAGGCGCGAGCGGCGGTTGCCAAGGCGCTCGCAACCGGGCGGTGGGCATCGGCGACGGTGAGCGTCCGCGTCAACGGGACCTCGACCCCCTGGTTCGATGACGACCTGCGGGCGCTGGCCGGCACCGGCGACCGACTCGACTCGGTCATCGTTCCCAAGACCGAGAGCCCCGCCGACATCCAGCGCGCCGAGGCGCTCCTCTCCGAGGCGGGGCGGGAGCGGCCGATCGGGCTGCAGGGGCTGATCGAGTCGGCCAAGGGGCTACGCGACGTCAACGAGATCGCCGAGGCCTCGCCGCAGCTCGAGGCCCTGATCCTCGGCCCGGCCGATATGAGCGTGTCGCTCGGCTTCGACTCGCCGGAGGAGGGATCGCGTTGGGACTTTGTCCGCGGCGCCGTGCTCGTGGCGGCCCGCGCCGCCGGCCTGCAGGCGATCGACGGCCCATATCTGCAAATCTCCGATCGCCGTGGGTTGCGGGAGTCCGCGGCCCGGGCGCGCGAGCTCGGCTTCGACGGGAAGTGGGCGCTCCATCCGGCCCAGATCGAGCCCCTGAACGAGCTCTTCTCTCCGACGCCCGAGGAGGCCACGCGGGCCCGTGCGATCCTCGGCGCGCTCGCGGAAGCCGGCGACGGCGCCGTGCTGCTGGACGGGGAGATGATCGACGAGGCGAGCCGCAGGCGGGCGGAGGCGCTGCTGGCTCGGGCCGCGGCCGGGGGAACGCCGGGGGCGGGGCCGATGCGATGAGGTGGGTCCAGGAGTTCTCGGAGGGATCCCGCGACCAGCGCGAGCTCCTAGGGGGAAAGGGCGCCGGCATCGCCGAGATGACCCGAGTCCTCGGAGCCGAACGGGTGCCGGCCGGGTTCACGATCACGACCGAGGCCTGCGTCGCGTACATGGAGCGACACGAGCTGCCGGCCGGGCTCGCCGAGGACGTCGACGAGGCGCTGGCCGCGCTCGAGCGGGCGACCGGGCGGTCGCTCGGGGACCCGCACGACCCGCTGTTGGTCTCGGTGCGCTCGGGAGCGCGTGTGTCGATGCCCGGGATGCTGGACACGGTCCTCAACCTCGGGCTCAACGACGAGTCGGTGGCCGGCCTCGCCGACAGCACCGGGAGCGAGCGCTTCGCGTGGGACTCCTATCGGAGGCTCGTCCAGATGTTCGGAAACGTCGTCCGTGGCATCCCCTCGGCGACCTTCGAGCGCGCCCTAGAGGAGGCGAAGGACCGAGCCGGCGCCGGCGCCGACACCGAGCTCGACGCGAAGGCGTTGTGCGAGTTGACCACCACCTTCGGCAGCATCTTCGAGCAGGAGACCGGCGAGCGCTTCCCACAGGCACCGCGGGAGCAACTCCGGCAGGCGATCACGGCGGTCTTCGACTCGTGGGAGGGCGAACGGGCGGTGGCCTATCGGCGCATCAACGGCATCCCCGACACCTGGGGCACCGCGGTCAACGTCCAACGGATGGTCTTCGGCAACCGCGGCGGCGCCTCTGGCTCGGGCGTCGCCTTCAGTCGCGACGCGCGGACCGGCGAGCCCACCCCCTCGGGCGACTTCCTTCCCAACGCGCAGGGCGAGGACGTCGTAGCCGGTACCCGCGACCCCGAGGACCTGGAGGCGCTGGCCGGCCACCTCCCCGAAGCGCATGCCCAGCTCCTGCGCGATCTCTCGCAGCTCGAGTCGCACTACAAGGACATGCAGGACGTGGAGTTCACGATCGAGGAGGGCCGCCTCTTCCTGCTTCAGACCCGCGCCGCCAAGCGGCCCGCCCAGGCGGCCGTCCGCTTCGCCGTAGACGCCGTGGGTGAAAAGCTGCTGACGCGGGAGGAGGCGCTGCTCACGATCGACGCCGAGGCGCTGGAGGCGCTCCTTCATCGCATCTTCGATCCGGCGCATGAGTTCGAGGTGTTGACGACGGGGGTCGCGGCCTCGCCCGGCGCCGCCAGCGGGGCGATCGCGCTCAGCGCGCCGGACGCACTCAGGCGCGCCGCCGATGGCGAGAACGTGATCCTGGTGCGCCCGTTCACCGAGGCCGACGACGTCGCCGGGTTCCACGCCGCGCGGGGGATCCTCACCGCGCAGGGAGGCAAGGCCTCGCACGCAGCGCTCGTCGCCCGCGGCATGGGCCGTCCCTGCGTCACCGGCGCCTCGGGGGTCAAGATCGACCTCGATCGCGGGGTGGTCCGGATCGGCGAGGTCGAGCTGGCGGCTGGCGATCTGATCGCGATCGAGGGAACCACGGGCAGGGTCACGGCCGAGGAGGTCCCGCTGATCGAGCCCGAGCTCGGCGATGATTTCCGGCAGGTCCTGCGCTGGTCCGACGAAGTGCGCCGGCTCGGGGTCCGCGCCAACGCCGACACCGCCGAGGACGCGGCCAAGGCCCGCTCGTTCGGCGCCGAGGGCATCGGCCTCTGCCGGACCGAGCACATGTTCTTCGGCGAGGACCGGGGGGAGCTGGTGCGCGAGATGTTCGTCGCCGCGGCGCGCTGGCGCCGAGCCGAGGTACTTGCGTCGGGCGACGACCAGCCGGCGCCGCCGGAGCTCGAGACGGCGCGGGAGGACTTCCACGCTGCCCTCGAGCACCTCGGCGAGTTGCAGCGTGCCGATTTCGCGGCGATCCTGCATGAGATGCGCGGCCTTCCGGTGACGGTGCGCCTGCTCGACCCGCCGCTGCATGAGTTCCTCTCGCTCGAGCACTTCGAGGCAGAGGTCCGCCGGCTCGAGGCCGCCTCCGACGACCGCCTCACCCACGCCCGCGAGGCCGCCGAGATCGTCCGCGACCTGCAGGAGGCGAACCCAATGCTGGGCACCCGCGGCGTGCGGCTCGCGTTCCTGTACCCGCAGATCTACGAGATGCAGGTTGGAGCCCTCGTCGGCGCCGCCGCCGAGGCCGCGGTCGCCGGCGACAGCCCAATCATCGAGGTCATGATCCCGCTGGTCGCCTACGAGACCGAGCTCCGCCAGCTGCGGGAGACCGTGGTCAGGGTCGCCGAGGAGGCGGGGCGGGCCGCGGGAAGAGCGGTTCCGTACACGGTCGGGACGATGATCGAGCTTCCGCGGGCCTGCCTCATCGCGGGTCACATCGCGCACCACGCGGACTTCTTCTCGTTCGGCACGAACGACCTCACGCAGACGACGATCGGCCTCTCGCGCGACGACGTCGAGGGCAGCTTCATGCCCTCCTACCTCGCCGGGCGGATCATCGACCGCAGTCCCTTCGAGGTGATCGACGGGCCGGGCGTCGGCGAGCTCGTCCGGATCGGCGCCGAGCGCGGTCGCGAGGCCAACCCGGAGCTGAAGCTCGGGATCTGCGGAGAGCACGGCGGCGATCCGGAGAGCATCCGCTTCTTCGACTCGCTCGGCCTCGACTACGTCAGCTGCTCTCCCTACCGGGCGCCGATCGCCCGCGTCGCCGCGGCGCAAGCGGCGGTCAGCGCCGGTGGCCGGCCAGCGTGAAGCGCCACCCGGCTCTCCTCGAGCAGGACCTCGGAGCGGGTGGCCTGCACGGTCACCTCCTCGACGGTGCCGGTCGGTCCCTCGAGGGCCCCGTACTGCTCGAAGAGGAACGGAGGCTGGGCGATCGACTCCGTATCCCGTGACCCGCAGCGCTTGACGCAAGCTCGGGCGTGCGCGGAAGAGGGCCTTGGGGTACCAATCGGGGTACCGAACTGAGCGAATCTCAGCTGATCTCAGAGGACCTCATCGTGCCTGATAGCCGGTCACAGCAGCGCATCGAGCCACCCCGAGGGATCTCATAACCCGGAGGTCGTGGGTTCAAATCCCACCCCCGCTACTCATGAAGCCCCTGCTAATGCGGGGGTTTCGCTTGGTGATGAACCTTCTCGAGCTTCCACAAGGTACCGCCGGGGTACCAAGAGTCGAGCGAAACGGGTTCGAATCCCGGTAGCGGTGCCGTACGGATCCCGCTTTCGCTAGCGGGATTTTCGTGACTTCAGGTCGGGCCGCGCCCCCAGCATTCGCCCCAGTGCAGGGGACTGAGGCCGGACGTAATGGCGTCCTGCGGCGGTTAACGGAGCGGACAGACGATCCGGCCCGTCTCGGCCGCACGGATGGTGCGCGAAAAACATTCGCTTTGCATGGAAAGCAGACGCCGGGATTATGCGCAGCCGGCGCTCAGCTGATCCCTGAAAGGGCAGCAGCGATCGCGAAGCCCAGAACGGTGACCAGTCCCGAGATGTCGCCACCCTTGCGGACCGCTTCCGGGACCATCGAGTCGATCAGCATCACCAGAAGCGCACCGGCGGCGAAACCGTCAACGCCGGCGTTCAGGTTGTCCGACACGTTGTCGGCGATCGCGTAACCAGCGACGGAGGCCGCGGTGCAGACCAGGGCGATGAACACCCAGAGCCGGCGGATCGCCGCCGGTCGGGTCCCCGCGGCGCGCATCTCTACGGACGAGCCGATCGCCTCCGGGAGGTTGGAGACGAAGATCGCGACGAGCAGCCCGACACTGACCCCCTCGCCCGCCGCGATCCCGATTCCGAGCACGAGCTGCTCGGGGATGCCGTCGAGCAACGCGCCGAGGGCGAGCGCGGTCCCGGAGTCCTCATCGGCCGCCGCCCCATTACCGCGCCGGCGTCGTCGACCCAGCCGCCGGTTGAGTGCGAAGTAGGTGATCGCGCCGAGGCCGAGCCCCAGCCCCAGCACCCCATGGTCGCCGAGACGCGCGCCTTCTTCCGCGAGGTCGAAGCTGACGGCGCTGATCAGGGCGCCTGCCCCGAAGGCGAGCACGAGCCCGACGAGGCGACCGGGCCAGGGCCTGGCCATCCCGAGCAATGCGCCGATGACCAGCGACGACGCGGCGAGCGCGCCCCATCCGAGCGCCGCCGTCACGGCGAGGGTCCTCTGCGTAGGCGGCGCTCGAGCTCCTCGTCGGGGATAAGCGTGGCGGCCTCCAATTATGGGTGTGAGGCGATCCTATTGGGCGCGCGGACCGGAGGAACCTTCATGAACTGCCGCGAGTAGATGTCCTTCTGTTCCAGGTGCTGGCGCGAATGAACGAACAACCCCGTGCCGGACCAAAGCGAAATAGATGCTTTGGATGAAAAGCCGCTATTCGCTTCGCATGGAAAGCGGTACTGCGGCGCGACTTGCCAATTCCTGCATCCAATCCTTGGTCAGCACGAACAAGTTGCCGCCGCCCGTGACGCCGGACTGCGCGGCTAGGCGGCTCATGCATTTCCAATCGACTTCGTCACCCTGCCCGACCCTTCCCCGTACCTGAAAGCCACGATTGCAGTCCGCACCCGTTCCGGTTTAGGCTCGTCAATATCCCCTGGGCGGGGGGTTCGGATCGCCTACTCACAGGGCGGCCCAGGGCAGGAAAGGAGTTCACGATGAAGCGACGCCTAATTGCGGGCGCGACAGCTCTGGTCCTCTTCGCCGCTATGACCGCACCAGCATCTGCCGATCGAGGTTCGCCTGGATCGACCTTTCCCGAGCAGCCGGGGGCGAACGTTGCTACCGGGTGCGCGGCGGTCACGGCAAATGTGGGCACCGGCATCACGAACGACTCGGACACGGCGTTTGCAATCCAGAGCAGCCTCATCACCGACGCCTGCTCCTGACGCTCTGGGCGCGGCCGCACGCCTCTCAACTCCCCCCTTTGACACGCGGTCAGGCGCCCAACTTCGGATAGTCGCGCAATATAGGCAGGACCGCTCGGGGTCGGGCGGTCCTGTCCTTCGTGGCGACTCCGCATCAGGATCTCGTCCTTCGGCAGCTTCTGGGCGACACGTGTGCGAGCAGAAGCGGACATCCCCGGCTACCTGCACCTTGCAGCCGGGGTGAGCAGTAGAGCCGTTCGCGATCAGCCAACCGGAAACCGCCTACCGTGGACGAATCACCGATCCCTCGTTGTGGGAAATCGGTAACCGATCTGTAGTAGGGCCCCCTTGCCTCAACGGCACCCTTCTGAGAGCGTCGTCACACGCTCCGACCAAGGAAAGGCAAGGGGTCAGCCCCGCGGTTCCTAGTCGGTGTCATCGGAGGGCGACCGACGCTGCCACAGGTCGCCGATCCCAAAAGGAAGGTGATTCGTGAGAATCCTCAACCGCCGACGGCGCGGCCTGCTGGGCGCGCTCGGCCTCGTCATGGGTATCTGTGCCCTGGCGCCGGCGAGCTCGCTTGCCTCGGGCAACGCCGTTTACACGTCCACCGACGCGACCGCACAAGGCTGCTTGAACGGCGCGCCGGACAACGACGTGAACTGCAACGCGTACGAGTCGAAGGACAAGGTCTACCTGAGCGGGGGCCCCGTCAACGGCGGGGGCCTCGGCGACGGCGACTACTTCTTCGCGATCCTCGAGCCGGGCAGCCAGGCCGACCCGACCGATGGCTCGCCGACGAACCTGAGCACCGATACGTACGCGGACCGCAAGATCAACGTCGACAGCGGCGTGCTGAGCAACCTCGGTACGCATCTGACGGGGACCGACAAGGACGGCCGCCTGGTCGTGCAGGCGATGCCCTACGACGACACGTCGAATCCCGGAGGCGTCTACATCCTGGCCGTGTGCAAGTGGCTGGGCGATGGCGACGCCAACGACGCCACGAACCCGTCGAAGTGCAAGTACGACGCGTTCAAGGTTCGCTCCGAGACGCCTCCGACCGTGGCGTCCGACCCGGTGGTGACGAAGGACGCGAAGGCGACCTTCAAGCGCACCTTCCCGTGGTCGATCGAGAAGACGGTCTCGTGCGTGGGCGGATCGGGGCCGTACCTCACCTACGACGACCTCGTCCAGAAGCTGGGCGGCACCGCGACCTGCAACTACAGCATCGCGGTGACCAAGGGGGCCGGAGTCGACAGCGATTGGAAGGTGACGGGAACGATCTCCGTCTTCAACCCCAACGCCGGCGGCTCGGTCGCGCTTGACGACGTCACCGACTACATCGATGATCCGGACGCGCAGGACCCGGAGCCGAGCTGCGTCGTCGACACGTCGGCCGGCCTCACCGTCCCCGCGGAGGACAAGGTCGAGTACCCGTATGTGTGCACGTACGCGAACGAGCCCGATCCCTCAAGCGGGCTGAACACGGCCGCGGCGGAGTGGAGCGATCAGGACGTGGGTGGTCTGCAGCTCGCGGCGAGCTCAGGCACGGGGACGGCGAGCTTCGCCTTCGCCGACGACGACTTCGCGAACGACAACCCGAAGCTCGTCGACGATTGCGCCAAGGTCACCGACAACCTGGACGGCAATGAGGCCACGCTCCAGGATCCCCTGTGCGAGTCGAAGACGTTCACGCCCTCACACACGTTCCAGGTCCCGGCCTCCGGTTGTGCCGACCACAGCAACACCGCGACGGTCGATCCGGCCGACGTCGGAGATCCGAGCTCCGACAGCACGTCCGTGCGGATCTGCGGTCCTGTCGGTGGCGAGGGCACGATGGGGTTCTGGCAGAACAAGAACGGCCAGGCCCTCATCAAGGCCGGCACGTCCACCGCAGGCGTGTGTGACTCGGGTGCCTACCTGCGCACCTACAACCCGTTCAAGGACCTGAGCGCCACGGCGACGTGCACCCAGGTCGCGACCTACGTCACGAACGTGATCAAGGCGGCCAGCGCGTCAGGCGCGTCGATGAACGCGATGCTGAAGGGGCAGATGCTGAGCACGGCGCTCGACGTCTACTTCGGCAAGGTGCCTGGGAATGTCACGATGGACCTGACCAAGGTGAACAAGCCGATCGGCAGCGCCAGCTACGAGAACGTGAGCGCCGCCTTCGGCGGGGCCACGTCGATGACGGTCAACCAGATGCTGTCGTACGCATCCAGCCAGTCGAACTCCGGCGGCTCGGCCTGGTACGGCCAGAACAAGTCCCGACAGGAGAAGGCCAAGGACGCACTCGACGCGATCAACAACGGAGTCGCGCTCAGCATCTAGCCGAGCGGGACACGCGTAGGAAACGGCGGGGCCACTTGAGGGCCCCGCCGTTCGTTAGGGCGCGGCGTGGGTGACGCTCAACGTAAAGGGCGTCACCCCCTTCCCCGCGTTGCCGCCCTCAGGGCGCGAGCCGATCCCGCCCTCCCAGGAGGGAGTCGTGGCTAAAAGACGCGATACGCAGTGCCTCACCGCCTACAGCTTTAAGTTCGTTTGCTGCAAGGTCTGCGTTCCGACCGCAGTGCCGAGCGCATAGCGACGAAAACGAACGCGAGCAGTTGATCGCGACGCACCGCAAACCGACGGTGGGCTCTTCGCGAAAGTGCCCCCGTCGCGGCCTCCACGACGAATCCCGCCGGAGCGAGAGGGTTGGTTCTTTCGAGCGTGATTGACGAAGGCGATGCACTGACCCTGGTTCCGGAATCCCGCGAAGTTCCGCCAGCCGCCTTTCTTGCACTGATCCTTGTCGGTCGGCATCAATGGTGCGGGCGTGACGGCGACACCGAAAGGTCCCTCGCCAGCGGGTGCGGTTGCCGGAGTTTTCGGCGTCACCGTGCCGTCTGGTGCCACGTCGTATTGGCCGACTGTGCCGCTCCTCTCCGTGGCCGCTACCTACGGCGAGTAAACCCTCGACGAGTCGCCCTGTCAAGGCTGCGAGTGCAGGTTGACGCCGTGCTCCCACCTTTGGCTACGTGCCGCAGCATCGTTGGGAGGCTTGCGTCATTTGGCCCGATCCATCGTGCCCGAAGACCGTCGCGCGCACCGTCGCGCAGCGCCAAGGACGCGCCCAGCATTGGCTTGAACATCGGCGATTGGACCAACTGCGGGGAGGTCTACGAAACCGAAGATCACAGGTTCAAATCCTGTCGGGCGCGCTGGCTTACCAACCCATCTCGCTCTGTAGAGCCGCCTATCGCGGGCCATGCTTCGAAGCAGGCCAAAGCCGCTGGAGACCGCCTGAGGTCAGACCAGCCTGTCGCGCGACTGTCGCGCACTCGGTAATCAGAAATTGATCGCTTTGCATGGAAAGCGGGTATCTGGCCAGCCCTGGCTAGGCTGCGATCCCGACACTTGCAAACCGCGATTGCTGGGGGACGCTGATGCCGAACACCACCTGCCACATGTCGATCTCGCTCGATGGCTTCGTCGCCGGGCCGGACCAGAGCCGGGAGAATCCGCTGGGGAAGCGCGGCAGGGAGGTCCATAGCTGGCACCTCGGCGACGAGCGCGCGAACGACGCCGACGC
>JBKPNZ010000029.1:0-53808 GCA_046732895.1 Actinomycetota bacterium
ACCCGAGGACGTCGAGATACCCGCGGTCGCCGAAGTTGCAGAGGAGCAGGACGCCGACGCGGTGACCGCCGACCACTCGGGATGCGGTGCCGATGCCGCCGGGAAAGCCGAAGCACTGCATTCCGGTACCCGCCCCGACACTCCCTTCGGCCACGTCGTCGCCCAGGCTCGCCACAGCACGCTCCACGTCGCCGGCTACGACCGTCCGGGAATCCGCCATGTCCCCGTCGTCGCACTCGCCGACCACCGGGATGACGACGTTCTCAGGACCTCGTCCAGAGGCCACGATCGCAGCCTGCAGCACCGTGCCGACGGCATGGGTGCCACAGAGGTAGACGGGCGTCTCCATCGCACCCCGTTCCTCGATCTCGAGCTTGCCGGTGAGCTCGCCGTAGCCGTTGATCGTCGCAACGCCGGCGAGCGCCGGAAGGGAGGGCGGCGCCACCACGCTCACCCCTGTGCGCTCGCCGCTCGCCGCCTGCGCGTGACCGACGCGGACGCCAGGGACGTCGGTGATCGCGTTGCGGGGGCCGGGTTGGGCGAGGCCGACCGCTCCGGCGATGTCACGCCAGCGAGTCTCAGCCATCGGATGCGGCGCCCGCGCCCTGCGTTGGATCGTGCAGGAGGCATGCCGCCACCTGGCCGGGCCCGCCAGCCTCGAACAACGGGGGATCGACCCGGTCGCACGGCTCGAAGCGCCGCGGGCACCGCGGATGGAACCGGCATCCGGAGGGGACCGCAGTCGCGTCGGGCAGCTCCCCCGGGAGCAGCTCCCGCGCGCCGCCCCCACCCGCCGTCGGAACCGGAATCGCCGTGACCAGCGCCTGCGTGTACGGGTGCTGCGGCCGCTCGATCACGTCCACCGCGGCGCCCTGCTCGACGACCCGGCCGAGGTACATGACGGCGATCCGGTCGCACAGCGACCAGGCGAGGCTGAGGTCGTGCGTGATGAAGACGAGCGCCAGGCCGCGGCGTCGCTGGAGCTCCACGAGCACGTTGAGGATCTGGGAGCGCACGGACGCATCGAGCATCGACACCGGCTCATCGCAGATGAGCCCCTCGGGCTCGAGCACGAGCGCGGCCGCGATCGCGACGCGCTGACGCTGGCCGCCCGACAGCTGGTGTGGGTAGCGCTCGAGGTACCGCTCGGGGTCGAGGCCCACGTCCTCGAGGGCGCGCCGCACGCGTGCCCCGTGCTCGGAGCGGGGCACGCCCTGCACGACGAGCGGTTCGGTGACGATCGCAGCGATCCGCTGGCGCGGGTTGAGCGTCTGGTATGGGTCCTGGAAGATCATCTGGACCCGGCGGCGCAGCTCGGCCCGGCCCGCCTTCCCGTTCGCAGAGCTCCCGGCCAGCGAGACCTCCCCCGCGCTCGGCTCGACCAGGGCCATCATCGCCCGGGCCAGGGTCGACTTGCCACAGCCGGACTCGCCGACCACGCCGAGGATTTCGCCCCGCCGCCAATCAAGCGACACCCCGTCGAGCGCCTGGGCCGTCTTGCGACGTGCGCGGAACTGCACCGCGAGGTCACGGACCTCCATCAGGGCGTCGCTCATCCCCGCACCGCCGTCATCGTCGGCTCGACCGCGGGCCACTCGGTCCATGGCGCGAAGTGACATGCGGCGGCCTGCCCGGGACGCACGTCTCGCAGCGCCGGATCGGCGAAGCAGCGCTCTGCCGCATAGGGACAGCGGGGCCGGAACCGGCAACCTTCGGGCATGTTCCCCGGATCAGGCGGGCCTCCGGGGATGGGTGTGGCGACTCCCCGGTGCCCGCCGATCACCGGGAGCGAGTCGAGCAGACGCTTCGTGTACGGATGCTGCGGAGCCTCGAACACGGCGCTCACGGGCCCAGTCTCGACGATCCGGCCCGCATACATGATCGCGATCCGATCGCAGGTCTCGGCCAGCACGCCCATGTCGTGAGAGATGAGGATGAGGGCCAGGCCGAGCTGTTTCCGCAGGCCCTCGAGGAGCTGCAGGACCTGAGCCTGCATCACCACATCGAGCGCGGTGGTGGGCTCGTCGGCGATCACCAGAGAGGGTCGACAGGCGAGCGCCAGGGCGATCATCACCCGCTGGCGCTGCCCGCCCGAGAGCTGGTGCGCGTAGCGACGGCCGAGGCCGGGCGTCAAGCCCACCGTCTCGAGCAGCTCGGCGATGCGGTCTCTGACCGCCGACGCGCTTGCGCGCTCGTGCAGGCGAATCGCCTCAGCGATCTGCGCGTCGACGCGCTGCACGGGGTCGAGCGAGTTCATCGCTCCCTGGAAGACCAGCGAGATATGGCGCCAGCGGACGAGCTGCATGCCCGCCTCGGTTCGCTTGCCGATGTTGAGCGGCTCGTCGACTCCGGGCGGCCGGAGCGTCACGGTCCCGGACTGGCGGAGCGCCGGCGGCAGCAGCTTCATCAGCGCGAGCGCCGTGGTGGTCTTCCCACAGCCGGACTCACCCGCAAGGCCCAGAGCCTCTCCCTGCTCGAGCTCGAAATCGACACCGTCCACGATCGGCTGGCCGCGATGCTCCACCCGCAGATCGGCGACCTCGACCAGGGCGCTCACCCGTGTTGCTCCCGTAGCCGCGGGTTCACGTGCTCCTCGAACAGGTAGCCGAGCATCGATACGGCGAGCACCAGCACGGTGATGCACAGGCCGGGTGGGATCACGTACCACCATGCCTCGGCACTGGGGGCGCCCGATTGGAACGCGTTCTCGAGCATGGTGCCCCAGGAGATGCGGGTCGGATCGCCCAGGCCGAGGAAGGAAAGAGCTGCCTCCGACAGGATCGCGACCGCCACGATCAAGACGGTGTTGGCGAAGATCAGGGGTGCCGTATTGGGCAGGATGTGGGTCCGGATGATGTAGCCGTCTCCGGCTCCGAGCGCACGGGCGCGCTCGACGAACGCACGCTCGCGGAGCGTCAGCACCTGAGCGCGGACGATCCGTCCCGTTCCCGCCCACGAGGTGAGTCCGATGACCGCGATCAGGACCGTCAGCGAGGGATTGAGGAGCCTGGCGAGGACGATCATCAACGGCAGCGTGGGGATCACCAGGAACCAGTTCTCGAGCGAATCGAGGATGCGGTCGGTCCACCCGCCGAAATAGCCGCTCGCGAGGCCGACCGCCGATCCCAGGACGGCCGAGATCGCGGCGGCGGCAAACCCCACCACGATCGAGACCCGCGCCCCGACGAGCAGCTGCGAGAAGACGTCGGAGCCGTTCTCCGTGGTTCCGAGCCAATGGTCGGTGCTCGGCGGCTGGAGCACGGCGAGGCTCGACGCGTCCGGGTCGTAGGGCGCGATGGCGCTGCCGAAGATGGCGACGAACACGGCGAGCCCGATCACCCCGAGCCCGATGCGCCCGCGCCAGGTGTCCAGCAGGAGGTTCCGAACCGTGCGGTCGCTCACGACCGGAATCGACTCGGGCTCCACCGCGATGATCGGCCCGCTGGCCTGCTCCGCGCTCACAGCCGCACCCTCACCGCGACTGAACCCGCGGGTCCAGGTAGAAGTAGAGGCAGTCGGCCAGCAGGTTCGCGAGGATCACGGCGGCTGAGAAGACCAGGAACGTCCCCTGGAGCACCGGGAAGTCCTTGTCGTTGATGGCCTCGAAGCTGAGCTCCCCCAGCCCGGGCCAGGAGAAGATCGTCTCGATCGTGATCGCCCCGCCGACCACTGCCCCGAACTGGATCGCCGACAGCGTCACGAGGGGAAGCAGCGCATTCGGTACGGCGTGGCGCCGAACGACGCGCTCCCAGGGGAGCCCGATGGCCCGCTTCACCGTGATGAAGTCCTCGGTGAGCACGTCCACCATCGACGAGCGCATGATGAGGAAGTACTGGCCGAGCAGCATCAGCGTCATCGCCGTTGCGGGCAGCACGAGGTGCTTGGCCACGTCCAGCGCCTGGGCGAACCAGCTGGAGAACTCCACACCCGGCGTCATCTGCAGGCCCGAGGGGAAGATCGGTATCCAGACTGCGAATACGAGGATCAGGATGATCCCGATCCAGTACTCCGGCGCCGAGTACGTGAACAGGCTGAAGCCCAGCAGGTTGTTGTCGGTGCGCTTCCCTCGCCTGGTCGCGGCCACCACCCCCATCCAGGCGCCGATCAGCGTGGCGAGAAGGGTGCCGGTGCCGACCAGGAGCAGCGTCCAGGGCAGCGCATCCTTGATCTCGTCCCAGACCGGCTGACGGCTGCGCTGGCTGAGCCCCAGATCGAGGCGCAGCGTGTCGCCGACGTAGTCCGTGAACTGCCCGGTGAGGGGCTTGTCGAGGCCGTAGTCGCTGCGCAGCTTCGCGATCTCCTGCGGGGTCGCCTGGGGAAGGCGGGCGAGCTGACTCGTGGGGTCGCCCATCACCCGGAACAGGAAGAAGTTGAAGACCAGGACGAACGCGAACGTCACCAGGGCCGCGCCCGCCTTGCCGGCGAGCCAGCGGCCGCTCACGGGATGCCCCTCACTCCTCCACCTCCAGCGGCTCGCTGCTCCGCCGGCGACGGGAGCGGATGACGACGAAGGCGCCGCCGGCCACGATCACGACCGCGATGACCACGATGGCAACGCCCGAGCCGCCCCCGCCGGTCTCGCCGCTGGCGCTACCGGGTTCGAGCGTGAGCAACGGCTCGTACGAGGTCTGATCGCAGAACGCGTCCCCCGTGGAGTCCTCGGGGCAGGTCGGTTCGACGTTCGCCAGGCGGTCCGTCCGGTACGCCTGGAGATTCGGGTCGTACGTCAGGACCAGGTACGGCAGGTCCTCCTGCGTCATCCCGACCATCCGCTGGATGATCTCCTTGCGCTGCTCGGTGTCAAATGACCCGGCCTGCTCCTTGTAGAGCTCGTCGTACTGCGGATTCGAGTAGAAGGAATCCGAGGATCCGCCGATCTCCTGCGTGGTCAGGATGCTGAGCAGGAAGCTGGGATCGTAGGGGTCGCCGCCCCACCCCCAGATGAAGGTGTCGAACGCCGGTGCCGGCTTGCCGTCCACCTTCCTCACGGTCAGGTCATAGAGCTTGTCCGTGCTGACCACCTGAACGTTGAACTCGATGCCGACATCCGCGGCCTGTTCGGCGATCAGCTTCGCCGCCTGGATGTTGTACGGCGATTCGGAGCGCACGTAGAGATCAAAGGACAGCTCCTCGTCGCCCTTCGTCCGTGGCCCGTCCCCGTTCTGGACCCAGCCCGCATCGTCGAGGAGCTGATTTGCCTTGTCTGGATCGAATGCGTAGTCGTCGGCCGGCTGCTCGTAGAACGACTTGTAGAAGGGCGGCAGGATGCCGTGCCCCTCGAACGAGGTGCCGCGGGCGGCGATCTGGTTGATGCGCTCCCGATCGACGGCATAGGCCACCGCCTGGCGGACGGCCGGGTCCTGGATTGCGGGATTGAGCTCCGCGTCCGGGCAGTTCTTCTCCGAGCACATGTTGAACGCCAGCTCGGTGTACGCGGGCGAGGACGCCTGGAGCGTCTCGATGTTCGGCTCATCGCCGAGTCGCGCGAAGTTGCCCGCCGACACCTCGGGCACCATGTCGACCTCGCCCAGCTGCAGCGCCCGTTCCGCGGCGTCCTGGTTGCCGTAGCGGATGAACTGGATCTCGTCGAACTTGGGCTCCGGGCCGCGGAAGTTCGGATTCCTCTCCATCCGCGTGATGTGCTGCGGGTCGAACTCGGTGACCACGAACGGCCCACTCCCGACAAGCGGAACGTCGGGCTTGTACGAGCCGGTCAGATCGCTGACGGGGACCTTGCCCCAGATGTGCTCGGGGAGGATGTAGATGAACAGGCCGCCGACGATGCGCGCGTCCGGCTGCTTCGTGTGGATCACGACCGTCTCGTCATCGGGCGTCTCGATCTTGGTGATGTTGTCCGTGTAGCTGGTGAACAGCGCGCCCTTGCTGCCGAGCACCTCCAGCGAGTATTTGACGTCGGCCGAGGTGATCGGCTCGCCGTCGGACCATTTCGCGCCCTTGACGAGGTGGAACGTCACCGTCTTGCGGTCATCGGAGACGTCCCAGCTCTCGGCGATGCCCGGAGCCGGCGTCAGATCCTTCGGGCTGAAGTTCACGAGCAGGTCCCAGTTGATCGCCCAGATCGAGTAGTCCTCCTCGTCCTGGCCCACGAAGGGGTTGATCGTGTTCGGGGCCTGCGCCCAGCCGATCTTCAGGATGGCGTCGTCGCCCTTCTTCGAGTCCTGCGCCCCCGACGGCGAAGCCAGCGCAACCGCCAGCGCCACGATCGCCGCCAGTGCGCCCGCCATGGTCCACACTCTCCTGAGCCTCATCCCTAATCCCCTTCGGTTGGTTGGTCGTTTCCTGATTCCACGGCCGCCTCGATCATCTCGAGCGTCTTCGCGCCGCCGTCAAGCCGGACGGTGGCGCCGAGCGGCATCGTGGCCATGTGCTTGCCGTGGCCGCACGGCACGTTCGCGATTGCCGGGATCCCCAGAGGCGCGATCAGCTCGTCGAGGATCTCCTCGATCGAAAGCGTCGATTCGTACTCGTCGGGAATCGTCTGCGCCTTCAGGTTGACCGCCGTCCCGAACACGAAGCCCGCGGCGTTCTCAAGCTTGCCCGCCCGGATCAGGTGGTTGAGGGCGGTGTCGATCAGATACGTCTCCGTGTTCAGGTCCTCGGCCATCAGCACGCAGCCGTCGGTCTGGACCTCGAACGGCGTGCCGATGCTGGCGCTCAGGAGCGTCAGGCACCCGCCGACGAGCGGCGCCTCGGCCACGCCATCCCCCACCGTGAGCACGTAGGGATTCTCCGGATCCTCGAAGACACGCCCGAGCGGCTCGGGACGGAAGGCGCGGTGGAACCACTCCTCCGTCACCTCGGTCAGCTCGTAGTCGCCCTTCTCGCGAGTGAACCGCAGGAAGCTCGGGCCATAGAACGTGACCCAGCCCGTGTGCGCGGCCAGCGCGAGGTGGAGCGCCGTGATGTCGCTGAAGCCACACACGATCCGCGGCTCACCGACGGCGCCCCAGTCGATCAGGTCGTGCAGGCGCGCTGTCCCGTAGCCGCCCTCCTGGACGTGCACCATGTCGATCCCGGGCTCGGAGAGGGCCCACTGCAGGTCGGCCGCCCGCTCGGCGTCGGTGCCCGCCAGGTATCCGTGGACCTTCCGGTGGTTCGGGCCGAAGATGACGCGGTGGCCGCGCGCCTCGAAGTAAGCGGTCGCCTGCTCGATCCCCGAGCGGGCGCGCGGCGGGCTCGCCGGCGCAACCACGGCGATCGTCGCCCTCTCGGGCAGGGCGGGGGGCTTGACGCGCGGCGGCACCCGCTACACCCCCTCTTCCCCGACGCGCTCGCGCGACACGCTCTGGATGGCCTCGGCGATCAGGTCCCGCGAGGCCTGCAGCGAGCCCAGGACCAGCTCGACGTGCAGCTCGGCAACCTGCTCGAGCTTCAGCGGGCCGCGCGGGTCGAACCACAGCGCGACTCCGGTGCACTGGAGCAGGATCGCGTAGGTGGCGACATGTGCGTCCGTCGCATGCAGCGTGCCATCGCGGATGCCGTCGCGGATCATCTCGCTGAAGATCGCCTCGTAGTCGTCGCGCTTAGCGATCAGCGCGAGCCGCGGACCCTCGGTGAGCGCGCGGATCTCGGAGTCCGTGACGAAGGCCGCCAGACGGTGGACGCCGTGAAAGGCGACGTGCTCGCGCACGGCGGCCGCCAGCTTCAGCGCGGGCGAGTCGTGGCGATCCATCGCCGCGACCACCTTCTCGGTCAGCCGGTCCATGAAGTCGTCCTGAAGGTGGACCAGGATCGCTTCCTTCGACGGGTACCAGTGATAGATCGCCGCGGGCTGTATTCCCGCCTCCGCGGCGATCGCCCGCATCGAGGTCGCGTGGTAGCCAAGGCGGGCGAAGAGCTCGATCGCTGCGCGGTCGATCTCGTCACGGGTCCCGGGCCCGCGACGTCGAACCGCGCGCTCATCGGCGATGGCTGTCCCGGGCTCAGCCAAGCTGCAAGAGCTCCTTGGTCTGCTCCTCGGTGGCGACCTCGCGGCCCAGCGTCCGCGCAAGGCCAACGACCATCTCGACGAGGGCGGCGTTGGAGGGCGCCAGCACGCCCTTGCTCAGATAGGCGACGTCCTCGAGGCCGGTGCGAACGCCGGGGGCGCCGCGCAGAAGCGCCAGCGCCTCCATCCGCTGATGGTGGCGGCCGATGCAGGTGACCGTCCAGAACGTCCCGCTCGGGAGCGGGCGGAGCATCGCCTCCAGCGCCTCCGGTGAGGCGTCGATCCCACCGGGCACGCCGAACACGAGATTGATCCGCAGGGGCTCTGGCAGGATCCCCTGCTCCAGCCAGCGAACCGCGCTGACGACGTGGCCGACGTCGAAGGCCTCGACCTCGAGCGCGATCCCCTCGCTCGTGGCGCGCTCGATGATCCCGCGGCCCGCCGGCGGTGGGGTGATGAACGTCTCGTCGCCGAAGTTCATCGATCCCGACTCGACACCCGAGATGTCCGGCTTCGCCTCGAGTCCGGTCGTGCGCTCTTCGATCGTCATGTCGTTCGCGCCACCGGTCGAGACCATCGTGAGCAGCTCGGACCCGGATCGGATCCGCTCGATCACGTCCTTGAACAGCTCAGGCCGCCCGCTCGGCGTCCCGTCGTCCTCGCGCACGTGGAGGTGGACGACCGTGGCGCCCGCGCCCGCAGCCTCGATGCTCGAGTCCGCGATCTCCTGCGTCGTATACGGGATGTTGGGGTTGTTCTCCCGGAAGACGTCGGCGCCCGTCACGGCCACGGTGACGACCACCGGATCGCTGTTCCACGCTGTATTCATTGCTGAGCCTCCTGTGAGCCGGCGAGCGACGCCCGCTCCGAATCGGTGATGGGCCGGGAGCTTCGCCGGGTGGGATCCCAGAGCACCAGCGCGAACTCCGCCTCGACGACGACCTCCCCCTTGTCGTCGAGGATGCGCTCGGTCGTGGTCACGCTCGAGCGCCCGAGCTCGCGCACGGCGCACTGGACGGTCACGGCCTCGAAGGCGGGGTTGATCTCGTCGCGGAAGCTCACCGTGCAGCCGCCGACGACGTACTCGTCGCGGCGGATGCCGTGTTGTTTGAGAAAGACGTCTCGCCCCTCCTCGAGGTAGGTGAGGACGACGGTGTGGTTGACGTGTCCCAGGCCGTCCAGGTCACGCCAGCGCATCTGGACCCGGTATCCCGAGTTCTCGCTCAACCGGGCCCCTTCCCGGTCAGGCCGAACGCCTCGCGCAGCGCCGCGGAGCGGCGGACGAGCTCCAGCGCGTACGCCCCGCGGTCGGGCGAGTATCCGCTGCCGATCACCATCCGCGCGCTGGTCGAGATGCCGTCGGCCGCGAGTGCCGCGGACGAGAAGCTCGTCGCCATCGAGAAGAACAGGACGGTGCCCCCATCGGCGGTCAGCAGGATCGCGGCCGGCTCGCAGCCGGTGGCGTTCACGACGACGACGGTCAGGTCGGCCGGGGGTGCACCGGCGGACCTGACCGCGTCGAGGGCGCCCACGGGGTCCCTCAGATCGGCGCTCACGGCGATGTCGCACAGACCCAGGGCGGCCACGCGATCGACCTCGCTGGCGTCGACGTCCACCGCCACGAGCGTGCCGTGGCCCATGGCGTCCCGGGCCGCCGCGAGCCCCAGCTTCCCGGCGTTCCCGACTCCGAGGACGCAGACCGTTTCCGCGGCCGGAGCGAGCGTCCTGATCTGCGAGGCCGCGGCGCAGACGTCATAGACATCGAGCGCCGCGCTGAGCGGGAGGTCGGCGGGAACGGGCGCCCAAGCCGCGCGCTCGGCCACGTATGCGGTTCCGGCGACCTCGACCTGCGGCGAGTCCGGATCCAACCGGGTGATGGCGTCCAGCCGCAGCGGCGTCAATGTGAGCGAGCCGAGGGTGACGATCCGATCGCCGACCGCCGGCGGGGAGTCGTGGCGCTCCCCGACGGCGGTGACGGTGCCCAGCAGCACCCCTCCAGACTCGGTCTCGGGGTTGTGCATCTTGCCCCGCGACTCCACGATCTCGCCGATCCTCGCCGCCATGATCTCGCCATCGCCGCCGGCGCGCTCTTGCAGATTCCGGTGGGAGGTGGAGTCGAGGCAAAGCCGCTCCACCGCCACCTCGAACTCGTAAGGCCGAACGGGCCCTGACGGATCCAGGCGCGCGGCGGTCTGTGGCAGCGCGCCGCGCGGCTCCAGGACCCGGTCCGCACCGAGCTGCTCCCTGACGTCCTCCAGCAAAGCTCCAGCCTTCATGAACGACCGTTAGAACCTATCCGTGCTGGCAGGCTTGAGTCAAGGCGTCCAACGACAAATGATCGGTCTGTCTACCGTACGCTCGTTCAATTGGCCGCTTCGTACGTGTGGTATACGAGCAGCGTGAGCCTCGCGATGCCGGTGGTCTGGAGCGATCGCCACCGTCTGCACGAGCCCGGCGGGGAGGTCTGGGTGGGCGTTCGCACGCCGGGAACCGAGGTTCCGGCCCGCGCGGAGCGGATTCGGGATGCGCTCGAGGGCGCGAATGCGCGAGTCGTCGCGGCCGAGCCACACGCCGACGAGCACGTCGAACGGGTCCACGCGCCTGAGCTGCTCCGGTATCTCGCGAATGCCTGGGAGGAATGGGATGCGAGCGGGCTCGCCGATGACCCCGGCCAGGATCGCGTGGTGCCCTACGTCTTCCCGCATCCTGACCTCTTCGCCGGTCTGGCCCCCACCGTTCCGAAGGCGCCGAGCGCGCGTGCCGGCAACTTCGCCTACGACACGATGACGCTCATCGGCCCGGGAACCTGGGACGCGGCGCGCGCCGCGGCCGACGTCGCCCTCACCGCCGCCGACCTCGTGCTGGCCGGAACGTCCGCCGCGTATGCCTGCTGCCGCCCGCCGGGACACCACGCGACCCGTCGCTCGTTCGGAGGCTCGTGCTATCTCAACAACACGGCAGCGGCTGCCGCACACCTCCATCAGCGTCTCGGGGAACGGGTTGCCGTCGTCGACATCGACGCGCATCACGGCAACGGGACCCAGGCGATCTTCTATCAGGACGCGAGCGTCCTCGCGGGTTCCGTGCACGTGGATCCGGGCGCCGGCTGGTTCCCTCACTTCCTGGGCTTCGCCGGGGAGGAGGGAAACGGAGAAGGCCGCGGCGCCAACCGCAACCTGCCGCTCGCTCCCGGGTCAGGCGACGAGCCGTGGCTGGAGGCAGTTGAGGGACTCGTGACATGGGCACGTGAGGGGCGCGTTCAGGCGCTGGTCGTTGCGCTCGGCGTTGATGCCGCCGCCGGGGATCCCGAGAGCCCGCTGCGCGTGACGGCGAGCGGCTACCGGGAGGCAGGTCGTCTGCTCGGGGGGCTCGGCCTGCCTACCGTGGTCGTCCAGGAGGGCGGCTACGAGCTCGAGACCATCGGCCCTCTGGTCGTGGAGACGTTGACGGGCATCGAGGAGGGCCTCAGCGAGTAGCGCTCCGCGTCCCCTCCGGTCAGTCCGTCCACCACTCGGGGAGGATCTCGGCGTCGCCGTCGTGGTGGGCGCCCGCCGCGAGCACCTCGAGGCCGTCGGAACCCGCCTCGAAGATGCGGATCACGTTGGGGGCCACTCGAATCGCATCGAGCGGCTCGATCTCGATGATCTCGTCGTCGAGCTTCATGCGCCCTGACCCCGAGAGGACAACGTAGACCTCCTCCGCGTCCTTGTGGCGATGGCCGAATCCCTGACGCTTACCGGGCTTCACGCGGTGATAGCTCACACCGGTCCGCTTGGCGTCCAGGTCCTCCCTCGCAAACCGGGCCTCCTGGAGCTCGCCGTATCCGAAGTTCGGGGCGGAATCCTTGACCTCTGTCAGCCGCTTGATCGTGTACGCGCTCATTCACGCCTCCCCGTGATCGTGCTCAGGTCGTTGGCTCATCTGCGCACTACCCGGATTCACTTGCGCTGCCACATGGCCACCTCGCCGGCGGCGGGCAGGGCGACGACGCTCCGCCAGCCTGCCGGCCCCTCGCGGGGCTCGAGCAACACGGCTCCGCCCATCCCCCGAGCGACCTCCGTCGCGCGGCGCGCGTCCTCGACCTCGACATAGGGGAGCCAACGGGGATGCGACGTCCGGCACTGCACAACTCCGCAGCCGACCGCGTAGTCCGAGTCGGGCTCGGGACCAAGGGAGACATAGGAGTGCCCAGCAGCCGCGATGTCCTCGGACGGCCAGCCGAACAGGCGCTCATACGACTCGCGGGCCTGCCGGAGGTCGCCGGTGTGCAGCTCGAGGTGGACGATCAGGTTGTGCGCGCGGGCGTTCATGCGCGAGGCTCTCTCGGTATTTGGACCGCGCCCGGGGCCGAAACTAATCGTTCACAGGCTGGACATGGGAGACCAGCGCACCGTCGATGAGCGCGTGGACGGCGAACCCGGGGGGCTCGGGCGTCATCTCGATCTCGTGCCCCTCGAAGTCGAGCTCGAGCTGGAGGTAGGTGCTCGGCGCGACCAGAACGGAGCGGCCCCCAACCCAGCCGGCGATCGTGCGATGCACATGACCGGCCACGACGCGCTCGATCTGCGGGTGGCGCGCGACGACCTCGGCAAGCGCACCACGATCCGCCGCCGGCAGGCCGATCGCGTCCATCTCCGGAATCCCCGTGAGGAACGGCGGGTGGTGCATCGCGATCAGCGTCTGCGCATGCGGAGCTGCTCGGAGCTCTGCATCGAGCCACTCGAGCCGACCCTGATCGAGCCCGCCGCCGTCCTGCCCGGGAACGGTCGTATCCAGAACCACGAGCCGCAGCGGACCGAGATCGGCCGAGTACTGGACGAATTCGTCGTCCGAGCCCGGCACCTCGAACGCACGCCGGAGCGCGCCGCGAGCGTCGTGGTTGCCGGGGAGCACGAACACGGGAGCGTCCAGTGGCGTCAGGGCGGCCTTCACCTGCTCGTATTCGGCCTCGGCCGCGCCATCGGTCAGATCTCCCGTGACGATCACCGCGTCCGGACTCGGCAATCGCCTCACCGCAGCGACGGCGGCGCCCAGCATTCGCACCGGGTCGGCCCCGCCCCAGTCGCCGCCCACGTGCGGGTCGCTCAGCTGGACGACTAGGAATGGCTTGCTCATGGGGACCTTGCCGGAGATTCTGGCAGCGTGCTAGCAACCCTCCCCGCCGCCCCTCCACGATGTGGCCCGCGCTCGCGGACTTCGGGCGACCCGATGAGACTCTGGTAAGTGCGGGCACTTCGGCTCCGCTGATTAGATGGGGCGATGAAGCGCGCGCTCTTCCTGCCGCCGTTCGACGAGCTGGTCGATCCAAGGACGCTGGCGGAGCTCGCCAGCCGCGCGGAGGCGGCCGGCTGGGACGGGTTCTTCCTCTGGGACCACATCGCCTACCGCTCGCCGGTTCGAGCCGTCGCGGACCCCTGGGTGGCGCTGGCCGCGATCGCCTCCGCGACGGAGGGCATGCGGCTCGGGCCGATGGTCACGCCGCTCTCGCGGCGCCGCGTTCAAAAGGTCGCCCGGGAAACGGTGACGCTCGACCGCCTGAGTCGCGGGCGGCTCACGCTCGGCGTGGGCTTGGGCAGCGATCGCAACGGCGAGCTCGAGCCCTTCGGCGAGGTCGTCGACCCGCGCGAGCGGGCCCGGCTGCTCGATCGCGGTCTGGAGCGGCTGAGCGCCTTCTGGGCCGGTGAGTTCGAGCCGGCCCCCGTGCAGCAGCCGCGAATACCCGTGTGGGTCGCGGCGCGCTGGCCGAACCGGCGGCCGGTGCGGCGAGCCGCGCGCTGGGATGGCCTCTTCCCCATCGACCTCCCCGGCCCCGACGCCCTTGCCGAGCTCGCGGGCGAGGTCCACGAGCTGCGCGCTGGAAGCGACCGCCCCTTCGACCTCATCGCCGAGATCGACCCGGGCGCCCCGGCTGCTCCCTGGGCGAAGGCGGGGGCAACCTGGGTCCTCACCGGGTTCGGGTCACAGCCGCGTTCCGCAGAGGTGCGCGAGGCGATCGACGCCGGCCCGGCCTGACGCCCGGTCGGCCGGCCCTACGCCGGCTTACGCCCCCGAATCCGCGGGCAGGCGGACCTCGGTCAGGCGAATCGAGTTGCCGGAGGGGTCGCGGAAGGCGCAGTCGACGCCGTACGGGCGCTCCTCGGGCTCCTCGCTGAACTCCACGCCGCGACCCTTGAGCTCCTCGTAAGAAGCACGGCAGTCGTCGGTGGCAAGGAAGACCGTCCCGGCAAAGCCCTTGGCCATGAGCGCCTCGACCTGGTCGTGGGTCTCGGCGTCCATCACGGGCGGTCCAGGGATGGCCATCAGGGCGACCGCTACGTCGTCCTGCCCGGGCGCGCCGACCGTGAGCCAGCGAAAGTCGCCCAGCTCCGGAAGGGTGACGTCCGCGCGGACCTCCATGCCGACCTTCTGCGTGTAGAAGGCGAGCGCCTCCTCCTGATCGTGCACCCAGACCTGGGCGGCCGCGACCGTGATCATCTTCGTCCTCCTCGTTCGGGTTTCACCAGACGCGTCACGCTACTTTCGCACCCGACCTTTGTCTTCTCGAAACGTGCTGCGTTTGGGGCGCGTGTAGGCACGCAGCACACACGTCGGGATGAGCGCATGCGCCGCTGCCGGGGGATGCGCGGCCCGGTAGGCCGTCGGCGAGACACCGTAGGTGCGAGTGAAACTCGTCGTGAACGAACCAATGCTCTGCAGGCCGACCGAGAGGCAGATCTCGGCGACCGAGTGGTCCGTGGTCCGCAGCATCGTCGCGGCCCGCTCGAGCCTGCGCGTGAGGAGATAAGCGTGCGGCGGCTCGCCGAAGGCGCGCCGGAACTCCCGACTGAAGTGCGCGCGAGAGAGGTTCGCGGCCCGCGCCAGGTCCTCGACGGTCAACGGCTCGAAGTAGCGCGCATCCGCGAGGTCCCTCGCGCGGGTCAGATGTCGTGCTGCCGGAACCAAGTGCATCGCGACCAGTTAGACCGCTCGCCCATGCGTAACTCATCGGTGTCCGCGGATCTGGCAGCCTGAGGGCATGGCCGGCCCGGAACCGAGCAAAGAGGCGATCACCGCCGAGGGTCTCGCCGCCCTGCGCGCGGAGATCGAACGCCTCGAGGGACCCGCCCGAGCGGAGATGGCGGCGCGGATCAAGGCAGCGCGCGAGTTGGGCGACCTCAAGGAGAACGCGGACTACCACATCGCCAAGGAGGACCAGGCCCATCTCGAGACCCGGATCCAGGTCCTGCGCGCACGCCTGCACCAGACGACCGTCGTCGAGGTGGACGCCGACTCCGAGGTCTTCTCGTTCGGGCGCACGGCCGAAGTCGTCGAGCAGGCGACCGGCCAGAGCCACCGCTGGACCCTCGTCGGCTCCACCGAGTCGAATCTGGCGAGCGGGTTGCTTTCGGCCGAATCGCCGGTCGGGCGCGCGCTCCGCGACGCCCGCGTGGGTGAGACCGTCCGCATGCAGACGCCGAAGGGCGAGCGCGCCTTCAGGATTGAGAAGCTGCTCGCCTAGGAGGATGCTCAGCTTCCGCGCGGTCCCGATGGAGCAGGAGCCGGCCCGGTCCCTGGCCGATGCCATGCGAGCCGAGATCGCATCCCTCTATGGAGGACTCGTACTGGACTCACCCGACATGCCGGCGGCCGGCCCGGCTGAGCTGGGACCGCCGACCGGCGTCTTCCTCGCGCAGCCTCGGATATGAGGTCGCTCGGCTTGACACCGGCCCGCGCCAGCCCCACGCCGAGCGGCTCTACAGGGACGCGGGCTACGCGCCGATCGGCAACTTCAACGGCAATCCCATCGCCAGCTTCTTCGGCGAAAAGCCCCTGTGACCCGTCCTCAGTCCGGATACTCGTCCTTGCGCCAGGCGCGAGGCTCCTCCGGCTGGGGCTTCGGCGTGCGGTCGAGCAGGAAGCTGTGGTACGGGGCGACGAACGGATCGGGCGCCATCACGGTGTACGTGTGGTAGACGGTGCCGTTCTCCCGGGCGAAGGCGATCCAGCCTGGCCCCTCGCGCAATCCGTCCTTGAGCTCTGCGCCCACCTGCCGCGACCACTCCTCAAGCCAATCCGGCGGGTTCTCGATCATCTCCTTGACCTCGGGGATCTGCTCGGCCTGCTCTTCGGTCATCGCCAGCCCGAAGTCGAACGGGAACTCCGTGTCGTACGTCGACACGTACGGGAACTGCCAGCCCATCCGCTCCTTGTAAGCGACCAACCGGTCGATCGGAGCGCGCGAGAAGCCGATCAGCGTCACGTCGCGATGATTCAGGTGGACGAGACTGCCGTCGAACTCGTCACCCAGGCTCGTGCAGCCCGGGCAGGCGCCATTCGAGTAGTCGGGACCGAACATGATGTTGTAGGCGAGCAGCTGTGAGCGCCCGTCGAAGAGGTCGCCCAGGGTCTTCTTGCCGTCCTCGGTATCGAACTCGTACTCCTTCTCAACTGGCACCCAGGGGAGCTCGCGCCGTCGCTTCTTGATCTCCTCGTCGCGCTCCGCCTGCTCGGCCTCGAGCTTTGCGAGCTCATCCCTGGCGGCCTGCCACTCCTCGCGGGTTCCGGTCTTGTGCTCTGGCATGTCTGCCTCCTCCTTGTTGCCAAGCGCTCTCCAGCGCGAGGTTCCCCCTCCGCCGGAAAACTATTGCGATCTCTAGATGAGACCGCGGCCGGCCTGCAAACTCATCGGCCGCTTTCACGGCCGTTTCATCGCGATCGGCGATAACCGACCTACCAACAATCGGGAGGAGCGAAGGCATGGCTCGCACAAATCGGCACACCGCGCTTGGCATCGGGGGCTGTGGGGCTCTCGTCGCCGCGCTGATCCTCGGGCTGGGTTGTGGGAATGACGGCGGCGCGTCGAGCGGATCCACGACCTTTCCCCAGGGAAGCGACCCGGTCGATCTCAACCCGGAGGACTTCAGCGCCGACATCGACAATCCGCGCTGGCCGATGACGGTCGGCAGCCGCTGGGTCTATCGGGTGGTGGACTCCTCCGACGGGTCGGTGCAGCGTGATGTCATCACGGCCACGGACCAGACGAAGATGATCGCTGACGGCATCGAGGCCAGGGTCGTCAGCGACATCGTCAGCGATCACGGCAAGCCGACCGAGGTGACGAAGGACTGGTACGCCCAGGACTCCGATGGGAACGTGTGGTACTTCGGCGAGGACACGGTCGAGTACAAGCACGGAAAGGCCATCGACAACGGCTCCTGGGAGGCGGGAGTCGGTGGGGCCATGCCGGGACTCGCCCTTCCGGCGAAGCCCAGGGTCGGCATGTCCTACCGCGAGGAGTACTCGAAGGGCGAGGCGGAGGATCAGTCCCGCGTCCTCGCGCTCGACGAGCAGGCACAGGTTCCGGCCGGGCACTTCGCGCCGGTCGTGATGACCGAGGACTTCTCGCCGATTGAGCCGAAGGTGTCCGAGCTCAAGTTCTACGCCAAGGGCAGCGGGCAGGCCGTCCTCGCCGTCGACGTCTCGGGCGGCACCGAGCGCGAGGAGCTCGTCAAATACACCCGCTGAGCGTCTTCGACTCCTGCGATGAATTCTCGTCCCTCATACGGTCACTACATACGTGCGCAAGCTGATCTACTCGATGGGCGTATCGCTTGACGGCTTCATCTCCGGTCCGCAGGGAGAGGGCGACTGGGCGGCGCCGGGCGCCGAGCTCCATCGGTTTCACAACGAGCAGGCGCGCGAGCTCGGCGCGCATCTCCTCGGGAGGCGGCTGTATGAGGTCATGCGCTACTGGGAAACCGCCGAGGAGCGCAACCCGGGGGCGCCCGAGCACGAGATCGAGTTTGCCCGCATCTGGAAGCGGCTCCCGAAGTTCGTCTTCTCGACGACCCTCGACACGGTCGAGGGCAACACCATCCTCTGCGAGCGGGGGCCTGTCGAGGAGCTGGCCCGCCTGAGGGAGCAGCCGGGGAGCGATCTGGCGGTCGGCGGTGCCGGTCTTGCATCTACGTTCATGAAGCTCAACCTCATCGACGAGTACCGGCTGTTCGTCAGCCCGATCGTCCTCGGCGGCGGCACGCCCTTCTTCGCACCGGTGGACACGCGGATCGATCTCGACCTCGTCGAGACGCGAACCTTCGGGTCGCGGGTGGTCTACCTGCGCTACGCGCGCCGTTGAGTCCCGGTCTAAGGTCGCGGCGCCGTGCGCGCGCGCCACTCCGACTCCATCCTCCGGATCAGGGCCGGGTAGACGATCCGGTGCCGGAACGGTCTGATCGCCGCCATGTAGGCGGTGCCGAGCCGCCCGTTCGGTTTCACCAGGACGGCCATCTCCCCGCGGTAACAGCCGCTCCCGTCCGGGACCCAGCCGATGTGCATGACGCCGTGCACGGTCCGATTCGCGATCTCCGCTGCCCACTCGTCGTCGAGCAGGTAGAGCGAGCTGAACGGGAGTGCGTCGAAGTCCGGGCCCGACGGGGCAGAGCGCAGATCCGGCGGTAGGCGATCTTGGAGCGTCGGCACCCTGGCGCCGAGGCCGGCGTCCGGCCCATCCAATCCGAGGAGCTCGCCGAGCTTCCATCGGATCGCCCATAGTGCGCGCGTGGCCCCCGCGGAGCTTTGGGACGGGTCGCCCGAGGCTATCTCCTGCACAAGCAGCGGGAAGTCGTCCCGGCCGCCCGGTGTCGGCAGCGCCCATACATCCTCGAGCTGGAAGTCCGGCACGACCTCGTGGATGCGCCAAGGGCGGGAGGTGTGGGCGGTGTTCGGGAGCTTCATTGGGCTGCGTCGGTTTCCATTCACGGGCCACGGTAACATACATGCATGCATGTACGTGCCCGTGATCGCACGACCCAAGCGAACCGCAGGGCGCGCAGCCGCAGCGCCCTACTCGAGTCGGCCGCCCGGGGGCTCTCCCGCTACGGCTACGGCAACCTGGTGCTCGAACAGGTTGCCCGTGAGGCGGGCTATACGCGAGGCGCGCTGTATCACCAGTTCAAGGACAAGGAGGCCCTGACCCTCGCGGTGATCGCCTGGGTAAACGAGAACTGGATGCGCGAGGTGGGCGATCCGGCCAGGCGTGAACCTGGCCCGGTCGCCGAGCTGATCGCGCTGGCGCGCGGACACGCCGTGTTCTGCCGCCGGGACATCGCCCGCGTCGTGATGGCGCTCAGGGTGGAGTTCAGCGGCCAGGACCATCCGGTGGGCCGCGAGATCGAGCGGGTCTCGGAGACGGCCGTCAAGCGCGTCGTTCGCCTCATCCACGCAGGACGCGTGGAGGGCTCCATTCCCCCAGGCCCGCCCGCCAGGACGGTTGCGCTGGCGCTCCTCGGAGCGCTCGAGGGCGCGGTGATCGCCCTGGCCGCCCAGGCACCGCACGACGAGCTGCTGGCCGCCCGCACGGTCGCGGGCGTGCTGGGACTGGATCCAGACGTCCCGCACGCTCGCTGAGATCAGGCACCGAAGCCCGCCGCCTCAAGGGATTCCCCTGGGTCCGCCGTCGGATCGCAACACTAGTGCTCAGATCTCTGCCACCTCCTCCTCGCCCACGGCAGTCCTTGGGAGGACCAGGGAGAGCACGCCGGCCGCGAGGAAGAGCGCGATCACGACAGGCACTGCGTCCTTGAGCGAAGCGGTGAACGACTGCGCACCGAGGTTGGAGAAGAAGACCGCGCCGACGACGGCCACGCCGAGCGCGCCGCCGAGCTGCTGCGCCGTGCTGAAGACCCCGCCGGCGCCGCTGGCCGCCTCATGCGGGACGGCAGCCAGGACGACGTTGACCAGGGGGATGATCAGCAGCGAGAGCCCGACTCCCGCGAGGACAAGGCCGGGGACGACCGGCCACGGATCCGACCCGGTCCCGACGTGGTCGGCGCCGAGGGCCACGGCGAGCGCGCCGAGGGCCATCAGCAGACCGCCGCTCGAGAGGACGAGCCGCCCGTAGCGCTGCGCAAGTGGAACGGCCGCCGGCGCCAGCACGAAGCTGCCGACGCTGAAGGCGAGCGCGGTGAGTCCCGCCCCAAGGGGCGAGAACCCCATTCCGGCCTGGATCCAGATCGCGAACACCAGGAAGAAGCCCTGTAGACCTGCCGAGAAGGCGAGCTGGACCGCGAGGCCCGCCGAAAACGCCGGAAGCCGGAACAACCGGGGGCGCAGGAGTGGCGCGACGCGAGCGTGCTGGCGGCGCGCTTCGATCGCGCCGAGCCCGAGCAGCCCGGCGATGCCGGCGCCGAGGAGGAGCCAGGTCCAGACGGGCCAGCCGAGGCTCCGGCCCTCAAGCAGGGGGTACGCGATGGCGACGATCGCCGCCGTCAGCACCGCGGCGCCCGCCAGGTCGGGTCGCCCCGCCTCCGGATCGTGGGTCTCGGGCACCACTCGAATGGCCGCCACCAGCGACATCAGCGCGATGGGGATGTTGATGAGGAACACGGTCCGCCAGCCCCACCCGAAGAGGTCGGCGTCCGTCAGCGCCCCGCCGAGGACCAGGCCGATCGCCGATGCGAATCCGAGGATCGCTCCGTACATGCCGAATGCCTTGCCGCGCTCATCGCCCGAGAACATCGCCCGGAACGTGCCCAGGACCTGCGGAATCATCGCCGCTGCCGCCGTCCCCTGGACCACACGCGCGGCGATCAGCTCAGCGGGTGTCTGCGCCAGGCCGGCCGCGAGGCTCGCGATGCCGAAGAGCGCGATTCCGGTGATGAAGATGCGCTTGCGGCCGAGCAGATCGCCGAAGCTGCCGGAGACGATCAGCGTCGCCGCAAAGGCGAGCATGTATGCGGAGACCACCCACTCGAGCTGGGTGCCGCTGGCCCCGAGGTCGGCGCGAATCGTCGGCAGCGCGACGTTCACGACCGTGAGGTCGATCAGGTCCATCATCGCCGCGCCGATCATCACCACGGCCGCGAGCCACCGCCCTGGGTACGCGACGCGCTGCTCTGCAGCGGAAGCCGGCCCCCCGGCTGGGATCGTGTGGGTTGCGGTCATCGCCATGAGCTTCCTCCTCTGTTAGAACGACGTTCCGTACACGAACTAAGATCGAGAACGAACGGTGTTCTAGCACAGATCGCCCCCGACTGCACGCCGTTCGTGTGTAGTACGCTGTTCGAGATGCCCGCCGAGCGCTCCGAGCAGCTCGCCCCGCCCCCCTGGCAGCGGGTTCCTCAGCGAGCCGGCGGCCGGCGGCGCGATCCGCTCACGCAGGACGCGATCGTCGCCGCGGCGGTCAAGGTCCTGGACGCCGAGGGCCTTGATGGGCTCAGCATGCGCCGCGTTGCCGAGGAGCTCGACACGGGCGCCGCATCGCTCTACTGGCACGTCGGGTCAAAGGACGGGTTGCTGGACCTCCTCCTCGATGAGGTGATCGGCGAGATCGATGTGCCCGATCCGGAGCCCGAGCGCTGGCGGGAGCAGCTCAAGGACGTGGGCCGGACGATGCGGAAGAGGATCCTCCGCCACCGCGACATCGTGCGGATCTCGATCGGGCGCATTCCGATGGGCCCGAACGCCCTGCGCCACTCGGAGCGAGTGCTCGCGATCATCCGCGCCGGCGGCGTCCCCGACGATCTTGCGGTTCTGGGCCACCACCTGCTGATCAGCTCGGTGAACGGCTTCACGATGGACGAGACCGGCGAGGGCGGCGAGCCCCCGGCGGAGCAGCCGCCGATCGAGGACGTGGGCCGGATGGCACGCGACTACATCGCCTCATTGCCAGCCGGTGAGTTCCCGAACATGGTCGAACTGGCCGATCAGTTCGCAATCACCGACCAGGATCAGCGCTTTGAGCTCCTCCTCGACCTGTTCGTGGAGGGGCTTGCGCGGCGAGCCGACTCCCTCTCCTCATGACTCCGACTTGTCCACTTGGGTCCGGAGTGGCGACTCCGGCAGGTAGAGGACGACGATCAGCGCCAGCGCAGCGAGGGGAGCGGCGACCAGGAAGACGGTCTGGACGCCATCGATGACGGCGCCGCGCGCCATGTCCGCGCCGCTCAAGGAGGCGTGCGAGCCCGCCTGGGAGGCGAACACCGCCCCGAGCACGGCGGCGCCGATCGCCCCGCCGAGGGCGCGGAAGAAGCCGGTGGTGGCGGTGGCGATGCCGAGCTCGCGCCGCTCCACGGTGTTCTGGACGGCGACGATCAGGATCTGCGTGACCATCCCGAAGCCCAGGCCGAAGACCGCGAGGCCGACGCCGGTGGCGACTCGAGATGGGCTTCCGGTCACGACCGCCAACAGCACCAACGCGGCCGTCATGAGCGCCAGGCCGGCGACCGGGAAGCGCTTGTAGCGGCCCGTGCGGGCCATGCTGCGGCCCGACAGGGTGGTCGAGACCGTGATCCCGAGCATTGCTGGGACCAGCAGCAGCCCGGACTTGGTGGGCGTAGCGCCGGTTGCCGCCTGCAGGAACAAGGGCACGAACACGGTGATCGAGAACAGCGCTGCGGTGCCCAGGAAGAGGGCGGCGCTGGCGACGGCCACGGCACGCGTCCGCAGCAGGTGGAATGGGACGATCGGATCCGCGGCCCGGCGCTCGCACCCCACCAGAGCCACTGACAGCGCGATCGCCGTGGCGATCAGCGCGATGATCGGGAGCGAGTCCCAGGCGTAGCGGTCGCCGCCCCAGATGCAGGTGAGCATCAGCGCGCTGGTCGCGCCCGCAAGGACGGCGGCGCCGGAGGCGTCCAGCGGGCGGTTGGGCCGGTCGGTGTCCGGCGCCGGCAGTCGCAGTCGCAGGCCGGCCAGCGCCACAATTCCGAGCGGCAGATTGACGAAGAAGACCCAGCGCCAGCTCGCGTGGTCGACGAGCAGCCCTCCGATCAGCGGTCCGACGATCGTGGCGACGGCGAACGCGGCGGCGATGTAGCCCTGGTAGCGCCCGCGCTCACGCGGAGCGACCAGGTCGCCCACCGAAGCCATCGCCAGGGTCATCAAACCGCCGGCGGCAACGCCCTGGATGGATCGCAGCACGATCAGCTGCGTGATGTCCTGGGTTGCCCCGCACAGCGCCGATGCGCCCACGAAGATCGTCAGCGAGACTTCGAGCAGGAGCTTGCGGCCGTAGCGGTCGCCCAGCTTCCCCCACAACGGCGTGGTCGCTGCTGCGGCGACGACGTAGGCGCTCACGACCCAGGAGACGTCGCTCAGGCTGCCCAGATCACTGGCGATCACGGGTAACCCGGTCGCGAGGATCGTCTGGTCGAGCACCGCGGGCAGCATTGCCAGCACGATCGCCGCGAACGGCACGGCGACCGAGGCGGCGTCTCCCCCGTGCGAGAGGCTGGGTTCCGTTGGCTGCCTGCGCTCTTCGCTCATCGTGTTTGCTCCTCCAATCTCTATAGTCACCGTAAGACTACTGTAGCAGTAATCTCCATGCGACTGTAGTAGCATGGAGGGCGTGACCACCGAAACCGGGCTGCGGGAACGCAAGAAGGAGCGAACGCGCCGGCTGATCGCGGAGACCGCGGTGGGCCTGTTCCTCGAGCGCGGCTTCGACGGCGTCACCGTCGCCGAGATCGCTCGGCGAGCCGAGGTCGCCGAGAAGACCGTCTTCAACTACTTCCCCACCAAGGAGGACCTCGTCTATTGGCGGCTGGAGAGTTTCGAGAACGAGCTGCTCGACGCGATCCGCGAGCGCGAGCCCCGAGAATCGATCCTCGCCGCCTTCGGGCGCTTCGTGCTCATCCGGCGCGGCCTGCTCGCCGAGCAGGATCCCGCTGCGATCGAGCGCCTCGTCGCGCTCACCCGGATGATCACCGAGAGCCCGGCGCTCCTCGCGCGGGAGCGGCAGATCTTCGACCGGTATACCGCGTCTCTGGCGGCCCTCATCGCCGACGAGACCGGCGCCGCCGCCGAGGATGTCGAGCCATGGGTCGTCGCCAACGCCCTGATGGGCGTCCACCGTGCGCTCGTGGACTACACGCGAAGGCGCGTCGTGGCCGGAGCGCGCAACCCCGGCCTGGCCCGCGACGTGCGCGCCCAGGGCAAGCGTGCGCTCGATGCAGTGGAACGGGGGCTTGCGGACCTCAACCCTCGCTCTCCCTGAAGACCCGGAAGGCGAGCGCCGCCACAAGGATCCCGAGCACCGTGCCGAGGGCACGCTCGCCGGCCGAGTCGACGGCAGGCGAGCCCAGCGTGTCGGTCAAGAGCACGACGTACACGGTGATCGCGGTCGTAAAGAGTGCGTACTCGATCGCCAAGAGCGCGAACGAGAGCGCCGCGGCGATCGTCAGCACGATCGTGCTCGGGATGACGGCGTCGCTCAGAACCTCGGCCAGCGCGGTGGCCAGGGCTAGCCCCATCACGGTCCCGGCCGCGCGCATCGCGATCCGCTCAGAGGTCTGGCTGGCCTCGGGCTTGAGCACGAACAGGATCGTCAACGGCACCCAGTAGCCGTGGTCGTGAAAGCCAACCAGCCGGTAGATCGCCACCCCGATCCCCAACGCCGCGCCGAAGCGGAGCGCGTGACGGAGCGCCGGGTCGTGGAAGTCAAGCCTGGCGCGGAGCTTCGCGGCCGTCTCTCGCGCCGCTCGGGCGAGCTCAAACCGTCGCTCGCGCCCGCGATCGACCGCACCCCAGACGGCGGCGGCCCACGCGGCCTGAGCGAGGCCGCCGCAGGTGCCGAGCAGAAGTGCCTCCCACGCCTGGTGCGGCTCCAGCCACAGCCCCTGCGCGATCAGGAACGCAAGCACCAGGGATAGCCCTGCGATCGCCATCCGGAGCGACACGGCGACGGCGTAGCCGCCGAGCGCCGCCACAACCGCCATCCCGATGATCGCCGTCGGCGCCGTCTGGCTCGTGAGCACGCCCAGCGCCGCCACGATGCCCACCAACGGTGCGCACAAGAGCTGCCAGCGCACCCGCACCCGAGCAGGGGCGTCGAAGGCGATGAAGCCGCTGATCATCGCTGCCGTGCCGACCGCTCCCGCGACACCATCGTCGAGCTGGAGCTCCGTGAGCAGGCCGGCGGCCACGGGCACGGCGATCAGAAAGCCCCGCCTGATCGCCGGCGTCGGGGCGCCGCGAAGCCCCCACGCTGCCGACACCCGCGAGCCAACCGTCGCCGGCGCCCGGGCCATTGTCAGGACTTGGGGTACTGGTGCACGAACGCGATCGCCATGCTGCCCTCGCCCACGGCGGAAGCAACGCGTTTTACGGGGCCGAACCGAACGTCGCCACAGGCGAAGACACCCGGGGCGCTCGTCTCGAGGAGATAGGGGTCTCGGTCAAGCTCCCAGCGTCCTGCGGCGGTCACGTCGGAGCCCGTGAGCACGTAGCCGTGGCGATCGAGCGCGATCTCAGACGGCAGCCACCGGGTCTCGGCATCCGCCCCGATGAAGATGAACAACCCGCCTGATTCGAGTCGGATCGTCTCCTCGGCCTCGCTGTTGCGGACGTCGATCGCTTCGATTGAATCGTCGCCGTGCGCTCCCACAACCTCGGTCCGAGGGAGTACGCGGATGTTCGGCCGCGCCGCGAGCTGGTCGATCAGATAGCGCGACATGCTCCTCTCGAGCCCCTCACCGCGGCAGAGGATGGTCACGCTGCGCGCATGGTTGGCGAAGAACAGCGACGCCTGCCCGGCTGAGTTGCCCGCGCCAACGATGTGGATGTCCAGGCCGTGGGTGCCCGCCGCCTCGCTGCGTGCCGCACCGTAGGAGATCCCCCTCCCGGCGAGCCGGTCGAACCCTTCGATCGACAGCTGCCGCCACGCCACCCCGCAGGCGAGAATGATCGTCCGGGCCCGCAGAACGTCACCGCCGTCGAGGTGAACCTGATGGTTAGGGGCGTCGATGCGCGTGATCGTCCGAGTGACGAGGATCTCAGCGCCAAGCCTTCGCGCTTGCTGAAGCGCACGGCTCGCCAGCTCGTCGCCGGACACGCCGGAGGGAAAGCCGAGGTAGTTCTCGATCCGTGACGAGGTGCCCGCCTGGCCGCCAGGCGCCTCCCGCTCAACCACGATCGCACTCAGGCCCTCAGACGATCCATAGACCGCCGCCGCGAGCCCGGAGGGCCCGGCGCCGACGATCACGGTGTCGTACTCGGCCGCGGCCGGCTCTGTGCCAAGGCCGAGCAACTCGGCCACGCGGCGTAGCTCTGGCCGCACCACAGTCTTGCCATCGATGACGCGAATCGCCGGGCGGTCTTCAGCGGGCGGCAGCGCACCGCCCCACTGCTCGACCGCATCCGGCGCGTCGGGCGTGATCCACGTGAACGTGATCTGGTTGCGGTCGAGGAAGCGCAGCAGCTGCGCACACGCGGCTTCCCACCGATCCCCGACCACGATCGCCCGCGGAGGCGGAGGCGCGGCCGCCAGGCCCTGCAGCCCACCCGATCCGCCGATCCGGTGGCCGGCCAGCCTGCCGACTTCCTCCGCAACGGCCGGCTCCACGGCGGCGACAACGTGATAGTCGTGAGCCTCGACGCGCATGACGCGCGACCTCTCCGCCGCCCGAAAGCCCACGGGAAAGACCGTCCCGAGCGTGATCGGAACCTCGCCCATGATCTCCCCCGGGAGCCGTTCGCCGACCACGCGCTCGATCCCGTCGACGACCTGCACGGCCTCGATTCGGCCCTCGATCACTGCGAGGAGCGCTCGCTCGCTTCCCTCGTCCGCAGCGTATTCGCCGGGGGCAAGGGTGAGATCCGCCGCCACCCGGGAAAGCCGCTCGCGGCCGGCGAGATCAAGGGTCGCGAAGACCTTGACGTCCCGATCTCCTCCGCAGTCACCATCGACGACACCTCACCCCGCCGGCGAGCCCGAGCCGCACCGCTCCCCAAGCATTCCGAAAGCGACGGGAGCCCCCCACGCGGCCATGTTAGTGCGGCGGGTACGCAGTCCGCCGCCGCCGACAGCTAACTTCACCACCATGACCAATCCGCGTGTACTGGACGGTCCGGTCGGGCTGGTCGGCGCGGGTATATCGGTCATCTGTTCGCTCAGCAGTTCGCGTTGGCCGGCTAGCGTGCCTTGGTCCCCGTGTTCGGACCACTCCAGATGACCGACCTGATCGGGCATGACACCTTGCGGGACATCTCCAACGCGCTCTATCGGATCGCCCGCAAGCTCGACATGGACACCGAAGGAGGAGGCTGATGAGAGCCGCCGAGCTACTGAGCTTCATGCGAGCGCACCCGCTCGCGGTGCAGGCGTCGGTGTCCGCCGACGGTGAGGCGCAGGCGGCGGTCGTGGGGATCGTCGTGACCGACGAGTTCGAGGTCTTCTTCGATACCTCCGAGGAGACTCGCAAGGTGGCAAACCTCCGGCGCAATCCGAGGATCGCGTTCGTGATCGGCGGCACATCGGGGATGAGCGCTCGGTGCAGTACGAGGGCGTTGCCGACGAGCCCAGGGGTGCTGAGCTCAAGCGGTTGAAGGAGGCGTATTTCGAGACGTTCCCCGATGGGCGTGACCGCCAGAACTGGCCGGGAATCACCTACATTCGCGCGAGGCCGACGTGGATCCGGCATGTCGACTTCAACCAAGATACGCCGGAGGTCATCGAGTTCGACGCCGCGCAGCTCGGGGACTTGAAGTAGGGCGCCCCACTTCCCGCTCGCCACCATCCACGGAACGTCGAGCGGGTGCGCCCGGGCATGTTCAAGAACTCCCGCTCCTCGTGTGAGGGCGAAGGGCCTAGCGCTAGCGGCGACGCGGTTTTGGCTCCTTACGGGACCACGCCCAGGCCGGGAGCGGGCCGAGCCGCGCTCAGGGCTGAAGGCTGAACGGCGGGTAGCGGTCCGTGATCAGGAGGAAGGCGTACGCCGCGACGCGATTATGCCAGCGGATGACGCCCTCGACGAAGTCGAACAGCGAGCGTGGATAGCGGCCGGTGAAGAGGATCGCGAACCAGGCGAAGATCGCGGCGAACACGGCCCCGATCGTCAGGAAGAAGAGCACGATGTAGTGCGGGATCGCCAGCAGCCACTTCACCAGAGGCAGGCCGCGGGCGAGATCTCGTTCGGCGTCGGGATAGGGGAAGTCGAGGCGGACCGCCTGTTCCTCGTCAGTGGAGGGATAGCGGTCGTCCATCAGCGCCAGGTAGACGCCGACCCGGTTGCTGAAGCGGGTCAGCTGCAGGTTCCAGTCGTACCACCAGCGCGGGTACTTCAGGCGGAACAGGAGCATGAGCAGCACGGGGATGAAGAGGACCCCGATGCCGCCACCGGCGAAGCGGGCGCCGTTGCCCCCCACGTCGGCCCCGAAGCTGCCGCCTTCGAGCGTCGCCGCGAGGATCGCTATCGGGATGATGGTGAGGATCCGAAAGGCGGTACTGAGGCGGTTGAGGTCCCGGTCGGGATAGTCGACCGAGAAGGTGAGCGGGTAGTCGTGGCCCGCCGGAAGCGCACCGCCCTCGGGAGGCGGCGGGGGCGGTGGCGGTGCCTGCCCGGAGTGCTCCATGTAGCCCGCTTTCGGCGTCTGTGCCCGATCTCCTGCCCCGCAGCGTGGGACCCCGGGGATCTCCTCGTTCGGCCGTGGATGACAGCGACCTCGCCAGAATGAGAAGGAATGGCTGGCTGGGCCATCGTCGATGCACCAATTGACTGCTCGGGCGCAGGTCGCGGCGAGGAACACGCGCCCGCCACGCTCCGCGCGGCCGGACTCGTCGAGCGCCTCGGGGCGCGCGACGCCGGAGAGGCCGACGCGCGCGTCCGCGACACGCGACGCGACCCCGATACCGGCGTAGTTGGCGCGGTCGAGGTGCGCCGGGCCTCGGCCGCCATCACCGCTCGTGTGGGCGAGCTGTTAGAGGCTCGCGAGCGTCCACTCGTTCTCGGAGGCGACTGCACCCTCCTGCTCGGCGTCTTCCAGGCACTGCCCCGCGGCTGCGGCCTCTGGTTCGTCGACGGGCACGCGGACTTCTTCGACGGAGAGAGCTCGCCAACCGGTGAGGCAGCCGACATGGACCTTGCGATCCTTACTGGTCACGGCCCGCATGGGTTGCTCGAGCGCGAAGAGCAGTTGCTCGAGCCGGCCGCTGTCGTGCTGCTCGGGCATCGTCCGGCCGAGCTCCACCCCGATGTCGCCCGCGAGAACGCCCGCCTCGACCCAGCCATTCACGCCCTCACCGCGCCCGAGGTGCGGGAGCGCGGCGCCGCCAGGGTGGGAAGCGACGCGGCCGCGCGGCTCGCGGAGCGTCCGGCGTGGCTGCATCTCGACCTCGACGTCCTCGATGAAGGCGTGCTGCCGGCTGTCAGCTATCCGCAGTCGCTCGGCCTCGACTGGGACGAGCTCGTCGCCCTCGTCCGGCCGCTTGTCGCGGCGCCCAACCTCCTTGGCGCGTCGGTCGCTGACTTCAATCCGGACAACGACCCCGATGGCACCCACGCCGCCCGGGTCGTCGAAGCGCTCAAATCGCTCTTCGGGAGTTGAGGTCGGGTCAGACCAGCAGAGCGACGCCGATTGCAAGCAGCCATATTGACCAGGCGACGTGTTGGAGCCGCGCTAGGCGCCGAAGGTGCAGTCACCGGACAGGCGCTGCACGTTCAGGTACGAGCCAACCGGCGCCTTAGCCGGGTCGAGCTTCACCCGGACCTGAGCGTCGTTGTTGGTGTCGTTGCTCTCGAGAAACTGGTTGTCCGGGTCCGCCTTCGCAACGATGCAATATGTGCCGGCGGGGATCCCGGTGATGTCGATCTCCTGCCCGGGGAGGGCCCAGCCGTACTGGTCGAACCAACCGACCGACGTGCCGTTCACAGCGGTCTTCTTATTGCAGGCATGGGCGGCGTAGTACTTGCTTTGCGGGGCTCCCGGAAGTGAGACATCGAACGAGTTGCTGTCCGCGACGCAGAAGCTGATCTTGTTTCCGGAACGGACGAGCTGGCCGTTGCTCTCGCTGTAGAGCTGGAATCGAGCGAAGCCGTCGAGGTGGTAGTGCCGGTGCTCGGGGTGGTAGTAGCGACAGCCGACGATCGTCGTGGTGTAGCTGGTGTCGATGGAACGCTGGAAGACGCCGTCGTTGTTGACGTCGTTGTACGTGCGCTGCTCCACCCAGGTGTCGTCGTCATCGGGAATCCCGTCGCCGTCCACGTCCACGTCGCCATTCCCGTGACAGTCCTCCGGCAAGTCCGCCGCAGGGGCGACCGCTGTGAACTCGATCGGGCCGCGGCCGTAGTTGGCAACGCGGTTCGTGAGTCGAAGCACGGTGCGCCCGGTCCCGTGACACGCGTCGCTGCGGTCTTGGATGGTCAGGGATTCCTTACACATCCGGATCGCGGTGAGGGGCCGCGTCCTCAGGTCGGGCGTAAGGGAGGCAGCCGAGGCGGAGGCGCTCAGCGCGAGCATGAATACGACGGCGCCCGCGCAGCCTGCGAGCGCCCGACGACGCCTTGGCGACAACACCCAGCGAGGCGCCCGTTCCCCAGCCTCCATGGCGGCAGTATAAGCGCGACTCACAAGCGCAAAGTCCTCCGAGCAGAGGCTCAGACGCGGACGTGACGCCCGGCCCCACCGCCGAACCAGTGCGGTCGGGATTAGGGCCTCACGGCGGTGATCAACCAGGAGCCCGAATCGAATGCCACGCCCTGGTCGTCGCCGTAGTGCGCCTCGAGGGTCTCGCGCAGCCGGTCCACGGCCTGGGCGGCGTCATCGTGGCTCATCTCCCCGAGCGCGGCGCTCACGTCTTGGAAGCCGCACACGAATCCAAGCGCCGCGTCGATGTCGTGTCCGTAGAGGACCGACTCGTGGACCTCTTCCAACCGCACCGCGTCGAAGCCGGCCCGCTCGAGCATCTCCCTGGTGACTTCGGCGTCGCCGAGCGAGAACGGGTCGGCAGTTGGCGGCGGCAGGCTCGCTGCGCTGCCCAGCGCGGCGTCGATTGCCAATGCCCATTCGTTCATCTCGCGGCGCTGCCAGACGAGCCAGGCCAGCCGTCCCTGGGGACGCAGGGCAGAGGCAATGTTGGCGAAGCCGGCGACCGGATCTGAGAAGAACATCGTGCCGAAGCGACTGATCGCAACGTCGAAGCGCTCGGGGTCGAAGCGAGATATCTGGGCGTCGCCAAGCTCGTAGCTCACGTTTTCAAGTCGCTCGCGCGCGGTGAGCTCACGCGCGCGCTCGAGCATTAGCTCTGAGACATCAACCCCCACAACGCGTCCCGGCGCGGCCGCCCGGCCCGCCTCGCGAGTCGTCAGACCGGTTCCGCAGCCGATGTCCAGAACTTGATCGCCACGGCCGATCCCGTAGGCGGCGCGAAGGTGCTCGTGGTGAGCGCGTAACTCGACATCGTAGAAATCCAGTCTCTTCGGCGACGACATCGAGCGCGATGCTAAGGAGCCGACCGGGGGCGTGACGTCGACGGCGCCCTGATCGGTCCAGGACGCTAAGGCGGTGAGACCCCCCGAGCCGGCACGCTCGGTCATGACGAAACCCGCAGTAGGCTGCCCCCGAGGGGACTCATGGCGGTCGACCTGGTCATCGACATCGAGAACACTCCTGGGGCGCTGGCGCGGGTCGCCGCCTCGATCAGCGATGCCGGGGTGAATATCGCAGCCGCCACGTGTGTCGGGCCAGGCAAGCGGGCCGAGCTCCACATCCTCGTGCCGCACGCCGAGGCGGCGAAGCATGCGTTGGCGATCTCCCACGTTGCGGTCACGCGCGAGCGCGAAGTGGTCGTGGTGGATGTCGAAGACCGGCCTGGGGTGTTGGCCGACCTGACTCGCACGATCGCTCGGGCTGAAGTCAACCTCGATCTCATCTATGTCGCGACTCAGAATCGCGTGGTCTTCGGGGCCGCTGACCTCGCTGCTCTCCGGACCGCCCTCGACGTCACGAGCTGACAAACACACCGGCCTACGCCCCGCCCGCGACAACAAACTCGACATCGCCAACGGCCGCGATCGACGCGATGTGGAATGCGATCTGGCGCGCGTCCTGAAATCCTGTGCGCCGTGTCGGTCCGTGTCGGATGGGTCTCCGCCCGGTCATGAAAGCGTTCCTCCGTCGCTTTCTCCCGTTCCCCCTCCGGCGCGCCATATGGCGGATCCGCCGGAATGTTCCCAGGGTCGCACAGCCGCTCTCGCTTGCCCTTCCGCGAGCCCGGGCCCCGCGGCGGCCAATCTTCGTGATCGGGTGTCCCCGATCGGGTACGAGCGCGCTGCTCGAGCTGCTGCTGTGCAGCCCGGAGCTGGGCTGGCTCCACCACGAGGGGCACGTTCTTTGGGATCCCTACCACCGTCCGAAGGATCGGGGCTGGGACTCCGACGCCCTCGGCGCCGGGGACGTCGGCGAGCGCGAGCGGGCCTACATCTACCTCGCCGTCCGCATGTTCGTGCGCGAGCGGCGCTTCATCGACAAGACGACAGAGAACTGCCTTCGTATCGGCTACCTCCGCGAGCTCTTCCCCGATGCCACCTTTGTCTTCCTCCGACGCCGCGCCGCCGACAACATCAACTCGCTGATGGAAGCCTGGAAGGCGCGGCCCCGGTTCGTCAAGTACCGTCTTCCCGAGCGGCTCGAGGGTATCGGCGAAATCAGCGGGAACCGCTGGAGCTTTGCCCTGATCGCAGGATGGCGCGAGCTCCGCTCGGCGTCGCTCGAGGAGATCTGCGCGCGTCAGTACATTGCCTGCAACGAGGCCGTCCTGGACGACCGTCAGGGCGTCGACTCCTCGCGCTGGGTCGACGTCGCCTATGAGGACCTAGTGGCCTCCCCCATGGTGACCGCGGAGAGGCTTTGCGTCAGCTTGGACCTCGCCTTCGATCCCGCGATCGCAGAGCACGCGGCCGCCTTTCATCGCAGGCCTTCCTCGACAAGCCTGAGCGCGCCGATGCCCGACAAGTGGAAACAGCAGAATCGCCAGGCAATCGAGCGCATCCTCGCACTGACCGCGCCCACCGAGCGGCGCCTGGGCTACGAGCCGTAATCACGCTCCGCCCGCAGCGTTTGGTACTGCTCCGCCGAGCTTGCGAGGAAGGCTTCGGCCCATCCCCGGCCGCCCAGGCTATGCATGGTGCGCCACCGTCCCAGTCCCTCGCCGGCGCTGAGGTCGAGCGCTAGTGCCGCCGTTTCGTGTGCGGCCAGCGCCGCGCGCTTGCGTTCGATCACGGACGTGATGTCGACGATGCGGTTCGGAATGAGCGCCGTCCAGACCTCGTAACCCCAGACGTCCGGCAGGCGATCTGCTCCGCCGTTGGCCAGAGCGCCACCGAGGGCATTCGCAACGGCCCGGTGGTCGGCGGTGCCATCCAGCAGCCAGGGCGCGAATACCGCCTCAGGCTCGAGCTCGGCGATTGCGGCGCTCAGCGCAGCGGTCAGCTCGCCCGTCTGCTCGGACAGTCGGCCATCGGCGAGGCCCAGGAAACGAGGCGTGACTCCAGCCACCTCGGCCGCCCGCTCGGCCTCGGCGCGGCGGCGGCGAGCCGTCTCTTGGGGCGAGACCCGCGAGCCCCTCGTCGCCTCACCATCCGTGGCCGTCACCACCGTCACTGAGGCGCCCCGATCGGCAAGCAAGGCCATCGTCCCCCCGCATCCGAGGGTTTCGTCATCGGGGTGCGGCGCCACGACCAGCACGCGGCGGAAGCGCGGGAGCCCAGTGACCGGCCGCGAGCCCCCCAGCGAATGCAGAGCCCGCGCAAGACGCCGCAGGTCTTTGGGAATCAGGGTCCTGGCGCGAGGAAGCACCCTGCTCAGCGGCGCGGGCACGTGCATCCCGGGGGAGTCTATTCCTGCGCGAGGCTCCCGACGCTCACGTTCCGACTTTCGAGGTGATCCCGCTCCAGGTGCTCCGAGAGCGATCACTTTTGCCAGATGACAGGGTCTACGTATCAAGCGGGCTTGGCCGAGACGGCCACCGAGCAGAGCAACCCGAAGGAGCAACGAGATGCGCAAGATCGTCCTCTACCACCTGCAATCGCTTGATGGCGTCGGCGAGGAGCCGAGTGACTGGATGCCGGAGAACGGGCCGGCGATCTTCGACAACCTGGGCGCGGTCATCGAAAGTCAAGAGGACATCCTGCTCGGCCGACGCACATACGACTACTGGGTTGACTACTGGCCGAGCTCCGATCTCGAGCCCTTCGCGACTTTCATCAACAACACCGAGAAGCACGTCTTTACGAGCAGCCCGCTGACCAAGGACTGGGCCAACTCGACGGCCGTCACCGGGTCGGCGACCGAGTATGTCGCCGAGCTCAAGGGAGGCGACGGCGGAGACATCGGCATTCACGGCAGCATCGACCTCGCTCGCGCTCTGCTCCAATCCGACCTGGTCGACGAACTGAGGCTAGTCGTCGCGCCGTCGCTGGCCCACAAGGGGCGAAGGATCTTCACCGGCGAGGAGGATCGCGGTCTTCGCAGGCTTGAGCTGCGGGAATGCGCGGTGGCCGAAGGCGGCTCGCTGCTGCTCTGGTATCGGCTCACATAGCGGAGGGGCCTATGTTGCGGGCCGCGCAGGAGTCAAACAGACGAAAACCACCTGATTGGCAGGCGGTTCTCGCAGTAGCGGGCGCGGGATTTGAACCCGCGACCTCCGGATTACCTGCCCGAGTCATGCCGCCTCCTGGAATCCCGTGGAGCGGGGATCGAGCGGGAGGTCACCGGAGGCCCAGTAAAACGGGTCGACCGTCGCTGCCACGATGGGAACGTAGAGCTGCCCGGCGCGGATCGTCCTGGAGTCGATGCTCGTACCCTCGATGCTGACATCGGGCCCGACCAGCTCCGCACCGCTTAGATGAGCCGTTAGGTCAGATGTCGACCAGCGCACGCCTCACCGTGAACGACGATCGCCGCAGGTCATGCCGCCAACAACCTCTCCGGCTGCGTCGACGAATCCATGGGAAAGTCAAAGTAGGTGTCCGGATACGGTTCGTCTTTAAGTGTGTAGTGCCACCACTCGCGATCGTATGAGCGAAAACCGCAGGCCTCCATGAGAGAGCGAAGGCATCGCCGGTTTCTCGCTTCGCCCTGCGTGATTTCTCGTGCTCCATGGTGGGAGATCGCATCCATAAGGTCATAGTCACCGCCCATGCGAGCAAGCTCACCGGTAGCCAGGTGATAGAGCGTCAAGTCAACGGTGCTGCCCCGACTGTGGGCCGACTTCATGGCCACGTATCCCTTTTCAAACATCTCAGCTTTGGTGATGTTCGGGTAGTGCCGGAGCTTCGTCCGGCCGTCCTCTGGCTGGTTTGCCCAGCGCAAGAAGCAATCGACGGCGCGTTGCGGGCGATAGCCGTCCCACAGAAGCAGGCCGAAGCCCATGGAGGCGGCCTCTTCTCGAGCGCGTTCCAGGGCTGCGCACAACGCGGTCGTCCCGGCGATGCGATTCACCCCATATCCGTCCACGGGCTTACCCGTGAAGTTGTCCCAGGTCGCGTACTTGGCGTCCCACCGGATCCCGGGCACGCGCTCGTCGACGAAGACGAAGTCGTGGTTCATCGGGGCTTCCCCGTCAGCGTCAATGACACGATCCGGTCGATCACGTCTGCAAACGGCAGTCCCGCCGCGGCCATCATCCTCGGGTAGCGGCTGTAGGACGTCATCCCGGGCAACGTGTTGACCTCGTTGAGGACGACCTCTCCATCCTCGGTGAGGAACATGTCCACCCGCGCGAGCCCGCTGCATCCCAAGGCGCCATAGATGGCTTTGGCGGTCTCCTGCACCAGCGACCGTGAGTCCGCCGAGATGTTCGCGGGGACGATCACCGTCGCGTTGTCGGAGCCCTGCTCGGGCTCGCGTTCCTGATGGATCCTGAAAAAGCCGTCAGACAGGGCGATCTGATCGATCTCGCCGGCAAATAGGTCCAGGTCGGTCCCGTGGATCGCGCATCCGACCTCGCTGCCGACGACAGCTTCTTCGACCACGACCTTCGAGTCGTATTGCCGTGCGGTCTGCACTGCGCTCTGGAGCTCTTCTTTGCGGGCGACCTTGGTGACGCCGAAGGACGACCCCGAACGGGCCGGCTTTACGAAGACGGGATAGGCGAGCTGGTCGGCGTCGATCTCCTCAGACGGCGCGATGGTCCCGAAGTTCGGCGTGGCGATTCCCGCGCTCCTGGCCACGATGTAGGTGAGGGACTTGTCCATGCACAGGGCAGAGCTTTGGATGTCGCAGCCCGCGTACGGGATGCCGGACAGCTCAAGCAAGCCTTGGATCGCGCCGTCCTCGCCGAACTTGCCGTGCAGCACGGGCAGCACCAGGTCCAGGCTGACCTTCTCGTACCGCCCCTCGTCCAGGACCAGCAGTCCGGGGATACTTCGATCCGGTGAGAGAACAGCCGGACGGGCAGTGTCGTTCTCCCAATCCGCGTCAGGGCCGTCGCACAGCTTCCACGCACCGCTCTTCGTGATCCCGATGTAGAACGGCTCGTATTTGTCGGCATCGAGGTGCTTCGCGACCTCTCGCGCCGACTTGACGGAGATCGGGTGTTCCTCGCCACTTCCCCCGAAGATGACGCCGACCTTCAACCTACTCATGCTGGCTTTCCCTGGTGAATTTCAGGCAGTTGGCCATCGTGTGCTCGACCATGTCGCTCAGCGCGTGGTCGGTGTAGTAAGCGGTGTGCGGGGTGATCAGCACATTCGGCAGCTGGTGCAGCCGCAGCAACGGTTCACTTTCGATCGGCTTGTCGCTGCAGTCGGCGTAGAAAAATCCTTCCTCTCCTTCGAGGACGTCCAGCGCCGCGCCGCCCAATCTGCCGCTCTCCAGGGCCGGCACGAGGGCCTCGGTATCGATAAGCGCGCCGCGTCCGGTGTTGACGACGAACGCGCCGTGCTTCATCTGCCGGATACGGGCGCGATCGAGCAGATGGTGCGTATCGGCGATGAGCGGCGTGTGGAGCGTCACGATGTCGCTCCGCCGCAGCAACTCGTCAAGTGAGACGTAGTCGGCCGCGGCCTTGGGCCAACGGTCATGGGCCAAGACGCGGCAGCCAAAGCCCCGCAGCCTCTCGATGACCGCGACGCCGATGCGACCTGTCCCGATTACGCCAACAGTCAGGTCGCGTAGCTCTCTCCCGCGCTCGTCATTCAGTCGATAGTCGTGAATGTCGGCGCGCCTGATGACCGACTTCGCATGGCGCACCGCCATCAGCATCAGCATCAGCGTGTAGTCAGCGACGCTGTCGGGCGAATAGGCGACGGTTTCGACGCAGATGCCCACGGTCTCCGCGTAGTTCACGTCGATGTGGTCGTATCCGACGCTTCGTGTGGAGATATACGCCACGCCGGCTTCGCTGAGAGCAAGCAGCGTGGAGTTCGTGAGTTGCGTCTTGTGACCGATGCTGATGCATCGGTTTCCTAGTGCCAGTCCAGTGTTGGCTTCAGACACCGCTGCCTCGGTAATCGTCGGCACGACGCCAAAGCGCGGCGCCATCTCTCGGAACAAGGTGGCGTCCTCCGGTCCGCACCCGTAGATCGTGATCCCTGTTGTTGGGGCGGCCGGGGAGGGCGACGACGCCAGCCCACGAGGGCTGCGGGTCGCGTTTTGTGCTGGTTCGCTGCGGATCATGCCTTCAGTTAAGGCAGCGCCGTGTTGCCAGCGTGTATGCGATTTTCGATATGTCGGCGATATCCTCCGCCACGTCGCGTGGTCCGGCTCGGCCCGCGCACGGGCCCAACGGACTGGAGCATCGTCCCTGAGCTTTCTGCTCATGTTTCCTTCGTTTCATTGCTGCATCCTCGGGTCCTGTGTGGGGTCTGCGTACATCGCGGGGCAGCCGTGATCGATCGCTTCGGGGCGCAGCTCGTAGTGCCAGGGTTCGTTGCCGTAGATCTGGCACAGCCCGTAGGCGGCGCCGTGCTCGGATAGCCACGCCGTGGCATCGGAGGGCCCGATATCGACCGCGTCCCCCGACACGTGAGGAGACGTGTCCGGGGTGGCCACCCATCGGGCGGCTGCCGCTTCCGAGCCGTACTCGGAGATGGCCTCGCGCAGAAGCTGCTCCTGGTAGGCAGGGGAGCGCCAGCCGCTGTCGACGGTGAAGTTGACCCCGTCACCCGCGGCATCGGTCGCGGCCTGGCGCAGGGCCGCGAGCAGATCGGGGTCGAGGTTGGCTACACCCGGGATCTCGTCATCGAAGACCGTCGTGCCGTCGGGGACGGCACCGTCAGCCTCGCCAAGCGCGCCACGCACGGGCAGCGCGCCACGCTCGCCGGGCGCACCACGTTGCTCATTGTGGGGGACATGGGTGGGTGATGCGGCGGTCGAGGACGAGGACGCCAGCAACTGGTGGCCGAGGGCGGCGGCGATCCCCGCGATGGCGACTAGCAGGCCAGCGACACGGATCCAGCGAATCCGAATCCCACGGGTCGTTGTTCGTGCTGGTTCGCTGTAGGTCATGCCGCCATTCAAGGCAGCGTGGTGTTGCCAGCACGTATGTGGTTTTCGATACGCCGACGATATGCGCCGGCTCGTAGCATCGGAGCATGCGGGTGTTGATCGTCGAGGACGAGCCCTATATGGCAGAGGCCATCCGCGATGGCCTGCGCCTGGAAGCGATCGCGGCAGACATCGCCGGTGATGGCGACACCGCGCTGGAGCTGCTGAGCGTCAATGCCTACGACATCGCCGTGCTCGACCGAGACATCCCTGGGCCCTCCGGTGACGAGATCGCCAAGCACATCGTCGCCTCCGGCAGCGGCATGCCGATCCTCATGCTCACCGCCGCCGACCGGCTCGACGACAAGGCCACCGGGTTCGAGCTCGGCGCCGACGACTACCTCACCAAGCCGTTCGAGCTCCAGGAGCTCGTCCTCAGGCTCCGAGCACTCGACCGCAGGCGCGCCCACAACAGGCCACCCGTGCAAGAGATCGCAGGCCTGCGACTCGATCCGTTCCGCCGCGAGGTCTACCGCGACGGCCGCCACGTCGCGCTCACCCGCAAGCAGTTCGCAGTGCTCGAAGTGCTCGTCGCGGCCGAAGGCGGCGTCGTCAGCGCCGAAGAGCTCTTAGGGCGAGCATGGGATGAGAACGCAGACCCGTTCACCAACGCCGTCCGCATCACCGTCTCGGGACTGCGCAAACGGCTCGGCGAGCCCTGGCTCATCGCCACCGTGCCCGGCGCCGGGTACCGCATCGACACTCGACCGGACACCGGGCGCGAGGGGGCCGAGCATGGATAGGGAGCCTGGGTTGAGCGTTCGCCTCAAGCTCACCCTCAGCTACGCCGGCTTCCTCATGGTCGCCGGTGTCTTGCTGCTCGCTGCCGTATGGGTGTTCCTGCTGCGAGACAGGCCCGCCAGCATGCTCATACCCAGGCTCTCCGACTTCCCGCGCGCCCTCGACCCACACAACTTCGGCCCGGCGGCCTTCGGCGCTGCGGCAGTCGCAGTGCTGGCGTTCCTGCTGGTGTTAGGCCTCGTGGGCGGGTGGATCCTCGCCGGCCGCATGCTCGCGCCCCTCACGCGCATCACCGCTGCCACCCGCACGGCTGCGCGGGGGTCACTCTCCCACCGGATCGAGTTGGAGGGCCGCAGCGACGAGTTCCGCGAGCTCGCCGACGCCTTCGACGCCATGCTCGCTCGGCTTGAAGCACAGGTCGCCGAACAGCAGCGATTCGCAGCCAACGCGTCCCACGAACTGCGCACCCCGCTGGCGGTCACGCAGACCCTTCTCGACGTGGCCCGCAACGATCCTCACCGCGACAACGGCGAGCTCGTCGAGCGCCTCCACGCCGTCAACACCCGAGCGATCGACCTCACCGAAGCCCTGCTGCTGCTCAGCCGGGCCGACCGGCGGTCCTTCACCCGCGAACACGTCGACCTCTCCCTGATGGGGGAGGAAGCCACTGAGACGCTCCTTCCCCTCGCCGAAGAACGCGGTCTCGCCATCGAGACCTCCGGCGAGGAGACCCCCACCCTCGGCTCACACGCGCTCCTGCTGCAGCTCACTACGAACCTCGTGCACAACGCGATCGTCCACAACCTGCCTGAAGGGGGCACGGTATGGGTCACGACCACCGCTCACCCCGAGGGTGCGGTACTCACCGTCGAGAACACCGGCGAGCAGCTCCCCCCACAGTTCACTGCGACGCTTGCCGAGCCGTTTCAGCGCGGCAGCAAGCGCCTCCGCACCGACCACGGAGGCGTCGGCCTCGGCTTGGCAATCGTCAAGAGCATCGCCGAAGCGCACGACGGAACCCTCACCCTCACTCCCCGGGCCGCGGGCGGGCTCTGCGTCACGGTGCAACTACCTGCCGAGCCGCTACGTGGCGCCAGCGCAAAGGCTTCAAGAACGACTAGCTGAAAGACTCGCCCCACGTACGATTTAGAAGTGCCCCGCTCGGTCTCACCGCTTCCGGACTCCGCAGACGTGGTCATCCTCGGCGGCGGCGTGATCGGCACCAGCGCCGCCTTCCACCTGGCCGAGGCGGGCGTCGACGTCGCGCTCGTCGAGCGGGCGCAACTCGGGAGCGGCTCCACGTCCCGAGCGGCCGGCGGCGTGCGCACCCAGTTCTCTGACGCGCTGAACGTCGAGATTGCCAAGCGAAGCCTGGACGCGTTCCGCAACTTCGGCCGGCGGCCCGGGTGGGAGATCGACCTCAAGCAGGTCGGGTACATGTTTGTCCTCAGCCGCGAGCCCGACGTCGAGAAGTTCGAGCGCAGCGTCGCACTTCAGAACGAATACGGACTGCCTTCCCGGATGCTCACGGCCGGCGAAGCTCGCGAGCTATGCCCACTGGTGCAGGGGGACGACATCCTCGCTGGGGCGTTCTCACCCGGCGACGGCCATGCAACCCCCGAGGGCGTGGTCCAGGGATACGCGTTCGCCGCCCGTGCCCACGGCGCGGAGATCCGCGTCAACTGCGAGGTCCTCGACATCAACCTCAGCGGCGCCGAGATCACCGAGGTCGTCACCGACCAAGGCTCGATCCGGACTAGCACCGTGATCTGCGCCGCCGGCGCCTGGTCGCGAAGCTGCGGCGCCATGGTCGGCTTGGATCTGCCGGTCACGCCGTTGCGGCGCCAGATCCTGTTCACCGAGGCGATCGACGGACTCCCCGCCCAGATCCCCATGACGATCGACTTCGAGTCGAGCTTCTACTTTCACCGCGAGGGCCCCGGCCTCTTGATGGGGATGTCCGATCCGCTCGAGAAGCCGGGCTTCAGCGTCGAGACGACCGACGACTGGATCCCCGGCCTGATCGAGGTGGTCCGGCGGCGGGCGCCTCGGATCGCCGACGCCGGTATCCGCGGCGGATGGGCCGGGCTCTACGAGATGACGCCAGACCACAACGCGATCATCGGGGAGGCCACGGGCGTCTCGCGCTTCCTCTACGCGACCGGGTTCTCCGGACACGGATTCCTCCAGAGCCCCGCCGTCGGCGAGATCCTCCGCGACCTGGTTTTGCGTCGCCCGCCGTTCGTCGACATCGAACCGTTGAGCCTCGAGCGCTTCGACACGTCCGCCCTTCGCCCCGAGTACAACGTTGTATAAGCGATATTCAGCTTCCGCCCAGAACTCACGGAGGAGCCAATGACAACAACCCAGTCCCAGCAAGAGCTGTCCGTCTCATCGACTGACGAACTTCGTTCGCGAGCCCGGGAGGCCCTCGAGGCCTGCGGTGTCGATCTTGCCTCGCCCGGGGCTGGACCGTCCGTGAGCGCGCGCTCGCCGATCACGGGCGAGGCGTTGTTCGATGTACCCGCCGCAGGCCAGGCGGAGGTTGAGGCGGCGATCGCCGAGACCGAGCGTGCCTTTCGTGAGTGGCGTGGCGAACCCGCGCCCGTCCGGGGTGCGTTCGTCAAGCGTCTGGGCGAGCTGCTGGGCGAACACAAGGCGGACGTCGCCGAGCTGGTGACGATCGAGGCGGGGAAGATCACGTCGGAGTCCCTCGGCGAGGTGCAGGAGGCCATCGATATCTGCGACTTCGCGGTCGGGTTGTCGCGCCAGCTCGATGGGCGCACGATGCCTTCCGAGCGGCCCGGGCACCGGTTGATGGAGACGTGGCATCCGCTGGGCGTGGTCGGCCTCATCACCGCCTTCAACTTCCCGGCGGCGGTGTGGTCCTGGAACGCCGCGGTCGCCTTTGTCTGCGGGGACACCATCGTGTGGAAGCCCTCGCCGATGACTCCTCTCACTTCGATGGCGTGCTCGGCCTTGGTGGATCGCGCCGCATCGGAGTGCGGCGCGCCGGAAGCGGTGCAGCGCCTCGTGATCGCTGACGCTCGCGAGGGCCAGGCGCTGGTGGACAGCCCCGATGTCGCGCTGGTGAGCGCGACCGGATCGGAGCGCATGGGGGCGGAGGTCGCGCCACGCGTCGCGGCCCGCATGGGGCGGGTGCTGCTCGAGCTCGGCGGAAACAACGCCGCGGTCGTGGCACCCTCAGCCGATCTCGAGCTCGCCCAGCGGGGAATCGTCTTCGCCGCAGCGGGAACCGCCGGCCAGCGCTGCACGACCCTGCGCCGGGTGATCGCACACGACGACGTCGTTGACGAGCTCGTCGGCGCGCTGCGCGACGTGTTCGGCCGACTCCCGATCGGCGACCCGAGTGAGTCCGGGACGCTGGTCGGTCCGCTGATCAATGAGCGGTCGTACCAGGGAATGGTCGCGGCGCTCGAGGAGGCACAGTCCGACGGCGGCGAGCTGATCGTAGGCGGCGGCCGGCGTGAGGCTGCCGGCTACCCGGATGCGTACTACGTCGAGCCCGCGATCGTCCGCATGCCCGCCCAGACCGAGCTGGTGCGTCGCGAGACGTTCGCCCCGCTCCTCTACGTGATGACCTACCGGGACCTCGAGGACGCGATCGCCCTCCACAACGGTGTTCCCCAGGGACTCTCGTCCAGCATCTTCACTGGCGATCAACGCGAGGCCGAGCGCTTCCTTTCCTCCGACGGCTCCGACTGCGGGATCGTCAACGTCAACATCGGCACCTCCGGCGCCGAGATCGGCGGCGCGTTCGGCGGCGAGAAGTCCACGGGAGGCGGCCGTGAGTCCGGCTCGGATGCCTGGCGCGCCTACATGCGCCGGGCAACCAACACCGTCAATTACTCAGACGAGCTGCCGCTGGCCCAGGGTGTCGAGTTTGGGTGAGGTCCGTGCCGTCTTGCTGACGCGCCGGAGATAGAGGGCGGTTTGTTGGCCGCAACCGAGACACAGGAGCAAGCGCTCGAGCGTCATTTCCGCGAGCGCGTGGCTGCGCTCAGCAGCAGAGGGGCCGGCGACGTGGAGCTCGATCAGCCGGTCCGCGACGGCACCCGGCTGACCGCGCAGATGGCCCTCGCGTTGTTCGACGCGATGGTGGCAAGCAGGCATCTCGACCTGGCCGCGCGCTATCTGCGGAAGGAGGGCCCCGGCGTCTACACGATCGGGTCCGCGGGCCACGAGTCAAACGCCGCGATCGCAGCGGCGCTCAGACCCACGGATCCAGCGCTCCTCCACTACCGATCGGGCGGGTTCTACTGCGCGAGGGCGCATCAGGTCCCGGGCTCCAGCCCGTTGCGGGACATCCTCCTCGGCCTGGTCGCCGCCGCGGATGAGCCGATCTCCGGCGGGCGACACAAGGTGTTCGGCAACCACGCGCTCGCGGTGATCCCTCAGACCTCGACGGTGGCGTCTCACGTGCCGCGTGCGATGGGGGTCGGGTTCGCGATCGAGCGCGCACAGCGGATCGGTGTCAGCCCTGCGTGGCCGGCGGACGCGATCGTGGTCTGCTCATTCGGAGATGCTTCGCTCAACCACTCGACTGCCCTGGGAGCGTTGAACGCCGCCGAGTACACCGTGCACCAGGGGCTGCGGATGCCGGTGCTGTTCTGCTGCGAGGACAACGGCTTCGGCATCAGCGTCCGCACGCCTCGCGGCTGGGTGAAGGAAGCCTGGTCGAATCGGCCACATCTGCGCTATTTCAGCGCCGAGGGGACGGACATCGCAGGCGCCTATGACGCGGCCCTGGCAGCAGCCGAATACGTGCGCAGCTCGCGCCGCCCCGCGTTCTTGCACCTGCGGTGCGTTCGCTTCCTCGGTCATGCGGGCAGCGACGCCGAGATCGGTTATCGCAGCCGTGCCGAGATCGGCGAGGGCCTTGAGCGCGATCCCCTCGTCCACGCCGCGCGCCTGCTCGCGGAGGCAGGGATCGCCGAGCCCAGCGAGCTGCTCGCCAGATATGACGAAGTGGAAGCGGAAGTGCGGCGCCTGGCGGACGACGCCGCCGATCAACGGCGACTGTCGAGCGCATCGGAAGTGATGGAGCCGATCGCTCGACGGCGGCCGGAAACGGTCGCCTCGGACGTGAGCCTGGCGGCGAGCCCGGACGCGAGGTCGAGCGCGTTCGGAGGGAAGCTTCCAGAAGAGGCAGGCCGCCTGACACTGGCCGAGTCGATCAACGCGACGTTGACGGATGCACTCGCGGCGCGGCCGGACCTATTGGTGTTCGGCGAGGACGTCGGTAAGAAGGGAGGCGTCTACGGCGTTACCCGTGGACTCCAGCGCCGTTTCGGCATCACTCGCGTGTTCGACACGCTTCTCGACGAACAGACGATCCTTGGTGTCGCGCTCGGCTGCGGCGTCTCCGGCCTGCTTCCGGTCCCCGAGATCCAGTACCTGGCCTACCTGCACAATGCCGAGGATCAGCTCCGAGGCGAGGCCGCGACCTTGCCGTTCTTCTCGAATGGGCAGTACCACAATCCGATGGTGCTGCGGATCGCCGGATACGGCTACCAAAAGGGCTTCGGCGGGCACTTCCACAACGACGACGCCGTGGCAGTCCTCCGAGACATACCGGGGATCGTCGTGGCGTCTCCGGCACGACCGGACGACGCGCCGGCCATGCTCCGCGCCTGCCTGGCAGCGGCGTCCGCTGACGGATCGGCGTGCGTCTTCCTGGAGCCGATCGCCCTCTACCACACCCGTGATCTGCTCAGCCCGGACGATGATGGCTGGGTCGCGCCGTATGCCCCGCCCAGCGAATGGTCGGCCCATCACACCCCAATCGGCTCGGCACGAGTACACGGTGAGGGCAGCGATCTGACAGTCGTCACATTCGCAAACGGCACCTACATGTCGCTGCGCGTCGCGCAGCGACTCGCCGACGATGGGATCGATGTGCGCGTGGTGGACCTACGCTGGCTTGTCCCACTGCCGGTGGCCGACATCCTCCGAGAGGCGGAAGCGACCGGACGCGTCCTGATCGTGGATGAGACGCGCCGGAGCGGCGGGGTCTCCGAGGGCGTCGTGGGCGCGCTCGTCGACGCGAACTTCGAGGGGGCGATCTCGCGGGTGACGAGCCAGGACTCCTTCATCCCATTGGGGGAAGCCGCCGATCACGTCCTGCTGCAGGAAGCGGAGATCGAAGCGGCCGCGCGTGCGCTCGTAGGTGGTCAGGCGACTGGCAGCAGGACGTCGTCGCCCACGTCCGCGTGAGGCTCGCGCGCCAGCATCTGACCCGCCGAAGTGGCCAGGAAGGCGTCGAGCGACACGTCTTCCTGGCAGACGAAGCCCGAGTCCGGTAGCGAGCCCTCGGCAAGCAGCTCGACCATCCCCACCGCCCCCGCGGCTGTCGTCCATGCGATGGCGGTCCGCTCGACGCCGGCGACGATCCGCGGGCGGTACACGCGGACGAACTCCTCGCGGGACCGGTGTCCCCCGCCGGTCCCCTCGGCCGCCGCGTAGACGATCACCACATCGTCCCGGACCGGAGGGTAGGCGTCCGCGAGGAGCCGCACGGCCTCCTCTCGCCGCCGGCCAAGGCCAAGCTCCTGCAGCATGAACCGCATCAGGTGGCGGTGACCGGGATACCGGATCGTCTTGTAGTCGAGGCTGTCGACACGTCCGGCGAACGTTTCGCACATCGTCCCGAGGCCGCCAGAGGTGGTGAACGCCTCGTACGGCGCCCCGTCGATCACGATCGTCTCCAGGTCCGAGAGCGACGGCACGGTCACGAGCTCGCCCCCACGGAGCTGCTCGCAGTCGTTCAGATACTCATTGACGATCCCAGCAGGAGACCAGTTGCAGGCATAGCCGAGCGCATTGTTCGGGCTGCGCGGAATGGCGCCGACGCGTAGCTGGATCCGATCGATGGTCTCGAAGCCCGCCGCGAGCGCACCGCCAACGATGCAGATGAACCCTGGGGCGAGACCACAGCGCGGCATGAGGATCGTCTTCGAGCTCGGCGCGAGCTGCCTTACGGTGCGCGAGGTGGCGACGTCTTCTGTCAGATCCAGGTAGTGCGCTCCCGCGGAATGCGCCGCCGTGGCAGTCACGGCATTCAGGTAGTAGGGCAGGCATGAGATGACGGCATCGACGCCCGCGAACAGTTCCGCGAGCGCAGCAGGGTCCCTGACGTCCACGACCGACGCCCGTTCACCGTTCGCCTTGCTTTCGTCGGCGTCGACTCCCCGCACCTCGAACCCGCGTTCGACAAGCATGTCCGCGATCAGCCGCCCGACATTGCCAAGGCCGACGACTGCGATCCGATCGACGCGGTGGTGGAGGGCGGGCGGCGAATCCATGCCTCGGCGTGACTTCTAGCAGGCGCACCGTCCGACTGCCGTCCGGCGAAAGCGAAACCCCCCGCATCTGCAGGGGCTCAGTCGGCCGTCTACGTTGCGTACTCTGGGCGCCCGATGGGCCGGTAGACCTGGATCGTTATGCCCTCCGGCGTGGCCCGCGATTCGACCAGGTCAAGCGCTGTGTCCGGGCCGGCGTCGGGGAACAGCCGCGTGCCCTGGCCAATGATCACGGGGTAGGTGAAGAGGTTGATCTCGTCGACCAGGTGGTTCTCGAGGAGCCACCGGATCAGCGCGCCGCTGCCGTGCACCTGCACCTCACCTCCCGGCTTGGCCTTCAGCTCGCCGATGGCCGCCGCGACGTCACCGGAGAGGACGGTCGTGTCGGCCCATTGCGGGTCCGTGAGCGTGGTGGATGCCACGTACTTGGGCCGCGTGTTCAACGCGACTGAGATCGGGTTGTTGCCCTGATTTGCCCCCCAGGAGCCGGTTCCCCAGGAGCCGGCGAAGATCTCATAGGTCTTCCGGCCGAACAGGAACGCGTCGGCGCGCCCGAATACCTGGTCCAGAGACGTGGCGGCCTCGCCGTCGAAGAGCGGTATCGCCCATCCGCCGCGCTCGAATCCGCCGCTGCGGTCCTCGTCAGCGCCGCCGAGTCCCTGCATCACCCCGTCGAGGGAGACGTGCGTGGTGGTCGCCAGTTTCATGGCTGCTCCTTTCGCTTTGGTCGAAGTGGGGTAATCTACAACCAGATGGTTGTAGCTGAGTTGCCGGATGAGGCGGTCGACGGGCTGTTCGGTGCCCTGGCCGACCCGACCCGCCGCGACATCCTTCGTCGCTGCGCCGCCGGCGGGCCCTCGGTCTCGCGCCTCGCGGAGGCTTACCCGATGAGCTTCGCCGCCGTGCAGAAGCACGTCGCCGTGCTGGAGCGGGCCGGCCTGGTCACCAAGGAGCGCCGCGGGCGCGAGCAGCTCGTGCGCACCGATGCCGGCGCCGTCGACCGCGCGCGGCAGGCCCTCGACGAGCTCGAGACGACCTGGCGCGGGCGAGTCGACCGGATGTCGGACCTACTTCGATGAAGGGAACCAATTGAGCGTCACCAGCGTCGATAAGGACTACGACAACCTGACCGTCACCCTGGTCGCCGAATTCGACGCGTCGATCGATCAGGTATGGCAGCTGTGGTCGGATCCGCGCAAGCTCGAGCGCTGGTGGGGACCGCCGGGCTATCCGGCGACCGTCGAGACGCACGACCTCACTCCGGGCGGCCAGGCCAAGTACCTGATGACCGGCCCGGAGGGCGATACGCACCACGGCGTGTGGAGGGTCACGGCGGTCCATCCACCGACCTCGCTGGAGTTCACCGACGCGTTCGCCGAAACGGACGGGACGCCGATCGCGGACATGCCGGTCAGCACGATCAGGGTCCGGCTCATCGATCGCGAGGGCGGCACGCGGATGGAGATGCGTGCGAAGTTCGAATCCCGCGAGGACATGGACAAGTGGGTGGACACGGGCTCGGTCGAGGGCCTGCAAGAGGCCGTAGGCCAAATCGACGCCCTGCTCGTATAAGGCTCATCGGCGCACCCGTCATACGCGCCCCATTGCCTACGACGATACGACTACACCACTTAGTCGCCGACGCCAGGCGGCCCATCGAGGACCGTGGGAACGTACTCGAGCAACTGGAGCCGGCCGTCGAACACGCGGCTGTCGACCAGGTCGAGGGAGACGTCGGGATACCCATCGAAGATGCGGTTCTTCCCGGTGGCGCCGGTGATGACCGGGAAGACGACCACACGGAAGCGGTCCACCAGACCGGCCTCCAGTAGCGACCGGCACAAACTGACGCTGCCCAGCGTACGTAGGGGCCGCGAGTCGCGCCGCTTCATGTCGTGCACAGTCTCGACCGGGTCGCCGGCGATCAACTCGGTGTTGGCCCACGAAAGCGGCTCCTCCAAGGTGGAGGAGAACACCACCTTGGGCATCGCGTTCAATGCGGCGAGGCCGGGATCGTCGGACATCTCGGCGGCGTACCCGGACATCAACCGGTATGTCGTCGCACCCATCAGGGCGGTGTGCTCGGTTTCGGCGTCTTCCTTCATCCACGCGAGATACTCAGGCCCCTCCATGCCCCATAAGCCAGGCCAGCCCTCCGCGGCCCCGTACCCGTCGAGCGAGATGATGAAGTCCACCATTAGGCTTGACATCGGCCCTCCTTCATTCTGGTCGTGTGCTCGCCAATCGTGACCGAGCGTGAGACGAAAACTCATCGTCGCCGGCGGTCCAAGCGGCCGTACGACCGTGCGGGGGCCGCGCCGAGATCCCGCAGCACGGATTCTGGCGAGTCTGATCCCGAGCAGACGAAAACCCCCTGCCTCGCAGGGGGTTTTCGTAGTAGCGGGGGCGGGATTTGAGCCCGCGACCTCCGGGTTATGAGATCGCCCTACACCGGCTTGCTCGCTGCTCTTAGCCGCTCTCAGGCACGGTGAACTGCTCTCAGATCAGCTGAGGTTGGCTCAGGTTGGTACCACGGCTGGTACCACGAAACTCTCAAACCGACGGCCGGGCTCGAGCTTCGACTTCGTCGTAATCGCCGCCCCAACGCGTTCGCTTGGTCGAGGAAAGCGGTCCATGGACGCCGCGCAACCGATGTGAGAGGGTAGGTCGGCGCGCGATCGCGCCCTCGTGGCCACGGATGCATCCACAGAGCTAGGGACGACGCTGGGGGAAGCCCCGAGGGCGCGGCTGCCCGCGGGCGTCGTCACCTTCATGCTCACCGACATCGAGGGCTCCTCACGCCTCTGGGAGAGCGATCCCGATGCGATGCGGGCGGCGCTCGCGCTCCACGACGAGCTCCTCGAGCGCTCGGTTGACGCCGCCGCCGGCGTGCGCCCGCTCGAGCAGGGCGAGGGCGACAGCGCCGTGGTCGCGTTCGCGGAGGCCTCGCGGGCGCTGGGCTGCGCGCTCGAGCTGCAGCGCGGCCTGGCCGCGGCCGAGTGGCCGGCCGGCTGTGAGCTTCGGGTGCGGATCGCCCTGCACAGCGGCGAGCCGCTGCTGCGCGACCCCCGCAACTACGTGGGCGCGCCGCTCAACCGCTGCGCGCGCCTGCGCGCCCTTGCCCACGGCGGCCAAACCCTGGTCTCGCGTGCCACCTACGAGCTCGTCGCAGAGGCCCTGCCCGAGCGCGCGGGCCTCAGGGCACTCGGCCCGCAGCGCCTGCGCGACCTGGGCCGGGCCGAGGAGGTCTTCGAGCTCATCCACCCGGAGCTTCCCTCGCACTTCCCTGCGCTGCGCTCACTCGACGCGCTCCCTAACAACCTGCCGGTCCAGCTCTCGAGCTTCGTCGGCCGCCAGCGCGAGCTTCGTGAGGTCGAGCGGCTGATCACACAGCACCGCCTCCTCACCCTGACCGGAGCCGGGGGGTGTGGCAAGACCCGGCTCGCCGTGCAGGCCGCCTCGGAGACGCTGGAGCGCTTCCCCGACGGCGCCTGGTGGGTGGAGCTCGCCCCGCTCTCGGAGGAGCGGCTGGTCGGGGCCGCGATCGCCGAAGCGCTCGGGGTGCGCCCGCTACCCGGGATGACCGAGCTCCAGGCGGCGGGCGCCTATCTTGCCTCCCGCAAAGCGCTGGTCATCCTCGACAACTGCGAGCACCTGGCGGGTGCCTGTGCCGAGGGCGCCGGGGCGCTCCTTCAGGCCGCGCCCGAGCTCGTCATTCTCGCCACCAGCCGCGCCCCGCTGGGGATAGCGGGTGAGCGCGAGTGGCGGGTGCCCTCGCTGTCCTTGCCCGGCGAGACAACAGAGGGACCGGCGGGGTCTCCGAAGGCCAACGGTGCCTCCGACGCCGTGGCGCTGTTCATCGAGCGCGCCACGGCCGCCCGCCCCAACCTCGCCTTGGGCGCGGACGACGCCGACTCGCTCGCCCGGATCTGCACCGAGCTCGACGGCCTGCCGCTCGCGATCGAGCTCGCCGCCGCCCGAATACGGATCCTCTCGGTCGGGCAGGTCGAGGCTGGGCTCTCGGATCGCTTTCGCCTGCTCAGCGGCGGGCCTCAGGCGGCGACGCCGCGCCTGCAGACGATCCGCGCCTCGATCGACTGGAGCCATGAGCTTCTCCGCGACCAGGAACGAGTGCTCTTTCGCCGCCTCGCCGTGTTCGCGGGCGGCGCCACAGTTGAAGCAGTCGACGAGGTCTGCGTCGACGACGCGGTCGAGCGCGAGGCAATGCTCGATCTACTCGCCTCCCTGGTCGAGCGCTCCTTGGTAATCGCAGATCCGAGCGACACCCACGTCCGTTACCGCCTGCTCGAGACCGTGCGCCAGTACGCGCTCGAGCGCCTCGCCGAGCCGGGTGAGGAGGAACTGCTCCGCGCCCGCCACCGCGACCACTTCCTCGCCCTCGCCGAGCGGGCCGCCCCGGAGCTCGAGACGAGGCGCCAATCCGACTGGGTCCAGATCCTCGATCCCGAGGCGGCGAACCTGGCAGCTGCGATGGAGTTCGCGCTTCTCAGCCAGCCTGAGCTAGCCCTGCGCTTCGGCGCGGCCCTGTATCGCTGGTGGCACGCGCGAGGCCGCTTCGCCGAGGCCGAGCTGGCCTACTCCCGCTCGCTCGAGGCAGGCGGTGGCACGGACCCTGGGCTGCGCGCACGAGCGCTCCAATCTCGCGCTGCAATCGCCACCATTCACAGCGGGGTCGACGTCTCGGAAGCGTACGCGACCGAGGCGCTCGCGCTCGCCGACGAGGCCGGCGATAGGGCGACTGCCGCTCGCGCCCGCTTGGAGCTCGGTCTCGCCATGGCGCTACCCAACCCAAATGCCGGGCGCGCCGAGCTCGAGCGCGCCGCTGAGCTCGCGCGGGCCGCGGGTGATGAGTGGGCGCTGGTGCAGGCCCAGCAGTTGATCGCCGATGCGTCCCTCTTCGTGCAGGATCACCGGCGGGCCTGCGGCGCCAGCAATGAGGTCGCGGCTTTGGCGGAGAAGCTGGGAGACCCGTTCCAGGTCGCCAAGCGCCACTGGCACGTCTGCGTCATGGCAGTCGTGGATGGTCGCATGGCTGAGGCTCGCGACGCCGCGAAGCGAATGCATGCGGCGGTCGACGCCGTCGGCGATCCACTTGCGGAGGCTTCCGCCGACTGTGTACTCGGATTGATCGACGTATATGAGGGCGCGTTCGACCGCGCGCTCGAGCGCCTGAACAGCCGGTTCGAACGCGCAATCACCGAGGGCGTGGCCCTCATGGTGCCGCTTCTCTTGACTGTGATTGGCTTGGCCGAGCTCAGCATCGGCCGTCTCGACGACGCGCGCGGGCGGCTCGAGGCGCTCTTGCCGCTCGTCGAGGGACGCTGGCCGAGCATGACTGCGTGGGCGCTCGAGGTGCTCGCCGAGGCGCTGCGCCTGCTCGGGGACGACGGCGCCGCGTCCCGCGCCCAACAGGCCCAGGCAGTCGGCGAGAAGGCTGGCGCACATCTCTGGGCCACGCAGGCCCGCCTCACACTTGGTCGCCTGGCCGCGGCACGGGGGGAGTGGACTGATGCACGGGAACACGCGCTCGCGCACCTAGACGCCTGCGTCGAGGGCGGCCACGCGACTTACGTTCCGGCCTGTCTCGACGCCCTCGGCGAGGTGGCGGTCGGAGTCGGTCAGCACGAAGACTCCGTGCGGCTCTTCGCCGCCGCCGAGCGCGCCCGCGCCGAGATCGGCATCGTCCGCGTCCCGCCTGAGGAGGAGCACTGGGAGGAGGTCGACGATGGCCTTCGCGAGGCGCTTGGTGACGAGGCCTATGAGAGGGCGCGCGCCGAGGGGGTGGAGATGAGCACGGAGGATGCGGTCGAATGGGTACGGCGCGCCCGCGGCAGGCGCCGACGCCCACCAGACGGGTGGGACTCCCTCACGCCCACCGAGGTAAAGGTGGCAGGACTCGCCGCCGCAGGTCTCACAAATCCGCAGATTGGTGAGCGGATGTTCATCTCGACGGGGACGGTGAAGACCCACCTCACCCATATCTTCGGCAAGCTCGACCTCCACAGTCGTGCCGAGCTCGCCGCCGAGGTCACGAGGCGCACCGCGGTGTGAGCCGCGCTCCTACCCCGGGCCACGGGCGCGGAAATACCCCATCTGGCTGATGTTCTCCCGCTCCGGCCGGGTCAGGGTAGCGGTAACCCGAGTGGAGGCATTGGCATGATTGGCAAGCGCACAGTGATCCTCGTTGTTCTGGCAGCGGCGATGGTGTTGCCGGCGAGCGCCGCCGCCTCTGATGTCGTCACCAACGGCACGCTGAGCTACAGCACTCAAACGGCTGAGATGCCCACGACGTCGAACTCCAGCCTCGAGGGGGTAGGGTGCCCCGGCGGTGGGCGCCCGGGGGACCCCTACCCGATCTCGTCCGGATTCGAGACCGACTTCGACCCCGGCCAGGACACGATCCATATTGCATTCAGCGGGCCTTTCGGCGTGTCCGGCATTACAGCCTGGGGCTGGGCCTACAACTTCGATGTCGCCTCGACCCGGCACATCACCTTTCGCACGGTCTGCGCCGAGGAGCAACCGAGGTACGTGCAAGTGCTCTCCAAGTCGGGCGGAGCGGGCGGCGGGACGGCGTTCGTAAAGTGCCCCCGCAAACGCCACGTCTACGGCGGCGGCGGCGAATCACTGGGATCGAGCTTCCCGTTCGACTCCAACGACCGTGGCAAGAAACCCGACGACGGTTGGGCCGTGCGCGATGTCGGGCACGCCACGCCAGCCATGGTCGCCGTCTGCGGCAAGACGATGCCCGACTACAACCATCACACCGTCACCGTGACCCCCGCAAGCGGCACGACTTCAACCCAGGGGTGCGGCGATACGCCTGTGGCGATCGGCGGCGGGCACCGGATCGGCGGCGGCGGGGGCTTCCTCACCCAGTCGATCGTCTCCAATCCGGACACCTTTAACGAGTTCTCGGCGACGGTGGAGAACGACACCCCGCAGGACCTGAAGTTCACTGTCTACTCGATCTGCGGCGACCCGAGCGAGTTCGGTTAGCTGGTCAGCATCCCCTCCAGCCGCCGGCAGCCGAGGAGAGTGGCCTCACCGCTTTGGACGACAAACGCTAGTTCTCGAACGCGAGCTCTTCTAGGCGCCCGCCTCGACCCTCTCGACCTTCTCCAGGTTCTCGAGAATGTCGGGGCCGTACTTACCGAAGATGCGATTGCCCATCAGGCGGAACGCGGTGCCGAAGATCCGCCCCCGGGCGCCCCACCGGTTCTCGACTCCCACGGCGTCCCACCGCGCCCAGTATCGCGAGGCGGGTTGAGTGCCGCTTCCTGACGAGCCGCCCGGGCTGCCGCTTCGCGCGAAACCCAGGCGTCGCAGGCCCAGGCGGCTTCACAATACGGTGGCTTGGCCGCAGTCCCAGGGGTGCTGTCGCCACTTGCAACTCGCAAACTAACCCGAGAGGACGCCGATGCCGGACACCACCTGCCACATGTCGATCTCGCTCGACGGTTTCGTCGCTGGGCCCGACCAGAGCCGCGAGAATCCACTCGGTAAGCGTGGGCGCGAGCTCCATGCCTGGCA
>JBKPNZ010000030.1:0-54992 GCA_046732895.1 Actinomycetota bacterium
GTGGCCAACGCGGGGCTCCCCGGATCCGGCCGGCTCGAGAGCTTCTCCCAGGAGGAGATCGCTCGGGCCGTTCGCGTGAACCTGCAGGCGCCGATCCAGATGACCAGGGCCCTGCTGCCGCGGCTCACCGAGCGCGGCAGCGGCCACATGGTCTACATCTCCTCGCTGGCGGGGAAGGCGGCCACCGCACGCTCATCCGTCTACTCGGCGACGAAGTTCGGACTGCGTGGCTTCGCGATCGCCCTGCGCCAGGATCTTGCGCCCACGGCGATCGGAGTCTCGATCGTCCTGCCCGGCTTCATCCGCGACGCCGGCATGTTCGCCGACGCCGGCGCCAAGGCTCCCGGGGGTCTTGGCACGAGCGCGCCCGAGGAGGTCGGTGCCGCGGTCGTCTCTGCGATCGAACGGAACCGCGCTGAGGTGGAGGTCGCGCCCCTGCGCCAGCGGATCGCCGCCGGCGTTGCGCACCGCCGCCCGCACCTGGCCGCACGCCTCACCCAGGGGAGCGCCGCGAAGGCCGGCGACAAGCTCGCCGGGGGCCAGTCCGACAAGCGCTGAGGCCGGTTTCGCGCGCTGTGCCACGGGGGAGACTCAACGTGGCTGCCATGATGAAGAGCAGGAGGTGATCGGATGAGCGACAGCTTCGGTTCACGCGCGACGCTCGAGGTTGGAGGGTCGGAGTTCGAGATCTTCAGGCTCGATGCGCTGCAGGAGCGCTTCGACGTCGCCCGCCTGCCCTACTCGCTGAAGGTGCTGCTCGAGAACGCGCTGCGCCTTGAGGACGGCGACTCCGTCACCTCGGACGACGTCGAGGCGCTCGCCTCGTGGGACGCGAACGCAGAGCCCAGCGTCGAGATCCCCTTCCAGCCGGCGCGCGTCCTGATGCAGGACTTCACCGGGGTGCCCGCCATCGTCGATCTCGCCGCCATGCGCGACGCCATGGACGACCTCGGCTCGGATCCGGCGAAGATCAACCCGCTCGTCCCGGTCGACCTGATCATCGACCACTCGGTGCAGGTCGACGCGTTCGGCAACGCGCGCGCCTTCGACATCAACGCCGACCGCGACTACGAGCGCAACGAGGAGCGCTACGCCTTCCTGCGCTGGGGCCAGCAGGCGTTCGACAACTTCCGCGTAGTGCCCCCCGCCACCGGCATCTGCCACCAGGTGAACCTCGAGTACCTCGGGCAGGTCGTCTTCAGCCGGGACCACCACGGCGGCCGGCAGGCGTATCCCGACACCCTGGTCGGCACCGATTCCCACACGACGATGATCAACGGGCTCGGCGTCCTCGGGTGGGGCGTCGGCGGCATCGAGGCCGAGGCGGCCATGCTCGGCCAGCCGATCTCGATGCTCCTGCCGCAGGTGCTGGGATTCAAGCTCGCGGGTGAGCTGCCGGAGGGGGCGACGGCCACCGACCTCGTCCTCACCGTGACCGAGATGCTGCGCGATCGCGGCGTCGTCGGCAAGTTCGTCGAGTTCTTCGGCCCTGGCCTGCACACGCTCGGCCTGGCTGACCGAGCGACGATCGGAAACATGTCGCCCGAGTTCGGCTCGACCTGCGCGATCTTCCCCGTCGACCGCGAAACGCTTCGCTACCTGGAGTTCACCGGGCGCCCCACCGAGCAGATCGAGCTGGTCGATGCCTACGCGCGCGAGCAGGGGATATTCCACACGGAGGACTCCGAGGAGCCGACGTTCTCGGAGATGCTGGAGCTCGACCTCTCGTCCGTCCAGCCCTCGATTGCCGGCCCGAAGCGCCCGCAGGACCGCATTTCGCTGGCGGACGCCAAGAACGCGTTCCTCCAGTCGCTGAAGGAGTTCGACCCAGAGGCTGCCGAGAGCCTCGGCAACGGCTACGACGAGGCCATCGCCGGCACCTTCCCGGCATCCGATCCCCCTGCTGAGGACCACAACGACGAGCGGGGCAAGCCTCGCCGCGCCGGCGGAACGGCCGTCGAGGAGCGCGCCGCCGAGCCCGTGTCCGTGACCCTCGAGGATGGCACCGAGACGACGATCGACCACGGGCGCGTGGTGATCGCGGCGATCACGAGCTGCACCAACACGTCAAACCCATCGGTGATGATCGGCGCCGGTCTGCTCGCGCGAAAGGCGATCGATCGGGGGCTCGACTCCGAGCCGTGGGTGAAGACCTCGCTGGCGCCGGGATCGACGGTCGTCACCGACTATCTGAAGCAGGCCGGCCTCGACGAGGACCTGGACAAACTCGGCTTCAACCTCGTCGGCTACGGCTGCACGACGTGCATCGGCAACTCGGGCCCGCTGCCGGAGGCGATCTCCGAGGCCGTCAACGAGCACGACCTGGTGGTCTGCTCGGTGCTCTCGGGGAACCGGAACTTCGAGGGGCGCATCCAGCAGGACGTGCGGAACAACTACCTGGCGTCGCCGCCGCTCTGCGTCGCCTATGCGCTCGCCGGCCGAATGGACATCGACCTGCTCTCGGAGCCGCTCGGCGAGGGCTCCGACGGCGAGCCGGTGTACCTCCGGGACATCTGGCCGTCCTCCGAGGAGATCAAGGAGACGGTCGAGCGGGCCGTGCGCTCCGACATGTTCACGAAGAGCTATGCCGACGTCTTCAAGGGGGACGATCGCTGGCGCGGGCTCGACACTCCCGAGGGCGACCGCTACACCTGGCCGGACTCCACCTACGTGCGCAAGCCGTCGTTCTTCGAGGGGATGGACTCCGAGCCGCAGCCGGTCGAGCCGATCGAGGGTGCGCGAGTGCTCGCGGTGCTCGGCGACTCGGTCACGACCGATCACATCTCGCCCGCCGGCGCCATCAAGAAGGCGAGCCCCGCCGGCGAGTGGCTTCAGGAGAACGGGGTGGAGGTGCGCGACTTCAACTCATACGGCTCCCGGCGCGGGAATCACGAGGTGATGATCCGCGGCACCTTCGCGAACATCCGCCTGCGCAACAACCTCGTCGACCGGGAGGGCGGCTACACGCGCCACTTCCCGGACGGTGAGGAGACCACGATCTACGAGGCGGCGATGCAGTACGCCGACGACGGTCTGCCGCTCGTGGTGCTGGCCGGCAAGGAGTACGGCTCTGGGTCGTCGCGCGATTGGGCGGCCAAGGGCACGGCGCTCCTGGGCGTCCGGGCGGTGATCGCCGAGAGCTTCGAGCGAATCCATCGGTCGAACCTGATCGGGATGGGCGTGTTGCCGCTCCAGTTCCCCGACGGCGAGTCGGCCGAGTCGCTCGGTCTCACGGGCGAGGAGACCTTCGACGTGGGCGATCTGGAGAACGGCGAGGCGAAGTCGGTCAGCGTCACCGCGCGTCCGGAGGACGGCGAGCCGGTCGAGTTCGAGGCGCGCGTGCGACTCGACACCCCCAACGAGGTCCGCTACTTCCAGAACGGCGGCATCCTCCACCGCGTCCTCCGCGACCTGCGCTGAGATGGTCTTCACGAACTGCGCCGCCTGTCTCAGCTGAGGGGATGGCGGGGCGGGGCCGCGGGAGGCAGGGGGTCCACGCGGCCCGCGCCACGCCTGCGCGTCGGTAGCCAGGGAGGGATGCCGACGCGATCGCCCCCGGAGGCGGGACTGGCCGGGGACGAGCTTCGAAGACTCCCTGCGCGGGTGTTAAGGACATATTGACCGATTCTTCCACTGAATGTCAATGGGGATCGGCTCGGTTTAGACCTTTCGTACATGCCCAGGCGCGGACAGCGCCTTTGCGGCCACCCTCCGTGCCTAATTCGTGCCGTCGGCTCGCGCGCGATGCCGCCGCTCTGTCCACTCGATCGCGATCACGCTGCCGACGGGGCCGACCGGGGTGAGCGTGGCGCCAAGGAGCGCGTAGCCGACCTCGTGGCGCAGGACCGCGATCCAGATCACGACGCAGAGGCCGATGTAGCCGATTCCGTGAGCAAGTCCGAAGACGAAGGTCTCGTCCTCGAACCCCGGCGCGAGCCAGAACACGATCAAGGCGGCGAAGATCGCGAGCTCAACGTAGGAGACGCGCTTCACCCACGGGTAGAGGCGCCCAGGAGCTGGTCGGCGCAGCGCGTCGGACGGCCGCTTGGGCTCGGCCGCGTGTGCCTCAGAGCGCATCGAAGCGGAGCGTAGAGGCTCGCCCCCGCGTACAAGCAGCCGCGCCCAGTTGTGGACCACCGTCCATAGGCGCCGCGCCGCTCGAGCGCGAAACTTACGACCATGAGGGAGTCACTGAAGGCGTGCACGGGAAGAGCGCGGCGGGAGCTCGACGCCTTGCGTCTGGCGCGCCGGCGCGTCAATCAGCGCCGACGGGGCGTCGGGGCTGACCCTGCGGGATGGCTCGTAGAGACTGGCACGCAAACCCCATCGCCCCCGGCCAAAGCATTTGGTCACTTGAAGGGGCTATAGCCCCCATAACCGACCAAAAGGCACCGTATCTGGCCCCTAGTGCGCCGTTGTTGAAGTAGCGGAAGCCCTACGCCGACAGCGCCGTCAGCACGATCCGCTCCTGCTCGGAGCGATGCGCAGCCGGGTAGCCCTCGGACGGGCTCGCGCGCTGCGGGCGGCCGATGTAGCCGAAGTCGTCCACGCCCTCGGGCAGGAGCTCGGGCATGCGGCGCGACATGACCTTCCACGCGCCCATGTTCTGGGGCTCCTCCTGGAGCCAGAGGATCTCATCCAGGTTCGGGTAGGAGGCGATGAGGTCGCGGATCTGCTGCTTGGGCCACGGGTAGAGGAGCTCGACCCTGGCGATGGCGACGTGCTCGGCGCCCTCGCGCCGGTCGTGGCCATCGACGTCGTAGTACACCTTGCCGCTGCAGAGCACGAGGCGCTTCACCTTGTCCTTGCGCTCGGCGGCGCGCGGGTCGTCGAGCACGAACTGGAAGGTCCCCGCGGTCAGGTCGGAGAGCTTCGACGCGGCGCCGGGGAGGCGCAGCAGCCCCTTCGGCGTGAAGACGACGAGCGGGCGCGGCTTCGCGATCCGCGCCTGGCGGCGGAGCAAGTGGAAGTACTGCCCGGCCGTCGTCGGGTTCGCGAGGCGGATGTTGCCCTCTGCCGCCAGGGCTAGGAAGCGCTCGATCCGGGCGCTCGAGTGCTCGGGGCCGGAGCCCTCGTAGCCGTGCGGGAGGAGCAGGGTGAGCCTTGTGGTCTGGCCCCACTTCGACTCGCCGGAGGCGATGAACTGGTCGACGATCACCTGGGCGGAGTTGACGAAGTCCCCGAACTGCGCCTCCCAGAGGATCAGACTCTCCGGCGAGGCGGCTGAGTAGCCGTACTCGAACCCCAGGCAGCCGGCCTCGGACAGCGGGCTGTTGTGGAGCTCCATCGGCGCCAGGGCGCCGGACAGGTTCTGGATCGGCGAGTACTTCAGACCGGTCTTCTCGTCGTGGAAGACGAGGTGGCGGTTCGAGAAGGTGCCGCGCTCGGTGTCCTGCCCGGTCAGGCGCACGTGCGTGCCCTCGGTCAGGAGCGACGCAAAGGCGAGCGCCTCGGCGTGGCCGTACTCGATCGGACCCTCGTCGAGGATCTCGAGCCGGCGCATCAGCGGCTTGCGGAGCTTGCGGTGGATCGTGAAGCTCTCCGGGACCTTCAAGAGGTCCCCGTTGAGCGAGCGCAGGCGCTTCTCGGAGACGGCGGTCTCTACCGCCGGGCTCTTGGTCCGATCCAGCTCGCCGGTACCGACCGCCGTCGAGGACGGGTCCTCGTAGTCGCCCGCCTCCATCTTCGCCCGCAGGTCCTTGAGTGCGGCGGAGAGGCTCTCGCGACGATCCTTGCCCTCGGCCTCGACCTCGTCGCGCGAGATCACGCCCTCCTTCACGAGCTGCTCGGCGTAGACCTCGGAAACCGACGGATGGGATTTGATCTGCGCCGCCATCTGCGGCTGGGTGTAGGCGGCCTCGTCGGTCTCGTTGTGGCCGTAGCGGCGATAGCCGATCAGATCGATGACGACGTCGCGGCCCCAGCGCTCGCGATAGGCCATCGCAAGGCGGATCGCCGCGATGCAGTTCTCGACGTCGTCGGCGTTCACGTGGACGATCGGGCAGTTGAAGCCCTTCGCCATGTCGGCCGCGTATGGGGTGGAGCGGCTCTCCTCCGGATCGGTGGTGAACCCGACCTGGTTGTCCGTGATCAGGTGGATCGTCCCGCCCGTCGAGTAGCCGGCGAGGGATTGCAGGTTGAGCGTTTCGGCCACCACCCCCTGGCCCGGGAACGCGGAGTCGCCGTGGAGCAGGAGGGGTACGGCCACGCTCGGGTTGTGGTGCAGGCGGGGCCCTGAGTGCTCGGTCTGTGCCGCGCGGGCGCCGCCCGTGACCACCGGATCGACGAACTCGAGATGGCTGGGGTTCGGGTACAGGCGAACCTTGAGCTGCTCGCCGTCGCGCGTCGAGAACATGCCCTCAGCCCCGTGGTGGTACTTCACGTCACCCGTGCCCGAGTGCGGGATGGCGGCGATCGCCTTCACCTGCTCGAGCGCCTTGGCTCCCTCGAACTCGGCCATGATCGACTCGACCGAGCGGCCCAGATTGTGGGCCAGCACGCTCAGCCGGCCACGGTGAGCCATGCCGAGCACTACCTCCTCGGCGCCCCCGCGCTGCGCGAGCGTGACGAGCGTGTCGATCATCGGGACGACGACGTCGAGGCCTTCGATCGAGAACATCTTCTGCCCCAGATAGGCCTTCTGCAGGAAGCGCTCGAACTCGAAGACGTCGATCAAACGCCCCAGGAGCTCCCGCTTCTCGTCGGCCGAGAGCGGAGTGCGGTGCGAGCCGGTCTCGATCTGGTCGCGCAGCCATACCCGCTGCTGATGGGAGGCCAGGTGCTCGACCTGGTAGGCGATCGTCCCGCAGTACGCCTCGCGCATGCGCGGCAGCGCCTCCAAGAGCGTCTCGCCCTCGACGCCGATCCGGAGGATCGAGGCCGGGATCTTCGCCATGAGCTCGGGAGTCAGGTTGAGGTTCTCAGGCTCGATCGCGGGGTCGCCCCTCGGCTCACGCCCGAGCGGGTCCAGACGCGCCGCCAGGTGCCCATGGGTGCGATAGGCCTTCAGCAGGGAGGTCGCCGCCTGCACGGCCTGAAGCAGCTCGGTGTCAGGAGCGGCGGCGACCGGGGCGGGGCCGGGTGTCGCGCCGGCGGGCAGCGGTGGCGCCGACGCGGACGCCGGATACGCGTTCGTGACGACGCTCGGAGTGATCTCGAGGGCCTCGGCGACCGACTCGTAGAACCCATCCTCACCCTGGAGCAGCTGATCGATCCGGCGCAGGAAGGAACCCGATTCCGCGCCCTGGATCACGCGGTGGTCGTAGGTCGACGTCATCGTCATCACCTTCGAGATCCCGAGTGCGCGGATCTTCTCCGGCGGCGCGTGGCTCCACTCGACCGGGTAAGCGATCGAACCCGTGGCGACGATCGTTCCCTGCCCGGTCAGCAGGCGCGGCACCGAGGCGACCGTGCCCAGGCCTCCCGGGTTGGTCAGGGTGATGTTCGTTCCCTGGAAGTCATCGGCCGTGAGCTTGTTCTCCCGCGTCCTCGTGATCAGGTCCTCGTAGTAGGAGTGGAAGCCGCGGAAGTCGAGTCCCTCGGAACCCTTGATGCAGGGAACCATCAGGCTGCGCCCGCCCTTGCGCTCGACGTCGACGGCGATGCCGAGGTTGACCTGCTCGGTCTCGATCACCTGCGGCTTGCCGTCCACCTCCGCGAACGAGCGGCCCATCACCGGCCACTCGCGCGCGGCCTGCACGATCGCCCAGGCGACCAGGTGCGTGAACGACACCTTCATTCCGCGGTCCTTCAGGACGCCGTTGATCGCCCTGCGCTTGGCATCGAGGACGTCTACGGGAAGCGTGCGGAACGACGTCGCGGTCGGAATCGACCGGCTCTCATTCATCGCCTGGGCCAGCATCGCGGCGGGACCGCGGAGGGGCCTGGTCTCGCCTGGCGCAGCGCCGGTCGGAGCCGGAGCGGCGCCGGTCTTGCCGTCGGCAGCTGCGAGCACGTCGGCCTTGGTCACCTTGCCGCCCGCCCCCGAGCCCTTGACGCCGCTCAGGTCAACGCCGTTCTTGGCGGCGGCTCGTTTGGCGACGGGTGATGCCTTCGTGTCTGCGGGAACCTGCGTCCCGGCCGGGGAAGACGCAGGGGACGCGGACTCTGCCGCCCCCGGACGCGAAGCCGGGGAGGCGGCAGGCGTTGATGTCATCTCGGCGAGTGGCTGGCCCACCTGCACGACGTCGTCGGGCTGCACGAGAAGCTTGGTGATGGTCCCTGCGGCCGGGGCCGGAACCTCGGCGTCGATCTTGTCCGTGGAGACCTCGACCACGGTGTCGCCTTCGGCGATCTGCTGGCCTTCCTCGACGTGCCACTCGAGGATCGTGCCCTCGGTAACCGACTCGCCCATCTCGGGCATCGCCACCGCAACCACTCCGCCGGCATCCTCCGCTTCGCGTCCGGTGCCGGCGGGGCTCGCCGGGGCATCGTCTGCGGTAATCGGCTCCTCGTCGCCAGGCGTCGGGGAATCGGCCTCGACGGTCTCGTCGCCGATGTCGGCGTCGCCCTCGCCCGTACCGGCCTCGGCCAGCCCCGGGCCCGACGCGGCGGCCTTGCCCGCGCCGTCGGCGCTGGCGCCGTTGCCCGAAGGGGTCCCATTCGGGTCGAGCTGCGCGAGCACCTGGCCCACCTGGACCGTGTCATCGGGCTGGGCCATGATCTTCGTGATCACGCCGGCCGATGGCGAGGGCACCTCCGCGTCGATCTTGTCCGTGGAGACCTCGACCACGGTGTCGCCCTCGGCCACCTCCTGACCCTCCTCGACATGCCATTCGAGGACGGTGCCTTCGGTGACCGACTCCCCCATCTGGGGCATCTGGATCTCGACTATTTCAGCGGCCACTGTTCCTCATCTGAGTGTATGACCTGGGCAGGGTCAGCCTCACCGATCGCGGTCACCCGCATGCCGCTTCCCGCCTCGGGATCCCGCTAACGGCCGATCAGCTCACCCGAGCGACGAGGTAGACCTCGTTCTCGAGCGTGTCGAAGACGTCCTCGCGCAGGAACTCCCTTGCGGGGGCGGTGTGGTCGCAGTAGGCGCAGCGGATGCCGAGGCCGGCTCGAACCCGCGCCTTGATGGCCAGCGGGAGCGCGCACCGCGGGCAGATCAGGGCTCCATGGGCGAGGAGCTGTGCACCGTCGCGGACAAGCCGGCGGCGCTCGTCGAAATCGCCTCCGAGATGCCCCTGGCGGACCTGCTGTTCGCCGGGATCGCCTGGATCTGGTGTCAGGTGAAACGCCACAACCAAGAGTGTAGGCTCGGCCTCCGTGAGCTACTTCGTCACCGGCGCGACCGGCTTCATCGGCCGCAACCTCGTCGAGCTTCTGCTGGAGCGCGAGGGCACGATCTACGTCCTCGTCCGCGAGGGCTCGAAGGGGCGCCTCTCCGAGCTTCGCAACCGCTGGGGCGTGGATGAGGACCGCGTGGTCGGCATCGTCGGCGACATCTCGCAACCGCGCCTTGGGATCTCCGTCGAGGATGTGGAGCGACTGACAGGGGAGGTCGATCACCTCTTCCACCTCGCCGCCATCTACGACATGGAGGCGGATGCGGAGTCGCAGAAGAAGGCGAACGTGGACGGTACGCGGCACATGGTCGAACTCGCCCATGCCGTCGAGGCCGGGCGCGTCCACATGGTCAGCTCGATCGCGGCCGCCGGCCTCTACAAGGGCACCTGGCGCGAGGACATGTTCGATGAGGCGCAGGAGCTCGACACCCATCCGTACTTCCGCACCAAGCACGACTCGGAGGGCGTTGTCCGCACCGAGTGCGACCGGCCCTGGCGGGTGTACCGGCCGGGCATCGTCGTCGGTCATTCCGAGACGGGCGAGATGGACAAGATCGACGGGCCCTATTACTTCTTCAAGCTCATTCGGCGGATCCGCAACGCGGTCCCCCAGTGGCTGCCGCTGTTCGGGGTCGAGGGCCGCGAGATCAACCTCGTCCCGGTCGACTACGTCGCCAAGGCGATGGACCACATCGCCCATCTCGACGATGGCGACGGCCGCGCGTTCCACCTGACGGATCCGAACCCGATGACCGCGGGCGAGGTCATCGACGTCTTCGCGAGCGTGGCCCACGCCCCGCAGACGACCGTGCGGCTTCCGGCCGGGGCGATCGACGCGATCGAGCCGCTCCTGAAGGCCGGCATCAGCGCCGTGCCGTTGGCCGGAGCGATCGCGGATCGCATTCTCGCCGACTTCGGCATCCCCAGGTCCGTGCTCACCTACGTCAACTATCCGACGCATTTCGACTCCCGCCAGACACAGGCGGCACTCGCGGGCTCGGGCATCCGCGTTCCCCCGCTCGAGGCCTACGCCGACAAGCTCTGGGACTACTGGGAGCGCCACCTCGATCCCGACCTCTACCGCGATCGGACACTGATCGGCGCGGCGCGCGGCCGGATGGGCGTCGTGGGCGGAGCCAGTCAGGTGATCGAGCAGCAGATTCCCGACGAGATCCTTCGCTTCGGGCGGCGCCTGCAGGGATCGGTCTCGCTCGAGAAGGCCGTCCGCGGGCGGGTCGTGATGGTGACCGGCGCCTCGTCGGGCATCGGGCGCTCGGCCGCGCTGAAGATCGCCGACGCCGGTGGCGTCGTTCTGCTCGTGGCCCGGACGCCCGAGAAGCTCGAGGCGACGCAGGACCAGATCGAGGCCGGCGGCGGCACCGCATTCATCCACCGCTGTGACCTCTCGGACATGGACGACATCGACCGCATGGCCGACGAGGTGCTCGCCAAGCACGGGCACGTCGACGTGCTCGTCAACAACGCGGGCCGCTCGATCCGCCGCTCGATCGCCCTCTCCTACGATCGCTTCCACGACTTCGAGCGCACGATGCAGCTCAACTACTTCGGAGCCGTCAGGCTGATCCTCAAGCTGCTGCCGGTGATGCGCGAGCGCAAGCTCGGCCACATCATCAACGTGTCGTCGATCGGGGTGCAGACCAACACGCCGCGATTCTCGGCGTACGTCGCCTCGAAGGCCGCGCTCGACGCCTTCTCGCGCTGCATCGCCTCGGAGATCGTCGATGACAACGTGAACATCACGGCGATCTACATGCCGCTCGTCCGGACGCCGATGATCGCGCCGACGAAGATGTACAACCGCTTCCCGACGATCACGCCCGAAGAGGCCGCCGGCATGATCACCGAGGCGATCATCCATCGGCCGAAGCGGATCGCCACGCCGATGGGCACGCTGGGCCAGATCCTCTATGCGATCAACCCCAAGTCGATCGACTACATCCTCAACAGCGCCTACCACCTCTTCCCGGACTCCAAGGCGGCCAAGGGCGAGCCCAAGGAGAGCAGGCCGGCTCCCGGGACCTCGACGGACGAAGAGGCGTCGCGCCAGCAGGTCGCCTTCGCCACGCTTATGCGCGGCGTGCACTGGTAGGACATGGTCACCGCGACAGACCGGCCCAAGCACTGGGGCTGGGGGCGCGAGAGCGCCCAGCTCACCCGCGAGCAGCTGGCGGACGCCGCGCCGGGGATCCGGGAGCGCCTCGGTTTCGGCGGGGAGCAGGTGGAGGAGCCGGTTCCGCTCGACGCGATCGAGCTGCCGCCGCCACGGCTCGAGGCGCCGGATTCGCTCGCCGCAATTCTCAGCGCCGATCCATACGAGCGCGTCTCGCACTGCCTCGGGAAGGCGTATCGCGACGTGGTCCGCGGCTTCCGCGGGCGGATCGAGCATCCGCCCGACCTGGTCGCCCACCCGCGCGCCGAGGTTGAGCTCGAGCCCCTGCTCGCCTGGTGCGCCGAGGTCGGGGCCGCCGCCATTCCCTACGGCGGGGGGACGAGCGTCGTCGGCGGGGTCGAGGCGCGCGTGCCGGAGAGCTACTCAGGCGCCGTGTCGATCGACCTGCGGGCGCTCGACGAGGTGCTCGAGATCGACGAGACCTCCCGAGCCGCGCGGATCCAGGCGGGTGCGCTCGGGCCGGACCTCGAGGATCAGCTCCGCCCCAGCGGACTCACGCTTCGCCACTTCCCGCAGTCCTTTGAGTTCTCCACACTCGGAGGCTGGATCGCGACGCGGGCGGGCGGGCACTACGCAACGCGACTCACGCACATCGACGATCTCGTGGAGTCGGTGCGCGCGATCACCCCTTCGGGGCTATGGCAGAGCCGGCGCCTGCCTGGGTCCGGCGCCGGCCCGAGCCCCGACCGGCTGCTACTCGGCTCCGAGGGGACGCTCGGGATCATCACCGAGGCATGGGTCCGCCTTCAGGACCGCCCGCGGTGGAAGCAATCGGTGGGCGTGGCGTTCGGCGATTTCCTCGCCGGCGCCGAGGCGGTGCGCGAGCTCTCGCAGTCCGGCCTTCACCCCTCGAACTGCCGCCTGCTCGACCCGGCCGAGGCTGCCCTCACACATGCCGCCCCCGACGGCAAGGCGATGCTGGTCCTTGGGTTCGAATCGGCGTTCCACCCGATGGACGAGGCCATGCGCCTGGCCATCGAGTGCGCTCGCGACCACGGTGGCGAGCCGGGTGAGCTGAGTTCGGCCGCGGCGCCGCAGCCGCGCCGCGGCGGCCTCCGGGCCGCGCCACCGCCCGATGAGGACGGCGCGACGGATCCGGTCGGTTCATGGCGCCACGCGTTCCTGGCTGCGCCGTACCTGCGCGATACGTTCGTGGCCCTTGGCGTCCTCAGCGACACCTTCGAGACCGCGATCACCTGGGATCGGTTCCCCGACTTCCACGCATCGCTCTCGGAGGCGGCGCGGCGAGCCGTGGCCGAGGTGTGCGGGACCGCCCCGAACGGCCCCGGGTCGCCCGTGCTCGGCTGCCGCTTCACCCACGTCTATCCCGACGGTCCGGCGCCTTACTACACAGTGATCTGCCCGGCGAAGCGCGGCGGTGAGGTCGAGCAGTGGGACGAGATCAAGGCCGCCGCGTCGGAGGCGATCAGCGAGGCCGGGGGCACGATCACCCACCATCACGCGGTGGGCCGCGACCATCGGCCCTGGTACGACCGGCAGCGCCCGGAGCCGTTTGCGCAGGCGCTCCGCACGGCCAAGCGCGCATTGGATCCTGCGGGCACCCTCAACCCGGGCGTCCTGATCGACCCCGCTCCCTAACCTTCCCGAGCCATGCCGCCGCTGGTTCGGGCCCTGCGCCCGCAGGAGTGGATCAAGAACATCCTGGTCTTCGCCGGCCTGCTCTTCTCGGGCAAGGTCGACGAGATCGCCCAGGTCGGCGACGCCACGCTCACGTTCGTGGCCTTCTGCGCCATCTCCAGCGCCGGCTACCTGCTGAACGACCTGCACGACGCGCCCCACGACCGGCTGCATCCCGAGAAGCGCCACCGCCCGATCGCGAGCGGCGAGCTCGCGTCCGGGACGGCGGTCGGTGTCGCGATCGCGCTCGCCGGCGTCGCGATCGCGCTTCCGCTCGTCACGGTTTCGGCCGAGGTAGCCGGCTTCGTTGCCCTCTACGGCCTGATCACCACGGCGTACTCGTTCGTCCTCAAGCGCATCGTGATCATCGACGTGATGACGATCTCGTCGCTGTTCATCCTGCGCGTGGTGGCGGGCGCCGTTGCGGTCGAGGCCCGCGCGTCCGAGTACCTCCTGGTCGTGACCGGCATGCTGGCGCTCTTCCTCGGGTTCACGAAGCGCCGTCAGGAGGCGATGGAGGAGCAGGAATCCATGCCCGCGGGGTCGGAGGCAGGCTCACTCTCGGCCGGTTCCGCAACCAGACCCGTGTTGGAGCACTACTCGATTCCCTTCCTCGACCAGATGGTTGCGATGGTCACCGCCGGGGCGATCATCAGCTACGTCATCTACGCGGTCAACTCGCCCCTGATCGGCAGCGAGATGCTGGCCACGGCCCCCTCGGTCCTCTACGGGATCTTCCGCTACCTCTATCTGATCTACGACCGGCAGGACACCCGCTCGACCGCCGCGATCCTGAGCGAGGACCCCGGGATGGTCTTCGCCGGGGTGAGTTGGGTGGCCACCGCCGTGGCGATGCTGTACCTGTTCAACTAGACGGAGTGGCGTCGCCCTCACGCTGCCGAGGGGTGTCAAAATATGTCTCAAACCTGGTTAATCCCTGTTCGGGATTCCGCGTGACCGCGATCGATCGCAGTGCGGAGATGCGCCAACGGGCACTCACACGCGCGGCCGACGCCGGTGTGGGCGGCGCCCGCGTTGCGATCCAGAGCGGCGATGCTGAGCGCCTGGACTTCGACGACGATTCCTTTGATCTAGTCGTCGCTCTGGGAGTGTTGCCATACCTTGCCGATCGCCAGCGAGCTCTCCGCGAGTTCGCTCGTGTTACTCGTGCCGGCGGCTATGTCGTCGTCTCGTCCAATAACCCTCGTCGGCTCAACCGGCTGCTCGACCCGCGGTTCGCACCGCTGCTTTCACCGCTCCAGGACTTCGTCCGGGTGCGCCGCCGGCGGGTGCTCCTCGGCTCAAGACGACCCTACCGGGATCCTTGGCGGGGGCCACAGCCCTGATCTCACTGCCCGAGCTCGAACGGATGCTCGCTGCGGCCGGAATGAGCCCCGAGAAGGTCGCGGGGGTCGGCTTCGGCCTGTTGACGTTCATGGGCAAGGTGGTGCTCCGGGAGCCGATGGCCGTTCGGGTTCACCGATTCCTGCAGGTGTTGGGCAGCCGCGGCGTTCCCGTGATCCGTTCGATCGCCCTTCAGCACCTCATCCTCGCTCGCGTCGGCGTGACGGAGACCCGATCGACCCCTTCCGGGATGCCTTCTGCAGAACGCGTCCCCGCAGGCGCTCCCGGCTGACGGGGCGTCACCAGCCGGTGCGGGTTCACTAGATTCCCGCCCCCGTGGATCTCAGCCTCACCCCGGAAGAGAAGGCGTTCCAGGACGAGGTTCGCGCCTGGCTCGAGGCGAACCATCCCGGTCCGAGCCCCACGGGCGGCGACCAGGAGCTGTTCGAGTTCGAGCGCGAGTGGCAGCGCAAGCTGCACGACGCCGGCTGGGCCGGCATCTCCTGGCCGAAGGAGTACGGCGGCCGCGGCGCGAGCCTGATCGAGCAGGCGATCTTCGGCGAGGAGCTGGCGCGCGCCAAGGCGCCTCGCCCCGCCAACGTCCTCGGCCTCGTCATGGGCGGCCCCGTCGTGATCGCCCACGGCACGGAGGAGCAGAAGGAGCGCTTCCTCGAGCCGATCCTCTCCGCCGAGGAGATCTGGTGCCAGGGCTTCTCGGAGCCCGAGTCGGGCTCCGACCTCGCCTCGCTCAAGACCAAGGCTGTCGCCTCGAACGGCGGCTACCGTGTCACCGGGCAGAAGGTGTGGACCACGTTCGCCCACGAGGCGAAGTGGTGCATGCTCGTCGCGCGAACCGACCCCGACGTGCCGAAGCACAAGGGCCTCACCTATTTCATCTTCGACATGGAGCAGGACGGGGTCGAGGTGCGCCCGCTGCGCCAGATCACCGGTGAGGCGGAGTTCAACGAGCTCTTCTTCGAGGACGCCTACGTGCCGGAGGAGAACGTGATCGGCGGCGTCGGCAACGGCTGGATGGTTGCGATCACGACGCTCATGAACGAGCGCGCGGGCCTCGGCGCCTCCGCGGCCCTCGGCCTCTCGAACGCCCTCGACGAGCTGATCGCGCTCGCGAAGGAGCGCGGCGTGGCAGACGACCCGCTCGTGCGCGACAAGGTGGCACGACTGAAGATCGCGATCGAGGGCCTTCGTCTCGGCGCTCTCCGAGCGCTCACCGCCACGATGAAGGTGGGTATCCCGGGGCCCGAGGGTTCGATCTCGAAGCTCCAGTGGTCGAGCGCGAACCAGGCGCTCACCGAGCTTGCCGTCGAGATCGGCGGCCCCGAGAGCCTCATGCGCGACTCGCAGTGGGCCTACCGCTTCCTGCGCTCGCGTGCCAACTCGATCGAGGGCGGCACGAGCGACGTCCTGCGCAACATCGTGGCTGAGCGAGTGCTCGGCCTGCCGAAGCTGAGGTAGCCGGGGTGGATTTCGATTTCAACGACGAGCAGCGCGAGATCAAGTCGACCGCGCGCGCCTTTCTGAGCGATCGCTTCAAGCCCGAGAAGGTTCGCGAGCTAGCCGAGTCCGGCAGCCCATACGACGACGCGCTGTGGGGCGAGATCCGCGACCTCGGCTGGGCCGGGATCGCCGTGCCGGAGGAGTACGGCGGCCAGGGCCTCGGGGTGGTCGAGCTCGTCATCCTCGAGGAGGAGATGGGCTACGCGCTGGCGCCCAGCCCGTTCTTCGCCAACGCCTGCGCCGGCCTGCTGATCGAGAGCGCCGGTAGCGACGAGCAGAAGCAGCGCTGGCTCCCCGGCATCGCGAGCGGCGAGGGGCGCGGCTCGGTGGCGATGACCGCGGACGACCCTCCGATCGCCGGGGCCGCCGAGGGCGCCGCGGTGATCGTCATTCCACGCGGGGATGAGGCCGTCCTGGTCGAGGGGGGCGATGTCGACCTCGACCGGATCGACATGGTCGACACGACGCGTGCGTACTTCCACGTCCGGGCCTCGGGCGGCGACGCCCTCGCCACGAGTCCCCGCACCGGCCTGCAGCGGTGCGCGGTCGCCCTCGCCGCCGAGCTCGTCGGCGTGGCGCAGCGGGCCCTCGACATGGCCGTCGACTACGCGAAGGAGCGCGAGCAGTTCGGCCGCCCGATCGGCGCCTACCAGGCGGTGTCACATCGCCTTGCCGACATGCTCTGGGATGTCGAGGAGGCGCGCTCCCTCACCTACTACGCCGCCTGGTGCGCTGATGCGGAGCCGGAGTCGCTTCCCCTCGCCGCTCACATGGCGAAGGCCCGCGCCTCGGACGCCGCGAACTCCGTCACCCACAACGCGATCCAGACCTTCGGCGGCATCGGCTTCACGTGGGAGCACGACGTCCACTTCTTCCTGAAGCGCGCGCGGGCAAGCACCCAGCTTCTTGGCAGCCCCCGGCAGCACCGCGACCGGGTGGCAGCGCTCAGCGGCCTCGGTTAGCCGCGATCTAGTCCGGCAGGATCTCCACGTCCGAGGCGAGCTTCGTCTTGCCGCCGAGGCGGTACTCGACGTCTACCGTCTCGTTCTTGCGGTACGTGCCGACGAGCCCGATCCACAGTGACGCCCAGCGCAGGAACCCGAGCTTCTCCTCCTTCAGTATGGGCCGGGTGAAGAGGATGCCGCCCTCAGTGAGCGAGTAGTCGGTGCCCTCCTGCTGCTCGACGCCGTTGACGTAGACCTTGATGGGAGGCTCGGCGCCGCGCGGCAGGCGCACCCGGCGCCCGACGGCGACGGAGCCCTTGGGGACCTCGGACTGGTCGGTCTCGGCCATCGCGTTGGGGACCTCGGACTGGTCGGTCTCGGCCATCGCGTTCAGGTTACGAGAGGGCCGTGCGCACCGCGTCGAACGCGCTCTCGCCGTTCGCCTGTTCGAGCTGCTGGCGCCGGATCCCGCCGGTGTAGGGAACGAACGTCCCGTCGCCCATTACGTCGATCCCCGCCTCGCGTCCTCGCAGCCAGCCCCCCGTAGTCAGCTGTAGGCGGGCGTTGACGCGTTCGGCCGGCTCGTATTCGCGGAATCCCTGAGCCGGGGCGAGGTTCCCCTCGGCACGAACCGCCTTCGCTCGCTCGCGCAGCGCGGCCACGGCGTCGTCGAGCGTGTCAAAGCGCTCGCGCTCGACCCGCGGCCCGTGGCGAACCGTCAGCGTCCATCCCGACACCGGGGACCAGACTATTCGCAGCGGCTGGGGGCGGGCGCTCAGGCGCCGCGGCGCTGGCGCTTCGGGCGCCGCGCGGGCGGTCCGGTGATCTTCTCCGGCCCCTCGCGGTCGCCCATCGCGACGTACTCGCGGTCCCGCTCGCCGGTGTAGATCTGGCGCGGCCTCGCGATCTTCTGCTCGGAGTCGTCGTTCATCTCCATCCACTGGGAGATCCATCCCGAGGTGCGCGGGATCGCGAAGATCACGGTGAACATCTCCGTCGGGATCTCGAGGGCCTCGTAGATCAGCCCCGAGTAGAAGTCGACGTTCGGGTAGAGCTTGCGCGAGGTGAAGAAGTCGTCGTCGAGGGCGTGCTTCTCCAGCTCCGTTGCGATCTCGACGAGCGGGTTGTCCTGCGTCGCCTCGAGCACCTCGTCGACGTGCTTCTTGATAATCCGGGCCCGCGGGTCGTAGTTCTTGTAGACGCGGTGGCCGAAGCCCATCAGGCGCTCCTCGCGGTTCTTCACGCCCTCGAGGAAGCCAGGGATGTTCTCGGGCTTCTCGATCCGGCGGAGCATGCGCAGGACGGCCTCGTTCGCGCCGCCGTGCAGGGGTCCGTAAAGCGCGGCGACTCCGGCCGCCACGGCGGAGTAGGGGTCGACCTGCGAGGAGCCGACGCCGCGCACCGCATTCGTGGAGCAGTTCTGCTCGTGGTCCGCGTGGAGGATGAAGAGGACGTCGAGCGCCTTTGCCAGGCGCGGATCGGGCTCGTAGCGCATCTCCGTCTTCCGGAAAAGCATCGAGAGGAGGTTCTCCGAATAGGTGAGCTCGTTGTCCGGGTAGACGTAGGGCAGGCCCATGTTGTGGCGGTACGCGAACGCGGCGAGGGTCGGCACCTTGGCGATCAGGCGGATCGCCGCCATGTACCGCTCCTCGGGATCGTCGATGTGCTTGGCCTCCGGATAGAAGGTCGACAGCGCGCCGACGCCGGAAAGCAGCATGCCCATCGGGTGGGCGTCGTAGCGGAAGGTCTCGAGCAGGTGCTTGATGTCCTCGTGGACGAAGGTGTGGTGGGTTACGTCGAAGATCCAGCGGTCGAGCTGCGCCTTCGTTGGAAGTTCGCCGAACACGAGCAGATAGGCCACCTCGAGATAGGTCGAGCTCTCACACAGCTGCTCGATCGAGTAGCCACGGTGCTGGAGGATGCCCGCCTCCCCGTCGATGAACGTGATCGCCGAGCGGCACGACGCCGTGTTCGTGAAGGCCGGGTCATACGTCATCAGGCCGAAGTCGTCCTCGGAGACCTTGATCTCGCGCAGATCCATCGCGCGGACCGTGCCATCGGTGATCTCGAGCTCGTAGGTCTCGCCGGTACGGTTGTCGGTGACGCTGAGGGTGTCGCCACCGGCCGCCGCCACGGCCCCGTCACCCGACTGACCGGCTTGAGTCTTCTCCTCGGTAGCCATCGCCTCTCCTGTTCTTCCCGTTCGCGTTCCCTCTCATTCTCGCATTCGCCACTTCCCGGGCGGCGCATCGCGACGTTTCATGCGTGCCCGGCTAGCCGACGTCCTCGAAGTGGGTCATCGCGCGCAGCGCGGCGTAGCGCTCGTCGATCTCGTCGCGGTTCAGGGCTGCGACGCGCTCGATTCCGAACTGCTCGACGTTGAACGAGGCGAGGACGGTGCCGTAGGCCATCGCGCGGCGGAGGGCAGCGGCGTCGGGCGTGCTCCCGGCGTTGCCGTGGGAGTCGAGGTAGCCGAGGAAGCCGCCCGCGAAGCTGTCGCCGGCCCCTGTGGGGTCGCGGACGTCCTCCAGCAGGAAGCCCGGGAGCGCGAACGCCTCGTCGCCGCTGAAGAGCGCGGCGCCGTACTCGCCGCGCTTGGCGACGACGATCCGGGGCCCCATCTCGAGCAGGGTGCGGGCGGCGCGGGCGAGATTGGGCTCCTCGGTCAGCATCCTGATCTCGGAGTCGTTCAGCATCACGCAGTCGACCTCGCCGATCGCGGCGACGAGCGCGTCGCGAGCGGTGTCGATCCAGAGGTTCATGGAGTCGAGGGCGGCGAGCCTCGTCTCCCTGCACTGGTCGCGAACGCCGCGCTGGAGCTCGGGCTGGATGTTGCCCAGGAAGAGGACCTCGGCCGAGCGGGATTCCTCCGAGAGCTTCGGCTCGAAGTCGGCGAAGACGCCGAGCTGGGTGTCGTCGGTGTGGGCGACGTTGAGATCGTGCTCGTAGTGGCCCTGCCAGAAGAAGGTCTGGCCGCCGGCGACGCGCTCGATGTCGGATGTGTCGATGCCCCGCGAGCGCAGGAGCTCGACGTGCTCATCGCCGAAGTCGTCACCCACGGGGCCGACCACGCGGACATCGGTGAAAAAGCCCGCCGCCAGGGCAAAGTGGACCGCGGAACCGCCCAGCATGCGTTCGCGCTCGCCGAAGGGCGTGCGCACGCTGTCGAACGCAATGCTGCCTACAACTGTCAGGGCCATAGAGTGCGGGGGCGCGTGAAGGCTATTCAGATCGAGGAGTTCGGCGGTGCAGATGCGCTGCGCCTGGTCGACCTGCCCGACCCCGAGCCCGGGGAGGGCGAGGTGGTCGTGGAGGTCGGGCGTGCGGGAATCAACTTCGCCGACACCCACATGACGCGGAACGACTACCTGGCAGAGCAGCAGCTGCCACTCGTTCCCGGCGGCGAGGTGGCGGGGCGAACTCCGGACGGTCGCCGAGTTGCGGCTCTCATGATGAATGGGGGCTATGCACAGAAGGTGGCCGTACCCGAGGCGACGCTGGTGCCGATTCCGGACGCTGTCTCCGACGACCAGGCGGCGGCCCTCCTGCTGCAGGGGCTCACGGCGCACGCGCTCGTGCACAGGTGCGCCCGCCTGGAGGAGGGCGAGACCGTTGTGGTCGAGGCCGCCGCCGGCGGCACCGGGAGCCTTGCGGTCCAGCTCGCGAAGCGGAAGGGAGCGCGGGTGATCGGGCTTGCGTCCTCGCCCGAGAAGCGGGAGCTCGTCGAACGCCTCGGCGCCGACGCGACCGTGGACTCCCGCGCCGGCGGCGGCAGAGATGAGCTGAAGGCGGCGGTGCTCGAGGCGAACGGCGGCAAGCAGGTTGACGCCGTGCTCGAAATGGCGGGCGGAGATGCATTCGAGGCGACGCTGCGGACCCTCGCCCCGTTCGGCCGGATGGTCGTCTTCGGCATCGCCTCGCGGGAGGAGAACACGGTCCGCACCGGTCACCTCATGCGCAACGGCCGGGCGGTGGTCGGCTTCTGGCTCGTGCACCTCTTCCGGGACCCCGAGGCCCTCAGCGGGGCGATCGGGGAGTTGCTCGCCGCGGTCGCGGCCGGCGAGCTCGAGGTGATCGTCGGGGGCGTGTACCCGCTCTCCCAGGCCAAGCAGGCGCACGAGGACATCGCCGCGCGCCGCACCACCGGCAAGCTCCTGTTGGATCCGTCGCAGTGAGCACCTTCAAGGAACTCGGCCTCTCCGAGGGTCTCCTCGGAACCCTCGACGAGCTTGGCTACACGGACCCCACGCCGATCCAGGAGCAGGCGATCCCGGAGCTCCTTGGAGGTCATGACGTCATCGGTCAGGCGCAGACGGGGACCGGCAAGACCGCCGCCTTCGGGCTGCCGCTGCTCCAGTACCTGGACCCGTCGTCGCCCGACACCCAGGCCATCGTTCTCACCCCGACCCGGGAACTGTGCATTCAGGTGACGCAGGCTCTGCGCGCCTACGCCGAACATCTCGACGTCGAGATCGTCGCCGTCTTCGGGGGCCAGGCGGTGGCGACCCAGCAGGCGCGCCTTCGCGGTGGTGCCCAGGTGGTGGTCGCGACCGTCGGCCGCACCCTCGACCTGGCCTCGCGGGGCTCGCTGGTGCTGAGCGCTGCCCGCTACGTCGTCCTCGACGAGGCCGACGAGATGCTGGACCTGGGCTTCATCGATGACGTCGAGCGCATCCTGCGCATGTGCCCGAACGGCCGCCAGACTTCGCTCTTCTCGGCGACGATACCGCCACCGATCGCGCGGCTCGCCGACCGCTACATGTACGACCCGGTGACGATCAAGGTCACGCCGAAGCAGCTCACCGTCGACGCGATCGAGCAGGCCTTCGTCGAGGTTCCCGCGAAGGGGAAGGTCGAGCGCCTTGTCGAGGTTCTGCGCGCAGAGGACCCCGAGCAAGCGATCATGTTCTGCCGGACCAAGATCGGCGCCGCGCGCCTCGACGAGCGCCTCCGGGCGAAGGGCATGAAGGTGAAGGCGCTCCACGGCGACATGAGCCAGGGCCAGCGCGACGGAGTCATGCTCGCCTTCAAGAACCACAACCTGCCCCTGCTGGTCGCCACCGATGTCGCGGCCCGCGGCCTCGACATCGAGCACGTGACCCACGTCATCAACTACGACGTGCCCAACACGACGGAGTCCTACGTACACCGGATCGGCCGCACCGGCCGGGTGGGCCGCACCGGCCGCGCGATCACGTTCGTCACGCCCGCCCAGCGGGACGAGATCCCACGGATCGAACGGGAGGCGCGCACGACGATCGGTGAGTGGGAGCCGCCTGAGGAGCGCCTGGAGCACGCCCCCAGGCCGCGGCGGCGGGAGCACAAGCCGGAAAATGGCGGCGAAGCGAAGCCGGCCGAGGGCAACGTGAAGCTCTTCGTCAACCGGGGCAAGGGCAGCGGCATCGACGAGGAGGATGTTCGCTGGGCGCTCACCGAGGGCGCGGTGGTTCCCGACAAGGAGATCGCCTCGATTCGGGTTCTCGAGCGCTTCTCGTTCGTCGAGCTCGGCTCGGCCCACGCCGAGCAGGCTCTGGAGCGCCTCGACGGCACGAAGCTCAAGGGCAAGCAGATCCGGCTCGAGTACGCCAAGGGCTGACCGACGCCTCGCCCGTATGCTCAGCGGGGCTCCGGCTCGGGGTCCCCACTCGCCTCCCGGCCCTCGCGGATGAGCCGACGCCAGTCGGTGACGCGAAAGACGAGGAGGAGGACGCCGAAGGCGATCGTCACCGACCACGCAGTGACGGCGAGCTGCTGGCCGACCGAGTAGGAGAGCACCGCCGTGTGCGACGGCCCGGCGAGGGTGGCGACGAGCAGCGCCTGCTGAGCCCCGACGCCCCCGGGAGTGAACGGCAGGGCCCCGGTGATCGCCTGCACGCTCATCACGAGCAGGACGGTCTGGAACGAGCCCCCGATGTGAAACGCATCGAGAAAGAGCCAGAACGAGGCGAAGCGGAAGCACCACCCGATGAGTTGCCATCCGGCGACCTCGCGGAGGTAGCGCCGGGGCTCGCGGAAGACGGCGACGCCCTGCTTGAGGTGCTCCCACAACTCCTCCGCGCGTCGCGCCACGAGCACGAAGACGACGACCACGCCGATCCCAATGAGCGTGAGCGTGAAGAAGAGGAACCCGGGGTGGGCCGCCCAGAACGAGATCTCGAAGGCCGGGAGTTGGGGGAGGCGTGGTGGTTTCGGCAGGAGCCCCTGCGTGATCGCGTAGAGCAACACGACGAGCCCGATCGCCGTGTCGAAGGGCGAGAGCACCGCGAACGACGAGATGATCGCCGGGTATGACGATCGCTTCACGCTGCGCTTCGCCAGGACGATCTTGAGCGCGTCGCCGCCGCGGGCCGGGAGGATTCCATTCATCCCCGCGCCGACGAGGAACGAGCCGGCGACGCCGACCTCGCTGACGTCCCGCGCGGGGTAGGCGGCGCGCAGCGCGTTCGCCCAGGCGTGAGCACGGCAGAGCTGAAGCGCGAGCGATAGCACGAGGGCTCCGGCGAGATAGCCCCAGCCGATCGACGCGAGGTTGTCCCCAAAGCGTCCGGCGGCGTCGACGAAGCTGTCGATGCTCGACGAGAGATCGGCGGGAGGCATGTCCATACGCTACGCCGATGCTCGTCGCCCCCGTGCTGCTCGCCGCCGCGCTGGCGGGCGTCTATCTGGTCTGGGAGCCCCCGAGCACCGACCTCGCCGCGCAGGTGTTTCGCGCCGACCTCTTCGCCGACCACGGGTTCTTGGTCTGGTCGAACGACTGGTACGCAGGCCACTATCTGCCGGGGTACAGCCTCCTGTATCCGCCCTTGGGCGCCGCGCTTGGACCGCGGCTGGTCGGGGCCCTGGCGTGCGTCGCCGCGGCCGGGACCTTCGCCGCGCTCGCCTCCTACGCGTACGGCGAGAGGGCGCGCCTCGGCAGCCTGTGGTTCGCCGTGGGGACGGCCAGCGTCCTGCTCAGCGGCAGGGTCACGTTCGCCCTCGGCATCGCCGTCGGCCTGGCGGCGATCCTGGCACTGCAGCGCGAGCGCCCGGTGCTCACCCCGGTCCTCGCCGCCGCCACCTCCGCCGCGAGCCCCGTGGCGGGTCTCTTCATCGGGCTGGTCGGGATCGCCGCGGCGCTCGCCGGACACCGCCGCAGCGGCCTGATCATGGCAGCGGCGGCGATCGGCGCCCTGGCGCTCATCGGCCTCGCCTTCCCGACACCTGGCGTCGAGCCGTTCGTGTTCACGGCGTTCATCACGATCCCGGTCATCGCTGCCCTCGCCCTGTGGCTTCTGCCGGCGCGGGAGCGGGAGCTGCGGTGGGGGTTTGCCCTCTACGCCCTGCTCGCCCTGCTCCTGTTCGTCTTCCACACGCCGATCGGAGGCAACCTTGGTCGCCTCGGCGCTCTCTTCGCCGGACCGATCTTCGCCCTCGTGCTCTGGCCACGCTCGCGGTGGGTGCTGCTCGTGATCGGCGTGCCGCTCCTGTACTGGCAGTGGGTCGCGGGCGTCCGCGACGTGACGGATGCCCTCGGCGATCCGGCGACGCAGCGCTCCTACTACGAGCCTCTCACCGCCGAACTCGAGCGGGTGACGTCCGGCGAGCCCGTCCGCATCGAGATCCCCCCGACTCAGAACCGCTGGGAGGCCGCCTACGTCGCGCCGGAGTTCCCGCTTGCCCGAGGGTGGTTGCGCCAGCAGGAGTCCGATGACTTCGGCCTCTTCCGCAGCGCGAACCTCACCCCCGCCGCCTACCGGCGCTGGCTCGACGACCGGGCGGTCTCGTACGTGGCGGTCTCGGACTCCGACCTCGATTACCTGGCCGACGACGAGGCGGCGCTGGTGACCGGCGGCCTTCCCTACCTGAAGGAGATCTGGTCCAACGACGACTGGCAGCTGTATGCGGTGCGCCATCCCACGCCGCTCGTCGAGCCCGCCGGTGCCCGCTTGACCGACCTCGGCGCCGACTCGTTCACGCTCGCTGGGAAGCCTGGTTCGTACCTCGTGCGCATCCACTACACGCGCTTCTGGCAGGTGGAGGGCGGCGAGGCGGCGTGCGTCGGCCGCGACGGGAACTGGACGCGCGTGGAGCTGATCCAGCACGAGGCGCGCATCGAGGCGCCCTTCTCGATCCGCGGGCTCGTGAACGGCGCACGGGAGGATCCGTGCTCGGAATCGGACTAGGGCTGCTCTCCAGCCTCGCCTACGGGATCTCGGACTTCCTGGGCGGACTGCAGACCCGGCGCGTCTCGGCCCTCACGGTCCTGCTCGTCACCCAGCCGGTCGGCCTGCTCCTCGCCCTCACCGTCGCGCTCGCGGCGGGAGGCGACCCACTCTCCGGCGAAGACGCGGTGATCGCGGTGGGCGGCGGCGTCGCCGCGGTGCTCGCGCTGGCCGCGTTCTACAAGGCGATGGCGCTCGGCTCGGTGAGCGTCGTCGCGACGATCGGCGCGCTGGGAGTACTGGTGCCGGTGGGCTACGGGCTCGCCAAGGGCGAGGAGCCGGCTGTGATCCAGGCGGTCGGCGCGGCGCTCGCGATCGTGGGCGTCGTCTTCGTTGCGCGCGAGCCGGACCCCGAGTGGCGGTCGGCGAACCGGGTCACGGTCGGCCTGGCAGCGCTCGCCGCGCTCGGCTTCGGGCTCCTGTTCACCTCGCTCGACATCGCCTCCGGGCCTGAGCCCGCGTGGACGGTCCTGGCCGCGCGCGCAGGTGGGGTTGCGACACTCCTCCTCGGCGCGGTGTTCATCCGCCCGTCGATGCGAATCGAGCGCGACATGTATCCCGCGCTCCTTGCGATCGGCGTCTGCGACGTCACCGCCAACTCGCTGTTCGCGGTCGCGACCAACCACGGGCTCCTGTCGCTCGTCGCCGTCGCGGGCTCCCTCTATTCCGCGGTCACCGTCTTCCTCGCCCGGATCGTTCTCGGCGAGCGCCTCGGAGCCTCGCAGCAGGTGGGCGTGGTCCTCGCCCTCGCGGGGGTGGCGATGATCGCCGGGGGCAGCTAGGTCGGAACGCCCAGCCGGACCCCGAGCAGCCGCTCGAGCTCCGCGATCGTGTCGGCCGGCTCGCGGTGGAGGACCGCGGTCATTCCCACCGCCTCGGCGCCCTCGCAGTTCTCGCGCAGGTCGTCCACAAAGACACAGTCGCCGGGCTCGACCCCGAGCCGCTGGCATGCGAGGCGGAAGATCTCCGGCTCGGGCTTGTTCATCCCCACCTGTCCCGAGATCACGGTGGCATCGAAGAGACCCTCGAAATCGCCGCGCTCGTAGATGCCCGTGCCCCAGGAGTTCGAGATGAGCCCGGTCCTCACGCCCGCGGAGCGCGCCGCCCGGACGGCGGCGAGCATCCTCTCCTCCGGAGCGAGGCCGCTGAAGAGGCGATCGATCAGTCCGGTGTGATCCTCGACCCCCAGCATCGCCCCGAATCGCTCCTCGAACTCGGCGTCGCTGAGCTCGCCTCGCTCGAGCTGGCGCAGCAGTCCCAGCGCCTCGGCGTCGCCGCGAAAGAGCTCCTTGACCAGATTGGGGTCGAGCCCCTCCGCCTCGCAGAATGCGGCGAACGACTGCCAGATGTTGGTCGTCAGAACGCCGCCGAAGTCGACTATGAGAGCCTTCGGTGCGATGGCCGGGCAGGCTAGCGTCACCGATGCGCCGGAGGGCATCAACCGGAAGGGGGTGGAGGGCTGGTTCGCCGCCAACGTCCCGGGCGCCGAGCTGCCGCTCGCCTTCGAGCGGATCTCTGGCGGTCGCTCGAACCTGACCTACGGCGTCGCCGACGCCGCGGGCCATCGCTGGGCACTCCGCCGCCCGCCACTTGGGCGTCGCCTCACGTCAGCGCATGACATGGTGCGCGAGCACCGGATCATCTCCGCCCTTCAGGGGACGCCGGTCCCGGTCCCGCCGATCGTCGGGCTCTGCGAGGACGAGTCCGTGAATGGCGCGCCGTTCTACGTCATGGGCTTCGTTCCAGGCCCCATCCTCCGCACCCGCCAGGACGCGCAGGAGGCGTTCGACGAGGACGAGCGCCGGGCGATCGGCAATCGCGTCGTGGACACGCTCGTCGACATCCACGCGATCGACCCGGAGGAGGTCGGTCTGGGTGAGCTCGCGCGGAAGGAGGACTACGTCGCCCGCCAGCTCCACCGTTGGCACGGTCAGTGGGAGAACTCGAAGCCGATCGAGGTCGAGTTGGTTGAAGACGTTCACCAGCGCCTTCTGAGCCGCATCCCCGAGCAGGGCCCCGCGACGATCGTCCATGGCGACTACCGGCTCGACAACATGATCCTCCACCCCTCGGGCGAGGTCGCGGCAGTGGTCGACTGGGAGCTGTGCACCCTCGGTGACCCGCTTGCCGACGTCGGCATGCTGATGGTCTACTGGTCGGAGGCCTCCGATCAACTGATGCCGCTCTTCGAGGCGCCGACGACGGCGTCAGGGTTTCCGCGCCGGGCCGAGCTTCGCGAGCTTTACGCGGCGCGCTCGGGGCGCGACCTCTCCGAGATCGACTTCTACGTCGCCCTCGGCTACTGGAAGCTGGCCGTCATCCTCGCGGGCGTTCTCGCCCGCTACGCGGCCGGCCAGTACGGCGAGAAGGCGAAGGCCGAGGAGCGCTTCGGCGAGTCCGCCAAGGTCATCAAGGCGCTCGCCGAGGCAGCCGATCAGGCCGAGCGCCGCCTCGGTTCCTGAGGGCTAGGCGCGCGCTGGCGCCGGCGTGGCTGGGGCCGCGCCGTCCTGGGCCTCGGCCTCTTTCGCCCATCGGTTCAGCTCGCGGCGGGCGATGACCATCTTGTGCACCTCGTCCGGGCCGTCGGCGACCTTCAGCATCCGGCTGAAGCGCCACATGCCCGCCAGCGGGGTGTCGTCCGACATGCCGAGCGCGCCGTGGACCTGGATCGCGCGGTCGAGCACGTCCATGACGACGTTGGCGGCGACGACCTTGATCATCGAGATCTCGCGACGGGCGGCCTTCTTGCCCTCCGTGTCCATCTTCCAGGCGGCGAGCAGCGTCAAGAGGCGTGCCTGCTCCGTCTCCATGCGCGACTTCGCGATGAAGTCCTGGATGAACTGCTTGTCGGCGAGCTTCCCGCCGTGCGTCTCCCGCTCGAGGGCGCGCTTGCACATCATCTCGATCGCGCGCTCACACGACCCGATCGCCCGCATGCAGTGGTGGATGCGCCCCGGTCCCAGGCGGTCCTGCGCGATCGCGAAGCCCGCCTGGCGCGGTCCGAGCAGATTCGCCTCGGGCACGCGGCAGTCCTCGTAGAGGATCTCGCAGTGCCCCGGCCCGCCGTCGTGGCCCATCACGGGCACCGGGCGGACGAGGTTGAACCCGGGATCGTCAGTCGGAACGAGGATCATCGACGCCCGGGCGTACGGGTGGGCGTCGGGGTCGGTCACGCACATCACGATGGCGACGTCGGCCCCGACCGCGCCCGACGTGAACCACTTGTGCCCGTTGATGACCCACTCGGAGCCGTCGAGCTCCGCCCGGCAGCGGAGCGTGGTGGGATCCGAGCCGGAGACCTCCGGCTCGGTCATCGAGAAGCAGGAGCGGATCTCGCCGTCGAGGAGCGGATCGAGCCAGCGGCGGCGCTGCTCGTCCGTTCCGTGCTCGGCGAGGATCTCCATGTTTCCCGTGTCGGGCGCCGAGCAGTTGAAGGCCATCGGGGCGATCGCGGGGCTGCGTCCCATCTCCTCGCACAGGACCCCGTACTCCCAGTTGGTGAGGCCCGGGCCGAAGCGCTCGTCGGGCATGAAGAGGTTCCACAGTCCCTCCGTGCGCGCCCGCTCGCGGATGTCGACCAGGATCTCCGGATAGGGCACCCCGGCGGCAACCTCGTCGTCGAGCGCCCGCATCGCCTCGAGCTCGACGGGATAGACGTGCTCGTCCAAAAAGGCGCGGATGCGGTCGCGAAGCTCCTCCGTCCTCGGGCTGAGGCTGAAGTCCACGCCGGGAGCCTAGCTCGCGCCGGCGGTGGCTGGTCGCCGGCTGCGAACGTGCGAAACCACCTGGGCGACGAGCAGGGCGCCGATCATCAGCGTGGCGATGCCGATGGCGGGAAGGACCACCTCGGCGGTGCCCTCCTTGACGATCAGGGTGACGGCCGAGGCGCAGAGCACGACACCGAGCGCCGTACGCAGGAAGTTCTGCGGGGCCCGGACGGCGAGCCGCGCGCCGATCAGGACTCCCGGGATCGAGCCGATCAGGATGTTGCCGGCGAGCCCGAAGTCGACGTTGCCGCCGACCCAGTGCGCGGCCCCTGCCGCCCACAGCAGGACGGCCGCGTGGAAGATGTCGGTGCCCACGACGCGCTGGGGTGTGAGGCGGAAGACCATGATCAGCGAGATCGCGATCAGCGTGCCGCTCCCGGCCGAGGTGAGGCCGATGACGAATCCCGTGATCGCTCCGGTCACGATCGCGGCGACGATGTGCCGGGGATAGAGGTGCATCGCGGCGCGCTCCTGGATCACGCCGCGCAGGAAGAACTGGCGAATGAGCGTGGCAATGCCGACGACCAGCAGGGCGCCACCGACCATTCCGAGAACCAGCTGGTCGAGCCGATCCTCGCCATACGCATGCTGGAGGAGCTCGATCACCCACACGCCGCCGATCGCGGACGGAACGCTGCCGACCGCGAGCCAGAACGCAAGGCCCTTGTGGACGGTCCCCTGCTTGAGGTGCTGCCAGCCGCCCACGGTCTTCGTGATCGCGCCGTAGAAGATGTCGGTGCCGATCGCGGTCACCGGCTCCACCCCGAAGACGAGGATGAGGAGCGGCGTCATCAGGGAGGCGCCGCCCATCCCGGTCATACCGACGAGCAGGCCGATGCCGAGGCCGCCTACTGCGATTGCTGGGTCCATACGCAAACAGCTCCGGGTCGCGGAGCGGGGGATCTCATTGGGGGATTTCGGGATTTAGGGCTTTGTTGATCGACTAGGTCGACAGCCCGTCGGCGGAAAGGTAGCGAATTACCGCTTGATCCATGCCTCGGGATCGTTCAGCGTCGCCTCGATCCGCCACGGCAGGTGCCCAGAGATCACATCGGCGAGGGTCACGTTCTCGAGAACGAGGCGGAGGTTGGCCCTGATCGCCACCCAGACATCACGCAAGCGCTCGGCCGCGCCGCCGTAGTGCAGATCCTCCGGAGCCGATTCGTGGATGTTCGCCAGCGGTCCCTCGACGGCCCGGATCACGTCGGCGACCGTCACCTCCTCGGGCGGGGTGGCAAGCCAGTATCCGCCGCGGGCGCCCCGCCGTGCCTGGACGATCCCGGCGTGCTTCAGCTCGAGCAGGATGTGCTCGAGGAACTGGAGGGGTATGTCCTGTGCCTCGGCGAGTTTCTCGCCCTTCACGGGATCGCTGTCGCGCGCGGCGGCGAGCTCGAGCGCCGCACGCACGGCGTAATCAGCCTTTGCGCTGATTCTCATGCGCGCGCCCTTCGACGCTTCCTGTGAGAATGCCCGACTTCATCGCTCATGATTGATCTGCAATCGCACTCGACCGTATCGGACGGGCAGCTCGAGCCCGCCGACGTGGCGCGCGCGGCGGCCGCCGCAGGCGTCACCGTCATGTCGCTCACCGACCACGACGGCGTGGCGGGCGTCCCCGCGGCGGTGGCCGCGGCCGAGGAAGAGGGCATCGAGTGCGTGCCCGCGGTGGAGATGTCGTGCGTGCACCGGTATTCGGAGGACCTGCACATGCTCGGCTACTGGATTGACCTCGATGCGATCCAGCCCGCGTGCGATCGAGCCCAGCAGGAGCGGGTGAATCGCGCGAAGGAGATCATCGAGCGGCTGAACTCGTTCGGAGTGGATGTCACGTTCGAGGCGGCCGTCGCTCAGGCCGGCGCCGCCGACGCCATCGGCAGGCCCCACATCGCCAAGGCCGCCGGTGCCGGCCCCGATCTCGGCCCCTTCTTCGAGGAGTACCTGGTGCCCGGGGCGAAGGCGTTCGTGTCGCGGCGCTGGCCGAGCGCCGAGGAGGCGGTGCGCCTGATCCACGACGCGGGCGGTGTGGCGGTGATCGCTCACCCCTATTGGGACGTGCAGGAGCCCGAGCAGGTCCGGGACCTGGTCGAGAGCCTCAACGCCGACGTCGGTCTCGAGGGGATCGAGACCTTCTACCCGCCGCACACCGCCGCGCAGACGCGCCACTGCCTCGAGCTCTGCGAGGAGTTCGGCCTGACCCCGACGGGTTCGTCGGACTTCCACGGACCGACGCACAAGACGTTCTCGCGCTTCGGCGCGTACGACACCTACGGCCTCGGCGAGCCGCAGGTGCCCGCGCGGGCGTAGGATCACTCACGCAGTGCGTTGGTTCCTGGCCGTTGCCGCGGCTTTGCTGGTTGTCGCTCTGCCGCTCGAGCTCGGGGTTCTCCCGGGCGATTCCGACGAGGGCCGAGGCGGCCCCACGGCCGAGTCAGCGGGTGAGGCTGAGGAAGAAACGGGCGAGGAGGGCCTGGCTGGGGAGCTGGCCGAGCAGGAAGAGCAGGCCCGCGGGCGCGAGGAGGCACTCGAGCAGGCGCGCGAGCAAGGCACGCTCGGCCTGATCGAGCCGCTCCGGGCGAATCCTGCTCCCGGGTGGGTCGGCGAGCGCCTGTGGAGCGACAAGGCCGACGATTGGGAGCCGGCGGTCGCGGGGCTGCCCGGGTCGTCGCGTGTCTACATGCTGACGACGCGCTACGGCGGCAAGCAGGCCTGCGGCGACTGCCCTGCCCCCGCGATCCGCCTGCGGCGCTCCAGCGACGGTGGAGAGCACTGGGGCCGCACGCGGTATCTGTGCCGGTGCCGGGGCTCGAAGCACCAGTACGACCCCGAGATCGAGATGGCCGCCGACGGCTCGCTCTATGCGGCCTGGCTCGACGGCTTCACGCCGGGCGTCACCTTCGCCCGCTCGGGCGACGGCGGGCGCAACTGGACCAAGCCCATCGACGTCGACGGGCACCTGCGCTGGTCCGACAAGCCGATCGTGGCGGTCTCGGCGGACGGGCAGGACGTCTACATCGCCTTCAACGGCCCGACCGCCGGCGACGCCCACGTCGCCGTCTCCCACGACGCCGGTGAGAGCTTTGGCCAGCCGGTCAGCGTCGGCCAGTCCAGCCGCTACCACTTCGCCGGCGGTGGAGTGGTGACTCCCGACGGCACCGTCGCCTTCGGGCAGACTGCGTACCGGCAGAACTCGAACGGGAACGTCCGGGTCCTCGCCACCACGTCGTCGGACGGCGGCCAGAGCTGGCACAACGTCAAGGTGGACCTGATGGCGAAGCAGCCGGACTGCGTCGCCGCCGGCTGCCCCAAGGACTTCTACGGACCGCAGGCGGCGATGGCCGGTGACGCGGACGGCGACCTGGTCATCGTCTACAACGGCGCGACGCGCAGGGAAGGGCCCCAGCGCGCCTACACGCGCACCTCGGTGGACGGCGGGCTCACCTGGAGCGCGCGAACGCGGATCTCGCCGAAACGAGCAGACGCGGCGTTCCCAGCCGCCGTGGGCGGGGACGCCGGCGACTTCCGCGTCTGGTTCATGGACGATCGCAAGGGCTCGGACGACCGGTGGAACACCTGGTATCGCCAGAGCGGAGACGGCGGCCAGACCTGGTCGAAGGCGCTGCGGATCTCCGACGCGACCGCGGGGACGGCGTATGTGAAGCGCGGCGGCTTCCTCGAGCCCTACGGCGACTACGGCGAGCTGGCGATCATCGAAGACGGCGTTACGTTCGCCGTCTGGGGCGAGGGCTTGAGCTACACCGGCCCGGGCGGCACCTGGTTCAACCGGACCAAGTAGCCGGCGAGCTAGGCGGCCACTGCCTCCGGGATCAGCTGGCGCTCCTCGAGGAACGCGAGGATCTGCTCCGCGGACTCCTCGGGCGACTGCTTATCCGTCTCGATCACGAGCTCGGGATTCTCAGGCGGCTCGTAGGGATCGGAGATCCCCGTGAACTCCTTGATCTCGCCGGCGCGTGCCTTCGCGTAGAGGCCCTTGACGTCGCGTTCCTCGCAGACCTCGAGCGGAGCCTTCGTGTAGATCTCGATGAAGCGGTCGTCCATCATCTCGCGCGCCTCGGTGCGGATCTCGCGGTAGGGCGAGATGGCGGCCGTGATCACGGGCACGCCGTTCCGCGAGAGGAGGTTGGCGACGAACGCGATGCGGCGGATGTTCGTGTCGCGGTCCTCCTTCGAGAAGCCGAGGCCCTTTGAGAGGTTCTCGCGGACGATGTCCCCGTCAAGCACCTCGAGCTTCGAGCCGCGCTTGCGCAGCTCCTTCACGAGATGCGTCGTGATCGTGGTCTTCCCCGATCCCGAGAGGCCGGTGAACCAGAGGCAGAACCCCTGCTCAGAAGCCATATCAGCAAACACCGTCCCTTGGCAGGGGGGCAAACCCCGTTTCGCGCCTAACGTCGCTCACTCAAATCCCCTTTCGGTATGCGTCGATCAAGATCTCGGCAACCTCGTCCCGGCTGAACTCGTTTGGTGGCTTCTCCCCGTTCTCGAGCATCTCACGCACCTTTGTTCCCGACAGGAACAGGTGTGACTCCTGCGGGTGGGGGCAGGTCTTGGCCGAGCCCATGCCCTCGCACTCGTGGCACCAGAAGGTGTGCTCGAAGAAGAGCGGCGTGATGCCCAGCTCGTCGATGTCGATGTCATCGAAGATCCGCTGGGCGTCGTAGGTCCCGTAGTAGTCGCCCACGCCGGCGTGGTCGCGGCCGACGATGAAGTGCGTGCAGCCGTAGTTGCGCCGGATGATCGCGTGGAGCACCGCCTCGCGTGGGCCCGCGTAGTGCATCTTGCCCGGGTTCACCCCGAGCATCACGTGCTCTGGGTGGTAGTAGTTCTCCATCAGGACCTCGTAGCAGCGCATGCGTACGTCCGCGGGGATGTCGCCCTTCTTGGTCTCACCGATGAGCGGGTGGATGTAGAGCCCGTCGCAGATCTCGAGCGCGGCCTTGGTGAGGTACTCGTGCGCCCGGTGGATCGGGTTGCGGGTCTGGAAGGCGACGATGCGCTTCCAGCCGCGGTCGGCGAACGACTGCTTGGCCTCAGCCGCAGTCTGGTAGCGCTTCATGAACGCGTCTTCGTGGTCGGGCAGCGCAGTGGCCTCGATCGGCCCCGCGATGCAGCGCGTGCCCTCCTCGCGGATGGCGGCGACGCCCGGGTGCCCGTCGTCGGTGGTGCGGTAGACCCTCTCGGCCTCCAGCTCGACGTCCCGCTCCCATACCTCCTCGACCGTCAGGCGCCCCAGGCCCTTGCCATTCGGCGCGGAGAGCTCGATGACGTCTCCCTCGGAGACGTCGAGGTCGGCCTGGAGGGTGATCGGGATCGGCCAGATGCCCTTGTCACCGCTGGCGAGGCGCATGTCCTCGCAGACCGAACGCCAGTCCTCGGAGCCCATGAAGCCGCGCAGCGGCGCGAAGCCGCCGTTGGCGAGCAGCTCGAAGTCGGAGGCCTGGCGAGCGGTGAGCGTCAGAGCCAGCGCCGTCTCGGCGCTACCCATTTATTCCGCACTCCGTGCGGTCAGTTCCTGCCCAGCGGCCGGCGCGGGCGTCCTCGCCCTCGCCTGGTTTGGACGTGCACGGCACGCAGCCGATGGAGGGATATCCCTGGTCGTGAAGCGGGTTGTAGGGCACGTGGTGATCCTTTATGTAGTTCCAGATCTGCTTGTCGTCCCAGTCGGCGAGGGGGTTCAGCTTCCAGAGCCCGAAGCGGTCGTCCCATCCGAACTTCGGTGCCTTGGATCGCGTCTCCGAATCGACCCGGCGTACGCCTGAAACCCAGCAATCGATCCCGACGAGGGCGCGGCGCATCGTAGCGACCTTTCGCGGAGCGCAGCATTCGTCGTTGGGGCCCCACTCACCCGCCTCCCACCGGTCGACCAGTCCCGGAGGGTTGTCCTGGACGAAGCGTTCGAACTCGATTCCGAAGCGCTCGGCAAGGCGATCGCGGGTCTCGTAGGTCTCCGGGAAGAGCAGTTCGGTATCGATGAAGAAAAAGCGGGCGTCCGGCTCGAGCCGATGGGTGATGTCGATCGTGACGGAGCTCGTCTTCTGGAACGAGACGGCGAAGCGCAACGAGGGATGGAAGGTCTCGATCGCCCACGCGATCGCCTCGTCGGCGCTCATCGCCTCGACCTTGGCGCTCAACTCGGCCGGATCGACGAGCTCGCCGTTGATCTTGGGAAGCACCGGGGGACGGCCATTGCCGTTGCCGTTCGCGCCGGCGCCGTTGTGCGAGCTGTCCTCGTGGTGAAGGGGCCGCGGGCGTCCTGCGACGGTCACGACCTCGAGCTGTTCGGCGGGGGGGTTCATCAGACGGCGCACTCGCCCTCGCCGCGCTCGACCTTGTAGGGCTCGGAGCGGCTCCAGTCGACGAACTGGTCCAGCGTCTCGAGGCTGAACTCGACCGGCATCGTGAGGTCCTTCACCTCTGCCTCGAACCGGTCGGTCCCGATTCGCTCGACGAGGTCGTTGAAGGGCTCGTGTTCGCTTCGCTCGCGCTCGTACAGACGGACCCAGCGCTCGACGGCGTCGGGAACGCGCTTGGCCGGCAGGCGCGCCTTCAGGCGGTGGCCGTAGAGGACCTCGCCGCCCTCGTAGTTCCCGCCGAGATGCGGGATGTACGCCGGGATCTGACGGTCGCCGACCTTCAACGAGGCACCGTAGAACCCGATATTCGCGATGTGGTGCTGGCTGCAGCCATTCGGGCAGCCTGACATCTTGATGTGGATCTTCCGGGTGAGCGGGTCGGTGATGTCCATCGACTCGAGACGCTCCTGGATCGCCTTGTTGAGGCCCATCGAGGACGTGATGCCGAGCTTGCAGGAGTCGGTGCCCGGGCACGAGACCACGTCGCTGATCTCGTCCTGGCCGGCGTCGCCCAGGCCGACCGCGATGAGGCGCTGCCACACGTCGTACAGCGACTCGTCGCGAACCCAACGCAGGACGAAGTTCTGATGGACGGTGGTGCGCGCGTAGCCGCCGCTGAACTCGCGCATGATCGCCGCGAGGCCGCGGAACTGCTCGGGGGTGAGGTCGCCGCGCGTGACCTTCACGGTCACGGTCGAGAAGCCCTCCTGGCGCTGCGGAGCGACGTTGGCCTCGACGAAGCGGTCGAACTCGGAGCGATCGCCGTTGGGGCTCGCCGCCTGGGGCGGCACCGGCGGGGCGTTCGCCTCCTCGTCGTCGACGAAGATCAGGTGCTCGATCGAGAAGTCGCGCTCGGCGACCCAATCGCCCTCGAGCTCCTCCTCGACCATCTCGCGGAAGGCGTCGATTCCGATCTTGTCGATCAGGACCTTGATCCGGGCGCGGGCGCGGTTCACGCGCAGCCACTCCTGGCGGTCGAAGAGGCGGAAGACGGCCTCCGAGATCTTGAGGTAATCGCCGTTGTCGAGCTCGACGAAGTCGTAGAGGGTGGGGGCGACGCGGGGCATGATCGACGTGCCGCCGCCGACACGGATCTCGACCCCGCGGACGCCGTCGCGGATGCGCGGGATGAAGCCGATGTCGTGGATGCCCGTGATCGCGACGTCCTCGTCGGTTGCAGTGAACGCGGTCTTCACCTTGCGAGGCATGAGCTGGGTGGTCGGGTGGCGCACGAAGTAGCGGACATAGGCGCCGGCGTAGGGGGTGATGTCGAAGAGCTCGCCCTCGGTGACACCGGCGAACGGATCGCCGGTCACGTTGCGGACGGTGTTGCCGCAGCCCTCGCGGGAGGAGAGGCCCGCGTCGGAGATGCGGCGAATCAGCTTCGCAGCGTCGGGGAGCGGGACGTGGTGGATCTGGATGTTCTGCCGCGTCGTGATGTGGCCCTTGTTGAGCGGGGCGTAGTCCTCGATGACGTCGGCGAAGACCTCCATCTGGTCCGGAGTGATGCCGCCCATCGGGAGCTTCGTGCGGATCATCTGCACGTCGGCCTGGCGCTGGCCGTAGACGCCCTGCTTCAGGCGGAAGCCGATGAACTGCTCCTCGGTCTGCTCGCCGCGCATGAAGCTGCCGGCCTCGGTGTCGAAGTCGTCGAACTCCCGCTCGAGGATCGGGATGACGTGCCCGGGGACGTTGTCGTATACCTCCGGGTTTTCGAGCGAGCCCCGGCGGCCCTTGCCCTTCTGCTTCTTGCCCTGATCGACGTCGAGCTTGTGCTCAGCGGCGATCCGCTCCGCTTTGGTGGCGGCGTCGGCTGCAACCCGCTCGGGGGCGGCGGTCGGCTCCATGCGAATGAGTATTACATAAAAGCCGACCGGGTTTAGGGTATTTCGGGCGAGGGACGGCGATCGGGGCGCAGGCGAGCACCGCGATCGCCGCCAGGCGGACCTTCGAGCTAGTCGACGTCGGTGCCCTCGATGATGAACGCGACGCGCACGTGGGCGCGGTACTCGTCGAGGTTGTCGCCGCGGATGCCCGTGCTGACGATGTCGACGGCGCGGATATTGCGAAGGGATCCCTTCGCCTGCTCGAGTGCCTGCTTGGCGGCGTCGTCGCTGGACTCCTTCGAGCTGCCGACCAGCTCGATGATCTTGACTACGGCCACGCTCTCCTCCTATCGGTGGACGTCCCCGTGGGGCGGGGGCTAAGCGTGTTCTATCCCGAAACGGAGCCGCGTGCAGAGCGTGGGGGTGAGTGACCCCAGGCGCGCCCGCTCACCTGCCGGGCCGAGATGCCCTCCTCGAGCGCTGCCCGCTGCCATGGATTGGCCGGCGGCCCGTGCTCTGGAGGCGGCGCGGTGTCGGCGAGGAACTGCTCAACGGCCGCGACGATCGCCGCCGCCTCGCTCTCAGATGCCCCCGCCGAGACGAGCTCGATGCGCGGTCGGGGCGGCCGGCGCTTGCCGTTCGTGCTCATGCGGCTGACTCTACGTCCTGGAGCATGCGCGCGACGTCGGCGAGGACTTGCCGCACATGCCCCGGCCCGTAGCGGACCTGACCGTGGGTGAAGCGGAGCGACGTCGCGGCGGTATGGGCCTGGTCGCGGAGGCGGTCCTTCGCCTGCTCCGCAGGGGTGCGGTGGTAGCGCAGGCCGTCCGTTTCGATGACGAGGCCGAGGGCCGGCCAGTAGAAGTCGACCTCGAAGCCGTTGACCAGTGCCTGCGTCTCGGGCTGCGGGAGACCCGCCTGGCGGGCGATCGGTAGGAAGCGGCGCTCGAGCTCGGAGCGGGTGAGGACGAACGTGTGGCGGTCGAGGATGGCCCTGAAGGCAGGCCCGGCTGGCCGGCGCGTTCCTCGAGCGAGGCACGTAGGGAGGAGGGGTCGACGAGATCGAGCTTGTCGGCTGCGTTGATGGCCGCCTCCAGCTGGGGGCGGGTGAGGATCGTCGCCATGTCGATCAGGGTGCGGGTGGGGGTGGTGACTGGGATGTTGTGGTGGTGGGTGCGGTCCGAGGGATCGAGCGTCGAGCGTCGATGGACCCGGAGCCGCGCGTGCCGCGCCCTGCCGCGGGACGCCACCGAGAGCTCAATCGGAAATAGCTTGTGGGGGCGGATGCCCCAAAGGGCGCCGGCGCTTCTGTGACTCATAACCGCATCGTTGCGCGTCGCGAGGACAGCGGCCATCCACCAGCCATCGCGCGAGAGATGCCGACGCCCCACGGCATAAATGCCGCGGAAAATCGGATGCAGGCGCCCATTCGACAAGCGATGCCGGATCTGCTCTGGGGTGAACCCGAGCGCCAATAGCTGCCAGCGAGCAATCACCCAGTGCTGGCGCCGGGCAAGCGCCCAGGCCGTCTTCGCGATCTTTCGGTCAGTTGTGGGGGCTATAGCCCCGTTAAGTGACCAGAAGCTTCGAAGTCGCCCCCCTTAGTGCCCTCGTTGGCGCCGCCCGCAGCGCTTGCGGCAGACTGCTCGCATGAGCGTGCCGGTTCTCGATGCAGACGCGGTGCTTGCGGCCGTGTCGCCCGCCGCGGCGATCGAGCGCACGCGGCATGCCTTCGAGCGCTATGCGGTGGGCGAGTGGGCGATGCCGGCGAAGGTCTACCTCGACAGTCCGCCCAGCGGCGACTTCCGCGCGATGCCGGCCCGCGGCGACGGGCTGGCGTCGCTCAAGTGGGTGACCTCCTTCCCGCACAACCCCGAGCGCGGGCTGCCGGTGGTGACCGGCGCCCTCCTCCTCTCGAGCGCGGAGACCGGCGAGCTCATAGCGATCATGGACTGCGCAACGATCACGTCCCTGCGCACCGGGGCCGCCGCGGCCGTCTCGGCGCAGGTCCTGGCGCCAAGCGGAGCCAGTACTGCGGGGGTGATCGGCTGCGGCGTGAATGGCGCAGCGGCCGCTCGGTCGCTTGGTGCGATCGGCTACGACTCCGGTGTCTGCTTTGACGTGCGCGCGGAGCTCGCCGATGCTCTCGCCGCCGAGCTCGGCTGGCGCACCAGCTCGCGCGACGAGGCCGCTGCCCAGGACGTCGTCGTCACCGTCACGCCGGGCGAGGAGCCGGTCATCCTGGCCTCGGACCTGCGCGACGGCCAGCACCTCGCCGTCCTGGGGGCGGACGCCCACGGGAAGGCGGAGGTGGAGCCGACCGCGCTCGCCCGCTGCCGCCTCTTCTGCGATGAGTGGGACCAGGCCTCGGCCGGCGGCGAGCTCTCGGGCGCGGTGCACCGGGGGCGCGTAGCGCGCGACGACGTCACTCAGCTCGGCGACGTGATCGCGGGCACCGCGGAGGGCCGCCGCTCAGACGACGAGGTCACGCTCTTCGACTCGACCGGCCTGGCCATCCAGGACCTCGGCATCGCGAGCGCCGCCTACGCCGCGTGGCGCTCCGGCGCGCTGACCGCCCCGGACGTGGAGCTCTAGTCGCCCTTCTCGTCCTTCTTCGCCTGTCCGGGCGGGAGCTTCTCCGCGGGTGACTTTTCCTTGGGGCCAGACCCCGAAGCCTTTGGAGCCCCGGCCTCCTCTGCCTGCTCGGGTCCTGACCCCGCGGGCGGGGGCGACTCCTCGCTCGTAACCGTCTCGGTCGCCGTCTGGGTGAGTGGACCCTGGCGATCGCCGCGAGCTCGGCTATCGCCAGGCGGCGAGCTGGATCCACCACCGAGCGCGGCAACGACGCCGACTCCGGCAAGGAGCGCCGCGAGCGCCAGAACCACGGCCCAGGCGGGGATCTGGATCTCGCGGCGGCGGGGGCGCCGGCCGGTGGTCGGGATCGGGTCGGCCGGCGCGGCCATGGGCTGCGGCTCCGTATCCCCGAGCATCGCCCTCGCCGCCGCGGCACTGGCCGGCCGGGCGGCCGGATCGGGCGCCGTCAGCGCATCGACCGCCGCCGCCAGGCGCGGACCTGCCGCGCCCCCGGCGACGTCGCGAAGGACGACGCCGCACGAATAGAGGTCCGCGGCCGGCGTGGCCGGCTTGCCGTCGAGGACCTCGGGCGCGATGTAGCGGAGCGTCCCCATGACCTGCCCCGTGCCGGTCAGCTTGGTCGCGTCCTCCGGCTGGGCGATGCCGAAGTCGGTGAGGCGGGCCCGCCCGTCGGCCCCGATCAGCACGTTCGCCGGCTTCACGTCGCGATGGACCACCCCGGCCGAGTGGATGGGGTCGAGCGCGCCGAGCAGCTCGATCCCCAGCCGTTCGACATCCATCGCGCCCGCCTCCGCGGCGCCGATGCGATCGCCGAGCGTGCCGCCGGCGACGTACTCCATCACCAGATATGGACGCTCGCCGGTCGCGCTGAAGTCGAACACGCGCACGAGATTCGGATGCGAGAACCCGGCCGAAACCCTGGCCTCCCGGCGAAAGCGCTCGAGATAGGAGTGGTCGTCGGCCAGCACGTCGGAGACGATCTTCACCGCCACCTCCCGTCCCAGCTGCTCATCGCGAGCGAGCCACACCGACGCCATGCCGCCGCTGCCGATGCGGCGCCCCAGGCGGTAGCGCCCCCCGAGGAGCAGGCCGACGCGAACGGGCGATGCCAGCGCGGTTCCCATCGCCCTACGCGCGGTCGTCGGGAAGGGTCCGCGTCTCCGGATCGGCGTCCGGTCGCTCCTCGAAGCCGAGGGGGCGCGTGGGCTCGGGGTCAGACCCCGTGCCCGTGGAGAAGCCAGAGGCTTCTTCTGCTTCGAGGTCTGACCCCGCGCGACTCCGCGGCTTGCGGGTGATGACGACCGACACCCGTCCGACTCCGAGCAGGGCCCCTACGACCATCAACACCGCTCCGGCGAGCCCGATCCAGGCGCCGGTGTCGAGGGAGCGGCCGACCGCCGCCGGCGGATGGTTGATGAGGGTCGCGACGACGAGGACGAACGCCACCAGAGCCAGCACGGGGGCGGCGGCCGGCGGCAGCGCCCGGAGGCCGGTGCCCGGCGCCGCCTCGGCGATCACGCCGAAGAGAACCCCGATCGCCGTCGCGGCCAGCAGCAGGTCGACGATCTCGAAGACGGTCCATGCCGTCAACTCCGGCTCGAACCAGTGGAGGAAGAGGCTCACCAGCAGGCCCAGTGCGCCGAGGGCGAGCAGGAGGCGGCCGCCATCCAATCGTTCGGGCATGCACTCGCCCATACCCGTCGCGCACCGGCGTTATGCGGCCCTCAGAGAGGGATGTTCCCGTGCTTGCGCTTCGGCTGCTCGACCCGCTTGGATTGGAGCATCCCCAGCGCGCGGATCAACTTGGGCCGCGTCGAATGGGGCTCGATGACATCGTCGATGTAGCCCCGCTCCGCGGCGGAATATGGATTCGCGAAGTGCGCCTTGTAGTCCTCGATCAGCTTGCCGCGTCGCTCGTCCGGCGTGGGGGATGTCTGGATGTCGCGGCGGTAGATGATGTTGACGGCGCCCTCGGGACCCATCACCGCAACCTCCGCGGTGGGCCAGGCGAAGTTGAAGTCGGCGAGCATGTGCTTCGAGTTCATGACGTCGTACGCGCCCCCGTACGCCTTGCGCGTGACGACCGTCAGCTTCGGCACGGTCGCCTCCGTGAACGCGTACAAGAGCTTCGCCCCGTGACGGATGATCCCGTTCCATTCCTGTGACGTTCCCGGGAGGAAGCCCGGGACATCGGTGAAGGTGACCAGCGGAATGTTGAACGCGTCACAGGTGCGCACGAAGCGCGCGGCCTTCTCCGACGACTCGATGTCGAGGACGCCGGCCAGGTGCTTCGGCTGGTTGCCGACGACGCCGATCGGATAGCCGTCCAGCCGTGAGAACCCGACCACGATGTTCTGGGCGAAGTGCTCGTGGACCTCGAAGAACTCCCCGTCGTCGACGATCAGCGAGATGACGTCGCGCATGTCGTAGGGCTTCTGCGGGTCGTCCGGGACGATCGTGTCGAGCGCCGCCTCCTCGCGCTCGGGATCGTCGTACGGTTCCACTCGCGGCGGCAGCTCAAGGTTGTTCGACGGGAGGAACGACATCAGGTAGCGAACGTCCTCCAAGCACTGCTCCTCTGAGTCCGCGGCGAAGTGAGCGACGCCGGACTTCGAGTTGTGGGTCATCGCCCCGCCGAGCGCCTCGAACTCCACCTCCTCGCCCGTCACGGTCTTGATCACCTCGGGGCCGGTGATGAACATGTGCGAGGTCTCCTTGACCATGAAGATGAAGTCCGTCATCGCCGGGGAGTAGACGGCGCCTCCCGCGCACGGCCCCATGATCAGGCTGATCTGCGGGATCACGCCCGAGCACTGGACGTTGCGCACGAAGACGTCCCCGTAGGCGCCGAGGGAGACGACCCCCTCCTGGATGCGGGCGCCGCCCGAGTCGTTGATGCCGATCACCGGTGCGCCGATCTTGGCGGCGAGATCCATGATCTTGCACATCTTCTCCGCCATCACCTCGCCGAGGGAGCCGCCGAACACGGTGAAGTCCTGGGAGAAGACCGCCACGGGGCGCCCGTCGATCGTGCCCCAGCCCGTGACGACCGCGTCGCCGTAGGGGCGGCGCTTCTGCATCTCGAACTCGTAAGTGCGGTGGCGCACGAAGGTGTCGAGCTCCTCGAACGACCCCGGGTCGAGAAGCTTCTCGATCCGCTCACGCGCGGTCAGCTTGCCCTTGTCGTGCTGCTTCTCGACGGCCTCCTCAGAGGCCGAGTGGACCGCCTGGTCACGCAGCTCGCGCAGCTGCGCCAGCTTCTCGTCATGGGTCTGCGGGTATCGCTCGCGCATCGGCGCGATTCTATGCTCCGAGGGTCGTCAGTCCGCCGCGCTCGCGTCCACGGCATGCATGAGCGCGTCGACGACGCGTGGGTCGAGCTCGGCCCCGGCGGTGCCCTGCAGGGCAGCCTTCGCAACCTGGCAGCGTTCGGCGAGCGAGTCGCCGAAGGCAGGATCCGACGTGAGCGCGTCGTAGGCGCAGGCCACGCGGATGATCCGCGACTCAACCGGAATGTGCTCCCCGGCGAGTCTGTCCGGGCCCAGCCCGTCGAAGCGCTCCCGCACGGCCAGAAGCCAGCGACCGACCACCTGCGGAAGGCCGGCGCCTCGCGCCAGTCTCGCGGTCGCGTCGAAGTGCGAGACGACGAGGTCCCGTTCGGTCGCGCTCAGCTCACCAGGGTCGCGCTGCAGGAGCTCAGCGGGTACATAGAGCTTCCCGATGTCGTGAAGCCGGGCCGTTTCGCGCACCAGCTCGCAGTGCTCTCGCTTCAGTGAAAGCCATGCGGCCGCCGCAAACGCGTACGACGCCGTCCCATCCGCGTGACGTCGAGCCCCAGGGAGGTGGCTCTCGAGGGCCTCAACGAGCGGTGCGCCACGGGCCTTCAGCAGCCGCGGGAGAGCGGCACCGACGTCCGTTTCACCGCTTTCCGGCAGGTCGGCGTCAGGCGCGCGTGAACGGGCGCCGTTCGGGGGATCCGAGCTCATCGAGGAGGCGCTCCAGCGCGTCCAGCGCGACGACGGGGTCGGCGGCGTGCTGCGCCGTGATCGAGACCGCGGTGCCGAAGCCCGACTCCGCGAGCTCGATGGCGATCCGCGCGTGCCCATTCGCGCAGCGCCAGGCGAGGATTCGCTGCGGGTCGCGGTCGGTGATCTCGACGCGCACCGGAGTCTCCGTGCTCAGGAGCCCCGCCATCCACGCCTCCATCCGGTCCAGGTCGTCGGCGAGCTCCCAGAGCTCGGGCGCGGACTTCACGAGGGTCCGCTTCGCCTTGGCTTCCATGGGCGGGGGGTTCTGCCGCACGGCGCCCATTCCTGCCGCAGGACCTCGGATTGCACCCGTCGGAGTGCGTGTCCCGCGGCCGCCCCACTCCGTTCAGAAGAACGCCCCGCCCTTGTACTCGCCGAAGACGTCGCGCATGGCGTTGCAGACCTCGCCGATCGAGGCACCGTCGCGGAGGGCGTCCTTGATCGGATCCAGCAGGTTTCCGTCGCCCGCCGCTGTCTCGCGCAGGGCGTTCAGACGGGAATCCACGGCCGCCTGGTCACGCGCCTCCTTGAACTTGGCCAGCCGGTCGAGCTGGCGCTGCTCGGACTCGGGATCGACCCTGAGGATGTCGACGTCGTCGACCGTCTCCGTCACGTACTTGTTCACCCCGACCACGATGTCCTGGCCCGTGCGGTAGCGCTCGTGGTAGGAGAGCGCCGACTCCTCGATCTCGCGCTGGATGAAGTCCAGGGCGTTGACGGAGCCGCCAAGCTCCTCAACCTTGTCGATGAGCTCCCAGGCGCGCTTTTCGATCTCGTCGGTCAGCGATTCGACGAAGTACGAGCCGGCGAAGGGATCGACCGTGTCCGCCACACCCGACTCGTGCGCGAGCACCTGCTGCGTGCGCAGCGCAATCCGAGCCGAGCGCTCGGTTGGCAGCGCGAGGGCCTCGTCGAAGCCGTTCGTGTGCAGGGACTGAGTGCCGCCACAGACCGCGGCGAAGCCCTGGAGGGCCACCCGGACGATGTTCACCTCCGGCTGCTGCGCCTGAAGCGTGACCCCACCGGTCTGGGTGTGGAACCGGATCATCTGCGACCGCTCGTCGGTGGCGCCGAAGCGATCGCGCATGATCTGAGCCCACATCCGGCGCACCGCGCGGAACTTGGCGATCTCCTGGAAGACGTTGTTGTGGCAGTTGAAGAAGAACGCCAGTCTGGGGGCGAAGTCGTCGACGGCGAAGCCGCGTTGGAGGGCGGCCTCGACGTAGGCGATCGCGTTGGCGAGGGTGAAGGCGACCTCTTGGACGGCCGAACAGCCCTTTTCGCGGATGTGGTAGCCGGAGATGGAGATCGTGTTCCACTTCGGCACGTTCTCGGCGCAGTACTCGAAGATGTCGGTCGTGAGCCGCATCGTCGGCTCCGGCGGGAAGATGTAGTTGCCGCGAGCCACGTACTCCTTGAGCACGTCGTTCTGGACCGTTCCGCGCAGCTTCTCCGCCGGCACGCCGTGCTCTTCGCCCACGAGCTCATAGAGCAGGAGCAGGATCGCCGCCGGCGCGTTGATCGTCATCGACGTCGAGACCTCGTCCAGGGGGATCTGGTCGAAGCAGATCCGCATGTCCTCGATCGTGTCGATCGCGACGCCTGTGCGCCCGACCTCGCCGCGGCACAGCGGGTCGTCCGAGTCCCGGCCGAGCTGCGTGGGCAGGTCGAACGCCATCGAGAGCCCGGTCGAGCCGTGCTCGATCAGGTAGCGGTAGCGGGTGTTCGTCTCCTCGGCGGTGGCGTAGCCCGCGTACTGGCGCATCGTCCACAGGCGGTCGCGGTACATCCCCTCGTGGACGCCGCGGGTGAACGGGTATGAACCGGGCACGCCGAGGCGGTCGGCGAGGCCGGGAGCGACGTCGCCTTCCTCATAGACAGCCTCGATCTCGATGCCCGAGTCGGTGAAGACCCGCTCGTCATCGGGTCCCACGAGCGGGGCGACATACTGGTACAGATCGTCTTGAACGGCCTGCTCAGCGCGCTCGTCGACCTCGCCTTCGGTCTTCGGGCCGCCGTTGGCAGCCTCCTGCGCGCGCTCGTCGGTGGGCCGCGTCGCCATGGGCGAAGGATAGAGCGGCCCCGTCGGGCCGAGCGTCCCTTGCCTCAGCTCGCCGATTTCGATCGCCGCCGCGCAATCGCCGCCTCGACCGCCTCCGCCATGCGCTCGGCCACGGCGGGATAGGAGTAAGCCGCACGCGCTTCCGCGCTCGGCGCCGAGACATGCCCCTGCGCCAGCCGGGAAAGGGCAGCGGCGATCGCCTGGGGATCGTCGGCGCTCACGACCTCGCCGCCCGCTTCGGCGACGATCCGGCCGGCTTCGGTTCCCGAGGCGAGGGCGAGGATCGGCCGGCCGGCCGCCATATATTCGAAGAGCTTGAAGTTGGCGAGCTGCGAGCGGCGGCTCGAGGCCAAGAGCAGGAGCGCATCGGCCGCGCGCTGCAGCGCCAACGCCTCCGCGCGCGGCAGGCTCCCGGCGCGCACGATGCGCCCCGGGTCCACGCGAGCGCGTTGCAGGAGGGCGTTCTCCTCCTCGGTGAGTGGACCGGCGACGACGAGCTCGAGCTTCGCGGCAACCTCGGGGTCGCTCGCGGCAAGCTCCTCAACGGCCTCGACGAGGGGACGCGGATCCCGCCCGAAGCTGCCGAATCTCCCCGTGTAGACGAGCGAGACCCGCTCGGGGTCAAGCAGGGCGGCGACCTCGCCCGAGTCCTCCCCCACGTCAGCTGTGAGGTCGGGATCCCAGCCGTTCGGCACGAGCAGCGGCTCGATTCCGAGGCGGTGCTCCAGATCCTCGGCGGCCGGGCGGCTCACGCAGACGACGGCATCGGCGGCTCGCAGCCGCCGCCGCTCGAGGCGCGCATCGAGCCGCTGCTGAAGCGCCGTGGGGAACGCCGGGCGCAGCGGCTCGAACGTCCAGGCATCGCGCACGTCGGCCACCCAGGCCACCCCGCGCCGCTGCAGCGAGGCCCCGATTCCATGGATCGACTCCGGCGGCGAGGTCGTGATGATGCAGTCGAAACCCTTCGTGCGCTCCAGCCGCCGGGCTCGCGCCCGCGCGAATGGCGCCCAGGCGACGGCGAGCGGCTCGGGCACGATCACGCGGCTCAGCGGATGCGGCCGCCCCGAGTACGTGTCCGAGTCATACAGCGCATCGATTCGATCCCGCCCGTGAAGCCGTGCGCGCCAGAGTTGCGCGTCGGCCGTTCGCTCGATCCCCTGCTCGGCGTCATCCGGAAGCCGCCCGTAGGCGCCCGTCGTGAGCACCGTGACCTCGTGCCCGAGCCGCCGCAGGTACTCGGCCATCGTCGCCGGTCGGTGCGCACCGGTGTCCTTGCACGGCGGGTAGAAGTACGCGACGAGGAGGATCGAGCGGCTCATCCGCCCCCCCTCGATCGCCTTGCCGCGATCGCCTGTGCGTAGACGTCGTCCATGCGGTCGAGTAGCCGCGGCCAGGCCCAGTTGGCTTCCGCCTTCGCCCGTCCCGCGGCGCCCATCGCAGCGCGGCCGTCGGCGCCCGCGTCCAGCAGCGAGCGAATCGCCGCCGCGGCCGCCGCCGGATCGCCGCGTGGGACGAGCAGGCCGTTGCCGCCCTCGTCCACCACCGCCCGCACGCCGGGATAGTCGGTCGCGATCACGGGCAGCCCGCACGCCATCGCCTCGATCAAGACGATCCCAAATGACTCCGGCGGCTCCGTCGTCAGCAGGAAGACGTCCGCCGCGCGCAGGAGGCCGGGCAGCTCCGCGTGCGGAACGGCCCCCATGAAGTGCACCCGATCGGCGACTCCGGCGCTCCGGGCCTGCGCCTCGAACTCCGGGCGGAGCTCGCCGTCTCCCGCGACCACCAGGTGAACGGTCTCGTCGCCGAGCCTGGCCAGCGCATCGACGGCGACGTCAAGGCGCTTGAAGTGATGGGCGCGGTCAAGGGTGGCGACGAAGGCGAGCACGACGGCCTCCTCCGGGATACCGAGCGAGCGCCGTGCGCCCGCATCCGCGGGGCCGGGCGAGAACGCCTCGGTGTCGACCCCGTTGGGCATCTCGACGAGCTTGTCCGGCTCCCGGGCCCTGGTGCGCCGGAGATAGGGGACCGAGTCCGCGTGGTCGACGCTCAAGACGCACACGCGATCGGCCGCGCGAATCAGGGTGGGCGCGACGCTGTGCTCGTATGCCTCGAACAGAGCGCCGCGAACGCCGCCGGCAACCAGGCGGTTCTTGTAGTGGACCAGGAGCGCCTGCCGGCGGCCGCTGCGCCGCAGCCTACCCAGGAGGGTCAGCTCCGCGCCGAAGATGAACGGATAGTGGAGGTGAACCAGGTCGAAACCTTCAAGGCGGGCGAGCGACGGGATGAGCGGGGCGTTCCCGATGGCGAACACAGGGCCCACGCGGTGAACCACGGCTCCGCCCGGGTCCGGCGCTTCTCCGTCGGCGGGCGCGGTGAAGACCTCGACGTCGTTCCCGCGCTCGGCCTGGCCGGCCGCGAGCCGGAAGGCCGTGTTGCCGGCCCCGCCGGGATACGGGGGGAAGGTCGCCGTCAGATGCGCGATTCGCACTGGCTTAGCTTGACTGAGCGTCCTCGCGTAGGGGCGTCATGACCCGGCGCCCCAGCCCCGAGGCAAGCTCCGGCCCCAGGGTCGTGCCGAGCCGCTCGAGGTGGTCGCGGATGCCGTCGAGCAGGAGCTCGACCTGGCGCTCAGCCGCCGCGAGCTCGTCGAGGGTGGCGGCTAGCGAGACGCCGGTCACGTCGGTCGAGCCGCAGTTGTGGCACGCCTCGACCCGTTCGCCCACCCACACGGTGCCGCAGCTCGCACACTCGAGTCGCAGCGCATCGAGTCCCCCGCGTTCCAGCTCGCTGGCCTTTCGCGAGGCCGAGACGCGCTCGAGCGCCTCGCTATAGCGCGCCGACGCCTCGATCAGCGCCTCCCTTGTCAGGTGCTCCTTGGTGACGTCGAGCAGGATGCCGCGCCAGACCGGCTGGCCCGCGTCATTCATTCCCAGTCGCGCCTCGTCGCGGATCCACCGCACGTTGCCATCGGCTCGCACCATGCGGTACTCGCTCACTGCCGTGACCTCGCCGCCACGCGCGGCATCGAGCTCGCGCGGTTCCATGCGGATCACCGCATCGCGATCCTCGGGGTGGAGGGAGTTGACGTAGGCGCCCGGGTCGTCCATCCACTCGTCGGCGCGGTAGCCGAGCAGCTCCTCGAGCTGAGCGCTGACGAAGAGCCAACGGCCGTCCGGACCGGTCTCGGCCTCGTAGATGACGGCGGGAATGCAGTCGATGAGCTCGCGAAAACGACGCACAGCGTCAACTCGTGCTGCCGACGAGGCGCTCCACGCCGGCCTGCTCGATCGTGCGGCGCAGGCCGTCCCGCAGCTCGACCTCGGGCTCCCAGGACAGGAGCTCGCGCGCCCGGCTGATGTCCGGCTGGCGCACCTGCGGGTCGTCGGTCGGCAGCGCTTCGAAGACGATTTCGGAGCGAGACTCGGTGACCTCGATCACGGTCTCGGCAAGCTCGAGCAGGGTGAACTCATGCGGGTTGCCGATGTTCACGGGCAGGTGGACGTCTGCCTCCATCAGGGCGACGAGACCGCGGATGAGGTCGTCGACGTAACAGAAGCTCCTTGTCTGATCCCCTTCGCCGAAGACCGTCACCGGCTTGTCCTGGAGGGCCTGCCGCAGGAAGGTCGGGATGGCGCGTCCGTCGTGTGGCCTCATTCGCGCGCCGTAGGTGTTGAAGATCCTCGCGATGCACGTGTCGACACCCTGCTGGCGGTGGTAGGCCATCGTGAGGGCCTCGGCGTAGCGCTTGGCCTCGTCATAGACCCCGCGTGGGCCGATCGGGTTGACGTGTCCCCAGTAGTCCTCCTTCTGCGGATGCACCTGGGGGTCCCCGTACACCTCGGAGGTCGACGCGAGCAGGAAGCGTGAGCGCTTGAGCTTGGCGAGACCAAGCATGTGGTGGGTGCCGTAGCTGCCCACCTTGAGCGTGTGCAGCGGCAGGCGCGCGTAGTCGATGGGGCTCGCAGGCGAGGCCAGGTGGTAGAGGAAGTCGATCTCGCCCTCGACGAAGAGCGGCTCGGTGAGGTCGTGCTGTAGGAACCGGAATGCGGGGTCGCGAATGTGCTCGATGTTCTGGAGCGAGCCCGTATCCAGGTTGTCCACGCAGATCACCGCGTGGCCCTGCCCGAGCAGGTGGTCGCACAGGTGCGACCCGAGGAAACCGGCCCCGCCGGTGACGATGCACGTGCCCATGGGTGCGTGAGAGTACGCCACAAAAACCGGCGCGCGCTCCGATCCGAGCGCGGATGCGGGCGGAATTGCGAGGATGCTTCGCATGGATCCCGTCGACGCGCGCGAGCGGATCAGCGCATATATGAGAGCTTCGGCCCTCAAGCTCGCCGACGAGTGGGAGCCGCACCCTCTCGGGTTCACGCTGACGAGCCGCAGCCTGCCCCGGGTCTGGGTCCTGAACCGGCTCGTCGTCGAGACCCATAACGGCAACGTGACGCTCGACGCGGGCGAGGTGGCCGACCAGGGTCGTGAGCTGATGCGAGTCCAGAATCGCCTGCACGCGCGCGTCACCGTGCTCGATCGTGAGCTTGGCGCAGAGCTCGAACCGGGGTTCCGCGAGCTCGGCTGGGACGTCGCGCAGAACGTGTTGATGATCGACACGCGCGCCGGCTCGCCCGCGAGCGATGGCGCAGGAGTCGAGGGCGCCGCCTCTGCCGAGCTCGATCGCCTGCTCGAGCAGGCGCACGCTGAGAACTTCTACGGCCAGGATCCCGAGGCGGTCGAACAGCTTCGCGAACTCGACCGGCGGAGCGTCGATCGGCTACATGGGAGGACGTTCGTCGCCCCACCCGACGCCCCCGTCGCCCTTGCGGAGCTCCGCCAACTCGACGGCGTCGGCGAGATCACCTTCGTCCAGACCCTCGATCGCCATCGGGGTGGCGGCTTCGGTCGCGCCGCCGTCGATGCGGCTCTTGCCACATCGAGACGCGAGAACGAGCTCACCTTCCTCGAGGCTGACGCCGACGACTGGCCGCGCGAGTGGTACGCGCGTCTCGGCTTCGAGGAGGTCGGCTCGGCCTGGGAATTCGACCTCACGGTCGCCGGCTGATCCCAGCCCCGGCGGGGCGAAGCGACCGCGCCCGGGGTTCACCCGGGCATGGAAGCGTCGGTCGCGCTCGATCCCGATCGCCTCGCGGCGGCATCTTCGCTCCTCGCCGACGGTGAGCCGGCCTTCCGCCGAACGGCGCGCCGAGTTTCGCTGTGTGCCGACGACGCCGACGACGCGTTCCAACGTGCCGTCGAGATCCTGCTGACAAAGGCGCCCCCGATCGCTCATCGCTCATTGGTGGCGTGGATGCACGTCGTCACGCGGCGCGAGGCGCTCGCGGTGCGTCATGCACGCGAGCGCCTGCTGGGCATCGGGGCTTGCGAAGAAGGCGCTGTCGAGCAGCTCCCGAGCGCCCGGGCCGAGCCGGCCGACCATCTTGAGCGGCGCGAGCGGGTCGTGCGGGCGGCTCACCTGCTCGCGCTGCTGAAGCCGCAGGAGCGGCGCGCGATCGTCCTGCAGGCCGAGGGCTACTCCTACGCCGAGATCTGCGCGATCACCGGGTGGACCTACACGAAGGTGAACCGGTGCCTGGCCGAAGGGCGCGCCCGGCTCCGCGGCCTTGGGGCGATGGGCTGAGGCGCTCGCGGGATTGGTCCTGCGGTAGGGCCTGACAAACGGCGACGGAGCGCCTTTAGTACTCGAGGCACGTTGCCTCGGGACCGGGAACCTCAATCGATCGAGGAGTTCGCGCAACCCCTGAGGAGCAAGTCCTCGGAAGTGATGGAGGAGGGCGGCTACGGCCGCCCTCCTCTTTGCCGAAGGATCGCAGCGGGTATGAAGCACCGTCTGGCCCATCGAGTGGCGGGAAAGTCGGCTCTGCGCCGAGTTTCTCGCCACTCGGCGGGAGGAGGCCAGTCGACAGGGACGACCGCGATGGCCCGAGCCCCTTCCTCTAGTGCCTGTCGTTCGGGCCAAGACCGGCGCGGCGGCAGACCGGGCGGCCAGTTTGTGATTTCTGCCACGGAAGCCCCGTCATCGGATAGCGTTGTCCGGAACGCTCTCCGATCCGGGGATGAGGCTGATGTCAGGGCGGTTCCGCGCCCATATCTGCTCCAATCTGGTCGCGTACATCGCGCTCTTCGTCGCGCTGAGTGGGAGCGCCTACGCGGCGGCCACGATCGACAGTGGAGATGTGGTCAACAACTCCCTGAAGAGCGCCGACCTGAAGAACGGCGTCGCCGTCAAGGGCGTTGACGTCCGCGACGACAAGCTCACCGGATTGGACGTCGACGAGTCCACCCTCGAGGACGTCGACGCCGCGACCCTTGACGGCCAACCCCGCAGCGACTACGTGTTCCGTTCGTTCATCACGGGCCCGGCTAACCGAGAGCAGTCGATGGTCTTCTACAGCTACGTGATGGTCACGCCGGAGGCCGGCACCGACTACTTCCTCGGCCAGATCAAGCTGAAGACGACAGCGAGCGCGAATGAGTTCCAGATCTGCGGTGCGAGCGGCCTTTCCGATCCAATCCCCTACGTCCTCACCATCGAGGGAAACCGAACCGAGGACACGGTTGCTGGCGATGGCTGCGAGACAGCGGTCAACTTCGGCGACCGCTGCGACTTCGAGCTCGCGGCGGCGGGCGCCCGTGTCTTTGGGGCGCCGACGCTGGCGGCGAGCACCAACTGCCACCTTCTCGCGCTGCAGTCGAGCTAGACGTCGGGCGGCCCGGCGTGGTCAGCGCGCCTGGCGTGCGTACGGATCGAACTGCTTGTGGTTCAGCTCGTTTCGCAGGACGCTTCGCGCCTGCGGGAAGTGACTGATGTAGTACGGGTTGTCGGCCGTGACGGAGCGGTAGTAGATGAGCATCTTCACCCGTCCGTGGCTCTGTGCCCAGTCGAAGAGGTGCCGCGTGAACGAGCCCGTGACGTCGTTGTCCCAGGGCGAGTACTCGCCGATCATGAACGGGACGTCGTCGTAGCGCTTGTAGAACTCCTGCATCCTCGGGAACGCCGCGCTCGCGTACTTCGAGTAGATGTCGATCCCGACCCAGTCGACGAAGGAACTGCCGGGCCAGTAGTTCTTCGGCTGGTTGCCGCTGACGTTCGGTGACCCCGTGGTCTGTGGAACCCACATGAAGCTCACCTTCGGCTTGGGCATCCGCTTCGGCACGTCGTAGCGGTCATAGATCCGGGCGTGGTTCGAACGCGCCCGGAGCATGCGCGGCATGTGGTGCGAGCGCAGCCGATGGTTGACGAGCTTGCGCGGCCCGCCGCGGACGATGATCACGAAGCGCTGGAAGGCCCGGCGGAAGAACTTCGGGTCGTGGGCGGAGTCGCGCCGGCTGCCGTTCGCGTTGAAGCCGCAATAGGGGTTCCAGTAGCCATTCATCTCGGGGAAGAGCCGGAAGAAGACGGGCTTGCCGCGGTCGGCGATCTGCTCGTTCAGGCGGAGCAGATACGGGTCGCCCTTGCCGCTCGCGATCTGACCGGGCGACATCTCGTCGTGGCCCGTTGCGGGGAACTTGGTCGACATGCTGACCACGCCGAGCGTGTTCGACTTGTTCCAGCGATGGAAGGCGCCGCTCGCCTTCAGCGAGACATCCCAGTGGTAGAACTCCTGCAGCACCGCCGGGTGGGACTCCACCTGGGCCCGGAAGTTCTTGAAGTCACCCAGGTTGGCCGTGTCGGAGACGCCGTGGTAGATGTGGCCGTTCTTGGGGGCGAAGGTGTTTGCGCGCGCCGACTGGGCGATCACGCCGGCAATGGCGAGGGCCAGGAGCGCCGTCGCCACGATTCCGGCTCGCGGACGCTGCACGGGGAACCACGTGGACATGCCCTCCGTCCATCGGCCGCTCCGGCGCGTCGCTGTAGCGGGAGGATGAGCGGAGGGGGAGGGATTCGAACCCTCGAACCGGGAGAACCCGGTTAACGGCTTTCAAGGCCGCCGCATTCAACCGCTCTGCCACCCCTCCATTCCCCAGCGTAACCGCCCAAACCCGGGTTCCGTGAACGTGAGGTTGGTCACACAGGCCCGAGTGACCGGCTCACGCGCAAGGCGAGAGGTATATACGTCCAATCGTGGCCAGTGAGGCCGATCGCGATGGGGGATCGCAGGAGCCGGAGCACTCGACCGCCAGACGGCCGGTCGCGCTTGCCGCGCTCGCGCTGACGGTCGTCCTCGTCTGGCAGCTCCTGCTGACGCCGGACGAATACGAGGTCACCGCGACGTTCGAGAATGCCGCGCAGCTCGTCAAAGGGAACGAGGTCGTGGTGGGCGGCGTGAACGTCGGCACCGTCAAAGACATCGAGCTCGGCCCCGACGGCCAGGCCCTGGTCACCTTCACCGTTGACGATGACTACGCCCCGCTGAAACGGGGCACGACCGCGACCGTGCGCTCCTACTCGCTCTCGGGGATCGCCAACCGCCAGATCCAGCTCACGCTGCCGCCGCAAAACCAGGGCGGCGCCGAGATCCCCTCGGGCGGCAGCCTCTCCGCCGCCGAGACCGTCTCCGAGGTCGACCTAGACCAGGTCTTCAACACCCTCGACCCGGCCACGATCCGCGACTTCAAGCACGTGATCGAGGGCTTTGCGATCTCCTACGACGGCGTCGGCAAGCAGGCCAACCGCGGCTTTCACTACCTGAACCCGTTCCTTTCGACCTCGCGCCGGCTCTTCGCCGAGCTCAGCTACGACCAGGGCGCGTTCGAGTCACTGATCACCGACACTTCGCGCCTCTCCGGCGCCCTCGCCTCCAAGGCGCCCGAGATCTCGGCCCTGGTCCACAACCTCAACCTGATGATGGGGGCGCTCGGGCGCCAGAAGACGGCGCTGGCGGCGACGATCGCGAAGCTGCCCGACTTCATGCGCGAGGCCGACACCACCTTCGTCAACCTGCGCTCGGCCCTCGACGACGTCGACCCGCTCGTCAACGCCTCGAAGCCGGTCGCGCGCAAGCTCGGGCCGTTCCTGGCAAAGCTTCGCGCCACCGCCCACGGCGCCGTCCCCACCGTCACCGACCTCGACCGGATCGTCCGCAGGCCGGGCCAATCGAACGATCTGATCGAGCTCACCCGGGCCCAGGTGCCGCTGGCGCGGGCGGCGGTCGGCTCCGGCTCGCCCGACTGCGGCGCCGACCCCCAGGCCGACTACCAGCAGGCCGCCGATGACGACTATGACCAGGGCGCCTTCGGCGAGTCGGTCTGCGCGCTTCGGAAC
>JBKPNZ010000031.1:0-66066 GCA_046732895.1 Actinomycetota bacterium
CTCCGCGAGCGTCCGCAGCGCAAGGCGCCGAAGAGCCGGGTCCCACTGCGCCAGCGCCGCGGCCGCGATCGAGACGGCGCCCGCGCCGGCGCCCGCCGATTCCAGCTCGTCCAGCAGGACGCGCTCGATCAGCTCCGCCTCCTCGGCCAGCTCGGCCCGCGTTTCGGCGATGTTGCGCTCGGCGGGTCCGAGGTCGCGCAGCACCGGAAGCACCTCTGCGCGGATCCGGTTGCGGGCGAACGCCGGGTCGAGGTTCGACTCGTCGTCGGCGAACGGCAGTCCCGCCGCCGTGGCGAGCTCCCGGACGCGGTCCCGATCGAGCGACAGGAGCGGGCGCGCCACGCGGCCGGCCTGCGGGGGAAGTCCGAGCAGCGCTCGGCTGCCGGGTGACGCCGCCAGCCGGTAGAGCACGGTCTCGGCCAGATCGGTGCGGGTGTGACCGGTGACGACGAGGTCGGAGGTCGTGCGAGCGCGAAGGCGTTCCGCTGCGGCGTACCGCGCGTCGCGTGCGGCGGCCTGCATGTTGCCGCCGGCGAGCGTCGGACGCTCGATGTGGAGGTCGATGCGAAGCTTGGCGCAGAGCTCCCGGCACACGCGCTCGTCATGGGCAGCCGCCTCGCGAAGGCCGTAGTTGACGTGGACGGCGTGGACGTTCTCGGCACCGAGGTACCGCGTGAGAGCCGCGGCGGCGCAGGCCGAATCGGCTCCGCCGGAGGTCATCACGACGACCGACGCGCCGGGGTCGATCAGGCCGCTGGCGCGCACGGAGTCCCGAAGCTCGTCGAGAGCCGCTGTCTTGTCCATCGCCGTCAGCTTACGTCTGGTGGCGGCGGGTTTCGCGCGGAACAACCATCAGCCGCCTCCTCCGCTCCCGCTGGAACCGTTGCCCTCGGCTACGCCTCGGGCATCTAACTCTGCTCCCGCGTCCGGGGGCGGCAGGGCTCCGGGGATCTAGGACTCTCGTTTGACTTGGGAGCCGCCGACGATCGCGTCCTCGCCCGAGGGGAAGCGGACCCACGCCTTGTTGCCGCCGTCGTAGTCGGGCGCCCACAGGACCAGGGTGGCCTCCTCGCGCTCGTCAGCGTCGGCCGGCCCGATCGAGCAGGGCTCGGCGCTCTCCTCATCGAGTCCGCGCCATACACGCACGAACGGATTCGACTCCCACTCGTCGGCGATCGTCGTCGCCTCGCGATGCCCAGGGTGGACTCGGGTCTCGGGTGGAAGCTTCATGAGCTTGTCCATGACCGAGGAGCGAAGGTCCTCGAACCCGGTGGCACCCGGCGCGCGCGTCCCGCCCACCGTGCCCTTGAAGAGGACGTCGGCGGTCAGGCAATCGCCGTCGTCGATCAGCAGCGCAAGGTGGTCGGCGCAGTGGCCGGGCGTGTGCATCGCCTTGATCCGGATCGCTCCCGACTCGACCACGTCGCCGTCGTCGATCGTGTCGGTGACGACGTCCCCGAGGAGCTCCGCCCCGATCGGATGCGCCAACACCGGCACACCGAAGCGCTCGGCCAGATCCTCGGCGCCGACGACGTGATCCCAATGGTGGTGGGTCAGCAGGACATGGGTGATCTCGATCCCGTCGCGCTCCACCTGCTCGACAAGCGGCTCCGTCACCTCGTTCGAGTCGACGAGGACTCCCTTGCCCCCCGGCCCCTCGGCGACGAGGTAGGCGTTGGAGAGCCAATCGGGGTGCTCTGCGCGCTCGAGGATCACGTCAGCCGAAGTCAATCACGCTGCGGATGCCGTCCTGGGCCTCCATCAGCTCGAAGCCGCGGTTCACCTCGTCGAGGGTGAGCTTGTGCGAGATGAACGGGTCGATGTCGATCTGGCCCTGCATGTAGAGGTCGACGAGTTTCGGCACGCCCTCACGCCCCTTCACTCCGCCGAAGGACGAGCCGGCGACCCGTCGCCCGGTGATAAGAAGGCGCGGCACGATGTCGAGGGTCTCGCCCTTGCCGGCGACGCCGGCGACCGTGCATTGTCCCCACCCCATCCGCGCCGCTTCGACGGCCTGACGCATGACGGCGACGTTGCCCGTGGCCTCGAAGGTGTAGTCGGCGCCGAAGCCGTCGGTCTCCTCGACGATCTTCTCGACGACGCCCTCGCCGCCGAGCATCGTCTCGGTCGCGCCCTGGCCGCGAGCCAGCTCGAGCCGGTCCTCCGAGAGATCGACGCAGATGATCCGCTCCGCGCCCTGAAGCCGACAGCCGGCGACGGCGCCGAGCCCGACCATTCCCGCGCCGAACACCACGCAGGTGGAGCCGGCATCGACCTTCGCGGTGTTCATCGCCGCACCGAGGCCGGTCGAGAGCCCGCAGGCGAACAGGCAGGCGCGATCGAGTGGAGCCTCTGGGTCGATCTTGGCGAGCGCGATCTCCGGCATCACGGTGTACTCCGCAAACGTCGAGGTCCCCATGAAGTGGCGGATCTCCTCGCCGTCGCGGCGCAGGCGGGTGGTGCCATCCGGCAGATAGCCCTTGTTCTGCTGCTCGCGGATCGCGAGGCAGAGGTTGGTGCGGGGATCACGGCAGTGGACGCACTCCCCGCACTGCGGCGAGAAGAGAGTGACGACGTGGTCGCCCTCCGTGAGCAGGGTCACGCCCTCGCCCAGGGCCTCGACCACCCCCGCGCCCTCGTGCCCGAGGACCGTCGGGGCGTATCCCGAGGGGTCGACGCCCGACGCCGTATAGAGATCCGTGTGGCAGACGCCGCAGGCGACGAGGCGTACCAAAACCTCGCCCGGTCCCGGGTCCGTCAGCTCCAGCTCCTGCACCGCGAGTGGCTCCCCGAACTCCTCGAGTACGGCCGCACGCATCCTCATCCCGCTACCTCCTCCTTGGGTCTCGGAGGGATCCTATGACGCGCGCCTAGGTGCGCGCATCCGCGCACTGGCGTCGGTTGCTTACGGGCGTGGAACGGGCAATAAGGGAGAGGACTTGGGCGGGAAGGGCGCGCAGGCGAGTCCGTGTCGCTGTCACGCATTCTGGTGCCAGGAGCACCAATATCGACGACAGCTCGGAGTCGGCATGGACGCCCTTAATGCCCGCTGTTCGGCCCGGCGCGGGCCGATGACGCGACGACTACTGCGGCTCGCGTGCTCGCGCGACGAACAGCTCCACCGGCTCCGGGAAGCCCTTCAGGTCCACGCGCCCGATCGGGTCGAACTCGAGGTAGGCCGAGCCACCGATCGCGTCGACGACCGCGGTCGTCACCATCACCTCGCCGCCGAGTGCGCGGGCGACGACGCGGTGGGTCAGGTTGACGTCGGTCCCGAAGTAATCGCCGTCGCGGTACACGGCCGCGCCGCAATGCACTCCGACCCGGGGCTGGGGGCGCTCCTGGAAGAGGGCCAGGAAGCCGACGGCCCACTCGGTCAGGGTCACCGGGTCGGGTGAGACGATCATCACCTCGTCGCCGATCGTCTTCACGATCAGGGCCTCGGCCGGCAGGGTTGCCTCCACCGTCTCGACGAACCGCTCGACCAGATCGAGCGCCTCCTCGTCGCCCTCCTCCTCCGTGTAGCGGGTGAAGCCTGTTAGGTCGACGAAACAGAACGCCATTTGCACCCGCCCGAGCTGGCGCGCTCCGCCGAGCTCGGATTCCATGTGCCCGACCACGTCCTGCTCCATGTAGAAGCGCAGGTAGCGCTGGTGGATGTACTCCATGAGGGGCGAAGTCTGCGGGAGCAGGTCGCGGACGAGGCCCTCCATCTCCTCTGCCATCTCGAGGGAGTCCACCCCCTGGCGGATGAGCGGCTCGTGCACGAAGAGGTGGAACAGGCGTACCTCGGCCTCGGCTATCTTGCGGATCGACTGCGCGTAGACCCGGATCAGCTGGAGGAGGGCGATCAGCGGGAACCCGGCGCGGAGAACCTCGGCGATCTGTTCCATGGCCTGAGCGTCCTGATCGGTGAGCGTGCCCTCGAGCGCCGTGGGCGTTCCGAGCAGGGACATGATGCGCTCGATCAGCTCCTCCTCGAGCCCGGACATGTCGGCGACCTCCCCGCGGGAGTAGTCGCGGTTCGAGTCCGGCAGAAGATCCTCGATGTAGCCGAAGGCAAGGCGACCGTCGCGCACCGCTCGCCGAAGCTCGTCGAGGGAGTGGCCGCGCTCGCGCATGCGACCGACGACGCGCGCCTGGGCGGCGGCGGCCACCGTCCAGCGTCCCCGCCGGACGGGGATCACCCGCTCGTGCGCCCAGCGCTTCAGGGTCGACGCGGGCACACCGGAGATCCGGGCGGCCTCGCTTATCGGGATCACGTCGTCGGGCATCGGCTCCCCCGGACCTCTAACACAGACCTCGAACACAGAGCGACGGGGTCGCGTCACCCCGTCGCCCGCGGGCATCACGGCCCGCAACGTCGGCCTCCGGCGCTCTTCACGCCTCGCGGGCCTCCAACCTGCACCCCAGTCGCCGGGGGTGGCGGCGGGCGGGCCCACTGCGGCCTGCTGCCTTGTGTTGGTGCAGCGGAGGCTACGCCCGTCGGCCCCGTGAGTCAATGGCCCCGACGGGCCTAGATGTCTACACGACGAGGCTCGGGTGCTCGCTGGTGATGACCTTGCGGTATGGCTCGACGAGCAGCCGGACGGCGGGCAGATACACCAGCGCGATCCCGCCCTCCCCCTTGCAGCGGACCTTTCCCCTCGCGATCGCGATGGGCAGGCTCTCCTTCCCCTGGAGGTAGCCATTCGCCACCCCCGAGTCCATCTCGAGCTCGAGCTTCGCCTTCCACGACGGATCCTCGTCGAACGACCACTCCAAGTGACGGTCGGCCGCGTCGCTCGCCGCCACCCGCAGGACCATGTCGAGGTCCGGGAACCTGAAGCGCATCCGCAGGCCCGTCGCCTTCAGGACCGGCCCAGCCCGCTCATCGGCGTCGACATCGGTCAGGACCTCGTCGAGCAGCCCGCGGAACTCGGCCTCGCTGAGGCCACCGCGAACGGATCCGCTCCTCTTGGCTGCCTGCCCCATCGGCGCGCTGGAGTCTATTGCCACAAGCGCCGGCCACGGGCCGGTCAGAGAAAGACCGACCGCCGCTTCATCAGGTTCTCGTAGAGCTTCTGCTGGATCGTCTCCCTGACCTGTTCGGAGACGTCGAAGACGATGCGGCGGTCGTCGGCTGCATCGGGCGGATGATGGGAGAGGTCGATCGGGTCGCAGAACTCGATGCGCCAGTGGGAGGGCAACGGGATCAGCCCGACCGGGCCGAGCCAGGGGAAGGTGGGTGTGATCGGAACGAACGGCGCGCCGATGGCGCGGGCTGCCAGGCGGCTCTCCGCGAGCTTCGGATAGATCTCCTCCGACCCGACCACCGCCACGGGGACGATGGGTGAGCCGGTTCGCAGCGCGATCTCGACGAAGCCGCCGCGGCCGAACCGCTGGAGCCGGTAGCGCTCCGAGAACGGCTTGCCCGTTCCCTTCACTCCCTCGGGAAAGACCGAGACGAGCTCGTCCTCGCGCAGCAGACCCATCGCGTTGTAGGGGCTGGCGGGAACGCCGCCGACCCGCCGCATGAAGCCGGACAGGAACGGCAGCACGAAGGCCCAGTCGAGCACCATGAAGCGCGGCCAGCGCGGCAGCGGGTGCTCCTTCATGATCGCCATCGTGATCATCCCCGCGTCGAATGGGAAGAGCGAACCGGCGTGGTTGCTTACGAGGAGTGCGCGGCCGTGGGCCGGTACGTTCCGGACTCCCTCGACCTCGACCCTCCACCACACCTCGTAGAGGAACTCGAACGCCGGGAAGACCGCTTCGGCGAAGTCCTCGTCGAAGCCCCAGGGGTCCTCGCGGTACTCGCCTCGCATTCGTCTCGCCAAGACCCCGAGTCCCCAGCCGATGCGTTCGGGCAGGGCGCCGGCCGCGCGCTCAGCGGCGGTCAGCGGGTCGAGCCCTTCCTCGACGCCGAGGCGGACCTGACGCAGGAAGTCGGCGAGGGCCTCCGTCCCGGTTTCCCGCGTTCCGGTGGCGCTCATCCGCGGACCCCCATCCGGTCCAGCAGCGCACCGGGATGGAGCGCGGGCACGACGTTGCGACCGCGGATCTTCGCGGCGAAGTCGCGGACCGCGCCATCGGCATCGAATCGCGGCTCGTACCCGAGCTCCTGACGGAGCCGCCGGTTTTCAACGCCGCGGCCGAAGCGCAGGAAGCGAACCGCGTCGCCGTAGAGCACACCGGCGCCAAGCTCACGCCCGAGTCGCGAGAGCGCGGGCTCGAACAGCGGGTGTGGCACAGGGACTGCAAGCCGGCGGGTCAGGCGAAGCGCGCGGCTCAACGAGATCGATCCGGACGGAGCGACGTTCACGGCGCCCCGGACGCGACTGCCCACCGCGGCCTCCAGGGCTCTCGTCGCGTCCTCTGAATGGACGAGCTGCAGCCGCGGGTCGAACCCCAGCTGCGTCGGGACCACCGGCAGCGAGAGGTAGCGGACCAAGGGCGTCTCGAGCTCGGCGCCGAGCTCCGGCTGGTAGCGGAGCGTGCAGCACGCGATCTCCGGATGGCGCCGGGCGAAGTTGGCGAAGTAGGCCTCGAGCTCTGAGATGTCCCGCTGGAAGCGGGTGCGCAGCGGCATCCGGCCCGCGAGCTCCTCGGAGAAGAAGAGCGGCACGGCAGCCTCGCACCCATAGATCGCTGCCGAGCCGCGGATGACCACCCGGCCGAGGGTCTCGGTGCGCTCGCACGCCGCCAGCAGCTGGAGGCTGCCGATCACATTGATGTCGTGGAGCGCCCGCGCCGGCTTGCCCTCCTCTGGGTACAGAAGGATCCCGCAGTGAACGACCGTGTCGGCGCGCGTCCCGGGGAGCAGGCGCGACAGCAGCGGGCTGCGGATATCCGCCTCGATGAAGTCCGTGCGCTCCAGCTCGACCGTGGGCGGGCGTGTGTCGATCCCGGCGAGGTACTCGATCGTGGGATCGCGCTCGAGCCGGCGGGCGAGCTCGCCACCCCAATGGCTCGCGATCCCGGTGATCACCACCCGGCGGCCCGTTGGCATCTTCCTAATCCTCAGCTTTAGGTCGAGGGCTGCGCGTTGGCGTGTCCCGACCGGACGTCGGCCCCCCCTGCCCGGCCTGACCCTCGGGCTCGTCCCGAAGGGCCTCCTCGACGGAGGCAAGGCGGCGCTCGAGCTCCTCCAGGCGGCGACCGAGCTCCGCGCTCGCCTCCTTGCCCGCGCGAGCGATCCCGACGCCAGCGTCCTGACCGCGGCGCGTCAGCTCCTCGCGGGCCTCCCGCCCGCGGCGGGTTACCTCGTCGAGCAGCTCCGAAGCCCGCTCACGCGTGGTCGAGGCTGAGCCGGCGGTCGCCTGCAGAGTACGCTCGACGGCATCGCGCAGCGCGTCCGCAACGTTGCGGTCGGACGCCTTCTCGGGTCCCTCGCTCATGGCTCGGAGCTTATTCCGCAAGGCCTATGCTCGCCCGGTGAACAAAGGGGAAACCGACCACCTCCGCCCCACGGCCGAGATCGCGCCCGACGTGATCCTGCCCGGAGATCCGGGGCGGGCGCTCTTCCTCGCGCAAGGTCTGCTCGATTCGCCGCTCATGAGCAACCACAACCGTGGCCTGTGGGGCTACTCGGGCCGGACCGCCTCCGGGCGTGCGCTGACGATCCAGTCGAGCGGGATCGGCGGGCCGAGCCTTGCCGTCGTGGTCGAGGAGCTCGCACGGCACGGGGCTCGCCGCGTTGTCCGGGTGGGCACGTGCCGCGCGATCGACCCGGCGCTTGCGTCGGGAGACGTGATCGCGGTGAGCTCGGCCGTCGCCGTCGAGGGCGCGAGCAGGGCCCTCGGCGCCGACGGCCTCGCGAAGCCGGATCGCCCTCTGCACGCCGAACTCGTCGCCCGGATGGGCGAGCTCGGGCGGGAGGCGGGCGTGGTGAGCTCGGACCTCGTCTACGGCGCCGACGAGGCCGCGGTTGAACGCACCGGCGACGCACTCGCGGTCGACCTCGGAACCGCCACCCTCTTCGCCCTCGGAAGGCATCGCGGGCTCGCGGTCGCCGCGGGGCTCATCGTCACCGCCGCCGGCGGGAAGCGCCTCGGCGACGAGCGGCTCGAGGCCCTCTCGCTGGAGCTCGGCCGAGCCGCCGCAGCGGCTCTTGAGCGGAATGATCAGCCTTCGGCGGTGTCGGCACCGGACACCGGCGCCCGAGCCTGATCGGCCGCACTGCGCTCCGCCTCGGCCACGCGCCGGCGCAGCGATGTGAGCTCGTCCGTGAGCTCGTCCATCTGGTCCTCGATGCCCTCCAGCCGATCCGAGATCGAGCGCAGGCGTCGTTCGATCCGCTCCAGGTCGGCGCCAGACGCCAGGTTCAGCGCCCCCATCGCCGAGCGCTGCGCCTGGGCCGCGCGCTCGCCGGCGCCGAGCGTTCTGCTCAGCGCCTGGCTGAAGAGGGGGTTGTCGAGCAGGGCTTGCGCGAGATCGCCCAAAGCCTCCTCGCCCCGTGCACGGATCCCGGATCGATCCTCGGTCTCGCTCACGCACGCAATCTACTCTTCACGGCCCAGCCTGCCGATAGGACGGTGAGGGCCGCAACCCATAGGCTGCCAGAGCCTTCAAGAACCAGGCGGGGGCTGCCGATTGTTTGGCGAGGGTTAAGTGATGCCAGATGCTGCGCAAATAACGAGTCGCACCGGGTACCGTTGCCGCGTCGGTTCCCCGTTGCAACACGCCGTACTACCAAGTAGCGTTTTCGTGGCTCGGGAGCACGCCGCTGGCAGCGTCGTCGAGGATCGACGGAGCGGCCCGGCCGCACCAGGGATCTAGGGATGAGAAGGAAGCTTCTACTCACGCTGGCGCTGGCCGTTTTCGGCGGACTCATGGTGGCCGGCAACGCAGGGGCCGGCGACGGCCTTCTCGACACCTCGACCTCCGGCGTCGGCGTCAACCTCCCCGGTGGCGAGGACCTCCCTCCGCTGGGGTCGCTCCCGCAGTGTTCGAACCTTCGCGACGACGACGGCGACGGTCACACCGACCTCGCCGACGCGGGCTGCTCGGGCCCCCTCGACGGGAACGAGAGCGACGACCCTTCCGGCGGTGACACGGGCACCGGCGGTGACACCGGCGGCGACACCACGATCCCGCCCACCACCACGACGCCTCCCCCGATCGGCGGCGGCTCGGGTGGTGACACCGGCGGCGACGGCGGCACCGTCGGCCCCGGCGGCGAGGGCGGCCGCGGCGGCGGACAGGCCAGCGGCGGAGGCGGCGAGAACGGCTCCCACGGCAACTCCAACCACCGCGGCGACTCGAGCGAGCGCGTCCCCGACAACGCTCCCCGCAATCCCGACGGGACCCCGACCGACACGAACCCGACCCTGTCGGTCGCCGACGTCGGCCCCGCCCCCATCGGCGTCCCGAACTTCATGATCGACCAGTTCACGATCCCGCCGTTCCTGCTTCCGATCTACCAGGCCTGCGGAACCCAGTACGGGATTCCGTGGGAGGTGCTCGCCGGGATCAATCGGATCGAGACCGCGTTCGGCACGAACCTCAACGTCTCCACCGCCGGCGCAGTCGGCTGGATGCAGTTCCTCCCGTCGACCTGGAAGGCGTACGGGGTCGACGCGAACAACGACGGCCGCAAGGATCCGTACAACCCGGTCGACGCGATCTGCGCCGCCGCGCGCTACCTGAAGGCGGCGGGCGGCGATCAGGATCTCCGCCAGGGCATCTTCGCCTACAACCACGCCGACTGGTACGTCGACGAGGTCCTCCTCTACGCGAAGCAGTACGGCAACCTTCCCGACGACCTCGTCGGCTCGCTCACCGGCCTGACCGAGGGCGACCGCTTCCCGATCGCCGCCAAGGCCCGTTACGCCGACGACATCTCCGAGCGCGAGGCCGCGAAGCGCGCGAAGCCCAGCAGGGGCTCGACCGGGAATCTCGCCGATGTGGTCTCAAGCTCACCTACACGTCGAGGGATCAACATCTACTCGAAGGAAGGCGCTCCGATCGTCGCCGTCAACGACGGCGTCGTCCAGAAGATCGGGAACTCGAAGAAGCTCGGCAACTACCTGATCCTCCAGGACTCCTACGGCAACCGGTTCACCTACGCCGAGATGGGCAAGGTCTCGAAGGTCTACGCCGTGCCGAAGGAGCACCGCCTCTCCGCCCACGACTTCAAGATCGTGACGCCGAAGGGCGACGACGCTCCGACCCAGCCGGCGAGCGCCGGCACGAATGGCTCGGCCAAGCACGCCGCGAAGGGATCCGACAACACCGCGAAGGCGGACAGGGCCGAAGCGACGAAGGCGCCGGCGAACACGGCCGACGTCCGCCGCCGCCTCTACGCGTTCCCCGAGCGCCGCCACAACGTCGACCGCGCCGACCTGAGCGGTCAGCTCGACAACATGCTGAAGCACCGCATGCCCGCCTACGAGAGCGTCAAGAACTACCTCGGCGGCGTTCTCAACCTCGATCAGTCAGACCTCGAGCTGAAGCCGCTGCGCGAGGGCTCGCACGTGGTCGCCGGCACGGTCCTGGGCCACGTCGGCAAGACCGACGAGCTGGCGCCGCACCTCAACTTCTCGATCCGTCCCGCGGGCCGCGGCGCTCCCAAGATCGACCCGAAGCCGATCCTCGACGGCTGGAAGCTCCTCGAGGCGACGGCCATCTACAGGGCCGCCGGCCAGAACCCCTTCGCCGACTCGAACGCCTCGATCGGCCAGGTTCTGCTGATGTCGAAGGAACAGGCCGAGCGGCGCGTCCTCTCGGATCCGCGTCTATCGATCTACGAGTGCGGTCGCAATGACATCCGCACCGGCCAGATCGATGTCCGGATCCTCCGGCTCCTCGAGTACCTGGCAGGACGCGGCTACCGGCTGACGATCACTTCGCTGAAGTGCGGTCACAGCATCACGACGACCTCGGGCAACATCTCCGAGCACTCGACCGGCGACGCCGTCGACATCGCGCAGATCAATGGCCAGCCGGTGCTCGGCAACCAGGGTCCGGGAACCCTCTCCTACGCCCTGGTCCAGGACGTCCTGCAGCTTCAGGGCACCATGCAGCCGCATCAGGTCATCTCACTGATGGACCTGGGTGGTCCGAGCTTTGCCATGGCCGACCACGACGACCATGTCCACGTCGGCTACCAGCCGGCGACCGGGCCGGAGTCGTCCACCTCGAAGCAGTTCGACCAGATCCTCAAGCCCGACCAGTGGAAGCGCCTGATCGGCCGCATCGCCGACATCGACAACCCGAAGGTCCCGACCTCCCCCTCGAAGTTCGCGATCCCGTCGAAGCATGGGAGCAAGTCGGACGATTCAAAGGGCCCGAGGCGCGCATCGGGCGCTCACATCGGCGAGTAGCCGCCGAGGATCAGGTCGAATACCGTCTGCCGGCGTGAGCGACGCGGCCGGTCCCTTCGCCTTCGTCCAGTTCGACTTCGCGGGCCCTCTGGGGCTCGAGGAGGGGCGATACGTGGTCCGCGGCGAGGACGAGGGCGTCGAGCGGATCCTCGTCGTCGCCGACGCACAGGCTCCGGCGCACCTGCCGCGGCGCTCGCCACGCAAGGCGCGGGCCCGAAAGGCCGAGGGCGCGCCACCGCCACCGCCGGTCCGGCGCCTGACCGTGATCGAGCCCGAGGGCCTGGGGTCTGACGCGGCCGCCGAGGAGTGGCTGCGCCTCGCCGGCGACGAGAGAACGGGCGAGGCCCAGGTCGCGGCGGCGCTGGCGATCGTCAACCGAGCGCTCCACGCCGCTGCGCTCGCCGCCTTCGACTCCCAGCCGCGCGAGCTCGGCGTCGGTGCCGCGCTGGCGATCCGCGTCGGCTATGGGGACGGTGACGATGTGGCGGAGGGCCGGTGGCGGGACGCCCTCGACCTGCCCGGCCCCGGAGCACGCCGCGCTCGCCGCGCCGACGCGCTGCGCTCGGACGAACGGTTCGCGGCGATACTGGGAGGACGGGAGGCGATCGGCCCGGCTGAGACGCTGCTGCTCCGCGCCCGCGCCGACGTCGATGCGGGCCGCTTCCGGGAGTTCGCGCTGCAGCTCGCGGCCGGGCTCGAGGCGCTCGTCGCGGATCTTCCGGCCGGCGACGAGCGCGATGCGCTCGAGGCACGTGGAGTGGGAACCTCGAAGGCAGCGGATCTGGCGCTTACGAGCGATCTCGATGCGGCCACCGTGGGCGAGCTGACGCAGACTCTCTCGCTTTGCGAGCGGGCGCTGCGCCGGCGCGCGGTGGGCCGCGAGTGAGAGCCATAACCCCTCGCCGTGTCGACCTTCTTCGCCATATGACGAAGAAAGGCGACACGCGGTGGTCCTATAGGGCCGCCAGGACCGCCTTGAGCTCGGCCACCACGTCTCCGTCGAGGCGGAGAACCGCGTCGTCGTCGTATGGCGTGGGGCTCTGGGTGATGACTGCGATGCGGCCGCCACCCGCCAGGGTCAGCTCGGGCAGGCCGGCGACCGGGTAGACCTCCAGCGAGGAGCCGACGCAGAGGAGGAGCTCGGCTCCGGCGCAGAGCTCCTGCGCCTCGGCCATCGCCCGCTCGGGTAGGAGCTCACCGAAGAGGACGACGTCCGGCTTCACCTTGCCCATGCAGCCCGTGCAGGTCGCGATGCCGTCCTCGTCGAAGATCGCCTCCACCTCGGTGAGCGTCCAACTCTGGCCGCATGACGTGCAGCTCGAGGTGGCAATCGAGCCGTGCACCTCGATCACGCGCTCGGATCCGGCCTTGCGGTGCAGGAGGTCGATGTTCTGGGTCACGACGCCATCGAGGAGGCCGCGACGCTCCAGCTCGGCGAGAGCCTCGTGCGCGGGGTTTGGCAGCCTGTCCCCGAGCGCCTGAAACCGCGGCCGGTAGAACTCCCAGAAGCGCTTGGTGTAGCGGTGGAAGGCGTCGATTGTCGCGACCTTCATCGGGTCCACCCGGCTCCAGAGCCCCTTGCCGGGCGTGCGGAAGTCGGGGATCCCCGAGGGGACCGAGATGCCGGCGCCCGTGAGAGCGACGGTGCTCGAGCTCTCTCGAATCAGCCCGGCAAGCTCAGTCGCCGGACTGCCTGCCTTCTGCCGTCGGCCCTCTACTTGCCCTGCCACTTTGGGGAGCGCTTTCCGAGGAACGCCGAGATCCCCTCCTTGGCGTCCTCCGAGAGGAACGCCGCCGCGAAGCCCTGCTTCTCGGCCTCGATGCCCTCATCGAGGTCGCCCTCGTGCGAGACCTTCTTGATCTGCTCGACCGCGACGGGCGCCTGCCCGGCGAGCTTGCGTGCCCACGAGAGCGCGGTGTCGAAGAGCTCGTGGTCGGCGACGACCCGGTTTGCAAGGCCGAAGTCCCCGGCCTCGCTCGCCGAGATCGCATCGCCGGTCAGGTTCATCTCCAGCGCCTTCGTGGGACCGACCAAACGGGGAAGGCGCTGCGTGCCGCCGAAGCCCGGGATGATCCCGAGCTTGATCTCGGGCTGGCCGAAGAGCGCCGACTCGGCCGCGATCCGGAAGTCGCACGCCATCGCCAGCTCGCACCCACCACCGAAGGCGAGCGCGTTGACGGCCGCGATGGTCGCAATGCGTCCCGAGCCGAGGTCGCGGAGCAGCGCGTGGCCCGAGTTGATCAGTTCGGCGCCCTTGGTCTCGTCCATCTGCGTGAACGCCTTGATGTCGGCTCCGGCCGAGAACACGACGGGGATCGACGAGTAGAGCACGAGTGCCCGCACGTCGCCGGCATCGTTCAGCCGCTTCCAGACCACACCGAGGTCCTCGATCACCCGAGGCGAGATCGCGTTCATCGGGGGATTGGTGAGCCAGGCGATGGCGACGTCGCCGCGGGTCTCGAGCTTCACCGTGTCGGTCTGATCGCCGTCGTCGGGCTGCGGGTAGGCATAGAAGCCCTGCCCCGACTTCTGGCCGAGCCGGCCCTGGGCCACGAGTCGCTTCAGCAGGCGGGGAGGCTCGAAGCGCTCGCCGATCGCCTCGCTCGCCTTCTCGAGCTTCTCGTAGACCGTGTCGAGCCCCTCGAGGTCGGCCTTCATGAACGGCGGGAAGATCCCGCGCCGCGGGTCCATCCCGGCGCCGGCCATCATCCCTAGGTCGATGTCGCGCACCGAGGCGACGCCCTCCTCGACCAGCAGACACGCCTCGACCAGAGCCTTCAGGGCGAAGCGGTCTGCCAAGTCCTCCGGCGGATCGCCGTCACCCTCGAGCTGCGCCTCACCGTCCTTGTAGAAGCCCTCGCCGCCCGACTTGGCGCCGAGCTTGCCCTCCGCGACGAGCTTCTTCATGCCCTCGTGGACGTAGAAGCTGTCGCCGTACGCCTCGCGCAGGTGCTCGGCGACGTGGAGGATCGTGTCGAGGCCGAGCAGGTCGCCGAGGATGAATGGGCCCATCGGCGCGGTGTTCGCCGCGGCGACGCCTTCGTCGATCTTCTTGATCGACAGGCCTTGCTCCTCCTGGGCGCGCCAGACCTCGCCGACCGCCGAGTTGAGGATGCGGTTGACGACGAATCCGGGTACCTCAGCGCAGGTGATCGGCTGCTTGCGGATCGCCTGAGCGAAGTTCACCGCGGTCTCGATCGTCTCCTCTGAGGTCTCCTCGCCTTCGACGATCTCAAGCAGCGGCATGACGGACGCCGGGTAGAAGAAGTGGAACCCGACGATCTTCTCGGGCCGCAGCGTGGCGTCGCCCATCTCGGTGATGGAGAGCGAGGAGGTGTTCGATGAGAGGACCGCATGGCCCGGAGTCACCTCGTCGAGCTCGCGAAAGACACTCTGCTTGATCTCCATCTTCTCGGGCGCCGCCTCGATCACGAAGTCGACGTCGCCGAAGCCGTCGTAGGACGTCGTCCCCTCGATCAGGCCCATGACCTCCTCGAGGCGGGCATCGGCCTGGTCCTGGGTCAGCTTCTCCTTCTGGACGAGGCGATCGAGCTGGCCCTTGGTGACCTCACGAGCCTTGTCGAGCCCCGCGTCGACGAACTTCTGGTCGATGTCCTTGACGACGACGGGGATGTCGGCGGCCGCGATCGCCTGCGCGATCTCGCCGCCCATCGTGCCGGCGCCGACGACTGCTGCCTTGAAGACGAACATGTTCCTCCAGAGTCTGATTGAGGGGCTTTAGCCCCGAAACGGGCGTGTAAGGCGGCGAAGCCGCCGCAAGAGCTGCTTTGGGGAGCCGCGGAAGGCTACATGTCCGGCCGAGCCGCACGATTCATCGCAGCCAGCTCCTCGACCTCGTGCCGAAGCCGGCTCAGCGAGCGCTCGAGCGAGCGTCGCATCTGAGAACGCACGAAGAGGCGGTCGGTGACCCAGGCGAAGAGTCCTCCCGACTTCAGGGAGTACTCGAGCTCCTGCCGGACCTCGGTGCTCTCGCCCTTGATGCGGAAGGTGGTGAGGAGCTCGCCCGAGCTCTGGGGGTCCTCCCACTCGACTCTGTGCAGGCTGCGCGGCTCGTGCTCGAGGACTCGCTCGGTGACCTCGCCGCGGCCGGCCGGGACCGAGCGCCAGCGCAGCGTCCCACCCGCCTCGGGATAGCCGTCCCCCGTCGTCGCGACGGAGGCGAACTGGTCCACCCACGCCCGCCACCCGCGCGGTTCGAAGTAGTGATCCCAGGTCTCCGCCAACGATGCCTTGACGCGAACCTGATCGCTCACCTTCGACATCTTCGGAGACCTCAGCCGTCGTTGTAGACGGCGCGCTTGATCAGCGTCACCGATCGGATCACCGAGTCGAGGAAGGGCTCGAGCTCCGACCGCAGGCGCCTGTACTCGCGCCGGCCGGCCGGAGTGATCGCGTAGTAGCGCCGGGTCCGCTTGTCCGGGTGCTCCCAGCTCCCCTCGATCATGCCCTGCGACTCGAGGTCGCGAAGGAGCGGGTAGATCGTGTTGGGGTTGGCGGAGATGACCCCCTCCGTCATCTCCTCGATCTCCTCGATCAGGCGGTTGCCGTAGGCGGGCTCGCGGGCGATCAGGTGGAGGACGAGCAGCGGAAAGACGTCGCGCCTGCGCAGTTCTCCGCCGAAGACGTCCATGGGCCGGCCGCCCCGGCGCCCCCTGACCCCGGCGCCCTCGCTGCCTGCGCGCCGCGCGGCGCGGGCAGCCTGAGCGACCTGATCGGCGCCCCTCCGCGGGGCCTTCTTCGGCGACTTCGCCATGAATCTCCTGCGGCGGCAATGCCGCCTTACATGCGACTGCCGAGACACCTGTGTCTCGGCCCAACATTCCCGACTATACGCACGGCCTCCGACCCTGTGACCAAGCTCACGAACCGCTCATGCGGTGCCTGTAGGGTCGGGATGGAAGCGAGGAGGAATCGCATGGCGAACATGAGCGCGAACCAGCGGGCCCAGTACGAGCGAGCCGAGCTCGGTCACGCGAGCGGCGACCGGTTGCTGAGCGCCCGCTCGAACCGCTGGCCGCTGGTCTACATGGGCCTGATGGTGCCCATCCTGGCCTGCGGGATCTACGCGGTCGTGGTGGGCATCGACGAGTGGTGGCAGGGCCTGGTCCTGGGCGTGATCGTGATGACCACGATCGGCCTGATGATCGCGATCAGCCCTAATCGGCGGGGGTAGGCGTCCCTCCGGCGCCCGACGAAAAGGGGCCCCGCAGGCGGGGCCCCTTCTGAACTGACTGTAAGAGAGCCTAGACGGCCGCGGCGGCCGTCTCCGACTCCTTCTCGGCGACCGCGGTCTGCGTCTTCACCGACTCGGGGAGCGGCTCGTCGACGTTGCGGCCCATGAGCACCTCCTTGGCGATCACGAGGCGCTGGATCTGCGACGTGCCCTCGTACAGCTGCATGATCTTCGCGTCGCGCATCAGCTTCTCGACCGGGTACTCCTTGATGAAGCCGTAGCCGCCGTAGACCTGAACGGCGTCGACGGTGATCTCCATCGCCGAGTCGGCCGCGAAGCGCTTCGCGTGCGAGCAGGCGAGCGTGTTGCGGACGCCCTGGTCGAGCAGTGCGGCGGACTGCCATGTGAGCAGACGCCCGGCCTCGACCTTGGTCGCCATGTCGGCGATCATGAAGGCGACCGCCTGATGCATGGCGATCGGCACGCCGAACTGGACGCGCTCCTTCGAGTACTCGGCGGCGAACTCGAACGCCGCGCGTCCGATGCCGACGGCCATCGCCGCCACGCCCGGGCGCGTGCGGTCGAGGGTCATCATCGCGAGCTTGAACCCGTGGTTCTCCTCGCCGAGGAGGTGGTCGGCCGGAATCTCGGTCTCGTTGAAGACGACCGTGGCCGTGTTCGAGGCGCGCTGGCCGAGCTTGTCCTCCTTCTTGTCGATGATGATGCTGTCGTCGCGGGGGACGAGGAAGGCGGAGATGCCGCGGTGGCCCGCCTCCTTGTCGGTCTTCGCATAGACCGTGTACCAGTCGGCGTACTGCCCGTTCGTGATGAAGCACTTCGAGCCGTTGATGACGTACTTGTCGCCCTTCTTCGTCGCCGTGGTCTTCATCCCGGAGACGTCGGAGCCGGCGTCAGGCTCGGTGAGGCAGAACGAGGCGAGCTTGGGCTCCTCCGTCAGCATGCCCAGGTACTTCTGCTTCAGATCGTCGGACCCGCCGATGGCGAGCGGCGTCATGGCCAGGCCGTTGGCCGCGAGCGAGGTTCCGATGCCCGAGCATCCCCATCCGAACTCCTCCTCGATCAGGCAGCCTGAGAGGAAGTCGAGGCCGGGGCCACCGTACTCCTCCGGGACGTGGGTGTTCATGAGGCCCACCTCCCACGCCTTGTTGATGATCTCCTGCGGCCAGGTGCCGTCGCGGTCGTAGTCCCAGGCGACGGGCCTGATCTCCTTCTCGGCGAAGTTGTGCGCGAGCTCGCGCAGGTCCTTCTGCTCGTCGGTCAGCGTGAAGTCCACTGCTCAGGTGCTCCTTTGAAGTCGGAAGCGGGCCGGCGAGCGGTTTCAGGGTGGCTCAACGGCACCGATTGACTGGTCAATCAACCAGGATTTCGACGAAAGGATAGCGGACTGCAGCGGCCGGATCGACGGTTCTCCTCACCCCTCTCGGATGCGGCGTAGCCTTATGGTCATGGTGACGGCGCTCTCCAATGGGGAGGCGATCCTGGTGATCGTTCTGGTTGCGATCCCGATCGGCGCGATCACGTTCGCGCTGGGCGCCGGGAATGCACTCGACCAGGTGGGCAAGGGGCAGTTCGCGGTCGAGTTCGAGCGCGATCTGCCGCAAAAGCTGCGCGATTCCGACGCGGGAGCGTCGCCCGGCATGCGCGAGGATGAGATCCGCCAGCTGCTCGAGGCAAAGGCATATCGCCAGCGGGCTCGCGGGGAGGAGCCGCTCGACATCGATCGCGAGCTCGAGCGATTGCTGGCCGCACAAGCGGCGACTCCAGCCCCCGAGAGTGGCGGCGCCGCGCTGCGCGAGGAGGTCCGCCAGCTCGTCATCGCCCGCAACGAGCGGCTCATGCGCCTGGGCGGGGAGCCCCTGGATGTCGAGGCCGAGGTCGAGCGTCAGCTTCGCGAACTCGAGAACCTCGGCCAGTGACGCGGCTTCGTATATACATCGTCGTGTGACCCCACCGGACGCGGACACCGAGAACCGCACCGTCGAGCTCGACGACCTGCTGGTCCGGCCCGGCACTTATTTCAACCCGCAGACCGAGGTCGTCGTGATCGTCGACGACTCCGCCTCGATCGACCAGGAGGTCTTCAACATGGAGGCCTACGAGGGCGCCGACTGGGTCCACATCTCGGATGAGGTCCCGGTCGATTCGGATCGGCTCGATGCTTCGCTGGAGGAGTTCCAGACGCACTACCACGCCGGCTCGCGCGGCGGCGTCTCGGCCACCGCCCTGGAGCAGGGTGACGAGGAGTACGACTCGGACGAGGACGGCCAGGAGCCAGGCCGCGAGGACTGATTCGGGCGGCGCCGCCGCTCGGGGGTGAGAGGAGCGGAGATGAGCGGCTATTCGATCGTCGGGCGCGAAGAGGCGCCTGACCTGATGGCGGACTACCCGGGCTACGGCGAAATGCGCTTCTTCGCCCAACCCGTCGGTGCCGAACAGGTCGCGCTCACGTGGCGCTCGATGCCGCCAGGCACGGGCGGCAAGGGGTCCTACGGCCACCGCCATCGAACCCAGGAGGAGATCTACTTCGTGGTCAGTGGAACGCTCCACTTCAAGCTGGGTGACGACGTCGTCGAGGTCGGCCCGCGCACCGCGGTCCGGGTCGCCGCCGATACCTACCGCTCGGTCCACAACGACGGCCCAGAGGAGGCCGAGCTGGTCATCTGCTCGGTCAAGTCCGACAGCCCCGAGGACGAGACCGAGATGACACCGGACTTCTGGCCCGCGGACTGAAGCCTCCTGAGACAGACAGGCTGCGGGCCGAGACGCCGGATCCCGACCTCCACCTGGACTTCGGCGCGAGTCTGTACGCCGACCCCGAGGTGGCGCGCTGGCACTGGCCGGACGAGCTGGGCGGGCCCCGTACGCGCGAGGCGGTACGCGAGGGAATCGAGCGCCAGGCGCACCTGCTCGATGAGCGCGGCTACTGCATGTGGTGGTGGCGCGAGCGCTCCACCGGTGAGCTCATCGGGCGCATCGGGCTGAATCCGACCGAGGTCGAGGACCGCAGTGTTGTCGAGGTCGGATGGTCGGTGACCCCCCAGCGACAGGGCGAGGGCTTCGCCAGCGAGGCCGCAGCCGCGTCACTTCGCTGGGGATTCGAGGTTGCGGGGCTCGATCAGATCGTCGCGTTCTGCCTGCCGGAGAACGCCGCATCGCAGCGCGTGATGGAGAAGATCGGGATGACCCATGCACATCCGTTCGAGCGCTACGGCCACACGAACATCCTGTACCTCGCGCGTCGCTAGCTCATCCGCTCCGCTCAGGCGTAGTAGAAGGCGATCCCGAGGACGAGATAGACGGCGAGGAGCTGGACGCCCTCGAACCACGTCGACTCGCCCTCGTGGGTCACGTAGTTCGCGATCAGGACCGCCAGGATGATCGCCCCGACCTCGAACCCGTTGAACACGAGGGGCATCGGCTGGGGGCCCAGCACGAACGAGGCAAGGACCAGCAGGGGCGCGACGAAGAGGGCGACCTGGGCGCTCGAGCCGATCCCGATGTTGACCGCCAGGTCCATCTTGTTCTTGGCCGCAACCAGGACGGCGACCCAGTGCTCGGCGGCATTGCCGACGATCGCGACGACGATCACCCCGATGAAGAACTCGCTCAGGCCGACGGAGTGCGAGGCCTCGGAGATCGAGCCGACGAGGATCTCAGACATCACGCCCACGGCGACCCCCGCGATCGCAAGCATCGCCACCGAGCGGCGGACGCTCCAGTCCAGACCCCCGGGCACCTCGGCCTCGTAGGGGGGGTTGAACAGGCCGCGGTGCGTCCGCAGGGAGAAGTAGAGCCCGGCGACGTAGGTCGCCATGAGCACGATCGCGACGAGCAGCGACAGGTGCTCGACGTCAGAGCCATACGAGACGATCTCGGCGCTTGGAGGTGGCAGTCCACGCCCTTCGACGAGCTCGAAGATCGCCGGCATGACGAGCGCTGCGGCAGCCAGGAAGAGCATCAGGGACTGGACATTCGCGGCGGTGGCGTTGAAGCGCTGCCGGTCGCGATTCCACCCGCCGACGAACATCGCCGCGCCGAGCACGAGCAGGATGTTGCCGAGGATCGAGCCGATGATCGAGGCCTTGACGACCTCGTGGAGGCCCTCGCCGAGGGCGAACAGCGCGATGATCAGCTCGGGCGCGTTGCCGAAGGTGACGTTGAGCAGGCCCCCGATGCCCGGCCCGGAGCGTTCGGCCAGCTCCTCTGTGGCGAGGCCCATGAGCGCTGCGGTGGGAATGATCCCGAGCGCGGCCGTCGTGAAGATCAGGCCCGCCGAAGCGCCGGCCAGATCGAAGGCGATCGCCAGCGGGATGAACGGCACCAGCAGATACGGCCAGCCCTGGGGCGAGAGGAGGCTCGGAAACGAGGGACCGGACGGCCGGGCGGGGTCGCTCATCGTCGTCGCAGCCTACGGATCGGCACGGTCCCCGTCAGTCGCAAACAAAGGGCCCGGCGTTATGCCGGGCCCTTTGCTTCACGCGTTGGTCGCGTCTAGAGCAGCGCCAGGCACTTCTGCTGGTCGGCCGTCGAGGTCGCCTTCGAGATGCAGTCCAGATACTTCTGGCTCGAAGCGGATCCGCCCGACGAGGACCCGCCGAGACTGCTGCCGGCGCCCAGGCTGCCGCCGAACGGGAGCCCGCCGCCGAGGCCCTGGAAGAGGTCGCTGAGGGGCTTCGTCGGGCCAGATGGCGCCGAGACCGTCTGCTCCTCGTTCACGCCGCTGAGCGTGACGGCGAAGTCGACGTCGACGCTCGACACCGCAGCGGCGGCGACACCGCCGAGGGCCGACGGGTCAACCGAGAGGCTGAAGTCGAGCTTGCGGACGACGTGATCGTCCTCGCCCGAATAGACGTCGATATGAGCGTCCGAGATCGCCTGCTCGACCTGGTCGAGCTGCGCCTGGCTGATCTGCGAGGCCGCGCCGGCCCCGCCGGTCGCTTTCGCGATGTTCAGCAGGTCATCGACGATCTGGCTGACGTTCGCATCGCCGGAGATGTGAATCGTGCTGGTTCCGTCGATGTCCGTCGTCCCGTCGTTCGAGAGGTTCGTAAGCCAGCTGGCGAAGTCGATGTCGCAGGCGCTCGTGTCGCCTCCGGCCTGCTCGACGGCCGCCTCGCAGTTCTCCTTGAAGCCCTGCGAGGAGCTGGAGCCGCCGGACTGTGCCGTCGCCTTCTCGAACTGCGACTTGAACTGGTTGAAGGTGGCCGTACCCACCTCGTAGGTGGTGCCGTTGTAGACGATGTAAGCGTTGTCCTCGGTCACCACCAGCTCGCCGCTGAAGTCGACGCTCTGCCCGGCGCCCTGGCCGCTTGCGGTGGCGGTCCAGTCGAGCTGCGGAAGCTGATTGGGATCGCTCGCATCTCCCTGGAACGGCCCCTCGAGCTTGAAGTCGAAGCTGCCCTGATCGCCGGCCGAGACGCTGGCCGTGATGTCGATGTCACCACTAGAAACCTTGGTGTCATTGTTGAACGTCTCGTCGAGGACCTGCTGCGGGTCCTCCCCGTTGTCGTCACCACCACCGCACCCGGCCACCGCTGCCGGAATCGGCAGGGCCAGAGCACAGATCGCGAGCACCGTACGCATTGAGGTCAAGGCAGGCTCCCTTTGGAGTCGGATTGGTCGGCCCGGCAGGGTAGCGAAAGGTCCTAAAGGCGTCGAATCGGTTCTGGACGTACGTACGTGGCCCGCGGCGGACCGTGTCCGAGGTACCCTGCGCGCCCCGTGCCACGACCCCGAACCATCCTCTACACGGGCAAGGGCGGCGTGGGCAAGACGAGCGTTGCCGCGGCCACTGCGCGTCGCTGCGCCGCGTCGGGCCTGCGGACCGTGGTGCTCTCCACGGACCCCGCTCACAGCCTGTCCGACTCGCTCGAGGCGGAGCTGGGAGCGGACCCCACCGCGATCGGGGAGCGCCTGTGGGGCCAGGAGGTCCAGGCTCAGCGGCAGATGGAGGAGAACTGGGGCGCCGTGCGGCGCTGGCTCGGTCAGCTTCTGGCCGATCGCGGGGTGATGGACATCGCGGCCGAGGAGCTCACCGTCCCGCCCGGCATGGATGAGCTCTTCAGCCTGCTTCAGATCAAGCGCCACCACGAGTCCGGGGACTACGACGTGATCGTCGTCGACTGCGCCCCAACGGGCGAGACGCTGCGGCTTCTGTCCTTTCCCGAGATCGCGCGGTGGTGGCTGGAGAAGGTCTTCCCCTGGGAGCGCCGCCTGGTGGCTGCCGCGAGGCCATTCGCCCGCACCTTCCTCGACGTCCCGCTGCCGAACGAGGACGTGTTCGCCGACGTGCAGCGCCTGGTCCGGAACCTGATCTCGATGAACGAGATCCTCCGCGACCGCGAGCGCGCCTCGATCCGACTGGTCATGAACCCTGACCGGATGGTGATCCGCGAGGCCCAGCGCACCTTCACCTATCTGAATCTCTACGGGTACCTGACCGACGCTGTGGTCGTGAATCGCGTCTTCCCGGTGGAGGTCTCCGAGGGTTATTTCGCCGAGTGGCGCCGGCATCAGGGCCAGCGCCTGACCGAGGTGGCGGAGGGCTTCGCGCCCGTACCGCTGCTCAAGGCCCGCTACTTCGCCGAAGAGGTCGTGGGGCCGGCGATGCTCGACCGCCTGGGCGACGAGCTCTTCGCCGAGTGCGAGCCCGCCGCGGTACTGCATCACGAGCTCGCGCACGAGCTGGAATCGCGCGACGGGCAGGCCACGCTGCGCCTGCGCATGCCGTTCACCGAGCGGGGCGAGCTCTCGCTCAAGAAGGTCGGCTCGGAGCTGATCGTGAGCGTGGGCCGCGAGAAGCGGACTATCATCCTGCCCCCCGCCCTCGCCCGCCAGCGGCCAACCGGAGCCCGGCTCGAGGACGGCTCGCTCGAGGTGAGCTTCGACGATGACCGAGCCCAGGCAACAGAACGGCGGCGAAATCCCGAACCCGAGCGCGTTTGACGCCTTGGGCGCGTTCGCGGAGGCGGCAACACGCCACCGCGATGACCCCGAGCGCCAGTGCCTGGAGTTCTGCCCGATCTGCCGCACCGCCGACGTGATCCGCGCCTCGGCGCCCCCTGAGCTGCGGGAGCAGTGGCAGTCGCTCCAGCGCGAGGCCCTCATCACGATGCGCTCGCTGATCGACCACTACCTGGAGCGGGTCGAGGCGGAGCCCGAGCCGCGGGTAAGGGTTCAGGACATTCCGATTGAGTAGATGGTCATCCGCCAGCGTCGCGGCGAGGCAACCGAAACGGGCACGTAGGGAGGGGATTCGGGAGGCCAACGGGCTCCCGTGTCGAGTTCCTTCGGATCTACCGCAGTAACTCGACACGGCCGGCGGTTCACATCCCCCACGTGCCCGGGACCACGCTCCGACCCGGCGCCCACGCCCAGACGAGCCGCCTACCTCACGCGCGACCACACCCATCCCGACCACTACTGCCATCCACCACCCAACCGTGACCGATGTCACTTAGGGCCCACGCCCACCACGTATCGTTCGACACGTGGCTGGAGCGGTGAGCTGTCCTAGCTGTGGGGCGGAGAACCCCGAGCGGGCTCGCTTCTGCATGTCCTGCGGCGAGGCGCTGTCGCCTCGGTGCCCGAACTGCGGGGCCGAGAACCCGCCCGGCGCGAAGTTCTGCATTGACTGCGGGGCCAGCCTCGAGAGTGGCGGCTCCGCCGGCGCCGCGGCGGCGGCAACGGCGGCGCAGCGTCCCGCCGCCGCCTCCCGTCCCGATCTGATCCCGCCCGGCGCCCTCGCGGGCGAGCTCCCACCGGCCATGCAGGCGCCGCCCGAGGAGCGCCGAAAGGCGACCGTTCTCTTCGCCGACCTCTCGGGGTACACGGCCGTGGCTGAGCGCATGGACCCGGAAACCGTCAAGGCGATGGTCGACCGGGCCCTGCGCCGCCTCGGCCAGGAGGTCGTTCGCTACGGCGGGCGCGTCGACAAGTACATCGGCGACAACGTCATGGGCGTGTTCGGCGCCCCGGTCGCCCATGAGGACGACCCCGAGCGAGCGGTCCGCGCGGCGCTGGCGATGCAGGCTGCGATGGACGAGATCAACGCCGAGATCCCGGCCGCAGCCGACGTCAGCTTCCTCCTTCGCGTCGGCATCAACTCCGGCGAGGTGCTCGCCGGAGAGGTCGGCGGTGGCGGCTATACCGTCATGGGCGATCCGGTGAACGTCGCCGCTCGCCTGCAGGCGGCGGCGCGGCCGGGCACGATCACGGTCGGCGAGGTCACCCATCGCCTCACACGCGGCGCGATCGAATATGAGGAGCTCGAGCCCCTCGAGCTGAAGGGCAAGGCCGAGCCCGTGCCCGCCTGGGAGGCGGTGCGGGTGCTCCTCGCCGGAGGCTCACGCGCCGCCCGCGCATCCACCCCGCTGATCGGGCGCGACGACGAGTCCGCCCTGCTCCTCTCCCTGTTCGATCGGGTCGTGCGCGAGGGGCGCCCGCACCTCGTCACGGTGATCGGACAGGCGGGCGTCGGCAAGACCCGCCTCCTGCGCGAGCTCGCCAGAGCCATCGGGGAACGTCCCGAGAAGCCGATGCTGCGCCTCGGCCACTGCCCCGCATATGGCGCCGGACTGGCGTACTGGGCGCTGGGTGAAGTCATCCGCGGCCAGTTCGAGATCGTCGACACCGACGACTCCGAGGCCGCCTGGAGGAAACTGCATCGAGGCGTCGAGTCCGTCGTCTCGGCGGAGACGACGGACGAACCACCCGAGCGCGTGGCCGCTCTGATCGCGCGCCCCCTGGGGATCGAGGTCCCGGCCGACCGGGTCGCGGCCCTGGGTCTTGACGCCGAGGACCCTCAGGGCATGCGCGACCGCATCTTCTCGGCCGTTCGATCCCTCATCGAGGCGGCGAGCAACCGCTGGCCGCTCGTCCTCGCCATCGAGGACATCCACTGGGCCGACGAGGGGATGCTCGACATGATCGAGTACCTCGCGCGCTGGGTCCGCGGGCCAATGCTGATCGTCTGCCTGGCCCGCGACGAGCTGCTCGACCGCCGTCCCGGCTGGGGAGGCGGCCGTCGCAACGCGACCACGATCTCGCTCGAGCCGCTCGAGCCTCAGCGCGCGCGGGAGCTCGTCACCGCCCTGTTCGGCGAGGGAGCCGGAAACGGCCACAGCGGCCTCCTGACGCAGGTCGCCGAGCGCTCCGGAGGTAATCCGCTCTTCGCCGAGGAGATGATCAACCGGATCCGCGAGGAGGGATCAGCTGACGTGCAGACGCTGCCCGAGACGGTCCATTCGGTGCTCGCGGCGCGCCTCGACTCCCTGCTCGCGCCGGAGCGGCGAGTCCTCCAGCACGCCTCCGTCGTCGGCCAGACCTTCTGGGAGGGCTCCCTCCAGGCGCTGAGCGAGGACGAGGGCGTCGATCTGGCGGACACGCTCATCGCCCTGCAGGAGAAGGACCTCGTCGTGTCGAGCGCCGGCAGCCGGCTCGCGGGCGAGCACGAGTACGCGTTCAAGCACGTGCTCATCCGGGACGTCGCCTACTCGACCCTGCCGAAGTCGGTGCGAGCCCGAAAGCACGCCGAGGTGGGCGCCTTCATCGAGGAACGCGCCGCGGATCGGTCAGAAGGGGTGGTGGCGATGGTGGCCGATCACTACGGGCGCGCGGCAGCGCTCGGCGCCGACGCCGGCCTCGAACCCGCCGAGCTTGACCGCATCGGCGCCCGCGCCGTCGCCGCACTCGAATCCGCGGGCGACGCGGCCGCCGGCCTGTACTCGAATCAGGAGGCTCTTGGCCACTACGAGACGGTGCTTGGCCTCCGGCGCGAGCTCGACCCCGCGACCCGCGCCCGGATCTCCGAAAAGCTCGGGGATGTGGCACTCCGACTCGGCCGGGTCGCGCAGGCCACGGAGGTCTGGGACCGGTGCCTCGAGTTCCATCGTCGCGAGGAGGACCTCCAGCGCGTCGGCGATCTCCACCGCAAGATCGGTGCAGCCCTCTGGCACAAGGGAGACCGCGAAGGCTCGATCGAGCACTACCAGCGCGGCATCGACCTGCTGAAGGACGGGCCGCCGTGCCTGGAGCTCGTGCGCCTGTACGAGGAGGCGGCATCGCTTTACATGCACACCGGCGACAACATGCTCGCGATCTACGCCTCGGAGAAGGCGCTGCGCCTTGCCGAGCGACTCGGCGAGGCCGCCGCCGCGAGCCGCGCCCACGGCATCTTCGGCCGCGTCTTCGGCCGCATCGGCGACTTCGCGAAGGCGCGCGAGAACCTCGAACGCTCGGTCGAGCTCGCGCGGGAGTCCGACCCCGCCGAGGCGGTCCGCTCGCTGCTCACCCTCGGCTACCACCTCGAGGTTTCCGAGGCGGACTACGACGGCGCCGCCGACGCCTACAAGGAGGCACTCGGGCTCGCGGTCGAGACCGGCGACCTCCCGTCGCAGGTCGAGCTCCACGCCGCCCTCGCCCAGCTCGCCGCCTATCACGGCGACTGGGACTCGGTGGAGGAACACACCGAGGCCTCGGCGACCCTCGCCGAGCGTGAGGGACTCACCGGCAAGCTCTGCTTCCCCTACGTGATGCGCGGCGCCCTGCGCTGGCGCGAAGGCGACTTCGACCGCTCCACCGAGCTGCTGCGCGACGCCGCCACGCTCGCCGAGCAGGTGGGGCGCTCGGAGGTGGCCTTCCAGGCGCTCTTCTGGCTCTCGGCCTCCCTACGCCAGCGCGGCGACTACACCGAGGCGGACACCGAGCTCTCCCGCGCGCTCGATATCTGCGAGCGGGCCGGGCTCGTCGCCCAGTCGGTCGAGGCGATCTCCGCGCGCGCCATCAACCTGATGCACGCGGGCCGGGTCGATGCCGCCCGTGAGGCCGCAGAGGAAGGAGCACGACTGGGTGAGCGCCTGCGCTATCCCGTGGGGAAGGCCGCCAGCCTCGAGGCAGTGGGTGCCGTTGCCGAAGATCCCACCGAAGGCGCCGCCTCGCTGGTGGACGCACGCGAAGCCTGGAGCGCGCTTGGGCGGCCCCTCGACGCCGCGCGCTGCGATTACCTGCGCGGGATCGTCCTGCGAGATGCGGACTCAGACGCGGCGCGCGAGGCGCTCGACGCCGCCGCAAGCTCGGCTGACGAGCTCGGCGTGCACCACCTCGCCGAGCTCGCGCGGGCTTCAGTCCCGAGCTAAAGACATCAGCCGCCCTCCGGACGCGGGAGCAGATCAAGAAGCCCGCGGCGTAGCCGGGCGGCATTGATTCAGAGCGGGAGCCGAGGAGGCGGCGGAGTTATTCAGGCCAGGCCTTCGGCCTCGTACTCGCGGAGGAAGCCCTCGAAGAGGCGCAGGTGGCCCTGCTCGTCGTGGAGGATGTCGATGACCATGTCCTGGGTCACCGGATCGACACCGTCGGTCTCCTCGATGATCCGGGAGTAGTGCTCGATCGCCCCCTTCTCAGCTTCGATCACGCCCTTGATCACGTGCACGACGTCAACCTGCTCGGAGGGCGGCTGGAGATAGGTCTGCTCCGCGTCGAACTCCTCCGAGCCGGGCACGACCCCATAGAGCTCCTTGATCCGCGCCGCGAACTGCTTGGCGTGGCCGAGCTCCTCCTGCACGTCGGCTTCCAGCGACTCCCTGATCTCCTGGGCGCGCACGCCGTCCGGGTTCACCGAGTTCGCGATGTAGCTCATCACGGTCTCGATCTCCATCCAGTAGGCCTTCTTCAAGAGCTCGATGATCTGGTCTCGCCGGTCGCGGCTTTCCGCCGCCATGATGTCCCCGCCGGCGCTCGCGACTGAGCTCATTCGTCCTCCTTGTCGTTGCCAGGTCCGTTGGCCGGGATACCCGGAGCGCGGTGCTTAGAATCGCAACCGATGCCCGTCGCAGCGAGACCGGATGGCGCCCGGATCCACTGGACCGAGCAGGGCGACGGCCCGCTCGTCGTCATCGCGAGCTACTGGTCGATGCTGCCGTCGATCTTCGACAACCTCGTCGCCGAGCTCCGGTCCGACCATCGCGTCGTCCTCTACGACGACCGCGGGACCGGCAAGTCCACTCGCCGCGGGCCATTTGACCTCGACACCTCGGCCGAGGATCTGGCCGCCGTGATTGAGGCTGCCGGCCCTCCGGCCATCGTGCTCTGCACGGCCGACGGCGCCAACCGCGGCGTCCGCGTGCTCGCCCGGCACCCGGACCGGGTCACGGCCCTCGTCTGCGTGGGAGGCGTTCCCGTGGGCCGCAGATCGTTCGTGGATTCTGACGCGATGGCCGCTTCAGACGTCGTCGTCGCGGCGCTGATGAGCCAGGTCGAGACCGACTATCGCGGCGCCCTGCGCGGGATCCTGACCGCCACGAACCGGCAGATGAACGAGGCGGAGCTCCGCGATCGAGTCACCGCACAGATTGAGCACTGTCCGCAGGAGACCAGCGTTGCCCGGATGCGCGCGTGGATCGAGGACGATCCGAGCGAGCTCGCACGACTCGCGGGCGACCGGCTCTGGCTCGGTGTCTCGGAGAATCTTGGAGGCGGCTGGTTCCCCACCGGGGCTGACCTCAGGCGGAGGGTCGAGAAGGGACTCCCGGAGGCGCGCGTAGTCGAGATCGACGACGGCTTCGTGAGCCGACCGGACCAGACCGCAGACATCATCCGCAAGGTCGTTGCTGCCCGAGGAGCCCTCGAGCCGGCCGAATAGGCCACCGTCCTCGGCATCGCCACACAACTGCGGCGGCTACGCCGCCTTAGATGCTGCTGCCGGGACACTTCGTGTCTCGGCATAGAATCCCTGAATGCCGACGACCTGGATCCTCACGGGCTCGCTCGAGAACTTCCGCATCAACGTCGAGCGCGGATTCGATGTCATCGGCATGAAGGAGCGCCGGCGCCGTCAGGCAGCCGAGTTCGAGCCCGGCGACGAGATCGTCTTCTACGTGACCGGCGTCCAGGCCTTCGGCGCGATCGCGAGAGTGACCTCGACGATGTTCGAGGACAGGGAGCCGATCTGGCCACAGGGCCGCAAGAAGTACCCGGAGCCCTATCCATGGCGGGTCTCGGCCGAGCCCGTCCTCGTCCTCGACGAGGATGACTTCGTGCCGGCGGAGGAGCTTGCGAGCGAGCTCGAACACGTGCGCAAGTGGCCGGCGGAGCACTGGCACCTTGCGTTCCAGGGGCAGCTGCGGCCGATCAGCTCGAGCGACGCCGCGCTACTTCACCAGCGGATGGCCGCGAGCGGCCGCTCCGCGCATCCGGCGTCCGTCTGACAAAGCTCGCGAGTTGATCCACGACCGCCATTTCACGGTCGACGAGGCGAATGCCCTGCTCGAACGCCTCGACGCCGTGCTCGGTGAGCTTCGCGATGCGCGAGACCGGCTCACCGATGCCGAGCTTCACGAGGTGCTTGCGGGCGCCGCGCCCCAGAACGGAGGAGGCGAGCCGGGCCGCAAGGTCGGCACGGCCTTCCTCGAGGTCCGGCGGATGCTTCTCGGGCTCGAGGAAGCGGGAGTCGTCGTGCGGGACATCGATCGCGGCCTCGTCGACTTTCCGGCCATCCGAGACGGCCGCGAGGTCTACCTGTGCTGGCAGCGCGGCGAGGAGAGCGTCGGCTACTGGCACGAGTTGGAGAGCGGCTTTCGCGGGCGCGAGCCGCTCGATTGACGGATGCCCGAGCCGGTCGGCATCGGTGCCCGCTTTCGCGCCCTCGGGGCGGGCCAGCGCCTGACGGCGATCGGGGCGCTCGTGGTGATGGGGAGCCTGGTGCTCCCCTGGTACGGCTTGAAGGTGATCCCCGACCTCGCTCAGACCGGGCTCGATGCGTTCGGCTGGGGACAGACGGCACTTGTGCTCACGGCGATCGCCGCTCTGGTCCTGATCTCGCGCTGCGCCCGGGGCCACGACCTGCCGCGACCCCTCGCCGAGGGACCCCTGCTGGTGGCCGCCGGGGTGTGGTCGGTGCTACTTGTCGGCTATCTGATGATCGACCGGCCGAATGCCTTCGACCCACTCAAGGTGACGCTCGATTACGGCATCTACGTGACGATGGGCGGCGCCGTGACGATGGTGCTCGGCGGGGTGCGAGTCTGGCGCGAAAGCCGCGTCCGGCGGGGAGGCTCCTAGGCGGTCCTCGTGCCGATTCAAATGTTGGCCCGAGGATGTTTGGCCGCACGGGATCGGGGGAACCCAAGTTGTGCTGTTGAGCCGCGCGCGCCGGCAAACCCCCCAACGGCGCGCGCAGCTTGATGGCGACGGGGTGCCTCCGGGCACCTCGTCGCTTCTTCAGAGCACGCACAGAAACGGGGCGCCCGCCCGGCGCCCCGTTTCCTTGATCACATGGGAGGTGTGTGCCCGCCAAACGAGGGCGGGACATTGCGCAGCCCTTGTATCGGCAGGCACAGGAGCGGCCTTGAATGAGACGGCGCGCTTCTTGGACACCACGAGCCCGAAATGAGATGGGGCGCCATTCTGGCGCCCCATCTCGGCATTGGAGGTGCCCCGCGGAGGGGCCTTTACGGCCATCCAGGGGTCTGGTTGTGCTCTTGTCGGCGTCCCTCGACTCGTTGCAATCGTGTCGCCGGCGGAAGGTTGCTCGGGGGATGCTCCGCCGTTTGAAGGGTGCCGTGCAGGGCATCGACCTCGGGGCGTGCCCAGGCGAGCGCGATCACCTGGACTAGACGTTTGTTCGACCCTCTTCGGCGCTCCGGGTCAGGCGGCGATCGTGCTCGTAACTCAGGATCTCGTCCGCCTGGGCCGTCGTGAGCCATCGCAGCTCATCGACCTCGTCGTTCGGCTCGAACGAGCCGCCTCGCGGGGTCATCAGCCAGTAGCGAACGAGCTTGCTGCGTCCCTTGCGATCGCGATAGCGAACGGAATCGAGCTCCCTGACCAGTTCGCACTCGTAACCGGTCTCTTCCTTTACCTCGCGCAACGCGGCCTGCTCCCACGCCTCGTCCGCCTCAAGCTTGCCCTTCGGCAGCGTCCAGTCCCCGTACTTCGGGCGGTGGATCACCGCGATCAGGGACTCGCCCGCACTCCCCTTCACGACCACGCCTCCGGCCGCGCTCACATCGTGCTCCGAGCCCGGCTCGGTGATCTCCTGCCGCACCCGGCAAGCCTAGTGGGGACCGCTAGAGCCCGTGCGAGTGCGGCACCGAGCGCTCGATCTGCGTTGCGAAGCCGGCCTGCTCCACCGCCTGCACGATCGCCTCGCCATGCTCGGCGCCGTCGGTCTGAAGCACGAGCCGGATCGCGGTCTCACGCACGTGCAGATCGACACCCTCGCGCAGGTGCGTCACGTCCAGCACGTTGGCGCCCTGCTCGGCGACGACGCGCACGAGGCTCGCCAGGGCTCCGGGACGGTCGGGGACGACCGTCACCAGCACCAGGCGCCGACCGGCAGCGGTCTCGCCGAGCCTGATGCACTCGACCAGGCGGGACGCGTCGACGTTCCCGCCCGAGAGGATGGCGCACACCTCGCCCTCGGCGGGAGGGTCGATCTTGCCGGCGATCACCGCGGCGACGGACGCCGCACCAGCCCCCTCGACCACGAGCTTGGACCGCTCGAGCAGGAGGACCATCGCCTGCGCCACCTCGTCGTCGGAGACCGTCACGATCTCGTCCACCCACTTCCCGACGAGCGGCAGCGTCAGCTCACCCGGCCGCTTCACTGCGATCCCATCGCAGATCGTGTTGGCCGAGCGCGCCCCGACGGGACGGTGGGCGGCGAGCGACGGCGGGTAGGGCGCGCAGGCGTCCGCCTGAACCCCGACCACGCGAACCCCCGGGATGCGTGCCTTCGCGGCGATCGCCACCCCCGCCGCGAGTGAGCCACCGCCCACCGGCGCCACGATCAAGCGGGTCGCCGGCGCGTCGCGCGCGATCTCGAGGCCGACCGTGCCCTGCCCGGCGACGACGTCGGGATCGTCGAACGGCGGGATGAGCGTCTTCCCCTCCGCCGCCCCGAACCGCGCTGCCTCCTCGCCCGCCTCGTCGTAGGTGCCGTCGACGAGCCGCACCGTGCCTCCGTAGGCGCGAACCGCCGCCACCTTCGCGAGCGGCGCCTGTGCCGGCATGAAGAGCTCCGCCGCCGCGCCGCGGCGCCCGGCCGCAATCGCGACGGCCTGCGCGTGGTTGCCGGCGCTCGCGGCGACGACTCCGGCCGCGAGCTCGCGCTCGGTGAGCTGCGCCATCCGGTTCGCGGCGCCGCGGAGCTTGAACGAACCGCCTCGCTGCAGGCACTCGGCCTTCAGCGTCACCGGCGCGCCGAGCCGGCGAGAGATCTCGCCCGTCGGCACGATCGGGGTGGCCCTGACCAGGCCGTCCAGCGTCCTCTCCGCGCGCTCGACGTCGTCGATGTTCGGCGTCGACGGAGCGGCGGTGTCGGTGGACGCGCTCATGCCTTCAGGCTAGCGCTGGGGCGAGGCGCCCGGCCGAGCGGGGCTGTGGATGAACGAACAACAGGCAATAAAGGGGGGGGTGGGCCCAAGGTTTTGGTCAGTTGTAGTGGCTGTGGCCCCCACAAGTGGCCAAAAGCTCGTAGGAGTTGACCGGCCGCCGCCCCGAGCCCTTCCCCTTAGTGCCTGGTTCATCCACCGCGAGGCCCGCGGCTACGCAGCAGCCGGCGCCTCGCCAGGCCCTGTCGAGGGCGGGGATGGCCCGTCGATCGGGGCCGTCAGCACCTCGTGGCGGTAGAGCGAGTATTCGCGGACGGCTATCTGGAGAGACGCCGCGGTGGGGATCGCCAGGATCGCGCCGGGGATGCCGAACAGGGTCGCGCCGAACAGCACGGCGACCAGCACGACGAACGGCTCGATCGCGGTGGCCCGCCGCTGGATCTGCGGCTGGATCACGTAGTTCTCGATCTGCTGGTAGACGATCGCGTAGATGATCCAGATGATGAGCGCGACCGGGAAGTTCACGAACAGCATCACGATCCCCACGATGACCGCGGCGATGGTCGCGCCGACGACAGGAATCAGGTCGAAGAAGAAGATGATCAGCGCGAGGGCGCCGGCAAAGGGCGCACCGAGGATCGTCAGAACGATGAACGCGCAGACGGCCGCCAGCGTCGCCTGCAGGAGCACCCCGCCCACGTAGTTGCCGACGGCGTTGCCGATGTGGTCGAGGGCGCGTCCGAGCCGCTCGGCTCGCTCGGGCGGCTGTGCCACAAGTAATCGTGCCCGCCACCGGGGCGCGCTGGAGACCATGAAGATGCTGAGGACGAGGATCGTGACGCCGGCGAAGATCGAGCTGACGATGCCGACGCCGATGTCTTTGAGGATCGATGCCGCGTCGCCGATCTTGCTCGGCAGCTCCTTCGCCTGGTTCTGAAGCTCGTCGGTGATGTTGTACTTGTCGTTGAGGTTCTTGAGGGTGTCGTTCTTGTTGACGAAGTCCGTGACGTCCTGGGCGTACTCGGGGGCCTTGTTGACGAGGTCCTCCCCCTGGCCAACGACCTCGGGAATGAGCAGCGCCGCGATCGTCAGCGGAACGGCCACCATGATCAGGTAGACGAGGGCAATCGCGACTCCACGCGGCATGCGCTTCTGGAGGACCGCGACAGGGCCCGAAACGGCGATCGCGATGAACCCTGCAATCACGATCCAGCTCAGCGGCCGGCGCAGGAGGTAGATGACGTAGATCGTCAGCACGACGCTGACGACGATCAGGACCGTGCGCAGCACGGCACGCGGCGTCGAGTCGATGGCGGCCATCGCTGCCGCCCTAATTCGGCAACGCCGGGGCGTTTCCTCGCGGTTGCAGCACGCCGCAGGCGTCAATGGGGGCGAAGTGCACCGCGTTCAGGGCGTGATCGATACCTTGCGCGAGGATGGGGGCGCTGGACGAGGTTCGCGAGCGAGTCGCCGAGATCACCGATCTCGGCCGGGCCCGCGCGCTGCTCGCGTGGGACGAGCGCACGCAGATGCCGGCCGCGGGCGCCCCGGTCCGGGCTGAGCACATCGCAACGCTCACCCGCCTGCGGCACGAGCGGCTCTGCTCCGACGAGCTATGGCGACTCCTCGATGCGGCCCGCTCCGATGTCGCGGAGGAGCCGTACGAGTCGTTCGACGCGAGCCTCATCCGGGTGACCCAGCGGATCGCCGAGAAGGCGCGACGCGTGCCCGCGGATCTGCGGGCGGAGCTCTCACGCACCGAATCCATCGCCGAGCAGGCTTGGGTCGAGGCAAGGGAGCGCTCCGACTTCCCAGCCTTCCTACCGCACCTGGAGCGCGTCGTCGAGCTCCGCCGCCGCTACGTCGAGTGCTTCGCGCCGTACGACCATCCCTACGACCCCCTCCTCGACGACTTCGAGCCCGGGATGACCACCGCCGAGCTGCGTCCCGTGCTCGAGCGGTTGCGAGAGGGCCTCCAGCCGCTGCTGGCCGAGATCGCAGCCAGCGATGTCGAGCTCGATTCGTCGTGCCTCTACGGTGAGTTCGATCGAGATCGCCAGTACGAGCTGGCGAAGCGCGTGCTGGGGACGATGCCGCTGCAGGAGGACGCCTGGCGCCTCGACGAGACCGTCCACCCGTTCGCAACCGGCATCGCGATCTCCGACCTGCGGATCACGACCCGCTCGGATCCCGCATACGTCGGCACCTCGCTCTGGGCCGTCATCCACGAGGGCGGGCACTCGCTCTACCAGAATGGCCTGGCCCCGGAGTTCGAGCGCACGTCGCTGTGCCGATCCTCGTCACTCGGGTTCGACGAGTCGCAGAGCCGCATGTGGGAGAACTGGGTGGGCCGCGGGCGGCCGTTCCTGCGGTTCCTCCACCCCATCGTCACGGAGATCTTCCCGGAGCGCTTCGAGGGAGTCGACGCCGAGGGTCTGTACCGCGCGGCGAACACCGTCGCGCCGAGCCTGATCCGGGTGGAGGCCGACGAGGTCACCTACAACCTGCATATCGCGCTGCGGTTCGAGCTCGAGGTCGAGATCTTCGAGGGCTCGCTGGAGCTCGCCGACCTTCCGACGGCGTGGAACGAGCGGATGGAGCGCTACCTCGGAGTCGAGGTCCCCGACGACGCGCACGGCGTCCTCCAGGACGTGCACTGGCCGAGTGGCTCGTTCGGATACTTCCCCACCTACTCGCTCGGCAACATCATCGCGGGCCAGCTCTGGGATCTCGCCCGTGCCGAGCTCCCGGGCCTCGACGGCCAACTCGAGCGCGGCGAGACCCAGCCGCTCGGCGAGCTCATGCGCGAGCGGCTCTACCGCCAGGGCGGGAAGTTCGAGCCGAAGGAGATGATCGACCGGATCGTCGGCGGCCCGCTCGACAGCGAGCCGCTCCTGCGGCAGCTTCGCGAGAAGTACGGCGAGCTGTACGCGCTCGAGGGAGCGTAGGCCCGGGTACGGCCCCGCTCACGCCCCGCCGCGAAGCGGAGTCGAGTCGAGCGCTTCGCGGAGCTCGACGAGCGACTCGAACACCGCGACCGCCCCGGCGTCGCGAAGCTCCTGGTCAGAGAAGCCGCCGGTGAGGACGCCGAGCGTCTTCACATCCGCACGCTGAGCCGCCTCGACGTCCCAGGGTGTGTCCCCCACCATCACGGCGCTGAGGTCCTCGACGCGACGCATCGCCGCCACCACGAGGTCCGGCTCCGGCTTCGTGGCCTCCACGTCGGCCGCGGTCGTCCACGCATCGGCCACCTCGCGGGCATCCAGCAGGTCGAGGTAGTGCTCGACCTCCGCCTCCTTCGCCGAGCTGGCGAGCACCACTCTGTGCCCGCGCCGCCGCAGCTCGGCGATCAGCTCACGCGCGCCGTCCATCGGCTGGACCTCGTCGATCAGCCCGGCGTAGCGCTCCCCCTCGGCCTCGCGCACGTCGTCGCCGTGCTGCGCCTCGAACTCATCGCCCGCCAGCGCCGCAACGAGCTGGTCGCCACCCATCCCGATGTGACGGTGGATGCGCCATGTGGGAAGCGTCAGCCCGTGGTCGCGAAAGGCGCGCCACCACGCGAGCGCGTGCTGGTAGTTCGTGTCGACCAGCGTTCCGTCGATATCGAGGATTGCGGCGGAGATGCACGCCCTGTTACCCGCGAGCGGGGCGATTACCCGCGAGCGCTACTTCACCAGTCCCGCCTGCACGAGGTACTCGTGCGCGACGTCCTCGGGCTTCTCCTTGTCGAGGTCGACGCGGGCGTTCAGCTCCTGCATCACGGGCAGCGTCAGGTCGGCCTGCGCCGCCTGGACGACGTCGCCGAAGTCAGGCCCGGCCTGGTCGACGGTGTCCTTCCGCGCAACGAGGAGCACGTTCCCCGCGGGGAAGACGCCCTTGTCGTCCTCGAGGAGGGTGTACTTGTCGCTGTTCGCCAGCTGCGCGTCGGAGGTGAACAGGATCGACAGATCCGCGTCGCCCTTGTCCAGTACCTCGTAGCGCAGGCCGATGTCGACCGGCACGAACTTCTGGAACGTGAGCCCGTAGTCCTGCTCCAGTCCGACCAGGCAGTCGACGCGCTGGCGACACTCGGGGGACCCGTACAGGGTGAGGTCCTGCGACTGGCCCTTCAGGTCGGAGATCGTCTTCAGTCCAAGGTCGTCGGCCGTCGTGGTCAGTGTCCCGACCGCGTTCGAGTCCGCGAACGGCGTCGGCGGGAAGGCGACCAGGTCGTCCTTCGCGTACTCGGCCTTCGCCTTGGCGTAGGCCTCCTGCGCATCCGCCGGAACCTGGTCGGCGTCGAACCCGTAGAGCGAAGTGAGGGCCGTCGAGGTGTACTCGGGAGCAGCGTCGACCTCACCCGCCTGCAGCGCCTTCTGCTGGATCACCTCGGAGCCGAGGTTGAGGTCGGTCTTCACGTCGTAGCCGGCTGCCTCGAGCGCCTCCGCATAGATGTTCCCGAGGATGAACTGCTCGGTGAAGTTCTTCGAGCCGACGGTGATCTGGACCCCGTGGTTGTCCGGGTTGTTCTGGATCAGCTGGCCGGACTCATCGCCGCTGGTGCTCGACTCATCGTCGCTCGAGTCACCGCAGGCGGCAACCCCGCCGGCGAGCGCGAGGGCCACGAGCAGGACGAAGATCATGCGGGGCCGGAACAGGGTCTTCATGGACGGAATCCTCTCTTCGGGTTCGTTGGCCGCGCTCCCCCTGACGCGTGCGGCGATGATCCTATGCTGATGCCGCCGCGCGCTGCAACCTGACGCCCTCCGGCGTCAGCGCGCGCTGGGCAATGCCGAGGAGGAGCTCGACAGTCAGGGCGAGCACCGCGACAAGGATCGCTCCGGCCAAAACCCCGTCGTCCCCATAGACGTTCCGGCTGATGATGAAGTCACCGAGCGTGAGAACTCCCGCGAGCGGCGCGATCGTGGCCGTGGCGATGATGTTCAGCGCGGCGGTGCGGATTCCGCTGATGATCGTCGGGGCCGCCAGCGGCAGCTCGACGCTCCGCAGGACTCCCCACTCGGTCATCCCCATGCCGCGAGCAGCGGCGATCGTTCCCTGATCCACCTGCCGAACCGCCACGAACGTGTTCGTCAGGATCGGCGGGATACCGACAACCATCAAGGCTGCGGTCAGGTTGATGACGCCGAAGCCGAGAAAAGCTCCGGCGAAGGCGATCAGCGCCAGCTCCGGAACTGCGCGCCCGGCGTTACCCAGGGCGATCGCGAACAACTCGCCGGTGCCGCGGTGCCCCAGGTAGAGCGCGACTGGGATCGCGATCGCCATTGCCACGGCCAGGGCGAAGGCGCTCACCCAGATGTGCGTCCAGGCAAGATCCCAGACCTGCGCCAGCCCGCCGACCTCGCTCGCGCCCTGGCCCCCCACCTGCGGCGGGCGCGGCTGGAAGATGAAGTCGATCGCCCCACCGAACGCACCCAGGAAGGCGACCGGGAAGGCGATCACGAGGTGCTCACCGCCCGCCGCAACGTGAATCGCCGGCGCCCGCCCGCATCGCTCCCAAGACGGCGCGCCCGCCAGGGCGTCAGCCAGCGCTGCGCGAGCAGGAGCACGACGTCGAGCAGGATCGCCATCGCCATCGCGAGGCCGCCGCAGATGATGATGTTCGTCTTGAAGCTGATGTCGGCATAGAGCGGCTCGCCCAGGCCACCGCCCCCCGCGAAGACGGCGAGCGTCGCGATCGCAACCGTCGAGACCGTTGCGATCCGCAGCCCCGCAACGATCTCCGGCAACGCGAGCGGCATCTCGACGCGCCATAGGAGCTGACGGTCGGTCATCCCCATCCCGCGCCCGGCGTCCTTGGCCTCGGCTGGGACGTTCGCCAGACCGGTGATGATGTTGCGGTAGATGATCTGGAGCGTGTAGGCGGTCAGCGCGATGATCGCGGTGTCCGTGCCGCGCCCGGTGATCGGCAGGAGGAGGGTGAAGAAGGCGATGCTCGGCACCGTGTAGAGCAGGCCGGTCACCCAGGTGAACGGCGGCACCAGCCAGCCGCGGCGGTAGGAGATCAGGGCCAGGCCCAGCGCGATGATGAATCCGGCGACGACCGAGACCGAGACGAGCACGAAGTGCTCGAGCAGCGGCGTCGTGTAGCGGTCGAAGTTGTCGACTGCCCAGCTGGCGCAGAAGGTGCCGTTATCGACCAGGCAGCTGGCGGCCGACCGATCCTTGAAGAAGTCCTGGCCGAGCTGGGCGAGAGGGATCAGGCTGGCCGCGCCAGCGGCGAACGCGCCCATCACTCCGCGAGCGGGCGCTCGGCGGCCGAGTGCTCGTCGGTGAGCGCCTGGTCGGAGGTCAGGAACTCGGAGACGATCTCCACCGAAAGGACCCCGGCGAGCGCCCCGGTCCCGTCCACCACGGGCGCATACCGGGTCTCGGCCTGCAGGAGGTCGGAGAGCGCGTCCCGGAGGACATCGTCGGCCTCGAGCACCGGGTCGGGCGCGTGGTCCGGCTTCTGCGGGACGAGCTCGGCGCCGAGATCACGGTCGGAGAGCCAGCCGAGCGGGCGTCGCTGGGAGTCGACGACGAGCACATACGGGACCTCCGCGCCCTCCAGCTTTGCGCGCACCTCGCCCGTGTGCTGTCCGACGAACGCGAGCGGGGCCTGCCACAGGTCGATGTCCGAGACCCGCATGAGTGCGAGCCGCTTGAGAGCCCGGTCCGCGCCGACGAAGTCCTCGACGAAGTCGTCGCCGGGGGCCATCAGCAGCTCGGCCGGGGTCGCGTACTGCGCCAGGCGGCCGCCCTCGCGGAGGATCGCGATCCGGTCGCCCATCTTGATCGCCTCGTCGATGTCGTGGGTGACGAAGAGGACCGTCTTGCGGATCTCGGCCTGGAGGCGCAGGAACTCGTTCTGGAGCTTCTCGCGGTTGATCGGATCCACCGCTCCGAAGGGCTCGTCCATGAGCATCACGCCCGGGTTCGCGGCGAGCGCTCGAGCCACCCCGACGCGCTGCTGCTGGCCGCCCGAAAGCTGGACCGGATAGCGGTCGGCAAGCTCCGGATCGAGCTGCACAAGGGCCAGCAGCTCGCGAGCCCTGTCCTGGATGCGCTCCCGGTCCCACCCCTGCAGCCTCGGCACCGTGCCGATGTTTTCGGCGATCGTCCGGTGAGGGAAGAGGCCGATCTGCTGGATGACGTAGCCGATCTCGCGGCGTAGGTGCGCGGGCGGACGATCCCGCACTGACCGATCGCCGATGAGGATGTCGCCGTCGGTGATCTCGACCATGCGGTTGACCATCCGCATTGCGGTTGTCTTGCCCGACCCGGACGGACCGACGAGCACGCAGATCTCTCCGGCGGGGACGTCGAGGTCGAGGTGGTCCACTGCTGGGCGATCAGCGCCCGGATAGCGCTTGGTGACCGCTCGGAACTCGACCCGCTCGGCGGCCGCCGAGCCATCCGATCCGGGCCCGGCTCCGTCAGTCCGCTCGCCTGCCCCGCTCACGCGGCGATGCTACCCGCCACGCCGCGATCGCGAACCCCAGTCAAGGCTCAGTAGCACTGAAACTCGACGTGCCACCACTCGTTGTCGTAGTGCGGATACCAGCAGTAGCCGGGTCCGATCGCGTCCACGACGGCGCGCATCTCGGGGGTCGCGAGGTCGACCGCGATTCCGAGCTCGTGCGTCGAGCGACCCGGCGGGTTCGCCGGCGCCCCCTGGCCCGCCAGGAACAGCCGGTAGAGGTACGACTGCTGCGCATAGCTGCGATAGGCGGACAGGGGGCCGGCCGGATAGAGGTCGACGCCGTAGTCGGAGATCGCCTGCGCCCGCATCGACTCCCACGACGACGCGGCCCCGGCGTCCAGATAGACGTCGCCCGAGGGCGAAGGGATGGTGGCGTAGGGGAAGGGCGGCGGGGTCGGCGCGGGTGGGCCAGCCGGTACGGACGGAGCGCTGGACGTCGTGGTGGGGGTCGCGCTGCTACTGGTTGTCGTGCTCGGCGCGCCCGGCGTGGTCCCGGCGGCCTGGAGCGCGGCGGCGCCCTCGTCGACCGTGGGGACGTCGATCGTCGTGCCGGCGATGACCTGGGCGTCCTCCGAGAGCCCGTTGTAGACGGCGACGGTGCGCGTGGTCAAGTTGTTCGCCGCGGCAATCGACCACAGGGTCTCGCCGGGCTGGACCACGTGAGCGACGGCAGCTGGAGCCGGCGCGGCCATGGCTGCGCTGGCGACAGTAACTCCAAACGACGCGAGCGCAAGACTTGCGGCTCGCCGGTATGCCGACGGTCCCCCCCATCGGCGCCCCCGTGCGGACATCGGGCCTCCTCAGATATGTGGCTTGGCCCTCGACGCTTCGCCTCTCCGTCCAACGCCCCTGCCGAGTTGCGCTTCGTTACGGACGGTGAACGGCGAGTTTCACTCGCGCGGCTCGAGCTCGAGCTCGTACTCCATCCAGGTCTCGCCCACCGCGCCGATGCGGTTGTAGACGGCCTGGGCGCGGTGATTGTCGACCGCGGTCGTCCAAGCGAGGCACGGCGCGCCGTGCTCACGGGCCCGGTCGGCGCAGGCCTCGATCAGCGCATCGGCGAGGCCCTCCCCGCGGGCCTCCGGGGCGACGAAGAGGTCCTCCAGCACCATGAAGCGCGCAGCGCGCAGGCTGGACCACTTCCACCCACATGCCGCGAAGCCGACGATCTCTCCATCGCGGCGAGCCACGAGCAGCAGCCCCTCGTCGTCGGGCGCGGCGATCAGGGCGTGGGCCATCTCGACCAGCCCGGCGTCCGGCGGATCGACCTCGTAGAAGTCGCAATAGGCGCGGATCAGCGGCATCAGCGCCTCGACGTCGGCATCCCTCGCTGGCTCGATCTGCATGGGGCAATCCAAGCACTCCGGCGGCCGCGGCGGCGCCTGCCCCCGTTTTCGGTACCCGCCTGCGGGTAACCCCGGAGGTGATGGCCGAGCGGAACGGAGAGGGGACGCGCGCGCACGCCCCTGCGCCCGAGGAGGCCGGGCCCGAAGGGCCGGCCAAGTTCGACCGCCGCGCATGGTGGGCGACGCTGAAGCGCACCGTCCATGAATTCCGCGACGACAACCTGACGGACTGGGCGGCGGCCCTCACCTACTACGGCATCCTCGCGATCTTCCCGGCGCTGATCGCCCTCGTCTCGATCCTGGGTTTGATCGGAGAGTCGGCCACGCAGCCGCTGCTCGACAACCTCACCCAGCTGACGCCGGGACCGGCAAACGACATCATCACCAACGCGATCAACGAGATCACCGCGAACCAGGGCACGGCCGGCTTGGCGCTCGTGTTTGGCCTCGCCGCCGCCCTATGGTCCGCATCGGGCTACGTGGGCGCCTTCTCGCGCGCGTCGAACGCGATCTACGAGGTCGAGGAAGGGCGACCGTTCTGGAAGCTGCGGCCGATCCAGATCGCGATCACGGCGGTTCTCATCGTGCTGCTGGTCGCGAGCGCCCTTGCCGTCGTCATCACCGGGCCCGTGGCCGAGCAACTCGGCGACCTCGTCGGGGCGGGCGGGACGGCCATCACGATCTGGGATATCGCCAAGTGGCCGGTGATCGGCCTCGTCGTGATCACCCTCTTCGCCGTCCTCTACTACGCCGCCCCCAACGTGCGCCAGCCCGGCTTTCGCTGGATCACCCCTGGCGGCGTCCTGGCTCTGGTCGTGTGGGTCGTGGCCTCGGCGGCGTTCGCCGTGTTCGTTGCCAACTTCGGCTCCTATAACGCCACCTACGGGAGCCTCGCGGGTGTCGCCGTCTTCCTCGTCTGGCTGTGGATCTCCAACGTGGCGCTCCTGCTGGGCGCCGAACTGAATGCGGAGATCGAGCGCACCCGGGAAATCGCGGCGGGCGTCCCCGAGCACCGCACGATCGCCATGGAGCCCAGGGAACCGGCCGGCAACGAGCCGGACCCAGACCACCCGCGCGAGGGACAGCCGGCGTAGCGTCGGCCGCGAGTCGCGTGGGCAAGATGCTCTTCATTCCCGTCAGCCTCGTCGCGGGCCTCCTGGCCGGGTTCCTCGGGAAGAAGCTCTTCGATGCCGTCTGGGGGCTGGTGGAAGACGCCGAGCCCCCGGAGCCGGACCACCGCGACGTGTCGTGGGGGAAGCTCGCGCTTGCGCTTGCCGTTCAAGGCGCGATCTTCCGAGCCGTCCGCGGTCTGGCGGACCGCGCGACCCGCATCTCCTTCTACCGTGCCACCGGCGCCTGGCCCGGTGAGGAGGAGCCGGACGCCGCCTAGCCCGCCGCGCTTTCGCGCGTCGCAGCCTCCAGCGCGAAGACGATGGACTCCCACTGCCGCCCCGTCGCGCGCTCGAGCCCGATCTCGCAAGTGCGGTTGCTCGAGAGGTAGGCGTCGAAGTCGCGGCCGGCGAGCTCAGACGCGGCGTCGGCCGTCGCGGAGGCGGTCAGCTCCGGGTGCAGGAACCCCCGGTCGCCGGCGAAGCCGCAGCACGTTGCGGAAGGCGGGACGAAGACCTCCTCCGCCACCGTGGAGGCCAGCGCGACCAGCCGGCGGGCGTGACCGAGGTGCCGGGCGGAGCAGGTCGGGTGAACGGCCGCCGAGCCAACCCGGCGCGGCTCGAGGGCCGGCGCCAGGCGCTCGAGCCACGCGAGCGAATCAAGCACCTCGAGCGAGCCGTGGCGCTCGGCGTCGCGCTCGCTCAACGCGCCCTCGGGCGGCTGCGCCAGCCCCTGTGTGCACGAGCTGGCGTCAATGACGACCGGCAGCGTCCCCTCGCCCGTCCACCGCCACAAGCTCTCGACCATCTTGTTGGCGGCGAATGCGGCGCCGCGGTCGTACCCCTTCGACGCCCAGGGCGTGGCGCAGCAGCGTCCCGCGACATCGGCGGGGATCCACACGGGCATCCCTGCGCGCTCGGAGAGGTGGACCATCGCCTCCGGCAGGCTCAGCCCGTCGCCGGCCTGTGTTGAGCGCCCGAAGATGCGGTTGATGCACGCGGGCACGTAGACCGCCGCCGCGCCGGCTCGTTCCGTGGGTGGGAGCTCAGCCGAGGCAGCCGGCGGCATTGCGTCGCCCCACTCGGGGACAAGCTCGGCGCTGACCGCCTTCCGAACCGCTCGGCTCGCGCCGCGCAGCGCCCGGTCACCGGCGACGCCCGCGACGGCCTCGCCCATCCGTAGCCCGCCACGAGCGCCGCGCTCGACCCCGGCCCAGTGGCGTGCAAGCCACAGCCCGACCCGCTCCTCGCCGGAGGTGCGCTGCCGCGCGCGAAAGCCCTTCACGAGCTTGCCGGTGTCGATCCCCAGCGGACACGCCATTGCGCAGCTGCCGTCCGCGGCGCAGGTTTCCAGACCGTCGTATTCGTACTCGCGCAGGAGCGTCTCGCGCAGCGGCGAGCCCTCGGGCTGGCGGGCGATCTCGCGCCGGACAACGATCCGCTGCCGCGGCGTCGTCGTCAGCCAGCGGCTCGGACAGACCGGCTCACAGAACCCGCACTCGACGCACGTGTCGGCCTCGTCCTCGATCTTCGGGTTCGATCGCAGGTTGCGCAGGTGGATCCCGGGATCCCGGTTGAGGACAACCCCCGGGGCCAGCACGCCGTCGGGATCCGCGAGCGCCTTGACCCGCCACATCATCGCCGTCGCCTTAGCGCCCCACTCCCGCTCGACGTAAGGCGCCATGTTGATGCCGGTTCCGTGCTCGGCCTTGAGCGAGCCGTCGTACTTGTCCAACACGAGGTCGACCAACCCGCTCATGAACGCCTCGTATCGATCGCGGTCGGCCTGCTCGGAGAACTTCGGCGTGAGCATGAAGTGCAGGTTCCCCGCCGATGCGTGGCCGGCCACGCCCGGCAGGAATCCGTGCTCGCCGAGCAGCGCCGAGATGTCCTTCGCCGACTCGGCGATCCGCTCGGGCGGGACGCAGACATCCTCGATGATCAGCGAGGTCCCCTGGGGGCGAAGGCGCCCGACGATGCCGTGCATCCCTTCGCGAACGCGCCAGTAGACCTCGGTCAGCTCCTCGTCACGGGTGAACTCGGGCCCCCGCAGGAACTCACGTTTACCGAGGGCTTCCTTCGCCCGGGCTTCGAGCGTGTCGAGCTCCGAGGGATCGTCCGAGCGCAGCTCGACCAGGAGCGCCGCGGATGTGGGCGGCAGCTCCTTCCAGCGCTCGGGCGTTCCCGGAATCGAGTTCGAGGCGACGATCAGCGCCGGCGCGACCATCAGCTCGACCGCGCTCGCACCCGCCGCCACGAGATCGGGCACGGGGTCGCAGGCGGCATCGATGTCCTCGAAGTGGATCCACGTGGTGCTCGTGCGCGGCCGTAGCGGCACCGTGTCGAACACGGCCTCGGCCGTGAACGCCAGGGTGCCCTCGGATCCGACGAGCAGGCGCCTGAAGATCTCGAGCGGCGAGTCCGCGTCGAGAAACGCGCACAGGCGGTAGCCGGTGGTGTTCTTGATCTCGAACTTGCGGCGCACGCGCTCGGCCAGCTCCGCGTCGCCGCGCAGCTCGTCGCGGATCTGCTCGAGCCCTCGCGCGAGATCGGGCTCGGCCGCAGCGAAGTGACTCTCCGCGTCCGGGGCACCGGTGTCGATGACCGTGCCCGACGGCAGCACGAAAGTCAGCGCGCGGACGGTCCGGTAGGAGTCGTGAACGACGCCGCAGCGCATCCCGCCCGAGTTGTTGGCGACCACGCCGCCCACGGTCGCGAAGTCGGTCGAGGCCGGGTCCGGGCCGAGCTTCCGCCCGGCCGGAGCCAGGACACGATTCACGTGCCCCAGCGACGTCCCCGGCTTCACGCGCACGACGGCTCCGCCCTCCTTCACCGTGACACCGCGGAAGTTGCGGCGCACGTCGACGAGGATGCCGTCGCCCTGCGATTGCCCGTTGAGGCTCGTCCCGGCAGCGCGCAAGGTCACCGGGATCCCCCGGCGCCGGCCGAAGTCCAGGACGGCTGCGACGTCGGCCGCGTCGCGAGCCATCACGACCGCCTTGGGAATCAGTCGGTAGGGACTCGCGTCGGACGCGTAGCGAACGAGGTCGATCGCACGGCCGAGCACTCGCTCGGGGCCCAGCAGAGCCTCGAGCTCCGAGCGCAGCGGCTGCGGGGTCCCGGCGGCGGTGGAGTCTGGAGCCCGGTCGTCGGCGGGCTCGGCGGCAGCGGGCGCGATCCGGGTCGGATCGGCCTCGAGCAGCGCCATCCCTAAGCCAGCGCCATGCCCGGGGCTACCGGAACCTCGACCAGCTCCGGCTCGGTCGAGGCGATGGCCGCCCCCAGCATCTCCCGCAGCTCGTCGGCGCCCGTCGCCCGGTGGGCCCTCACGCCGTAGGCCTCGGCGATCGCCGGACAGTCGAGCGCGGGCAGGTCGAGGCCCGGCGCGCCGGTGACGCTCTCGATCTCCGCGAACCATTTGAGGATCGCGTACTCCGAGTTCCGCAGGACGAGGAAGGTGACCGGCACCGAGTACGCGGCCGCGCTCCACAGCGCGGTGATCGCGTACTGGGCCGAACCCTCCCCCACGACGCACACGACCGGCCGGTCCGGCTGCGCCAGCTGCACGCCCACTGCCGCCGCCAGGCCGAAGCCGAGGCCTCCGCCCGCCCCGAAGAAGTAGCTGCCCGGCCGCGAGAGCCGCAGCTGATTGCGAAGGGCCAGGGTCGACGACGGCGACTCGAGCACAACGATGCCGTCTTCGGGGAAGACCTCGGCGAGCGCGCCGTGGGCCGTGGAGGGGTTCAGCGGATCGGACTCCGGCGCGGGCTCCGGATCCGGCCGCCTCGGCGGCTCGTCGCGGCTCGACTCTCCGGCCGCCTCGACGAGCGCCTCGAGCGTCAGGCGCACGTCGGCGACGATCGCGTCCCCGAAGGGAGCGCGGGCCGCCTCGTCCGGATCGCTCGTGATGGACACGAGCTCGGTGCCCTCGGGGAGCGCCGGTCCTGGGATGTACGGGTAGTACGGAAAAACGGAAGAGCCGGCGACGACCACGAGGTCATAGCCCTCGAGCGCCTGGCCGAGCGGGCTGATGGCGGGCGGGAGGATCGCAAGGAAGTTTGCGTGGCCCTCGGGGAAGCCGATGCGTCCGCCCCCCGGTGCAGGGGTTGCACACACCGGGAGGCGCTGTCGCTCGGAGAGGGCGATCGCCGCGTCCCACGCACCCGACGCATCGATGTCCGGGCCCGCGACGAAAAGCGGATTGGCGGCAGCGTTCAGCCGCTCCGCGAGCCGCGACACGAGCGCCGGGTCAGCGCCAGCGGCGGCGGTCACCGAGCGGGAGGTCGCGCGCGCGACGTCGCCCTCGTCGGCCTCCACCCCCCAGTCGTCCATCGGGAGCGAGACGAAGGCGGGTCCGCGCGGGGGCAGCGAGGCGCGGTGGATCCCCTGGGCGAGCGCTGCCGGGACGTCACCGGCGCGCGGCGGCTCGAAGCTCCACTTCACGAACGGATGGGGAACGCGCGTGGCGTCGCGGTTGGTGAGGTTGGCCTGCATCGTCACCTGCGCCCGCACCTGCTGGCCCGCGGTGACGAGCAGCGGCGAGTGATTCGCCTGGGCGTTGAAGATCGCTCCCATCCCGTTGCCCACTCCGGGAGCCGTGTGGAGGTTGACGTGGGCCGGCCGTCCCGATGCCTGGGCGTAGCCGTCCGCCATGCCCACGGCCACCGCCTCCTGCAACCCGAGGACGTAGCGGAAGTCGTCTGGGAACTCGGCGAGCATCGGCAGCTCGGTCGAGCCGGGGTTGCCGAAGATCGTGGTCATTCCGTGCGCGCGGAAGAGATCGAAGGCGGCCTCGCGGACGGTGCTCACGCGCGGCACCCTATCTGCCGTTCGCCCGGTGCTCGATCCCGCGGCAGGGGTGCAAGCCGCTGCCGGTGCCGAAGCTGCTGCGGGGCGGCTGAACGCCTAGGCGGCGGCGATGCCTGTGATCGACGCGTGCAGCGTCCCCTCCGCCGAGGTGATCCACAGCGCGCCGTTCGAGCTCAGCACGACCGCCGGCCCCGCCAGAGCCGGCTCGCGGAACTCGATCTCGACGTCGAGCGAGCCGGGTTCCGGTGCGCCGGCCATGAGCTCCTCGGCGACCTCCCAGTAGGCCGCGTTGTTGACGTGCTCGGCGACATCCAGGTCGGCGGCCCGGAAGCCCCACCCGCGCCGGTCGGCGTTCGCAGGAGGCGAGCCGTGGCGGAGCCGGGTCCGCGCCCGCCGGCCGTCCGCGCTCGTGGCGTAGAAGGCGTCGAACTCGGGGGCGAGGCGCTTCGGCCGGCCGGAGTCGTTGTCGAGGAACACCCACGTGGCGACCGCCTCGATTCTCCCCTCCTCGCTCGTGAGCGAGGTCCGGCGCTCGGCGGCAAGCGGGCTTGCGGCGCTGCACCAAGTGTCGAGCACGAGGCTCTCGCCGAGGCGCGGGAACGACTCGATGCTCATGCGGAGCTTCCGGACCACCCATGAGCCGCGGTCCTCGAGCCCCGCGTCGACCACGTCCAGGTAGGCCACGTCCTGAAGCCAGCGGGCGATGGCGTCGAGGCGCGCCCGGCCAGTGATAGTCGTGTCCGAGAGGCCAACGTTGGCGCGGTGGGTGAAGACGCGGCCGGCTTTCGGCCGCGGGACCAGAGCGTCGCGGGCTTCCCTGTCTCGGACGGGCACGTAGGGGAAGCTACCGAGCGTCGGTCGGGCGCTGTCGCCTCTTTTGTTGCTCCTGGCAGCAACATCGACGACAGCAACCTCGGCCCTTATCCCGGAAAGTGATAAAAGGCACGCGGGGGAACGGGGTGCAAAAAGGAGAGGCGGATGCAGAAGGCAGGGGTGCTGGGGGGCAGGTACCGGTGGTTCGTGATCGCGGCGCTGGTGGTCATCGGCGCTCTGGCCGTCTTCCTCATCGCCCGCGGCTCCGAGGAGTCCGAGGGCGAGTCCGGAGAACCGGCCGGCGAGGAGCTTCCGTTCGGCGACGCCGCGCCGTTCGCCGGCTACGACGCGCTCCGTGAGTCCGCGCACGAGGGCGAGGAGCTCCACCAGACGACCTTCGAGGCTGGCCAGGGCGGCGAGGCGAACCGCGAGGGCCCATCCAACCCGGCAACCGAGGCGGTCGACAACCGTGCCTACCCGCGCTCGTATGTGAGCGACCGCCGCGCCCGCGCCGAGGCCCACGCCTTCAACAAGATTCCGGTCGCCGCTCCGCAGGCGAAGGCCGCCGGGAGCTGGAAGGCGCTCGGCCCGGTCACGCCCAACGTGAACGGCATCGACTCGCAGTTCTTCGACCCACAGACCCTCACCGGCCCGGCGACGCTCGAATCCGGGCGCGTGACCGCGCTGGCGATCGACCCCGACTGCACCACGGGCGACTGCCGCATGTGGGTCGCCGCGGCAGGCGGTGGCGTCTGGCGCACGAACGATGCGCTCGCCGACGATGTCCAGTGGATCGCACCGCCGGACGACCTCCCGACGAACTCATTCGGGTCGCTCTACTACGACGCCGGCACGGACACGATTTACGCGGGGTCCGGCGAGCCGAACGGCTCGGGCGACTCCGAGGCGGGCCTGGGCCTGTTCAAGTCGACCGACTCGGGCGCCAGCTGGAGCCTCGTCCCCGGCAGCGCCGACGTAGCGACCGATCGTTCGATCGGCGCGATCGTCGTCGACCCCAACGACGCGAACACCATCTACATCGGCACCGACGTCGCCCGGCACGGCTCCTCATCGGTGAACGGCGGTCGGCGTACGCCGCCGGACGCGCCGCAGCTCGGCGTCTACCGCTCCACCGACGGCGGCCAGAACTTCGACCTCGAGACGGACCTCTCGGACAAGACACCGCAGAACCCGAGCCCGCCGAAGTTCGGCGCCGACTGGTTCCAGGGCGGCATCAACAAGCTGGAGCTCGACCCGAACGACGACGGCACGCTCTATGCCGCCGTCCAGGGGTACGGCATCTGGCGAGCCGACCAGGGCGACGCGTCGCCGACCTGGGAGCAGGTCTTCCACACGATGAACCAGACGAACTTCGAGGATGAGGAGAACCCGGGCGACACGTTCGGCGACCGGACCGAGTTCGACATGGTCGACCACGGTGGCGACACCCGCATGTACGTCGGCGACGCCTCCGATGACTGGGCGACGGACGACGACGACGAGACGCCCGCCCCGCAGGCGTGGCGCCACGACGACGTCGCCTCGATCGCCGGCTCGCCCGATGGCACGCTCGACAACGACGCTCAGGCCTGGAAGCTCCTGTCCTCAGACGAGAACGGGACGAATGGGTTCGCGGTCTACAACTACTGCCAGAACGGCCAGTGCGGATACGACTCGTTCGTCGTCCACCCGCAGGGTGCCGATGACGACACCGTCTGGTACGGCGGCTCGATGAACTACGACGAGCTGCCCGCCTACGACCAGTTCGGCACCGGGGCACCGCCGCGCTCGAACGGGCGCGCCGTGGTGCGCTCGACGAACGCCGGGCAGTCGACGCTCGACGACATCACCTGGCAGGACATGACGGCGATCCTGAGCGATCCAAGCGAGCCGTGGGGTGTCGAGGTGGGCATCCATCCCGACCTCCACGCTGCGGTCTTCGCCGACAACGGCGATACGGCCTTCATCGGCTCCGACGGCGGCGTCGTGCGCATCGACGTGTCCGACCCGCAGGATCAGTCGGACTCGTGCGACGCCCGCGAGTGGAACTACGACGACTCGGATCCGATGGCGGATCCGGTGCCGCTGGAGCCCGACGACCTGTTCGACTGCAGGGAGCTCCTCGCCGGCGTCCCGACGTCGATCACGCCGCTGAACGACGGGCTGAACACGATCCAGTTCCAGTCGTTCTCGGTGAACCCGGAGGATCAGCGCAACAGCCTGCTGGGCGGCACTCAGGACAACGGGACCTGGACCTTCGACGGCTCCCAGCCGCAGGCCGACCAGTGGGAGGAGTCGATCGGCGGCGATGGGGCCCAGTCCGGGTTCGACGTCGGCGATACGCAGATCCGCTACCACAACTACTACGACGCCACACCCGAGGTGAACTTCCACGGCTCGGATCCCGCGACGTGGCTCAACATCTACGACCCGCTCCAGGAGACGGACGAGGCACGCTCGTTCTACACGCCGTTCAACGTGGACCCGAACGTCGCAGGGCGGGCGTTCACCGGACTCGAGCACGTGTGGCGCACCGACAACTCAGGTGGCGACGAGCAGGAGCTGATCGACAACGGCTGCCTGGCCTACCAGCTCGATCCGTTCCGTGAGCAGCCTTGCGGCGAGTGGGAGCCGCTGGGCGGCAACCTCACCTCGACCGCGTTCGGGCAGAGCCGCGCGGGCGACTACGTCGTGGCGACGGAGCGGGCGCCCAGCGACGACGGCACGCTGTGGGCCGCAACCCGGACGGGACGGGTGTTCATCGCGAAGAACGCCGACGACACCCCGGGCTCGGTGACGTTCCGGCGGCTCGACCGGCCGAAGACGCCGGGGCGTTTCGTGTCAGGGATCGCGATCGACCCCGAGAACCCGAACCACGCCTGGATCTCCTACTCGGGCTACTCGGCCTACACGCCGAAGGCACCGGGCCACGTGTTCGAGGTGACCTACGACCGCAAGACGCATAAGGCTAAGTTCACGGACCTGTCGCATAACTTCGGCGACCAGCCGGCGACCGGGATCGCCTTCGTGCCGAAGGTCGTCGGCTGCGCCAGCAGTGGCGGCTGCACGAGTCAGGGTGACCTGTACGCAGCCACTGACTTCGGCGTACTGAGGCTCGCCCAGGGTTCGGGGAAGTGGAAGCAGGCCGCAGACGGCCTGCCGTCAGTGGCGGTCTATGGCGTGCGCCTGAGCCAGAACGGGAAGCTGCTCTACGCGGCGACGCACGGTCGCGGGGGATATCGCCTGAAGTTGGGCTGACCCGGGCCCTGCACGGCCGGACGCGCGGCCTCTGCATTCCCGCTCGCGCACCTATGCTGGTGCACGCGGACGCTGACGAAAGGGACTTCAGATGCTCTTCAGGCAGGTAATCCACGAGGACCTCGGCTGCGCGTCGTACCTGATCGGCGACGCCTCCGCCGGCGTGGCCGCCGTGGTCGACCCGCAGTGGGACATCGACGCCTACCTCCGGCTGAGCCGCCTGCACGGCGTCGCGATCGAGCACGTGCTCGAGACCCACAATCACGCCGACCACGTCTCGGGCCATGGCCGCCTTGCACGGGCAACGGGCGCAACCGTCCACGTTCACGAGCTCGCCCAGGCGGAATATCCGCACGAGGGCTTCAGCGACGGCTGGCGCCTCGAGCTCGGGGTGCTGCAGATCGAGGCCGTGCACACGCCCGGCCATCGGCCCGAGCACACGTCATTCCTGCTCCGGGACTCGAACCGGGGCGGGGCCCCGTGGGCGCTTCTCTCCGGCGATTCGCTCTTCGTCGGCGACGTGGCCCGGCCCGATCTTGCGGTCGATCCGCGAGACGGGGCGATCGACATCTTCCGCTCTCTTCACGAGCGCCTGCTCGCCCTTCCCGACGACGTCGAGGTATGGCCGGGCCACGTCGGCGGCTCGCTCTGCGGCAGCGCGGGCATCGACCACAAGACGTCCTCGACCATCGGCTTCGAGCGCGCCCAGAACCGGGCGCTGGCCTTCCCGACCATGGAGGAGTTCGTCGACGACGCGGTCCGCACGATCGGCGCGCGCCCGCCGAACGTCGAGCACATCGTGGCCCTGAACCGCGGCCCCCTGGTCGAGGAGCTCGGCCGGCCGGCCCCACTCAGCCCGCGTGGCGTCGAGGGCGCGCGCGCCGAGGGAGCGATCGTCATCGACGCGCGCACGAACGAGCAGTTCGACGAGGCGCACATCCCAGGCGCCATCAGCTCCTCCGCCTACGACACCGGCTTCGCGACGAAGGTCTCGCGGGTGATCCCGGAAGGGGCCGAGTTGATCGTCGTGGCCGCCTCCGACGGCTACGAGCTCGAGGCCACCGAGCTGCTCGCCTCGGTCGGGCTCACGGTCCGGGGCTATCTGGAGGGCGGGATGACCGCGTGGCGCTCGGAGGGACGACCCGTCGAGCGGCTCGAGCTGATCGATCCCGACGTCCTCGCCGAGAGGCTCGAGGAGTCGAACGGGCTCGTCGTCCTAGACGTTCGCGATGAGAGCGAGTTCGCCGACGGCCACATCCCCGGCTCCCGCCACATCCCATACGGGGAGCTCGCCGGGCGCATCGACGAGCTCGCGCACGAGCAGCCCGTCGCCGCGGTCTGCAGCGGCGGGAAGCGCAGCGGCCTCGCCGCCTCGATCCTCCAGCGCGAGGGCTTCGAGCACGTCCTCCATGTCGGCCACGGCGGCGTCGGCACGTGGAGGCGCAGTGGGCGCCCGGTCGAGACCGGCCGCGCCGACTAGGCCCCGCGGGCGGAAATCGCACTACGCCCGCCGCCGGAACGCTGCGGGCTCGAGAGCCGCGACTCGTCGAGCCGGCTGGAGAGCAGCAACGCAAGCGCGGCGAGTGCGATCAGGACGCCGCCGTAGACCTCCGCCGTCTCGCGCAGGCCGAACTGCGTGATCGCAGCTCCTGCCGCGACGGCGGGGAGGCTGAACGCGATGTAGGAGACGGCGAACACGGAGGAGACGAGGGCAGCTCGCTGATCGGCGGGCGCGCGCTCGCTCAAAACCCGAAAGACGCTGGAGAACGCGGGACCAAATCCCAGGCCGGTGATCGCGCTCCCAACCAAAAACAGCGCGCTTGACTCGATCGCAAGGGCCCAGACCACCACGCCCAGACCGGCGATCACCCCCACGAGGCCGCCACGAGCGGTCGTCTGCGGCCGGATGGGCCTTAGCCAGACCGACACGATCGCGCTGATTCCTGACATGACGAAGATCGGCAATGCGGCGGCCGAATGACTCGTCTCGCCAAGGACGCCAGCCGCGAGGGAGGCGCCCAGGGACAGCACCAGGCCGCCGAGCGCCCACACAGCGGCCAGGCACGGAAGCGCTGCGATGAAGGCGGCGCGCATGTGGCGCGGGACAGCCAAGCGCGGCCGCAGCGATGCAAACCAACCTCCATCCCTGGCCACCGTCTCGGGGACGGAGGCGGTCGCTGGAATCGCGAGCGCGAACGCGCCAACGAGCAACCAGAAGACGAACCGGGTGGGGTCCGGTCCGTAGTCGACGAGCAGCCCCGCGGACAGCGAGCCCAGCGCGAGGCCGGTCAGGGGTGCAACCGCGCTCATCAGACCGCCGAGCCATGGCTTCGACTCCGGTTGAAGATCGAGCAGGGCGGCGCTGATGGCCCCCATCGAGGCACCGGTCGCGATCCCCTGGAGGGTCCGCGCGGCGAACAGCCAGCCGATTCCACTCGCCTCGGCGAAGGCCACCATCGCCACGATCTCGAGGGCGAGCCCGGCCAGCAGCGTCGGCCGCCGACCCACGTGATCGGAGATCGATCCCACGACCAGGAGGGACCCGAGCAGGGCCAGGGCGTAGACCGCGAAGACACATGTCAGCGTGATCGACGAGAAGCCCCACTCGGACTGGTAGACCGGGTAGAGCGGCGACGGCACGCTCGAGGCGAAGAGGAGCGCGGCGAGGATCACGGCCAAGATCCAGAACGCACTTGTCCGCTGGAAGCGCATCTTCCTAACTATTAGCAAGCGCTAACACTCGACCCCGGCCGACCGGCGGAGGCGTGAATCCGCGAGGATGCCCGCCGATGGGCGCATCGGGACCGGAGTCGCTTCTGCGGACCTTCAGCCCGTCGTACCCGATCGAAACCGAGCGGCTCCTCGTCCGCCCCTACACCTATGACGACTTCGAGGCGCTCTACGCGATGCACTCGCGCCCCGAAGTGACGCGGTTCGTTCCGTGGGGGACGCGAGACGTGGCCGCGACGCGGCGCGTCCTCGAGCGCAAGGTCGAGCGCTCCTCGCTCGTGGAGGAAGGGGACGCGATCGGTCTCGCGGTCGCCCTGCGGGACGACGGTGCGGTGATCGGTGACCTCTCGCTCTGGTGGTTCACCCGCGAGCATGCCGGGGGTGAGATCGGCTTCCTCTTCCATCCCGACTACCACGGGCACGGCTACGCGCTCGAAGCCGCCCATGTGCTCCTCGAGCTGGGCTTCGGAGAGCTCGGTCTGCACCGCCTGATCGGCCGGGTCGATGCCCGCAACGCTCCGTCGATCCGCCTGATGGAGCGCCTCGGCATGCGGCGCGAGGCGCACCTCGTCGAGAACGAATTCATCAAGGGCGAGTGGACCGACGAGCTGATCTACGCGATCCTGCGCCGGGAGTGGAAGCCTGGCCGTTAGCCCGGTCACAGGAGCGCCCCCTGCCAGGCGCCCTGCTCAAGCGCCAGCAGCGCCCGCTTCACCTCGAGTCCGCCGCCGTAGCCCGTGAGTGACCCGTCGCTGCCGATGACGCGATGACAGGGCAGGATGATTGCCAGCGGGTTGCGCGCGTTCGCGCCGCCGACTGCCCGGGCGCGGTCGGGACGGCCCAGGGCGCGAGCGAGCTCTCCGTAGCTGCGGGTCTCGCCGTACGGGATCTCGGCGAGCAGCGCCCAGACCGAGAGGTCGAAGGGCCGGCCGCGGGGATCCAGCGCCAGCTCGAACTCCGTTCGAACGCCGGCGAAGTACTCCTCGAGCTGCTCGACGACGTCGGCGAACGGCGCCTCGGCTTTGGTCCAGCCCTCGGTGTTCGGCGGCCGGCGCGGCAGATGCAGGGCCCGGAGGGCGCTCTCGTCCCCAACCAGCGTGAGCTCGCCGATCGGGCTTCGCCAGGTTGTGTAGAGATCGTTCATACCGAGTAGACGCCAGCACCCGGCGAAAACGTGAGATCCAGCGTGTGCGGTGAACCGCGCGGAGCGCCTCCTCACGCAGGGGCTATCGAGGAGGGCTCAGTGGCGCCTGCGCGGGCGCGGGCCACTCGCTCGAGCCACGGCTCCGCCCGCAGGTCCGCGAAGGTGGACTCGGCGGCGGTAAGGAGAGGCTGTGCCTCCTCGTCGCGCCCGGCCGCGGCGAGGAGCTCACCGTGCTCCAGCAGGACCTGGGCGAGGTCGAAGGGGTAACCGACCTCGCGGAAGGCGTCGGCTGCGTTGCGCAGGCGCTCGGTGGCGGCGCCGAGATCGCCCCGACGGGCGGACAGGAGGCCGGCGAAGCGGTCCGCGTGCGCACGCATCGATGGCAGGGCCGCGCCCGGAGGCAGGGCATCGACGTGACGAACGAGCGACTCGAGCTCCGCGTCGTCGCGCATGGCCCAGGCGGCGGCGCAGGCCACGCCGTAGGCGTCTCGGCGCGACGCAGGCTCGTCGGCCTCGATCGCGGTGCGCGCCAGCTCGAACGCCTCATCCGAGTGTCCGAGCGCTTCCACGGCGACGGCCTTCGCCGTCCTGGAGCTCAGCCGAACCTGAGTATCGGTGCTGTCGATGCCAAGCTCGACCGCTGGGAGCATCTGCCTGAGCGCATCGAAGTCGCCACGGGCCGCAAACAGGCGGGCGGCACCGAGAAATGCGTCGCTCAACGCAACGATGTCGTCCGGGTCTGCCTTCTCCATGCCGAGCGACTGAATGATCACCGTCGCCTCGTCCCAGCGCCCGAGGGCCACGAGTGACGAGACCCTCCCGGTCAGAAGCTGACGCTCCCAGCCGCGATCGCCTCGTGCCTGGGTGATCTCCATCGCGGCCTCGGAGTGCGCAAAGGCGTCGGCAGGACGATCGGTGCCCCATGCCGTTGAGCCCAGATTGTTATGGGCGCGAATTGCGATGAGCTGGAGGTCGTGGCTCAGGGCGAGCTCCAGGGCTCGCGACATCAGCGCATTGCCTTCCTCGGACCGCCCGAGCCAGACGAACACAGTGCCCCTGGTGATCAGTGCGTCGGCGATCGTTCTCCAGTCACGGGCAGGCTCGGCGATGGCCAGTGCCTCGTCGGTCGCGTCGATCGCCGGTTGGAGGTCCGTCCTCAGCATGTGAAACTTCGCGAGCTGAGCGGCCACAGCGGCCCGCTCGAGACCCGGCTCCAGATCGACATATGCGCGCTGCGCCATTGCGAGCGCATCGTCGAGCCGATCACACATGGCGAGCACTTCGGCAACCGTCGCTCGCGCTCGCGCCGCCGCGCTCACCTGACTGCCGGCGTCGAAAAGCGAAACGGCGGCGTCGAGTCGGTCGCGAGCGGCGTTCCATTCGCCCGCCAATGCGGCGGCGCGGCCCGCCTGCTCGAGGAGCTCCGCGCGGGTCGAGTCGTCCTCCGCAAGCTCGGCGGCCTTGTCGAAGATGCGCTGTGCCTCCTCGCCGAGGGCGAGGGACGCGGCCCGCCGCCCGGCGTCGGCCAGGGTCTCCCGTGCCGCGTCGCGAATCCGCGGTGCGTCATCCGCCTCGGGATCCGCCTCGGCGGCCGCCAGGTAGTGGGCGGCGAGCACCTCGGCGATCTCCGCGGCCTCGCTGCCCCACGCCGCCTCGATGTAGCGAGCGGCGGCCAGATGGCGGGCCTTGCGGTCCCGGCGGGTCAGAGTGCCGTAGGCGATCGTCCGCAGGAGCGCCTGCAGGAAGCCGTAGTGCCCACGCTCAGCCGAGAGCTCGCTGTCGTCGAACGCGAAGACCTGCTTGGCGACGAGCGTCTCGAGCATGCGTTCCGCCTCACCGATCGAACGCCCGCCGAGCGCCGCCAGACCGGCCGCGCTGAACGACTGCCCCAGGACGGCGGCGTCCTGGACGAGCGCCCGCTCGTCGGGCTCGAGCCCGTCGAGCCTCGCGGAGAGCAGGGCCTGGAGCGTCTCGGGGATCGCCAGCTCCGTGACCTCGCCCGTCACCACGTATCGCGGGCCCTCCTGTGCGAGGAGCCCGCGGTCGAGCAGCATCCGGACGGTCTCGACCGCGTACAGCGGCACGCCCTCGGCCCGATCGATGATCCGATGCACCAGCTCGTCGGGCAGGCCTGGCGCGAGCCCACCGAGAACCTCCGACATGGCCTCGCTCGGAAGCGGTTCGAGCGCCAGCGACGGCCATTCAGAGCGACGCTCGCCGAGCTCCGGGCGCCCGAGAGCCAGGATGAAGATCGGAAAGTCGGAAGACCACTCGAGCAGGTACTCGATGAACTCGAGGAGCCCTGAATCCGCCCATTGCACGTCTTCGAAGACGAGGACGACCGGGTCCTGGAGAGCGAGGCGCTCGAAGAACAACCGCCAGCCGGAGAACAGATCGGCCCGATCCGGGGCGGTTCGATCCTCGAGCCCGAGCAGATGAGCGAGGCGTGGCTCAACCAGGCGCCGCTCGCGTTCGCCAGGGACGTGCTCCCGGACTGCGCTCTCGAGCTTCCTCCGCGCCCGGTCCGGGTCCTCCTCCTCCACCACCCCCACCCGGGAGCGGACCATGTCGGCGAGGGCCCAGTAGGCGACCCCCTCACCGTAGGAAAGGCAGCGCCCCTGGTGCCACAAGACGGTGCGCTGCAAGCCATCGAGGTGCTTCGAGAACTCCCAGAGGAGCCTCGATTTCCCGAGACCGGCCTCGCCAACGATCGAGACCAGCCGAGCCTGTGAATCGCTCGCGGCGGCCTCCCACTCGGAGACGATGTGCGCGAGCTCACGCTCCCTCCCGGTGAACGGCGCCTCGAGGCCGACGTGGCGCCCCGCCCCCCCGCGTCCGGCCACGACCTGCAACGCGCGCCAGGCCCGGACCGGCTGCTCCCGGCCCTTGACCTCGTGCTCCCCAGTGTCCTCGTAGGCGATGGCCGCCTCGCTGGCCCGGCGGGTGACATCGTCCACGAGCACCTCGCCTGGGGCGGCGAGGCTCTGCAGGCGGGAGGCCGTGTTGACGGTGTCGCCGAGGACCATTCCCTCCCCGTCGGTCCCGACCTCGACTGCGGCTGAGCCGGTCAGCACGCCGCCGCGCACGCGCAACTCCGGCATCCCGACCTCTTCCGCCAGCGCATTGACGGCCTGCGTCAGCGCGATTGCGGCGCGGACCGCACGCTCGGCGTCGTCCTCGTGCGCTACGGGGGTCCCCCACACCGCCATGACGGCGTCGCCGATGAACTTCTCGACGGTGCCGCCCAGCTCCTCGATCACGGCGCGGCAGCGATCGAAGTAGCGGCTCAGGAGCTCGCGGATCTCCTCGGGGTCGCGGTGCTCCGAGAGCGTCGTGAAGCCGACCAGGTCCGCAAACAGGACCGAGACCAGCCGGCGCTCGGAGACGGCCGGGCGCGGCGCCTGGGCGGCGGGGGCCGGACCCGGCGCAGGACCGAAGAGCGGGTTCCCGCATTCACCGCAGAAGCGTTCCCCAGGCTCATTGGCGGTGCCGCAACTCGGGCAGGTCAGCTCGAGCGGCGCTCCGCACTGCGCGCAGAAGCGCCGGTCCCCACGATTCTCGGTACCACAGGCGACGCACCTCATCGGGGCGCGGCCCTTACTCGGTGATCTGCTCCGGGCTCAGGCGGTGTCGTCGACAACGACTTCGAGCACCTCGCCGCCGGTGTCACCCTCACCGTCTCCCGCACTGCTCACGGCCTCACCGGCTTCGCGGCCGAGGTCAGTGCTGCCGTGCACGTCCTCCTCGCTCGCCCAGAACGAGATCGCGGTCATCTCACCGCTCTCGCGATCCGCCAGGACCGTCACTCCTTTGTATCCCTTCTGGTTACGGAACTTGTGGAGGTGGTTGTCCCTGAACTCGGCGACCGCCGCGTCCACCTTGTGCGGAGCGACCCTCAGCCTCCGTTTGCGTGCGTGCATCGATGCCTCCTGGCTCGTGCGCCTCGAGCACCCCGGCGCCGTCTCCTCGCGGCGCCGCCAAGGCTACGTTTGTGGAGACACTACGCGCGCCGGTGGGGCTTTTCAACCTCACGAACCGGGCTCGAGCGCGGGGATCACCGCTCAGCGCGTGGCCTCGCGCTCCTCGAGGCGCCGGCGGGCCTTGATCACGGCTGGCACGGACGTGTGGATCGCCTTCGCGATCTGACCGTTGGATCGCTCGGGATCGCGCTTGATCTCGAACTCGACCAGGGCGACGGCTCGCATGCGGGCGCGGCTTGCCGTCGTGGAGCCCGGGGCGGCGCCGACACCCGCCTCCGCCGCGAGGGCACGCCGGCAGGTGAGGCAGTAGAGCAGTCCCTCATCCTCGACCCAGGCCGCGGGCAGCGCCGCGTGCTCATGACCCGGCATCCAGCGGGTGGTCATCTGACAACGGGCGCAGGTCACCTCGGGCGCCGCGTGCTCGGGAACGGTCATCGACTCGACCGGCTTCGGCGTCTGCGGCGAGGCGGCCGGCGGCCCGCATGCGAGTTTCGTCCTCCGCCGTTGGATCGGTGCGACGGATGAGAGTCGCCGTGGTTGCGGTTCGCGGCGCCGAACTCACGGGCGAGGCCGAGGGAGCCGGCGATCCGGCCCATGTCAGCGGCCTGCTCGGGAAGGACGAAGCTGAGGCCCGCGCCGGCACGCCCCGCGCGGCCGGTCCGGCCAATGCGGTGGACGTAGGCGTCGCGATCGTCGGGCGCGTCGAAGTTGATGACGTGGGTGATGTCGGCGACGTCGATGCCGCGCGCGGCGACATCCGTGGCGATGAGCGTGTCGACGTGCCCGGACTCGAAGCGATCCAGCGCACGCTGGCGCTGCGACTGAGACTTGTTCCCATGCATTGCCAGAGCATGGAGATCGTGGCGCTCGAGCCGCTTGACGAGCCGGTCGGCGCCGCGCTTGGTCCGCACGAAGACGAGAGTCCGGCCCCGATCGCGGTCCCGGAGGGCCCCGACGAGCGCATCCAGCTTCGCCTGATGGGTCAGGTGCACGAAGCGATGCTCAACCTCCGCGCGCCCGGAGACCTCCGGCTCATGGACGTGGCGACGGGCGTCATGGGTATACGAGCTCGCCAGCTTTCCGGCCGCGCCCTCCAGCGTGGCGGAGAAGAACAGCGTCTGGCGCTTGCGCGGCGTTCGATCGACGATCCGATCGACGGCCGGCTTGAAGCCCATGTCGAGCATGCGGTCGGCTTCGTCGATGACGAGGATCTGCACGCGATCGAGCGTCAGTGCGCGGCGCTGCAGCAGGTCCTCGAGGCGCCCCGGAGTCGCCACGAGGATGTGGGCTTTGGCGGCGCGCCTGGCCTGGCGCTCGATGCCGACGCCGCCGTACACCGCGGCGACGCCGAGCGCGCGTGCGCGGGCGACGGTGCGAATCTCGTCGACGATCTGGCCTGCGAGCTCGCGCGTGGGCGCGAGCACCAAAGCTGCGGGGCGGCGCGAGCCTGCATCGATGCGATCGGCGATGGGAACACCGAACGCGAGCGTCTTGCCCGATCCGGTCGGTGACTGCGCCAGAACGTCGCGACCGGCGAGAACGTCGGCGATGACGAGTCGCTGGACGGCGAACGGCTTGGTGATGTCGCGCGCCCTGAGCGCATCGACAACGGTGCTTGAAACGCCGAGATCGGCGAAGGTGGGCATGTGCGAACTCCTTGCGAGCTGGGGAAGATCCGGACCCCGGGGACGCTCACAGGCGCACTACGAGACGAAGCTTCTCGGGCCCCAGATTGGGTGGCCCGACGCCGTCCACGGTAGCAGCCCGACCCTCGTCGGCCGTCGGGAGTGCCCCGACGCTGCTACGGTGCGAAGGGTAATCGCCCGGGAAGTGCCCGGGAAAACCGTGTCCGCGCTCGCAGTCGTTGCTCTTGCATCCTCGCGTTCGCAGCACTCGTCCAAACGGAGGACAAGACCAATGCCAACAGGAACTGTGAAGTGGTTCAACGACGAGAAGGGCTTCGGCTTCATCACCCCTGATGACGGCTCGAAGGATCTCTTCGTCCACCAGAGCGCCATCGCCGGAGAGGGCTTCCGCTCGCTCAGCGAGGGTGCCAAGGTCCAGTTTGACGCCGAGGAAGGCGACAAGGGACCGCGCGCGGTCAACGTTCAGACGGTCTAGAGAACCGTAAGGGACACGGCGGGTCCGCTGAAGCGGATCCGCCCCATCCCACCCCTCCGCCGCTTGGCGGCGGTTATTTCCGCTTCCGGCCCGAACGGTTCTGCGGAGGATTCTTCCGGCGTTCCTCGGGAGTCATCTGCCTGATCACCAGGCTGCCCTCCTTGACCTGCTCGTCGATCATCTTCAGGCGCTCATCCCGCCGCTGTTGCTGGCGCTTCGCCGTGGGGCTCGGACCTTTCTTGGGCTTCTCGGAGTCCGTCATCTATCCGCAAGCATGACCGCTTCGCCGGATCCTATGCAGGTTCCGGCGACTCGACGTCCAGCGCGATCCCGCGCTCGGAGACGGGCGCGGACTGGACGATTGACGTCGTCGTCTGGCCGAGCGCGACGAAGTGGTCGATGACCTCCTCGAGGTGCTCGACGTCACGGACGTGCGCGCGCATGAAATAGCAGTCCTCGCCGGTGATCCGCTGGCATTCGACGACCTCGGGCGTCTTCTGCGCGAGCTCGGCGACGTTCTGCAGCTGCCCGGGTGAGGGGCGGATGCGGATCACGACCGTGAGCGAGAGGCCCAGGGCGCGCGGGTCGAGCGCGGCGTGGTATCCGCGGATCGCGCCGCTGCGCTCGAGGCGCTGAAGGCGCTCGCCCACCGCCGGCGAAGAGAGGCCGACCCGGCGGCCAAGCTCGGCGAGCGTCAGGCGTGCGTCAGCCTGGAGCTCGGCCATGATCCGCAGGCTGGTTTCGTCCAAACCATTATCTTCGGCGTTTGACCCAGTTTGCCTGCGATTCATCGCCATCCACGCCAATATACCTGCTTTTCGCCCTGTACGTAAGGGCAAACGCCGTGCAAGCTGCGGGTATGGAAGCCGAGGCCGCCCCCGCCACCGCTCGACCGGCCGACGCCGGCGACGTGCGGGAGGTCCTCGGCCGCCGGATCGGGGAGGTCCCGCCCGAGCTCTATTTCGTCATCAGCGCGGTCTTCCACTACCTGGGGCCGGCATTCGCCGTTCTCTTGTTCGCCCGGGTCGGAGTCCTGGGCGTCGCCTGGCTTCGGATCGCCTCGGCTGCACTCATCTTCGCGATCTGGCGCCGGCCGTGGCGGACGTTCGCGGGCCTCGACCGTTCCGGTCGAAGGCTCCTCTTCGGCTGGGGAGTCGTCCTCGCCCTCATGAACGCCTGCTTCTACGTCTCGATCGACCGGCTGCCGCTGGGCACGGTCGCGGCGATCGAGTTCCTGCCCGTCATCGCGCTCGCGGCGATCGGAACCCGAACCGGCCGCAATGCGATCGCCCTCGTCCTCGCGATCGCCGGCGTCTATCTGCTCACCGACGTGCACCTCGCGGGAGAGCCACTTGGCGTGGCCTTCGCCTTCGCCAACGCCATCCTGTTCGCCCTGTACATCGTCCTGGCGCACAGGGTGGCCAGCCGTGGCGACGAGATGGGTGGGATCGACGGCCTGGGCGCCGCGATGATCATCGCCGTCGTGGTCATCACACCGCTGGGCGGCGGGCAGGTCATCCCGGCCCTCTCCGATCCGCTCGCGATCGCCGCGGGCATCGGCGTCGGCCTCTGCTCATCGGTCATCCCCTACGTGACCGACCAGCTCGCGATGCGCCGGCTGGCTCGGGCGACCTACGCGCTCATGGTCTCGCTGCTGCCTGCGACCGCCACGGTGATCGGCATCATCGTGCTCGCCCAGGTCCCGTCATGGGTCGAGGTGACGGGCGTCGCGCTCGTGATCGGCGGGGTCGCGCTCCACCGGGAGGGTCCGGAGGGGGCGACGGTCTAGCCGCGGGCCGAGCCTCGGGCTCAGGCGAACGGGCTCGTGGGGAAGCAGGATCGGCGTCGGCGACTGCTTCGTCGCGTTGCGGCCGGAGGAGGGCGATGTGTTGAATTGCCGGGACAGGAGCCCGGTAGATCAACACGCCGTGGTGATTTGGTGTCGTCCTGCGACCACAAATCAACACAGCTGCCGCGAAACCTCGGGCTCCTTCCCCACGTGCGCCGTTGTTGAGCCACCGCTCGACGAGCGCCGGGTCACCCAGGCCCTGCCTACGCGTGCGCGCTCTCCAGCATGTCGGAGACCGCTCGGCTCACGCTGACCGCTCCAGTCGAGGCCTCGAGCCGCTCGATCTTCGTGTCGCCGAGCTCGTCGCGGACGAACTCGGCCGCGAGCTCGGCTGAGCGCTCGGCGGCGTCCGCGTCGCTGCAGACGGTGACCGTGAAGATGAGGCCCTCGCCGCCGCGATCGACTCCGCCGTCGATCGCCTGATAGGCCAGGAAGCCCGGCATCTCCTCCAGCCTGGGGGCGAACTTCTCGTCGACCAGGTGCATGACTTCCGCAACTCGGTCTGCGTCCACCCCGTACTTCCGCACACTCGCGTACATGGCCTCTCCTTCGTCGAAGTCGTGGGCTCTTCGCCTGCGTGGCCCGCGCCCGACACTACACCTCCTCGGCGAGCGTGCGCAGGGCAAAGAGGTGGAAGTTCGCCATCTCCACCAGATCGTCGACGTCGATCGCCTCGTCGGCCGCGTGCGCCGCGCGCTCATAGGCCGCGGGATCGGTGGAGAAGACCGGGGCGAACCCGTAGGCCACGGTTCCGCGAGGGCGGATCCAATGCGAATCCGTGAATCCCGGTGTGACCACAGGCAGGAGCTTCGCGCCGGGCAGGCGCCCTTCCAGGTAGCGCTCGAGCGTGCGGTAGAGCGGCGTTTCGAGCGGCGAGTCGGTTCCCCCCTCGAGGGGCTCGAGCAGCTCGAGCTCGTATGCGAAGTCGTCTCCGAGTGCCGCCTCCACGTGCGTGCGGATGTCGGCCTCGCTCTGACCCGGCAGCGCCCTGCAGTCGCAGACCACGTCGGCGAACGGCGGGATCACGTTCGCCGGCTCGAAGGTATGCAGCCCGGTCGGGGTCACGGTCAGCCTCGTCATCGCCGGCATGAGCTCAGCCAGCAGCGGATGCTGCTCGGCCGCCCAGGCGAGGACATCGTCGTCGCCGGTGGCCGGCGCGCCGATGGCGACGAGGGCGTCCGCGAACGCCGGGCTCAGAACTGCCGGCCCGCGATGCCCCAGCAGGCGTTTGACCGCGCTTGCGGCATGACCCAGCGGGTTGTCGGCGGCCGCCGGCACCGAGGCATGGCCGGCACGTCCCGCGAAGCGCAGCCGCAGGGACGTCACCTGCTTCTCGCCGACTGACACGGTCACGACCTGCCGTCCGCCGGGAAGCTCGAGCAGGAGCCCGCCGCCCTCGTTGAGGGCGAAGTCGCAGTGGAGGTCCGGCCGCTCGCGAACCAGCCACGAGAGCCCGACACCCGCCGTGTTGCGCTCCTCGTCGGCCTCCGCGATCAGCACGACGTCGCCGGCGGGCCGCTCGCCCGAGCGCGCGAGAGCAGCCACCGCGACCGCCCGGGCGGCCAACTCGTTCTTCATGTCGACGGCTCCACGCCCGACGAGCTGGCCGTCGCGAAGCCGGCCTTCGAAAGGCGGCACCGTCCAGCCTGCCGCAGGCGCCGGGACTACGTCGGTGTGCGCCAGCAACATGATCGAGGGCCCGCCGCCCCTCCCCTCGAGGCGCCCGACGAGGTTCAGGCGATCCGGATCGGGCCCGATGAGCTCGCACTCGACACCCGCGCCTCCGAGGTATGCGGCCAGGAGCTCCGCGGCGGGTGTCTCATTCCCCGGCGGGTTCGAGGTGTCCACGCGGATGAGCGCGCGGGCCAGCTCGACGACCTCGTCGCGAAGTCCGTCGCCGCTCATCGAGCTAGCCACGTGCCGCGGCCAGGCGCCGAACGTCGTCGAGCGGGAACGCCTCCTGCATCGCGCCGTCGAGCCGCGCCGCCGGTCGGGCCGCGACGAGGCAGCTGTAGACGGCCTCATGCGCCCCCTCGTAGGCCGCGGCGAAGTAGGGGTTGAGCTCCTCGTTCGGGAGCGTCGCCTCTGAGGACGTGGCGAAGGCAACGCCGATCTCGCCGGAGCCGTCAGCCGCATACGAGCCGGCCCGCGCCAGCCCGAGGAGCGGGCGGAGTGCCAGGCGCCGCAGCTGATGTGGAGCCAGCGGCGCGTCGGTCGCGCAGACCGCGATGCAGGAGCCCTGCCGTGTGGGCCGCGCCGGCGCCGGGCCCAGACTCGACCCGAGGACGTCGAGATACCCGCGGTCGCCGAAGTTGCAGAGGAGCAGGACGCCGACGCGGTGATCGCCGACCACTCGGGATGCGGTCCCGATGCCGCCGGGAAAGCCGAAGCACTGCATTCCGGTACCCGCCCCGACGCTCCCTTCGGCCACGTCGTCGCCCAGGCTCGCCACGGCACGCTCCACGTCGCCGGCTACGACCGTCCGGGAATCCGCCATGTCCCCGTCGTCGCACTCGCCGACGACCGGGATGACGACGTTCTCAGGACCTCGTCCAGAGGCCACGATCGCAGCCTGCAGCACCGTGCCGACGG
>JBKPNZ010000032.1:0-83350 GCA_046732895.1 Actinomycetota bacterium
CCGGCTCCCAGTCCTCGACGGAATCTCCGATCGCCGTGATGGTCCCGGCGGCCTCGACGCCGAGCGCCATCGGAGGGGCGCGGCCGACGTCCCACTCGCCCGTCCGGACGAACTCCTCCCAGTTGCCGACGCCCGCGGCGCGGATTTCGATCAGGACCTCGTCGTCCGCGAGGGGGCGCGGATCTGGGAGGTCGATCCGCCCGACAGCACCGCCGAACTCGCTGATACCGCCGGCCCGCATCAAAGAGGCGCTGTCCGAGCGTGGGCCAGCTCGGCGATGAAGGGCCGGCGGATGAAATCTTCGAGACTCTCCTCCGACATCGCCCGCCCAGTATCTCACCGGACACTGCTGCTTTCCATGCAAAGCGCAACATTGCGCTTCTCGTCCGAAGCGGTATATCCGAGTGAGGGGCCCACTGAAGTAGGGCGGGCACCGGCTCACTAGCGTCGACGCCGAAGTCGGGCGCGCCTGGCAACCAAGGACTGCTCGTTTCGTTTGGCGTGGACGGCTAGAAAATCCCTAGCGGCGGCGACTTCGCCTTCCGACAGATCCCCTTGGCGAGCTGCTTCGGCGGCGCGACCGCCCGGTACCAGCCGGCGGAGAACGGGTCGGGCGCATATCCCCAGGTGTGGTCGCGATTCGTGGTGTTGCCGCTACCTATCGTCGAGTAGCCCGAGTCGCGACTCGCGCTCTGCTGAAGATTGACGGCCCGATGTCGCCAACAGGCGCGCTTGCCGGACTTCACGACGCCGTAGAAAGCGGCACCACCAGCCGCGTTCGTGAAGTGGATCGTGACGGTCGAGCCAAAGCGGCTCGCGACCGCGCTGGATGGAGCGACGAACGCCGCCGCCGCGACGGCCACGAGCACGAGACGCTTCACGAGCCAATCTTCCTCCTGGGGACGCACTCCCGTCAAGTGCTGATGTGACAGCCGAGAGGTTCTTCGGATTGAGCGCTACTCCGGCGAGAGATGGACCGTCTTTCATGCGGAGCGAACTACCGCTTCTCGTCCAAAGCGGTCGAGCGCGCTTGTGTAGGGTTGCATCGTCAGGGAAGACCTCGGGAGGTCAGGATGAGGACATCGGCGAGCCGGTTGGTGCAAGGGGGAGCGACGAGGATCTGGGTCCTCGGGCTGGTGGCATTGCTCGTGATGGCCGCGCCCGCCAGCGGCGCGAAGCTCAAGCACCTTGGCCGGCCTGCACAACATGTCGGGCAGAGCGGAACTTGCGGCAGCTGCAACGAGCTGCAGCTCGAGACCGCCCCCAGCTCGCCGTCCTACGTGGTCCCACGCGGACACTGGACGATCGTCTCTTGGAAGGCCCACGGCAACCATGACGGTCGTGGCAAGGCCCAGCTCCGCATCTACCGGCCGACCAACGTGGACGGCCAGTACAAGCTGGTCAAGGAGAGCGACGTCGAGGGCTTTCCCGCGGGCGAGATCACCAAGCACAAGGCACACATCGGCGTGCGCAAGGGTGACCACCTCGGCCTGACCGGCGTGGGCGCGTTCGCGACCGTCTACGAGTCAGGCAAGCCCGCGGACCTCGAGGGTGGCCCCGCTTGTGGGCCCTACGGCGTCGGTACCTTCGTCGGTACCTCAACCGGGTGCCCCCTGTTCACGGCCGCCGAAGACCGCGTCAACGTCGCGGTCACCCTGAAGCGCCGCGACTGACGTAAAGACCGGTTGTTGGGATCTGCGCGATCCTGACGCTCAGCGGGAGGGTGCCGGGCTCATCCGCTTTCCATGCAAAGCGCAATGTTTGATCAGACCGGGTCCGATGGGATAGCCCTGGGAGAATCGGCGCCCCTTTCAGGCCCTGTTCGAGCCCTGCTGGGCGGATCACAGCAGCACTGGTGTCACCCGGCTCAATCGCCCCAGGTCGCGCTTCGTTAAGCGGTATCGGCTTGCTAACGGAGGGGGAGGGATTCGAACCCTCGTCAGACCAAAACGGCCTGAAACGGTTTTCGAGACCGCCGCATTCAACCACTCTGCCACCCCTCCAGATGGCGGATGGGAAAGGCTAGCGGGCGGCGGGAGGGCTGCGATTGGCTAGATGACCCGGCGGGCGAGCCAGATCGCGAGCAGGACGAGAATGATGATGATGAGGATGGTGACGATGGACATTCGAGCCTCCTTTCCCGAGAACGGATAGGCCGCGAGCGAACGCGCCCGCGGCCTTCTCCGTGTTCCCTACCTAGACAGTTCCGCGTGTTCGCCCGGCGCTGATTCGCGGCCAGACAATCAGCACGAGGCCGATCACGATGCACAGGATTCCGAGCGCGTAGTTGACGAGCAGCGCCAGGATGATCCCGATGACTATGAGTAGCAATCCAAGTTCCATGGACGCGCGCCTACCCCGCGCCCACGCTGGGAAACGGCGCCCAACGGACGTCCAGGGGCCGCGCGCCTATTTGGCGATGGCGTAGCGGAGGATCTCGACGACCTGCTCGGGCGTTTCGGCCGTCGCCATCGCGGCGCGGTCGACCTCCTTCAGCGCGTGCGTGAGCTCACCGTCGTGCAGTGTGACGATCGGCTTGCCGAGCGCGGCCGCGTACCCCGCCTCGAAGGCGGCATTCCACTGGCGGTACTTGTCGCCGAAGCGCACGACGACGACGTCGGCGCGGCGCAGCAACGTCTGGGTGCGCACGGCGTTGACGCCGGCGCCCTTGTGGTCCTTCCAGAACCCCTCCTCCTCGGGGCCGAGGATGTCGACGCCGACGTCATCGGAGGCGGCGTGATCGGTGACCGGCGCCAGGAGGGTCACGGGCAGGCCCGCCTCGCGCACGCCCTCGGCGATCCGCTCGCGCCAGTCGGAGTGGATCTCGCCGGAGAGGTAGACGTTCCAGCCGTTCGAATCCGCCACGAGGCGATCTTAGTAACTGCCTATGTGGCGGCGATCACGCGGTTGCGCCCGGCCGCCTTCGCCTCATACAAGGCGGCGTCGGCGCGGCCGATGAGCTGGTCCGTCGACTCGATCCGATCCCAGGCGACGAGACCGGCCGAGCAGGTCTGGCCCCCCGGTGTCGCCTCACGCAGGCGCTCGAGCAGCAGGCCGGCGGCGTCGATCTCGCAGGCGGGCAGGGCGAGCGCGAACTCCTCGTGCCGAGCGGGCGAGGACGTCGGTCGCGCGCAGGTGGCGGCGCCAGGCGGCTGCGATCTCCTTAGCAGGCGGTCCCCCGCCTGGTGGCCGTGGTCGTCGTTGTAGTAGCTCGAGGGATCGTGGCAAGGGAGAGCGTGCCGATCGCACCCCCGAAAAAGAAGAGCGCGCCGAGCGCCAGCCACATGATCCGCGGCTTCTCGGTCTGCACGTCAAGCGCCGCGACGACGCGCGAACGCACCGACTTGCGGGGCGCCGATTGTGCGTGGCCGTCATCCATCGGCGGCGGGGCGGCTCAACCGTAGAATCGCGCTAGCCAGCCAGCCAGGAGAGGTGACCGAGTGGCTTAAGGTGCGCGACTGGAAATCGCGTGGGCGGGTTATTCCGCCTCGTGGGTTCGAATCCCACCCTCTCCGCTCCTAGCCCCACCCGAGATCCGGCGCTGCTTCCTAGACCCGGCACCAGTCACGGCGTGACGACCGGGCGGCAGGCGGCGAGTGTCGCCTGCCGCCGTCGCGCGCGCAGTCGTGGCATGGTCCGCCCCTCGCGAGATCATGCCGTCGACGTCGGGCCAGACCAGATTGGGCACACCTGAATGAGCAGCTACGCCGCGTTCCTGCGTGGAATCAACCTCGGGTCGCGCAACAAGATCTCGAGCGCGGAGTTGCGCGAGATCTTCGAGGGGATGGGCTTCGAGGACGTGGCCCCTTTCCGGACGAGCGGCAACGTCGTCTTCAGCGGCCCGAGGAGCTCACCGGCGAAGCTGGGCGCGCGGATCGGCAAGGAGATCGAGAAGGTGAAGGGCTTCGAGGTCATCACCTTCGTGCGGACCGAAGCCGAGGTGCGGGCGATCGCGAAACACCAGCCGTTCCCGGCCAAGCTCGTTAAGGCATCGGATGGGAAGCTCCAGGTCTCGCTGCTCGCCAAGCAGCCGTCCGCCGCCGTCCAGAAGGAGATCCTGGCGCTCGCCACCGACGAGGATCGGCTCTCGTTCAAGAAGACCGAGCTCTACTGGCTCCCGAGCGGCGGTATGCGCGACACGGCCCTCAACTTGAGGGCGATCGACAAGCAGCTGCACCCGATGACACGGCGCACCAAGGGAACGATCGAGGAGCTCGCGAAGAAGTTCTTCGACTCTTGATCCCTGGTGTAGGGTCCAGCGCCATGGGATTGTTTGGCAAGAGCAAGAAGGAGAAGGCCGCGGACTTGATGGCGACCGGTTCCAAGGGTGCCGGCACCGTGATCTCGGTGCAGGACACGGGAATGACGGTCAACGACAACCCGCGGGTGAAGATGGTGTTCCGGGTGGAGCCGCTCGACGGCAGCCCGGCGCTCGACCTGGAGAAGACCACGACGGTCTCCCGCGTCGAGATCCCGCGGCAGGGCGACCGCTACCCGGTCTGGTACGACCCGCAGGACCTCAAGACGTGGGCCTACGCGACGATCGCCGACGACACCGGGCGCACGACGATGCGCCAGATGTTCGGCGAGGTCGCGGAGACCTTCGTCGGCATGAACGCTCCGGGTGCCCCGGTCGGCGCGGCCGCGCCACAGGCACAGGACACGGTCGAGGCGCTCAAGCAACTAGCCGATCTTCACTCCCAGGGCATTCTCAGCGACGAAGAGTTCGCGGCTCAGAAGCAGAAGCTGCTCGGCTAGCGCCCCCGCGCGCCGCCGGCGTCACCGACCAGCTGCCGCAGGATCGCGACCACCTCTTCAGGGTGATCGATGGCCTGCCGCCACGTGAAGCGGACGACGCGCCAACCGGCCGCGAGCAGCCGCTGGTCGCGACGGCGGTCGCGCTCGAAGGCGTGCCGGTTGCCGTGGAAGCGGTGGCCGTCGGTTTCGACGATCAGGCGTGGCTCGCGCCAGACAAAGTCGGCTGTGATGTGGCCGTCAGGTAGGGCGATGGCTTGATTGGTTTGTGGGACCGGGAGGTCGGCTTGACGACACAGGTTCAGGAAGCGCTCCTCGAGCTCACTCCGGGTGATACCTGCCTCGAAATCGTGGGGGGCCACGAGGACGCGTAGGACAGGTGCGCCGCGACGGCCGGTTGCGCGTGTGAGGATTTCGTCGAGTGCGCGTTTGTCGAAGAGGCCAAGGATCTCGGCCTGTTCGAGAGCGCGCTCGAGTCGCGGCCTGGGAACCACATCCGCCAGGTCGAGGAGGGTGCGGGCCACGGTTGTGGTGGGGATGCCATCGAGTTCCGCCATGTGCGCTCGGCGCAGGGTTCGGGTCGAGTGGACTCTGATCCCGCTCCGCCTTCGACCGCGGTGGTTCGGGGCCGCGACGTCGACTACGGACTGGCTTGTGGGGAGGAGATTCCAGAGGGCGGCGGCGGAGCGATGGGAGAGGACCGCGCCGGCCCCGCAGGCGAGGACTGCCGCCATCCAGTGACCTTCGCGGGTAAGCGCCGAGTGTCCGACCGCGTACACGCCCCGATGCACGCGATGCAGGCGCCCAGACGCGATACGACTTCGTACGGCACTTCGACTCAGGCCGAGCTCGAGAAGCTGGACCAGGGCGACTACCCCGTGCTGCCTTCGCGCGAGCTCGGCGATGAACCGATCGACCGGGGGTTGTGGCTGTTGCGTCCTGCATTTCGTCGCAACGTCCATGACCCCCTGATCGTGGCGGCGAAGGGGGCACGGATCTAGGCCGAGGTGTGCCGGAAGGCGAACTACTCGAAGTAGCGGTCTGCCTCGGCGGGCTTCCAGCGTTCGCTGATGAACGCGAACGGGAGGCCGGCGAACCACAGGACGACCGCGAGGCTGGTGCTGAGGAACGCCACCGGCACCGAGAGCGCGAAGAAGATCACGGGCGAGAGCGACTGGATGACGCCCCAGCGAAAGACCTCCTCGGGCAGGTCCTCGCGGAGCAGGCTGCGGCGGTGGGCATGACGGAAGAGCACGACCTCGAGTCCGCTGACGACGGCAACGGTCAGGGCATAGATGGCCACCGACAGCGGGTTCTCGAAGTAGGTGCCGAGCAGGTCGGTCGGAAACGGCAGGAACGCGATGAACGCCAGGTAGACGAGGTTGATGGCGATGATGCCGCCGTCCATCGCCGCCAGCCGTCCGACGAACTGGTGATGCGCGATCCAATAGCGCCCGATCACGGCGAAGCTGATGAAGAAGCTGATGAACGCCGACTCCTGATCGCCGAGAGCGTCGGCAAGGTCATGCACGCTCTCCGTGTTCGAGATCGTGGGCACGGTGATGCCCACGACGAGAAGGGTCATGGCGATCGCGAAGAGGCCGTCGGAGAACGCGAGCGCCCGCGAGAACTCCTCGCTCCCGCGCGGATACGTGCGCTTCAATGAGATCTCGCCGGAGCGCCGCTCCCTCACCGAAGCCGAGGCTAGGACACGCCTCGGACCTCTCAGCGCTTAGGTTTCGTGCGTGAGCCCACGCGGCGAGCCCTCGCCTCCCGACATCGACAACCCGGGCCTTCTGAACCCGGCCGAGGCGAGCCTGCTGATCGACCGCTACGAGCTCTCGATGGCGGCGACCTACCACCGCCACGGGATGAACGAGCCCGCGATCTTCGAGCTCTTCGCGCGGCGGCTTCCCCCCAGGCGGGCTTGGCTCATGGCCGCCGGACTGGGACCGACGCTGCGCCTGGTCCGCGAGCTTCGCTTCGGCGAGGGCGAGCTCGCGTACCTGAGCTCGATCGGGTTCCGCGAGCCCTTCCTGGACTACCTGGCCGACTTTCGCTTCAGCGGCGAGATCGACGCCCTGCCCGAGGGCACGATCTTCTTCGCGAACGAGCCGCTCGTGCGGGTCACCGCCCCGCGGATCGAGGCGCAGCTGCTCGAGACCCTCCTGCTCAACCAGCTCAACTTCCAGTCGATGATCGCCTCGAAGGCGGCGCGAGTAGTCCTCGCGGCCGGCGGGGGCGAGCCCGGCGCGGGGGACTCCGTGGTCGACTTCTCGCCCCGGCGCGACCACGGCGCCGACGCGGCGATGAAGGTCGCGCGCTCGTCGGCGATCGCCGGCTGCGGCGGCACCTCCAACGTCGCCGCCGCCATGCGCTACGGCCTGGAGCCCGTGGGCACGATGGCCCACTCGTTCGTGCTCTCCTTCGAACGCGAGGAGGAAGCGTTCGCGGCCTTCATGGAGGAGTTCCCGGAGGCGACGACGATGCTCGTCGACACCTACGAAACCGCGGGCGGAATCGCCAATGCGATCCGCGCCTCGCGCTCGGCCGGGGTCGACCTGGGCGCCGTGCGGCTCGATTCCGGCGATCTGGCCTCGCTCTCGCGCCTTGCGCGGCAGCTCCTCGACGAGGCCGGGATGACCGAGACCAAGGTGGTCGCCAGCGGTGATCTGGAGGAGGGCCGGATCGCCGAGCTGGTCGCGGGCGGGGCGCCGATCGACCTCTGGGGGGTCGGCACCGACCTCGGCACGAGCCGCGACTCGCCGGTCGTGAACGGCGTCTACAAGCTGGTCGCCGACCGCGCCGGCGCCGCCTGGCGCGGCGTCCGCAAGCTCTCTCCAGACAAGGAGACCCGCCCGGGCCCGAAGCAGGTCTTCCGCACCTACGAGGACGGTCAGATGGCCGGGGACGTCATCGGCGGGGCCGACGAGGAGCTCGACGGCGAGCACCTGCTGGTGGCGGCCATGCGCGAGGGCGAGGTGGTCCGCTCAGAGTCCCTGGAGGAGCTGCGCGCCCGCGCCGCCCACCAGCTCACCGCGGTGCCCGAGCGGCTGCGGGGCGTCGACGCGGACTCCGCCGAGCCCTATCCGGTGAGGTGGTCGGAGCGCCTCACTTATGAAGCATCTTGAACGCGTGGTCCCATGAGCCGCTGACGACGCCGTAGCTCACCCAGGCCATCGCCACGGGTTCGAGATAGCGCGAACCCTCGATCGAACCGATGTCTGCCGCCTCCCAGCCGAAGCTCTCGCAGATCCCGATGACCGTGGCCTTCGCCTCGTCGTCGTTTCCGCAGATGAGCATCGTGGGCGGGCCGCCCGGCAGGTCGGGATCGACCATGTAGGGGGCGCCGACGATGTTGAAGGCCTTCACGACGTTGGCTTCCGGGACCTTGCGCTGGACGCGCTCGCCGAGCGAGTCATCGTGGCCGAAGGCCAGGCGCACCGAACCGTCGTCGAGGTACTCGAGCGGGTTGGTCACGTCGATCACGACCTTGCCCGCGAGCCGCTCGGGCCCGGCGAGCTCGAGCGCCGCCTCGGCCGCGTCCCCGAGCGTGGCCACCACGGCGAGCTCGGCGAAGTCCGCCATCTCGGCGTTCGTCCCGACCGACGCGCTAGCGCCCGCCTGTGCCACCCAGTCGGACAGCTTGGCCGGATCGCGGGTGCCGATCATCGCCTCGTGCCCTCGGCTCAGGAATCCCGCCGCCTGCGCCTGTCCCACAGGACCGCTGCCCAATACGCCCACCTTCATGTGACTCCTCCTTTGCCGCTCATCTACGCGATGCGAAGAAAGATGCCAGGAGCTCGCCGGACTCCTCGGCGAGCAGACCGCCGTCCACCTGCGGGCGATGGTTGAGCCGGGGCTCGGCGAGCACGTTCAGCACGCTCCCCGCCGCACCCGCCTTGGGGTCGGTCGCCCCGAACACGACGCGGGGGATGCGGGCGAGCACGATCGCCCCCGCGCACATCGCGCAGGGCTCGAGCGTCACGTAGAGGACCGAGTCGGGGATGCGCCAGCCGCCGAGGGCGCGCGCGGCCTCGCGCATCGCAAGCACCTCCGCGTGCGCGGTCGGATCGGCGCGCAGCTCGCGCTCGTTGCCCGCCGCACCCACGACCTCGCCCTCGTGGACGACGACCGCGCCGATCGGCACGTCGTCGTGCTCGGCGGCGCGCTCAGCCTCGCGCAGGGCGAGGCGCATGAAGTGCTCGTCGCGGCCGAAGAAGTGAGGCCCGGGGAGGTCCGTCAGGTCGTCCTGACGATGTAGACGCCGCATGGGGCGTGGTGCGAGACCTTGTTCGGCACGCTTCCGAGCAGGAAGCGTGCGGCGCCGGTCATTCCCTTGTTGCCGACGACGATCAGGTCGGCGTTCGTCTCCTCGGCGACGTCGAGGATGGCGTCGGCGGGGTCGCCCTCGCGAGCGTGGGTCTGGACCTCCACCCCGGCCTGCTTCGCGCCGCCGGCGGCCGCCTCGAGCACGACATTCACGTCCTCCGTCGGCCCCACCGCATGCGCGACGTCACCGGGCACCTCGGCCTGCTCCTCGCGCAGGCGGTCGGCCGGAACGGGATCGAACGCGCTCACGACCTCGAGCTTGGCCTCCGTCGCCCTGGCGAGCTCGGTCGCCTGGCGAACCGCCTCCGCGGCCGTGTCGGAACCGTCGGTGCCGACGACTATGCGCTCGAACAGCCCCACGCGTACTCCCTTCGTTGGCCCATCAAGTGGCGGAGATACTAAGTGACTGAGCCAGGTCGTCGACGAGGTTGACTCGCAGGGACGGGCGCGATTAGGATCGCCGGCGAGAGATGGGACGGGACTCACTAGGCAGGGCTGTGAGGCACGCTGCGCTGATTGCCGCGGCGCTCGTCGTTGCGTACGCCGTATCCGCAGCCGGCGATATCCGCACGGACCACTTCAACATCGGTTCCGGGGCCACTGAAGGTGGATCGGTCGCCTGCGGCAAGGGCGACTCGGTCACCGGTGGCGGATTCAGCCTCAAGCAGACGTCCACCGAGCACATCAGGATCCACTCGAGCTACCCGGCGAACCGGGGCTGGAAGGCCGAGGGTTACACCCTCGATGCGCCCGGCAGGGGCTCGGTGAGCGCCGTCTGCGCGAAGGACAACTCGCTCTTCCTGAAGACGAAGACCAAGAAGGTCCCGGAGGGCGTCGAGGAGGGTCAGGCATTCGCACACTGCCCAAAGGGATCGAAGGCCCTCGGCGGCGGCGGTAACAGCCCCGGGAACAACGCCGGCCTGCGCGGGTCCTTCCCAGGCGGGGATGGTCGCAGCTGGGGGGCTCGGTATGACGTCTACAGCCCCCCGGCCCGCATCAAGGCATTCGTCGTATGCGACCCACATCCACGCGGCATCACGGTCGTGGAGGACGACGTCGTGGCCCCGGCTGCTCGGCGCGGAACCCGCTCCGACGTGACGGCCAAGGCCCAGTGCCCGGAGGGATCGAAGGTCCTCGGCGGCGGCCATTACTCGAGCGACGACTTCACGTACTACCTCAGCTCGGGACCGACCAACCAGACCTGGCGCGTCGTGGCTTCCGCCTATCCGAACACGACGGTCATCGCCTACGGCGCTTGCAAGAAGCGCTAGGGCTCGCGGCCGCCGATGGCGGCCGCGAGATCCTCGACGAGGTCCTCCGCCGCCTCGACCCCGCACGAGAGCCGAATCAGATCGGGTGGGACTGCAGCCGCGGAGCCCTCGACGGACTGGTGCGTCATCGCCTGCGGAACCTCGATCAGCGACTCCACCCCGCCCAGCGACTCAGCGAGGCTGAAGATCTGCGTGGACGAGGCGATGCGTACGGCGTCCGGGTGGCGGAACGAGACCATGCCCCCGAACCCGGGCCAGCGCACGTCGCTCACCCCGTCGACGCCGGCGAGGTGCTCGCTGACGGCGCGCCCGTTCTCCGTGTGAGCGGCGACCCGCAGGTGGAGGGTTCGGAGGCCGCGATGCACGAGAAAGCAGTCGAGGGGTCCGGGCACGGCGCCGACCGAGTTCTGCACGAAGCGCACACGCTGGTGGAGGTCGGGGTCGCGCACGACCACGGCCCCGCCGATGACGTCGGAGTGCCCGCCCAGGTACTTGGTGGCCGAGTGGACAACGGCGTCCGCGCCCTGCTCCAGCGGCCGCTGCACCACGGGAGTGGCGAAGGTGTTGTCGACGGCGACAAGGGCGTCGCCCGAGCGCTCCACCACCGCGGGGATGTCGATCACGTTCAGCAGCGGGTTGGTCGGGGTCTCGACCCAGACGAGGCGCGTCTCGGGACGGACGGCGGCTGCGAGCGCGTCCAGGTCGGACTGGTCGACGAGGTCGTAGTCGAGGCCCCAGCGCCCAAGCACCCCGTTCACCAGGCGGTAGGTGCCACCGTAGAGGTCGCTGGGAAGGATCACGTGCCCGCCCGCGTCGCACACCGCGGTGATCAGCGCGTGCTCGGCCGCCATGCCACTCGAGAAACAGGAGGCGAGTCCACCCTCGAGCTCGCCCAGCGCGCGCTCGAGGGCCGCGCGGGTCGGGTTCGCCGAGCGGGCGTAGTCGTAGTCCTCGGCGAACTCGCCGGGCGCCGGCTGCGCGAAGGTGGAGGTCTGGTGGATCGGCGGCACGATCGAGCCGTACGTGGGATCCGGGTCGAGCCCGGCGTGAACGGCGCGCGTGGCGAAGCGAGCGCCCTCGGGGACCTGGCTCATCGGGCGAGCGACTCGACCAGATCGGCACGCGTGACGATGCCGACCGGCAGGCCCTCGTCGGTGACGAGCAGCGCCTCGCTCTGACCGCTCAGGAGCTCGACTGCCTCGCGCACCCCGTCGTCGGCGGGAACGGCGTGGAACGGCGGCTCCATCACCTCGACGATCTCGGCGTCGAGCAGTGTCGCGTCCTCGACCGCGTGGCGGAGCAGGCCGCGCTCGGTGACCGAGCCGGCGACGGTGTGTGGGTCGTGCGCCGACACGACCGGCACCTGCGAGACGCGGTGCTCGTGCATGAGCGCGACGGCGTCGCGCACCTTCGCGCGTGTCTCAACCGTCAGCAGGGGTGGGATCTCGCCCTCGGCGTGCTTGTGGCGGAGGACCTCGCCGACGGTCAGCTCGGGATCGCGCTCGAGGAACCCGTACTGGCGCATCCAGGCGTCGTTGTAGATCTTCGAGAGGTAGGAGCGCCCCCCGTCGGGCAGGACGACGACGACCATGGCGCCGGGATCGTCGATGCCCCGCGCGACCTCAAGCGCCGCGTAGACGGCCATCCCGGCCGAGCCGCCGCCGAGGATCCCCTCCGTCAGGGCGAGATGGCGGGTCATGAGGAACGAATCGCGATCGCTCACGGTGACGTAGCGATCGACGACCGAGGGGTCGAAGGTCTCGGGCCAGAAGTCCTCGCCGACGCCCTCCACCAGGTACGGCTTCACCTCGCCGCCGGAGTAGATCGACCCCTCGGGATCGGCGCCGATGATCTCGATCTGCGGGTTCTGCTCCTTCAGGAAGCGGCCGACGCCGGTGATCGTGCCGCCGGTGCCCACGCCGGCGACGAAGTGGGTGAGCTTGCCGGCCGTCTGGCGCCAGATCTCGGGCCCCGTGGCGTGGTAGTGGGCGTCGGGGTTGGCCTGGTTGAAGTACTGGTTCGGCTGGAAGGCGCCCGGGATCTCCTCGGTCAGGCGATCCGCGACGCGGTAGTAGGACTCGGGCGACTCGGGCGGCACCTGCGTGGGCGCGACCACGACCTCGGCGCCGTAGGCGCGCAGCAGGTCGATCTTCTCCTTGCTCATCTTGTCGGGCATCACCGCGATCACGCGGTAGCCCTTCAGGAGCGCGACCATCGCGAGGCCGGTGCCCGTGTTGCCGCTGGTGGGCTCGACGATCGTGCCGCCGGGCTTCAGCCTCCCGTCGCGCTCGGCCGACTCGATCAGCCCGAGCGCGATGCGGTCCTTGATCGACCCGCCCGGATTGAGCACCTCGATCTTGCCGAGAAGCTGCGGGCGCAGGTCGGCGCCGATCCGCGAGAGCCGGACCAACGGCGTATCACCAATCGCATCGAGGATCGAGTCCTTGATCTCGGCGGCCGTTGCGGACGCGGTTTCCATCGCTCCCTCCATGACCGACGATACAACCCCCGGGGCGCTCGCCCGACCTAGGTGGCCACGGCCTGGCGGTAGCGCCACACGGCCAGGGTGGAAAAGACGGCGATGATCCCCGCCGACCAGACCAAGGCGGCCCAGACATCGGTGCCCGCGGGGGCGCCGATCCACAGGGCTCGCATCGCGTCGGAAACCGTCGTGATCGGATTGGCGCTGGCGAAGCCCTGCAGCCACGAGGGCATCGAGTCGACCGGGACGAAGACCGACGACGCGAAGCTGAGCGGGAAGATGAAGATGAAGCCGAAGGCGTTGGCCGACTCCGGGGACGAGACCATCAGGCCGACCAGCGCGAAGACCCAGGAGAACGCGTAGCCGAAGAGCAGCGCAAGGACGATTCCCAGGAGCACCTCGGGCACCGAGGTCGAGAACGAGAAGCCGACGATCAGCCCGACGACGATCATCACGGTGAGCGCGATCGAGTTGAGCGCGATGTCCCCGAGGGTGCGGCCCGTCAGCACGGCCGAGCGGGACATCGGCAGGGAGCGGAAGCGGTCGATCAGTCCGCGCTTGAGGTCCTCGGCGAGCCCCAGAGCCGTGACGAAGCCGCCGAACGACATCGTCTGCACCACGATCCCCGGGATCAGGAAGTCCGTGTAGTCATAGCCCGGGGTGTTGATCGCGCCGCCGAACACGTAGACGAAGAGCAGCACGAACATCACCGGCTGCACCGTGTAGGAGGTGAGCAGGTCGGGCTGGCGCGGGATGCGCATGAGGCTGCGCCAGGCGAGGACGAGGGTGTCGGAGACGGCGAAGCGCAGGCCGCTCATCGCTCGGCTCCAACCTCGGCGTGCTCGCCCGTGTCGCGCTCGGCCCCTTCGCCGGCGCCATCCGTCTCGGCCGCGTGTCCGGTGAGCTTGAGGAAGACGTCGTCGAGGGTTGGGCGCTGGATCGAGATGTCGTCGATGCCCACCCCGGCCTCGTCCAGGCGGCGCACGGCCTCGGCGATGGCCCCACGGCGCTGGTGGATGGGCACGCGGATGGTTCCGTCCTCGGTGTAGGGGCGCTCGTCACCGAGCGGCTCCAGCGCCGCGGCGGCGCGGTCGCACTCATCGGAGTGGTCGAGCTTCACCTCCAGGCGCTCACCGCCGACGCGGTCCTTCAGCTCATCCGACGTTCCCTCGGCGATCACGGTGCCGTGGTCGATCACGGCGATGCGATCCGCCAGGCGGTCGGCCTCGTCGAGGTACTGCGTGGTGAGGAGCACGGTGGTGCCCGCCGCGACCCGCGCCTCGATCGTCTCCCAGAGCCCGATGCGGCTGCGAGGATCGAGCCCCGTCGTCGGCTCGTCCAGGAATAGCACCGGTGGCCGCGCGACAAGGGAGGCTGCAAGGTCGAGGCGGCGCCGCATGCCCCCCGAGTAGGTGCGGACAAGCCGAGTCCCTGCCTCGGTCAGGTCGAAGCGCTCGAGCAGCTCCTTCGCCCGCTTGCGCGAGGGGCCGCCGCCCATGTGGTACAGGCGCCCCACCATCTCCAGATTCTCCTCGCCCGTGAGGTTCTCGTCGACCGCGGCGTACTGGCCTGCGAGGCCGATCTGCGACCGCAGCTCGGCGGCGTCATTCACGACGTCAAGACCGGCGACGCGAGCCTCGCCCGAGTCGGGCGGCAGCAGCGTCGTCAGGATGCGGACGGCCGTGGTCTTGCCGGCCCCGTTGGGGCCGAGCAGGCCCAGGATGGTTCCGGCAGGGGCGTCGAGATCGATGCCACAGAGCGCGCGCACCGATCCGAACGACTTCACGAGGCCCCTTGCCTCGATTGCGTTTTCGCCCGCCATCACGGGCACGTTAGCGAGCCGCCGTCGCCGGCTCAGAGGAGCTTTATGAGCGCGATCACGATCGACGCGACGAGGGCCGCCATGAGCACCACCATGCTGACGATCCAGCTGCGCGGCATAGAGAACTAATACATAGGATGGCTCGGTGGCGCCCCAGCCCGAGAAGATCGCGGACGGGGTGTGGCGCGTCGCGGGGGACTTCCGGAAGGCGATGAACGTCTTCCTCATTGAGGACGAAGGCGGCGTGACCCAGTTCGACGCCGGCACGCACGCGATGACCAAGCACGTTCGGCGCATCGCCGATGAGATGGGCGGGCTGCGGCGCATCGTCCTCGGCCACGGTCACCCTGACCATCGCGGCACCGCCGCCCACTCGCCAGTGCCCGTCCTGTGCCATCCCGACGAACGTGCAGACGCGGAGGGCGACGGGGGGATGCACTACTTCGACTTCAAGGACATACCGTGGTGGTTCTCGCGACTGATCTACCCCACGCTGCTCCGGCGCTGGGATGGCGGCCCGGTGAGGATCGCCGACACCGTCCAGGAAGGGGACGAGGTCGCAGGTTTCAAGGTCCTGCACTTCCCCGGCCATGCGCCCGGGCTGATCGGCCTGCACCGCGAGTCCGACGGCGTGGCCCTGGTCAGCGACGTCATCTATCAGGTGAACTCGATCCGGCTCAAGCCCCTGCCGGAGGAGGTCGCCCCGATGGTTCCGCACCCGGTCTGGGCGCACGACTACCCGGCGTCGATCGAGAGCGTGCGCAAGCTGGCCGGGCTCGGCGCGACGGCGATCTGGCCGGGCCACGAGGACGCCGTCGCCGGCACCGCCGAGGAGGTCGCCGCCCGCCTCAACCGCGCCGCCGACCGGGCCGCCACCACCCCGGGCACTTGACGGGCTCAACAAGCCCTCAATGGCCTCGGCCCGCGCCGTTTCGGCGAACCGGCGCATCCGGCGTCGCGCGGGCCTAGCCTTGCGCGGATGGAGGCGAAGGCTCGCAGGCGGATCCTGACGGCGTTGCTCGGCTGCGCGGCGGCGGCCGGCATCATGGCAACGCCCGCATCGGCGGCGCCGTACACCGTTCAGACGCTCCACATCGACACGGTGGTCGGACCCGCGAACGATCATCACTGCGACGTCGTCGGCGACCTCTACCGGCCCAAGAGCGCAACCCGCAGCCACCCGGCGCCCGCGATCCTCACCACCAACGGCTTCGGGGGCTCGAAAGATGATCAGGCGGACGTCGGCCGCTTCGCAGCGAGCCACGGCTACGTCGTCCTCTCCTACTCCGGTCTCGGATTCGGAGGCTCGGGCTGCCCGATCGAGCTGGACGATCCCGACTGGGACGGCAAGGCCGGATCGCAGCTGGTCACATTTCTCGGCGGTGGGATGAGTGCTGAAGACGGCACCCGCGTGCACTACGTCCAGCGCGACGAGCTCGCCCACGACGGCCGCCACCATCGCTTCGACCCACGAGTGGGAATGATCGGAGGCTCATACGGCGGTGAGATTCAGTTCGCGGTGGCCGAGCAGGATCCGCGCGTCGACACGATCGTTCCCATCATCACCTGGAACGACCTGTCGTACTCCCTGACGCCCAACAACACGGATCTCATCAATGGGGTCACGAGCGCGACACCGGGCATCCCGAAGTTCGAGTGGGCCGCCCTCTTCTTCGCCGACGGTGCCCTCGTCTCGGGGCTCAGCGGCGCCCAGGCGGATCCCTCCCGACTCACCACAGGCTGTCCCAACTTCAACCCCAGCGTCTGTCCCGCCTTCGTCAAGGATGGGCTCCTCGACTATCCCGACCAGGAAACGCTCGACTTCCTGCGCCACGCGTCGGTCGCCAGCTACATGGACCGCATCAACATCCCTGTTCTCCTGGCTCAGGGCGAGGGCGACACGCTCTTCAACCTGAACGAGGCGGCCGCCACCTACAAGGCCCTGCGCGCGCGAAAAGTGCCGACGTCGATGATCTGGCACTCCTGGGGGCATTCGGACTCGAGCCCCGCTCCGGGCGAGTTCAGCCAGTCGGATCCCCGCAGCGGCTACGAGAGCCGCCTGATGTTCCGCTGGTTCGCGCACTACCTGAAGGATCGCCCGGTGAGCGTGCCGCGCGGCTTCCGCTACTTCCGTGACTGGGTCGAGTACGACGGATCCGCCCGACCCGCCTACGCCCATTCCTCGAACTATCCGGTGGGGCGTCCCGACCGCCTGTTCCTCTCCGGCACCGACGCCCTGGTGCCGGACTCCCACGATGTAGACGCCGGGACCTCGACCTTCGCGGTGACGGCGCTCGGCGCGCCGACGAGCTACAGCGAGACGTCGGGCGTCGACCCCGGCATCGACCCCAGCGATCTGCCCGGGACCTTCGCGGCGTACAGCTCGGAGCCGCTCGATCATGCCGTCAAGGTGGCGGGCGCGCCGAAAGCGCACCTCCGAATCTCGGCACCACTCGCGAGCACGACCGGCGCGGCCGGCCCCGCGGGTGAGGTCGCGGTCTTCGTGAAGATCTACGACCTCGCTCCGGACGGAACCAAGACGCTGCCCGCCAGGCTCGTCGCGCCTGTTCGCGCGGCGAACTTGGACGATCCGGTGTCGGTCAGGCTGCCGGCGTTCGTGCACCGCTTCCCGGAGGGCGACCGGATCCAACTGGTGGTCGCAGGGGGCGACGCCGCCTACCGCGGCAACGTGGTCGCTCAGCCGGTGAGCATCGACACGGACCAACAGCACCCGGGGACCGTGACGCTGCCGGTTGTCGGTGCTCCCTAGAGTGGGGGCATGTCCGCAGCCACGCTTCACACCAACCGCGGCCCGATCCAGGTCGAGCTCCACGACGATGACGCGCCTGAGACGGTTGCCAACTTCCGCAAGCTGGCCGACGACGGCTTCTACGACGGTCTCACGTTCCATCGCGTGATCCCCGAGTTCATGATCCAGGGCGGCTGCCCGGAGGGGACCGGCACAGGCGGGCCCGGCTACACCTTCAAGGACGAAATCAATCAGCACCGCATCGTGCGTGGCGCGCTGGCGATGGCGAACGCGGGCCCGAATACGAACGGCTCGCAGTTCTTCATCGTGACCACCGAAGAGGCCCCTTGGCTCGACGGCAAGCACACGGTTTTCGGCCGAGTGACCGAGGGTATGGACGCGGTGGACGCGATCGAGGCGACTCCAACCGGTCCCAACGACCGGCCGGAGGAGCCGCAGGTGATCGAGAAGGTCGAGCTCGGCCCCTAGCTGAGACCTCCTGGGGCCAGCCCTCGGGTCCAATCGACGGGTGCGCCTGAAAGATGACTGGTGGATGCATGGAGGTATCCGGTGGCCGAGCTGCCTACTGACGTGATTGCGGTGGTCGAGGTGACCGGTGAGCTCGACATGGCCTCCGCCGAGGCCCTGCGGACGGCGGTGCGGCGCGAGATCGCGAACGGCGCGGCGGCGGCGATCGTCGATCTGGGGGGCTGCCCCTTCTTCGACTCGACCGGAATGTCGGTGATGCTGGAGCTGAGCGAGGAGCTCGGCGCGCAGGACGTACCGCTCATGCTCGTCATTCCCTCCGAGCCTCCGGCCCGGCGGCGTCTCGTGACCATCACCGGACTCGAGCTTGCGCTCCTCATCTTCGAGAGCGTCGACGAGGCGCTCGCGGGCCTCACGCTCGAGGACCTCCCCCCGCCTGCCGTTCGGCGGCGCAAGCTCGACCTCTAGCGCGCGTAGGCGCTTTCTTGCACCGGGCGGCGAGCAGAGCCCGCCGGTGGCGGATGCGTCGTTACTGTGACCCGGACCGGGGACGCAAGCCCCGATTCATCGCAAACGTATGCCGAGATCCCAACACGTAGCGGTCGTCGCGCTCGTCGTCTGCCTTACCTCACACACCGCGCTGACGGGAACCGCCGGTGCCAGCCGGGGGAACCTCACGCCGCCCCATCACCGCGTGTGGCACGGGGTCTCGGACACCGGCAGGACCGTCGACTTCCGTTCCTTCGCGAGACAGGTGAACGCCCATCCGGCGATCGACGAGGTCTTCTATCACTGGGACGTCTCGCTCACGGCGAGCGGGGCGCTTCACCGCTGGCACAGGACGCACACCCGTGGCGTCGTGAGCCTCTCCAACGCCCTACCGGCCCATGGCGGCGACCAGATCACCCCGCACGACATCGCCCGTGGCCGTGGCGACCACTACATCCTGCGCCTCAACGAGTCGATCGCCCATTCGGGGCAGACCGTCTACATGCGGCCGTTCGCCGAGATGAACGGGCACTGGAATCCGTATTGCGCCTTCAACGCCAATGGCTCGCGCCGGCACGAGCACTCGACCAAGAACTTCCGCCGCGCCTGGAAGCGGCTGGTGATCATCGTGCGCGGAGGACCGCGCCAGAAGGTGAACCACCGCCTACGCCATCACGGCATGCCAAGGATCTACCGCGCGCGCTCGAACCACGACCGGATCTACCACCGGCGCGATGTGCCGAGCCACCTCCCCCACCCCCGCGTCGCCTTCATCTGGAACCCGCAGACCACGGGCTCGCCGGACGTCCCCGGGAACGAGCCGCGCGCCTACTGGCCGGGGCGTCAGTTCGTCGACTGGGTGGGCGTCGACATCTACTCGAAGTTCCGCTCGGCCGCCTTTCCGAAGATGCGCACCTTCTATCACCGCTGGAACGACTGGCCCTTCGTGATCGGCGAGTACGGGCCGTGGGACGACGACTACAACGGCTCCTTCACGCGGCACCTGCTGCGGTGGGAGGGTAAGAACCGCCGGGTCAGGATGCTCATCTACTACCGCTCGGTGACGACTCACAACGCCTACTCGATCAACAAGTACAAGGGAGCTAAGCGCGCACTGCGCCACGGGCTGAACCACCGGCGCTTCCAGCCCTACGCCCCGGGCACCCGCTGATCGCGGCGATCAGTCCTTGGCGCCCGGCAGCGCGTCGATCTCGGCAGTGTCCAGCGGCAGCACGAGCTTGCAGAAGTCCTCGCCGAACGGCGTCAGGTGGATGCTGCGGCGGACCGTGCTCGTGCGTCCCTCCCGCATCGCCTCGGTCACGTCCGGCTGCGCCTCGAGCACCTGGTAGCGAAGGGGGTCCGAGACGGGCTCGCGCGAGAACCAGACCAGGCCGAGACGCTCCAGGTTGTTCAGGTAGGCCGGAACCCGGTCGGGATTGCGGCAGCCGGCCTCGGCGCCGATCATCGTGAGCCCCGGGGCGACCAGCTCGGAGCTCAGGGTGAACGGAAGCCACCCCGAGCGCACGTCGACAGATGGCTGTGGTCCCTCGGTGGCGAGCAGGCGCAGGATCCGACCCTCGTCCGGGGCGAGGTCCTCGAGGATCCGCGCGTAGGCCGGGTGGGTGTCCTCGTGGAAGTCGACGTCGGCCGACTGGCGCAGCAGCTCCGCGCCCCGCCGCCGCAGTGCCTCGCTTGACGCGGCGTCGCGGTCCCCTTTCCCGCTCGGCCGATCGCCCTCCTCGTCGAGGATCCCCGCCATCTGCAGTGCCCGCGAGCCCGCGCGAACATAGGCGGCAAGCGCCCACTCAGCCGTGCGCAGCCATGCCGACGCCGCGACGCGCACCAGGCCCGGGGCGGCATCGATCAGGTCGTCAGTGCCGAATTGGCCGCGCGGGCGCTCCTTGTCCGGCGTAGGCCGCGGCGCCTCATCCCGGGGCTCCTGTGTCTCGGGCTCTCTCATCCCACTCCGAAGATCGCTAGATGGATGAGCCCGGCGCCGAATCCGAGGACCGCACCGTGGAGCAGGAGCAGCCACTCGTCCTCCCGCATCGCCGAGCGGAGCATCTCGGCAAAATCGCTCGGCGGCATCTCCCTGATCCGGTCGGCGATCAGCTTGCGCACCTCGGCGCTCTGGCGCTCGTTGAAGTCGGTGTCGGTCAATGGGGTCATCGTGTACTCAACGGCCTCGCTCGCCAGCGACTCGCGGATTGCCTCGTACTGGCTCGGCCCCACCGCTACCCGCACCGCCTGCCGCGTGACCGCCGGGCCCGCGGCTCGGTCCACCGCCGGGCGCAGCGCCGTCTCGATCATCTGGCGGGTCCGATCCGAGCGCCGCCCGTTCAAGAGCTCGTCGCCGATATTCCCGATCGTGACGATGTCGTCGGCGATGATCTTCGAATAGACGCCCGCCACCTCCGGCTGGCGACGGATGAAGAGACCCTGCATCTTGAGCGGACCGATGTGGCGTGGCTCCGTCGGCTCGAAGATCATCCAGATGCCGAGCCAGTTGGTCACCCAGCCGATGACGACCCCGCCGATCGGCAGTACCCACCAGTGCGGGACGGCCTGGGTGATGAAGGCGAGGGGTATGCCCTGGAGGAAGCCGAAGATGAACCCGAAGTTCACCATCATCCGAAGCTCCCGGCGGCCCACCTCGAGGAAGATCCGGTTCGCAAGCGCCGGGTTCTCCTCGATCCGGCGGATCACCATCAGCTTCACGTCGAGCAGCTGATCGATGTTCTCGCCGATCTCGTCGGTCACCGCGCGAACGATGTCCGGCAGCTGCTCCTGGACCCGCTCGTGCACGGCCTCGCGGATGCGCGGCGAGACGTCGTGCCACAGGCGCGGGTGCTCGCGCTCCATGATCCGATCCACCACGTCGCGGATGTCGTCGCGGGCGGTGGTGAGGATGTGCTCGGCGATCGTCTCGGGCTCGAGCCGTTGGTAGAACTCGGCCGGGCTCCCGAGCTTGGCGATGCCCTTGTCGACGGCGATCGAGCCCATCTTCGCCGCGCGTGAGGGAATGATCCCCTGCCATCCGACACCGCTCTGCATCACGCCGGGGATCTGCTGGACCTTGCGCGGAAGCAACTGCGCCAGCGGCGCGAGGCCGGGCATGCGGAAGCCCTTGAAATGGACGGGGTAGAAGAGCATCAGTACTCCCGTCCAATTCGTCAGATAGCCGATCGCCCCGGTGAAGAGTGGGACGGTGATCAGGCTGATGGCGTCCGAGTCCACGGCGCGCCCAGTATCCACGCCCTTCATAGCGAAGGCGCCGCTTGCCCCGCCGCCTGCCCCGCACATAGAGTGGCGGCCATGGCGCGGCATGGAGAGCGCGCGTGAGCGGGATCGACACCTCCTCGTTCCTCGTCATCGTGGCCACGGCCGCTACGGCCAGCCTGATCGCGACGATGATCGAGCCGCGCTTCGCGATCCCGGTCGTGGTGCTGGAGCTCGTGCTCGGCATCGTCATCGGGCCTCACGTCGCGGACTTCGCCCAGATCGACCCGTCGACCGATTTCTTCGGAAACCTCGGCCTCGGGATGCTCTTCTTCTTCGCCGGTTACGAGATCGACTTCGAGCGCATCAAGGGCGAGCCACTGCGGCTCGCCCTCCTCGGGTGGGCGATGTCCCTCGCGCTCGCCTACGGCATCGGCGGCCTGCTGGCGGCGGCGGGCGTGGTCCTGTCCCTCCTCTATACGGGGTCGGCGATGGCAACCACGGCCATCGGGACCCTGATCCCGATCCTCCGTGACGCCGGCGAGATCCAGACGCGATTCGGCAGGTACCTGCTCGCTGCCGGCGCGTCGGGGGAGTTCGGTCCCATCCTCCTCATCACCCTGATCCTCTCTCGCGGCCATCCGCTCCACGAGGCCGCGCTGCTCCTGTTGTTCGTCGGCCTTGCGGTTGTGACCGGCATCTTCGCGGTCCGCTCAGCTTGGAAGGGCTGGCCGCTGCTCGAGCGCACCTTCGAGTCGTCGAGCCAGCTTGCCGTCCGGCTGGCGGTGGTCCTCATCTTCGGCCTGGTCGCCCTCGCGAGCAGCCTCGGGCTCGACCTGCTGCTGGGCGGCTTCGTCGCCGGCATGATCACCCGCCTCGCGCTGCGCGGCCGCGAGCTGGAGGTATTCGAGTCGAAGCTCACGGCGGTCGGGTACGGCTTCCTCATCCCGTTCTTCTTCGTCACGAGCGGCATGGCCTTTCACATCAACTCCCTGTTCACGGCCTCCGCCGCGCTGAAGCTGCCGATGTTCGTGGCCCTCTTCCTCGTCGTCAGGGGGGCCCCAGCCCTCGTGCTCTACCGCGGCGTGCTCGCGTGGCGCGACCGCCTGGCACTGGCGTCGTTCTGCGCGACCGAGCTTCCGCTCGTCGTGGCGATCACGACGCTGGCCACTCAGAGCAACAACATGCGGGAGTCGACCGCGGCGGCCCTGGTCGGGGCGGCGATCATCTCGACGCTCATCTATCCGCTCCTGGGCCTGCGGCTGCGCGAGGGCAGGACGGGCGAGGAGCCGGCCCCGGCGACCGCCTAGATCCGGCCCGCCTCGAGCAGGCGCCGGAGGAACCGCTTCGTCTCCGGCTGCTCGGGCTCGGACAGGACCTTCTCGGGCGGACCTGACTCCAGGATGCGCCCGTCGTGGAGGAAGACCACGACATCGGCCACCTCGCGGGCGAAGTTCATCTCATGCGTCGCCAGGAGCATGGTCACGCCCTCGGCCTTCAGCTCACGCACGGCCTCCAGCACGTCGCCTACGAGCTCCGGGTCGAGTGCGCTGGTGACCTCGTCGAGGAGCATGGCCCGCGGCCGCGCGGCGAAGGCCCGCGCGATCGCCACGCGCTGCTGCTGGCCGCCGGATAGCCGGTCGGGAGAGTCGTGCTCGCGGCCGCCGAGGCCGAAGCGCTCCAGCAGCTTTCGCGCCACCTGGTCCGCCTCCTCGCGCGGCATGCCATGCCCGCGAACGATGCCCAGAAGGACGTTGTCGAGTACCGACAGGTGCGGGAAGAGGTTGTAGGCCTGGAAGACGAGAGCCAGGCGACGGCGGACGGCGACCGGATCGACGGATGGGTCGGTGATGACCTCGCCGTCCAGAAAGATGTCGCCGTCGTCGATGTCGTCGAGCAGATCGACGCAGCGCAGGAGCGTCGACTTGCCCGAACCCGAGGCGCCGATGACCGCGACGGCCTGGTGCTCGTGCACGGTGAGATCGATGCCGTGGAGGACCTCCCGCTCGCCGAACGCCTTGGTGACGCCCGTGAACTCGAGCACTGGGGTTGCGGGACTCAAGAGCGAGCCCTGCCTCTCTCCCAGCGATCGAGCAGCCGCGCCAGCGGGATCGTCACGGCCAGGTAGAGCACCGCTGCGGCGATCATCGGCGTGTAGTTGAAGTCGGTGCCGGAGATGATCTGCGCCTGGCGGAAGGCCTCCCCGGTGACGCCGATGATCGCGATCAGGGCGACATCCTTCTGCAGGGCGATGAAGTCGTTCAGGAGCGGTGGTCCCACTCGCCGCACCGCCTGAGGCAGGATCACGTGGCGAAGAGCCTGGCGCTCGGTGAGGCCGATCGCGAGCGCCGCGTCACGCTGGCCGCGATGGACGGACCGCAGGCCGGCGCGGTAGACCTCGCTCACGTAGGCGCCGTATGAGAAAGTCAGCGCGATCCCGCCGAGAATGACGGGTTCGGTCGGCAGGCCGCTGAGGTCGAGCGCGGGCACACCGAAGCCGATCATGTAGACGAGCAGGATCGTCGGGATACCGCGAAAGACATCGGTGTAGACGACCGCCAGCATGCGCAGAGGGAAGAGCGCCGGCGCCTCGATTGTCCGCACAAGAGCCACCGCCAGGCCGAGGATCAGCACCGCCACTTCGACGATGCAGAACACCCTGATGTCGAGCCAGAAGGCCTTGGCGATGTCGGGGAAGGAGGACTTGAACTCGCTCCAGCTGAAGAACGTGTCCCGGACCTCCGGCCAACCAGGGCTGGTGAGGATGAGCACCGCGAGCCCACCCAGGACGACCACCGTCGACACGGCGGCGATCGTTCCTCCGCGCCGCGCCTGGCGTCTGCGCGCCTCCGCGCGCTGAGCGCGCCGATCCACGGCGGCTACCCCGCCGGGGCTAGTTGAGGACGGGGGCGTCGGTGGCGTCGCTCATCCACTTCTTCTCGATCGCCGGCAGCTCGCCCGACGACTTGAGCTCGTCGATGGCCTGCGATACGCACGCGGTGAGCGGCGAATCCTTCTCGAGAAGCGCGCCCCACTCGTCGCCGCCGGGCGCCGCGAACTGGCCGACCGTCGTGGCCTGCGGCACTTGAGCGGCGGTGAGGTAGAACGCAGTTGGGACGTCGACGACGACCGCATCGACCTGCCCGTTCTTGAGCGCGCTCACCACATCGTTCGACGTGTCGAACACCTGTGGCTCGGTCGACGGCTGGATCGAGGCGTTGACCGCATCGAGGCTCGTGGTGCCGATCTGAACGCCGATCTTGGCGCTGGCGAGATCGGCCAGCGAAGTCGCGCTCGCGGCATCCGAGTCCTTCAGGGCGACCACCGCCTGGTCGGCCTTGTAGTAGGGCGTCGAGAAGTCCACCTGCTCGGCTCGTTTGTCCGTGATCGAGATCTGATTGACGTCGAAGTCGAAGTCCTTCGGACCAGGGGCATAGGAGGCGTTGAACGGCTCCACCGTCCACTCCACGTCCGAGCTGGAGAACCCGAGTTGGTCGGCGATCGCATACGCGACGGCGCTCTCGAAGCCCTTGCCGTTCGTCGGGTCGTTGTCCTCGAAGTAGGGCGGGTAGGCGGGCTTGTCAGTGGCCACCGTGAGCTTGCCGGCGGTCTGCGTGTCGAGCTTCGCCGCCGTGCAGTTCTCGGCGCTCGCGCTGGTGCTCGTGCTCGAATCGGACGAGTCGCTGTCGCCGCAACCCGCCATCACGGCGAGGAGGGCGGCCAGCATCAGGATCTGGACTTTGGGGCGGAACACGGCGAGGCCTCCGGTCTGCGGTTGCGGCGCAAGATCCTACGCCAGCCGCTCGATCAGTGCAGGATCTTGAACTTCCGCTTCGCCGGCGACGTGTCGGTCAAGTCGTCCGCGTCGGTCGCGCGCGCCCGGAAGACATGCTTGCCGGGCGACAGGCCCTTGAGATCCAGAGGCGAGTCGCACGCCGTGAAGGCCTCACCGTCCAGGCTGCAGTCGAAGGTGGAGTCGACGTCGCTTGAGTCGAAGGTGAAGGTCACATTGCGCTTGTGCGTCACGCGTGGCGGGCCGCTGCGGATGAACGTGTCCGGCGGACCGCCGGCGAAGTCACGCGCGAGGTGATAGTCGGGCGGCAGAACCTTCTCGGCAGTGTCCTTCACGAGTCCGTGGAGCGAGCCGGGCACCTCGCGCACAGGCAGGCGCAGCTCGAGGTCCGACACGTCGACCGGCTTCTGGCCGGGCGATGCGTGACCGTAGGGCGCGTCGTCGGGCAGCAGCTCGAGCTTGGCGATGTGGCCCTCGTCGAAGTGGTAGGCGTTCGGGTTGAGCTGGAAGACCTGCCGGTGGGGCTTGCTGCTCACGTCGGGTCGCCAGAGCCCGCGGGCGACGAGCGTCTGCTGGCCGTCGAGGCCGACGTCGAGGAGGCGGGCGGCGACCTGGGTGTTGTCGCCCGGCGCGGTGAAGTCGGCGATCACCGTGGGCGAACCGATGAGCGTGTAGCCGCCGGCCGGCGCGGGATCAAGGCGATAGTTCACCGTCTTCGGGTTGTCGGCGCCATCCGTCTGAGTGCACGCCGTTGCCGGGGGCGGCGGCGGCGTGTTTGCCGGCGTGTTCCCGAACTCGGGCCCGTACTGCGTTCCCGTCTTGGAGATCGTCTGCCGCGGACCGCTCTTGAACCGGATCTCGCCCTTTGAGAGCTCGGGGTACGTGTCGGCGACGTAGGGGCCGCCGGGCGCAGCCCCCACCGGGCAGGTCTGGGTCATCGCCTGAACCTGGTTCGGCGGGGGATCGCCGTTGCCCTTCAGGTAGTAGTCGAACCAGGCATTCTCGGCAGCGCCCATGGCAGCCACCGTCGCCGCCTTGTTCTGGCTGCGCGGGTGGCCGAAGTCAAGGAGATTCAGGGCGAGAGGGGTGTTCGGATACTCCGTTCGCGTGCGGTTGTAGAAGCGGATCGCCTCCATCGCGGGGAAGAGGTCGTCGGTCCACCCGTTCGTGATCATCGAGGGAGCCGGCGGCTCGGAATGGTCGATGTAGTACGAGGAGTGGTGCTGGGTGATCTCGTCGATGATCGCCTGCGCCTCGGGGTCGTCGTCGTAGGGGCCCCCGGTGTCGAGGAGCGACTGCCACCCGGTCAGGTCGGCGCCGGGCGTGCCGATCGGGGCGTAGAAGCCGTTCAGGAACCCCTGGATGTAGAGCGTGTTCACCCATGCCTGCTTCTCGACGCCGATCCGACCGTTCCCGCTGAAGTACGGGGCGTCGGAGACGTAGTCCAAGGTGCTTCCGTTCGGCACCAGCGAGTATGCGAGGTCGGTCCACGGGATCTCCGGAGCCGCGGCGGCGATGTGAAGTGGGGTTGAGTCGGGACTCGTCCACGGAACGAGCGAGCCGTTGGTGAGCATCTTGCGGTCCTTGAGGGCGGCGAGCGCCATCGACATGCCGCCGCCGTATGAGGCGCCGGTCGCGCCGATCGCGCCCGGGTCGACGACACCCTCGTCGACGAGCTCGCCGACGAGCTCCTGTGCGTCGCGGACCTCATACCGCGTGTCCATGAGCCGGACGTAGCCGTTCGCGCAGCCGTCTGGGTCGGCGTTCCGGGAGGCGTTGTTGCCGCACGACTCACCGAAGCCGCGGGTGGTGAGGCTCATCGTCGCGTAGCCCTGGTTCAGCCAGCGGCGCATCGAGCCGAGCCCGATCTTGGTCCCGGCGTAGCCGTGGAACATCATGACCACGGGGAAGTCGCCGTCCCCCTCTTCCGGCTCTGGGGGAAGCGCGACGTTCACATCGATCGGGACTCCGTCGAAGGTCTTCACCGTCGTACGGACGGGGGTGCCGTTGAGGGTGCCGCAGAAGCGAACCCCGGCATCGCTCAGCTGCTGGCCCGGCCCGGTGCCGTCGAGCATCTCACAGCTCACCGGAGTGGCGGGACTGCCCGACCCGGGGATGGCGTCGGTGAAAACGCTCGTCACCTCGGCGTGGGCGGCAGGAGCCAGGACGAGCGCGCCGCAGGCAGCCGCCAGCGTCAGGAGGAGACGGCGCGGAGCGTGGCGCGATCGCGTTGCGATCCCCTGCGTCGCCTCCTGCCCCGCTCCCGCCTCCGTGCGCACCGGCACAGGTTGGCGGGCCGAGCCTCGCCCCACATCGCGGGGCGCCCGCAGAGTCGTTGCGGCTTTCTACTGAGAGGCGCTTGCGGTGCGCCGCTGTGAGGTCGCGGCCTCAGCCCAGGTGACGAGCCGGCCGCGCTCCTCGTCCCAGAGCTTCAGCCGCACGCAGCGCAGGCCCTCCCACAGGGAGAGCGTGGGGACGTCGTGGAAGATCGGATTGGCCTCGTGGGCCCGCTGGAGGTTGTAGTTGGGCACCCGCGCGCTGAGGTGGTGCACGTGGTGGAAGCCGATGTTCCCGGAGAAGAACTGGAGGATCTTCGGCAGCTTCAGGTAGGAGCTTCCGCGGAGGGCCGCGTCGGCGTAGCTCCAATCGTCGGAGTTCTGCCAATAGGCGTCCTCGAACTGATGTTGGACGTAGAAGAGCCAGATGCCCGCCGAGCCGGCGAGCAGCGCCGTGGGGATCTGGACGAGCAGGTATTCCTGCCAGCCCACCAGCCAGCACATGGCCACGATGAGCGCTACGAGGGCGACATCCGTTGCGTAGACGCTGCGCTGGATGCGCTCCCGCGCATCGCGGGATACCCAGCGCGGCGAGATGATCATCGCCCAGAGGGGTCCGAACCCGAACATCACGACCGGATTGCGAAAGAGCCGATAGCCGAGCTTCTGCCGCCACGACATCGCTCGGTATTCGGCGACCGTGTAGGTCGGGACGTCGCCGACGCCACGCCGATCGAGATCACCCGACGTCGCGTGATGGACCGCGTGCTCATGCCGCCACCGGAGAAACGGCGTGAACACCAGAAGGCCGAGAACCGAGCCGAGCCACGTGTTGGCGCGCTTCGAGGGAAAGAACGAGCCATGCGCGCAATCGTGGAAGACGATGTAGGTGCGAACGAGGAAGCCGGCGGCGGGGAACATGACGGGCAAGACGAGCAGGTACGAGATGTCGTAGAGCCAGAACATGAGCGCCATCAGGCCGAGATAGGGCACGACCGAGGTCGCGAGGTCGAGCAGGCTCCGACCGAGGTGAGGACGCGCGTAGGGCGCAAGGGCGGTTTTCCAGAAGGTCGGGCCACCGCTGGCTGCCGTGGTCTTTGCGGTGGCCGATTCGCTCATGCTCGCTGCATCCCGTGCCCGACTTCCTCCGCTTCGAAGGAAGCGGTCACTCGGCCATCCTAGACGTCTTTGCCGACACGCGTCGGCGATCGCTACCGTGGCGCCGTGGCCGGCCCCCTCCTTGCAGTCGATGCGCCCTCGATGCTCTACCGGGCGTTCTATGCCCTGCCGAAGTCGATCAAGGGCGCCGACGGCAAGCCGGTGAACGCACTTCTCGGTGCCGCCAACCTGATCCTGCGCGAGGTTGAGACCCATGATCCGCGCGCCGTCGTGCTCTGCTTCGGGCCCGACGCCGCCACGTATCGCGTCGAGCTCTATCCCGACTACCACGCGGCCCGGCCCGAGATGCCACCGGAGCTGGTTCCCCAGTGGGCCGACGCCGACGACTTCTTCAGCGCCTTCGGCTGGATCGTCGCCCACCACGACTCGCTCGAGGCCGACGATCTGCTCGGGTCCTTCGCATCGCGCGAGGTCGAGGCGGGCGGGAGCGCACTCATCCTGAGCGGCGATCGCGACATGTACCAGTGCGCCAGCGACAGCGTGACCATCCTCTACGTCAAGACGGGTTCGAGGGGCGCCGAGGAGGTCGACCCGGATGAGGTTCGCCGCCGCTACGGCGTCCCGCCCGAGCTCGTTCCCGACTTCATCGCACTTCGCGGCGATCCCTCGGATGGACTGCCGGGTGCGAAGGGCGTCGGCGAGAAGACCGCCGCCGACCTGCTCCGCCGCCACGGCTCGCTGGAAGAGGTGCTGGACGGCGCGCTGCGCGAGCAGAGTCCGCGCTTGCGCGGCGCCCTGACCGAGGGCCGCGAGGAGCTTCTCGCCTTCAAACAGATCGCGCTGCTCCAGGACGCCAACGTCGAGCTGCCACCGGACTCTCCGACGGACTGGACCGCCGCGGCCGCGGCCGCGAGTGAACGGGGGATGAACCGGCTCGCCGAGCGCCTCGAAAAGGCAGCCGCGGGCTAGCTCAGCTCACGGCTGGTACGGAGGCGCCTCGCCCCACCCCCACCGCGGCACGGGCGCGTGCTCGGCCACCTCGGCGCCGGGCTGGGAGTTGTGCATGGCAAGCCGGGTGCCCCACTCGACGTAGGCGACGAAGGCGGACCGGAACTCGGGGTCGGCCGGGAGCCCGGCGTCGTCCGCGGCGAGGCTCATCAAGGACGCGAATCGGAAGCGGTGCTCGGGCGTGATGCCCAGGCCGCCGTGCTTGGCCAGCATCTGCTCGTAGCCGCCGAGCTCATCCGTATAGCGCTGCGGGCCGCCGAACACCTCCGACCACCACGCGATGACGTGGTTGCGGTGCTCCTCGGTCACCCCGCCCGGAAAGTAGGGCGAGAGCAGATCGTCGTTCTCGACGCGGTCGTAGAACGCGTTGATCAGGCGCTCGAAGGCCTCTGCCCCGCCGGCCCATTCGAAGAGCGTCGGAGTGCTCGACACGCCTTCAGGTTACGCATCTTCGGAGCCGGGCCGGTGGCCCTGGACCCGGCCGCCACCCTTGCGCTTGGCCTCGTACATCGCCGCGTCGGCCTGCGCGAGCAGGCGCTCGGGCGAGCGGAACCGACCGCGGATCTGAGCCACGCCCGCACTGGCGCCCATCCCCGCGAGCGCGGGGGCGAGCTCCTCGGCCCGCGCCGAGATCAGGTTGACCAGCTCCCCGGCGATGCCTGCCGCCTGCACCTGGTTTGCGCCGCGGAGCAGAGCCGCGAACTCATCTCCGCCGATCCTGGCCACGGTGTCGCTCTCCCGCAGGCGCTTGGTCATCGCGTCGGCGGCCGCGCGAAGAAGCTGATCGCCGACGTGATGGCCCAGGGAGTCGTTCACCTGCTTGAGCCCGTCGACGTCGAGCATCACGATCGTCGCGGGATCGTCGTCACGACGCCGTCGCCTCACCTCCACCTCGAGCTCTGCCAGGAACCGCCGCCGATTGCACAGTCCGGTGAGGGAATCGTGATCGGCGAAGAACTGGAGCTCGGACTCGAACTGCTTGCGCTCGGTGATGTCGATCAGCAGGCCGTCGTAGTAGCGGACGCCGTCGGCGTCGAGTCGCAGCACGGCCTCGTCGCGAACCCAGACGATGCGGCCGTCGCGGGTGACCAGCCGGTACTCGGTCGCAACCGGCGCGCTGCGGGCCACGTCGCGGTCCTCCTCCTCGAAGACGCGGGCGCGGTCGTCGGGGTGAACGCGATCGGCCCAGAGGCCGGAATCGGCGATCCACTCCTCGGGTGAGTAACCCATGAACGCCTCGATCTGCGGCGAGACGTAACGCCAACGGCCGCGCTCCCCCGGTTCGGCTACGTAGACCACGGCCGGGAGTCGCTCGATCAGCTCCTCGCCGCCACGCGGGCGCTCGTCGGCCCCGGACGGAACCGCGGAGCGGCCGTCCCCCTCGATCTCGTGCGCGGCCGCCACGACGCCGGTGATCTCGCCATCGTCATCGGTCATCGGGGTCAGATCGCAGTGCAGGTGGGCGTGGCTGCCATCGGCGCGGCGGATCAGGATGCGCTGCTTCAGCCTCGTCTGACCCTCGCGAGCGCGCAGGAACATCGCGTTGGCGTCCTCGGCGAGACCGGCGGGAATCAGCTCGTCGGCCGGAAGGCCGACGAGCTCCTCCGGCTCGTAGCCGAGCAGCCAGCGCGACGCGGCGTTCACGTAGGCGATCCGGCCGTCGATGCCGATCAAGGCGATCAGGACCGCAGTCGACGCCTCGAGGATCTCTACGTACGGAATCCCCTCCGCGGTCGTGGGCGCGGAGGCTCGTCGTTCCATTAATGCATGGTCCCTCGTTCGACGCGCAATCCGTGCGCGTCGTGCTGTTGATTCCCCATTATCCCTACCCCTGCGGGCGGAGCCGTCACTTTGGCCGGACGAATGTTGGAGGGGATCAGGACGATCCCTTGCGCTCGAGCCCGACCGCGGCGCGCAACTCCTCGACGTGGCGTTGGACTCGCTCTGAGCCGCGATCCTGGCTTTCGATCAGATCGGCCAGGCCGGCGGCCAGCGCGTCGATCTTCTGGTGGAGGGCCTCGTCGTAGCGCTTCTCGGAGTTCTGCAAAAGGGCGATCCCGAGGGATCGTCACCTGGCGGTCGCTCACACGTAGGTGATGGCCCGATCCGACGCCGATCAATCGGGAAAGCGAGCTGCCCGGCGCCGGTGCTGGAAGATGCACGGATGGGGACCGTCGCCAGGGGCTCGCCCTCGCCGCGCAAGGCGCATGCGCTCGGGTTGTTCAAGGAGCTTCCGCGCCGCTACGACGAGATGGGCGCGGCGCTCAGCTTCCTCCAGGACCCGCGCTGGCGGCGGGCGATGGTGGCGGCGGTCGATGCAACGCCCGACGACCGCGTGCTGGATGTCGCGACGGGAACCGGCCTGGTCGCCCAGGCGCTGGTCCTCCGGTACGGATGCCGAGTGGTCGGGCTCGACCAGAGCCGCGCGATGCTCAGCCGGGCGCGGGCGAAGCTGACCGCCTACCCGGAGCTGGCTCAGCGGGTCGAGCTAATCGAGGGGGAGGCGGAGTCGCTTCCGTTCGACGACGGTGAGTTCGACCATCTGACCTTCACTTATCTGCTCCGCTACGTCGACGACCCGGCCGCGACCCTGCGCGAGCTCGCGCGCGTCGTGAAGCCGGGCGGGCGTGTGGCGTGCCTGGAGTTCGGCGCTCCACAAGGGCCCTGGATTTACCCCTGGCGCCTCTACACCCGGGCGGGGCTGCCCGTCCTCGGCCGCGTGGCGGGACGAGAGTGGTGGGACGTCGGCCGCTTCCTCGGTCCCAGCATCGAGGGCTTCTATGCGAGGTATCCGCTCGAGCGGCAGCTCGAGCTGTGGCATGCGGCCGGAATCAGTTCGCTCGTGGCACGGCGGATGAGCCTCGGCGCAGGCGTCGTAATCCACGGCATCCGCGATGGCGACTGACCGCCCTGCCTTCTACGCCCTGGCGCCCGGAGGGTGGCGGGATCTGGCGACGATCCTCCATCCCCCCTACACCCTCTGGCACCTGAGCTACGTGGCGATCGGCGCGGCAGTCGCGCCCGAGATCCACACCGACCGCTTGCTCGCCGCCCTCGCGGCGTTCTTCCTGGCCGTTGGAATCAGCGCCCACGCGCTTGACGAGCTCAACGGGCGGCCACTGCGGACTCAGCTCTCCGACGGGTCGCTCAAAGGCCTGGCCGCGGTCGGCCTGGCCGGCGCCATCGGCATCGGGATCGTCGGCATCTTCACGGTCTCCGCGACCCTGATTCCGTTCGTGGTCGCCGGCGGCTTCGCCGTCGTCGCCTACAACCTGGAGCTGTTCGGCGGCCGGTTCCACAACGACTTCTGGTTCGCGGCCGCCTGGGGCGCGTTTCCGGCGCTGACGGGCTGGTGGTCGAATGCCCTCGAGGTGGGCGACGCCGGCGATGCCGTGGCAGCGGCCTGTGCGGTTGCGGGCTGCTTCACGCTCAGCGTCGCGCAGCGGCGGCTCTCGACACCTGTGCGCGAGCTGCGCCGCAGGACGGAATCCGTTGCCGGTGAGCAGCGGCTGGCAGATGGCACCACCCGTCATCTGGACGCCGCGGTCATTGCGGCGCCCCTCGACGGCGCCCTCCGAGCGCTGTCGGTGGCCGTGCCGCTCCTGGCCGCCGGCCTGCTCGCCGTGCGGCTCTGACCGGAGGCACGCGGAGCGCGAGCCGGCCGGTGCGATCATGGGTCCCCATGGCGCGCGAGTTCATTCCCGGCAGGCAGGTTCCAGGCAGGCGCGAACCCTCGGAGATGACTCACGAGGAGTTCGACGCACTGGTCGAGCACAGCGAGGAGCTCGCGCGCGACCTGCGGCCCGAGGGACGACCGCTGACTCCGTTCGAGCAGCTCGTTGCCGACGCGATCGACCGCCTGCCGCCCGAGTTCACGAGGGTCATCGACCACGTGCCAGTCGTCGTCTCGAATCGCGGCGCTGAGATCCGTGCGTACGGCCAGTACTACGGGGCGACCATCGCCCGCGATCGGGCCGCCCACCGGATCGTGATCTTCCAGGACACCCTCGAGCGAGACTTCGGCTCCGACCCGGACCTGCTCGCGCGCCAGGTCGAGCGGACCCTGCGCCACGAGGTCGCGCACCACCTCGGCTTCGACGAGCCGGGCGTCGCGGCGCTGGGACTGTAAGGCCGGGATGAGCGAGGAGGCCCGGAAGCTGCAGCCGGAGTCGCTCCTGATCGCGCGCGGACGGCCGAGCGGGGCCGGGAGCCCCGTGAACACGTCAGTGACGTTCAACTCCACCTACCACGCCGGCGGCGAGGTCGTCTACGCGCGGGAGGGAAACCCGACCTGGACGGCTCTCGAGGACGTGCTCGGCACGCTCGAGGGCGGCACATGCCTGGCGTACGCGTCAGGCACCGCCGCCGCGGCCGCGGCGCTCGAGGCGCTGCCCGCCGAGGCGCGGGTCGTGATGACCGGCGTCGCCTACCACGGCATTCACCAGCTCGCCAAGGACCGAGCCGAGGCCGGGCGCCTCGCCCTCGATCTGGTCGATGTGTCCGACACTGGGGCGGTCACCGCCGCCTGCGAGGGCGCGGCGGTGCTGTGGCTCGAGACGCCGACGAACCCGCTGCTCGACGTCGCCGACGTCGTCAGGCTGAGCGAGATCGCGCACGCCCAAGGCGCGCTCGTGGTCGTCGACAACACCTTTGCGACGCCGATGCGCCAGCGCCCGCTGGAGCTCGGCGCCGATCTGGTTCTGCACAGCGCGACGAAGTTCCTCGGCGGACATTCGGACCTGCTTCTCGGAGCGCTCGTCGGCCGCGACGAGGAGCTGCTCGGGAAGCTGCGGCGCCGCCGAGTCGTCGACGGCGCCGTGCCAGGGGTGATGGAGTCGTTCCTGGCGCTGCGCGGCCTTCGCACGCTCGCCGTCCGGCTCGATCGCGCCGAGCGGTCCGCGGGCGAGCTCGCGCGACGCCTCGCGGAGCATCCGGCGGTCACGCGAGTCCGCTATCCGGGCCTACCCGACCACCCGGGACACGAGCTCGCGGCGCGGCAGATGAGCGGGTTCGGCGCGATGCTCGCGTTCGAGACCGTGGGGGACGCCGCCGCCGCAGAGCGCGTCTGCGACGCGGTGCGCTTGATCACTCACGCGACCAGCCTCGGCGGTGTCGAGACCATGCTGGAGCGACGCGCGCGCTATCCGGGCGATGCGGCTGCCGGCACCCCGCCGACCCTGATCCGCCTCAGCGTCGGGCTCGAGAGCGCAGATGATCTGTGGTCGGACCTCGAGCGTGCGCTCGATCAGCTCTCCGGATAGCTGAACTGTTCATGCCAGTCGGCCGGACGGCCCTCGAGTGTGAGGTCGAAGAGGTTCCACAGCGGCTCGAGCGTGCCGACGTGGCGAGGATCCTGCCCGGCATCCGTCGGTGCATAGAAGAGCTCCGAGCCCCAGAAGTGCCGGATCACGGTGCCGTCGCGGTGGAACACGTTCAGCAGCGGCCGCTGGACGCCTTCGTCTGTCTCGGCAAGGTAGTCGCGGTTGTAGGAGTTCTCACCCGAAGAGAGCAGCCGCAGGCGCCGCCAGCCACGCTCGCCGGCGAAGGTGAGCACGAGCTCCAGCGGCGCCTTGGCCACGACCGCGAAGTTCAGGTGCTGCTCCGCGTGCTCGACCATTCCATCGAGCTGATCGAGGAGCGCTACGCACGAGGGACAGGGTCCCTCCTTCAGCGGCAGCTCGGCCGTCCGCCCGCTCACCGGTCCCGGGCTCTCGTCGGCCGGATCGCGGGGGAACATGAAGCTGTAGATGGCAAGCGAGTCCTTCCCGGGCGCAAAGAGCTGCGAGAACCGCAGATCCCCGGGCTGGCCGTCGGCGTCGATGCCCTGGAAGACATAGTCCTCCGGAATCTCGCCGCCGGTTGGCAGCTCGCGCCTCGATGCGGCCACTGCCTCCATCGATCGCCGCAGCTCGACCTCATCGGCCAGCAGCCGATCGCGCGCGGCGCGGTACTCCTCCGACTCCCCGGGAAATCCCATCTGCATCTCTACGCAGAGACCGGGGCGGACGCGAGCACTGCGTCGAGGAGGCCCGGGAAGCGGCTCTCGAGGTCGTCCCGGCGCAGCGACGTGAGCTTCGTTGTGCCGACTCGCTCCTGGCGGATGAGTCCCGCTTCGCGGAGGACCCGGAAGTGGTGGGTCATCGTCGACTTCGTCACGTCGAGTTGGAGCGTGCCGCATGGGCGCGGAGCGATGTCGGCGGCGAGCTCGCGGACGATGTGAAGGCGCTGGGGGTCGCTCAGCGCATGGAGCACCGCACGCAGCTGGATCGCGTCCGCGTCGGGGTGATGAAGAGGCGTTGTCAGGTCCACGCCGATGATTATACGACGGTCATCAAACTTTTGGTACGATGCTCGTCGTACTATCGAAACAGCGCCCCGGAGGACCCTTAGATGCCCGATTTGAAGAGCACTGAAACCGCTCCCGTCGCCTCCCCCAGCCCGCGCGCGTCGCAGCTTGCGGCGGTGGTCGAGGCGGCCTACATCCTGGAGGCGATCCGCCGGTGAACCCGGTGATCGCCACCAAGGCGGCGATGCAGCGCAATTCCAACGCGCTGCTCCTCGTGGTCTGCCTGGGCCAGTTCATGGTGATCCTCGACGTGTCGATCGTCAACGTGGCGCTCCCGTCGATCAAGGATTCGCTCGGCTTCTCCACAAACGGCCTGCAGTGGGTCCTCAACGCCTACACGCTCACCTTCGCCGGCTTCCTGCTCCTCGGCGGCCGGGCGGCCGACCTCTTCGGGCGGCGCCGCATGTTCTTCGCCGGCACCCTGCTCTTCTCCGGCGCCTCGCTCCTCTGTGCGGTCGCGCCCTCGTCGGGCCTCCTGCTGGCCGCCAGGGCGATTCAGGGAATCGGCGGCGCAATCATCTCGCCGGCCACGCTGGCGATCATCACCACGTCGTTCGACGAGGGCGCACCCCGCAACCGGGCACTAGGCGTCTGGGGCGCGGTCGGCGCGATCGGCGCCACCTCCGGAGTCCTGCTCGGCGGCGTGCTGACCGAGGCATTCGACTGGCCGGCGATCTTCCTGATCAACGTGCCGATCGGCCTCGCGGTCGTGCTCTTCTCGAGCAGCCTCGTTCCCGAGGCCCGAGGCAAGGTGGAGAACCGCCACTTCGACTGGCCGGGTGCCGTCCTCGTCACCCTCGGTATGACCGCGCTGACGTATGGGATCGTCACGACTGACCGGCTCGGCTGGGGCTCTGCCGGCGTGCTGGCGCCACTCGCCGCCGGCGCCGTCCTCCTCGTCGCGTTCGCCGTCTACGAGGGCGTCGTGGCACGGGAGCCGTTGATGCCGCTCGGAGTCTTTCGCATGCGGACCCTGAGGGCGGCCAACACCGTGATCTTCCTGCTCTACGCCGCGATCTTCGCGTTCTGGTTCGTCCAGTCGCTCTACATGCAGGGGACGCTCCACTACACCGCGCTCGAGACCGGCCTCGCCTTCGTGCCGATGACCGCCGCCGTGGGGACCGGGGCGACGCTCGCGCCGCGGCTGGCGCGTCGCTTCGGCGCCCGCGCCGTGCTTGCCGGCGGGATGCTGTTCGCGACGGCGGGTGAGGCGCTCCTCACCGGCGTCCATCCCGGTGGCACCTACGTGGCGCAGGTCCTTCCCGGCGGAGTCCTGGGCGCACTCGGCCTGGGGCTGGCGCTGGTGCCGGCGACGATCGTCGCGGTCCAGGGGGTTCCAGCGGCCGCGAGCGGCCTGGCCTCCGGGGTTCTCAACACCTCGCGATTCGTCGGCGCAGCCCTCGGCCTGGCGGTGTTGAGCACGATCGCGGCGTCCCACACGCATGCGGAGGTGGCCTCCGGAGCCTCTGCCTCGACCGCGCTCACCGATGGCTTCGCGCTCCAGTTCAAGGTCGGCGCGCTCTTCTGCCTCGTCGGCGCCGTCGCCGCGGTGATCATGCTCCGGCCGCAGCGCGAGCAGGCCGCGCCGGATCGCGTGCCCGAGGCCGGCCGGGCCTAGTCGCACGGTCTACCGTCCGCGCTTGACCTCGTAACGGAGCTCCACCATGCCGTTCCCGAACGCCCGCGTTCCCAGCAGTTGCATGGGGCCGCCCTCGAGCGCATGGTCGAAGAGGGGCTTGCCGTCACCAAGCACGACCGGCACAACGGTCACGATCACCTCGTCCAGCAGGCCCGCGTCAGCGAATTGCGAGGCCACGTTGCCACCGCCGACCACCCAGAGCGCTCGCTCCCCGGCCGCCTCCATCATCTCGTCGTAGATGTCCGCGACCGCGGCCTCGACGATCCGTACGTCCACGCCCTCCCCCTGGGGCACCGGCAGGTCACGCGAGCTGAGCACCCAGCACGGCTTACCCTTGTACGGCCACTCGGCGCCTTCACCGATGTGTCCCAGCACGAACTCGTAAGTCGTCGAGCCGCTGATGAGCGCCCCGACGCCCTCGTAGAAGCGCCCGTAGGAACCGCCATCGGCCATCGGCCCGGACTCGGCGCCCCCGCCCTCGAAGGTCCCCTCGTACCCCGTCAGCCAGTCGATCCCATCGTCGGCATCGGCGATGTAGCCGTCTAGGGACGCCGCGCAGTAGTACTGAGTCTCGCCCACCCCAAGACCATATGGCCTGGCCTGCCGGCGATTCGCGCCACTCAGATCGACACGGTGGCGGGGAGCGTGGCCACCCAGATCACGGTGCCCACGAACAGAAGACAACCCAGGCTCAGGACAACGGCTTGACCCCGAAGCGTGGGCAGTCTCGTGCTCAGGCCTGCGAAGAAGAGGCACGCCGCGAACAGGACCACCGCGAGCACGTACTCGTCGGCGTGCTCGATGTCCTCCGCGGCATCGGCTGAATCACTGTCCGCCTGAGCCTCCAGAGATTCAGCCTCCTGCGTCACCGAGCTCGCGTAGCGCGGGATCGCGAACGGCGTGGGCAGCGCCTTCGGATTCGTGAACGGCTTGGACGCGATCCACATCCGGAAGAAGGGCTTGAACCTGTCGGTGAAGCGAGCGCGGTAGAAATCGGAGAGCTCGGCGTCGCCGTCGGCCCGGGCATTGACCCACTGGAAGAACAGGGAGACGTCGACCTGGGCCTCTCGATTCGCCGCGTCAGCCGACTTCGTCGACTCGATCCGGTTCTTCGTCGCCGCCGTCTGCGCCAGGGCCTGCTCGCTGTGCCACCGCGACGCCTGATAGCCGGCCCAGGCCGTCGCCAGCGTCGCAATCGAGAGGAGCACAGTCGCAACGACGTCGACGCGGAGATGGGTCCGGGAGCGGGGGCTCGGATCGGTGGCGGAGTCGTTCATGCGCCCTGTTCGGAGGTCCGATTGCCGTTCCGGTCGCACGGGAGCGGGCCGGTCTGCCCGCTCACGCTCCGCTCCTGGTCGAGGATCCGAAGCGTTCGCTCCATCGCTACCGGCTGGAGGCCGCCGGGCCCATCGCGATAGGGGTCGTTGAGGAACTGGATCAACAGCAGCATTGCCGCGATCGCAGCCGCGACCGAGCCGACCAGCATCGCCTGACTGGCGGCGCGCTCGCCGCTGTCGGCGAAGAAGAGCATGTAAACGAAGATGACGACGGCGATGAAGAGCAGGACCACCCAAAGCGGCCCCGGGATCACGCCGGCGGCGCTGTGGATCCGGTCGCTGCGGGCGTCCTCGCGATCCGCGGTCCGGTCCAGCCAGTGGTCGTAGGCCGATTGCTGCGCCGCCGTCTTCGGGTCGACGGTCTTCAGGGTCCTGAACATCGCCACGGCCCACGGGTTGCCAAATCCTCCGACCCGCCGGACTCGAGGCGCGGCCACTCCTGATGGACGATCGATCGGGCGTAACAGACAAGCTCGTCGCCGAGTGCTCCCCGGGCGGCTGCCGGGAAGAACTGTGCTGTCTCGAACTGCTGGCCCACCGCCACGGACTCGGCCTCCGCGCCGCGGCGGGAATCGTCGTAGCTGGTGAAGGCGAGGAAGATGATCAGGCCCAGCAGCACCGAGAATCCTGTGGCGAGGACGCCGAACGCGCCGGCCGCTCGGTCGCCGTCGGCGAAGTAGCTCCCATCCGGCGCCCTCCGCCGGACCGCCAGCATGGCCCCCACCACAAGGCCGCTCGAGGCGATGATTATGAGGACGGCCCAGCCGAGGTTCATGGCGGCTCGCCGACCCTATCCTGGCGCGGAGGTTGGTGGGGTTCCGGCTGGTTGCGCGCTACTTCGCCGTGACGTCTGCCACGACCGTGTCGGAGCGTACCGGCAGGCTTGCCGAGCTCACCGTGATCGGTAGGCGGATGTGCCGGCCCGCCGCGGTCCCCTTCAGGACCTTCACCTTGACGATCACAGAGCGCGAGTCACCCGCGGCGAGTGGTTCGATGTCGTAGCCGCTGCCGGTCACCTCAGAGGTGACGTTGTCGCCCCCGCTCCTGTAGGTGACCCTGAACCGCTTGTTGCCGTCCTTTCCGCCGACCCGGAGACCATCGGCGGAGAGCGAGGCGTCGTTCTGCGCCTGAGACACGAATCGCGCCGAATGGCCGGGCTTCGCCCTGGCCGACTTCGTCTGGCCCGTTCCGTCGTCGTTGTAGATGTCGTCGCCCGCGAACGTCGTTCCCTTCGCGATCAGGCCATCCGCTAAGTAGTCGTCTTCGACGGCACCGATGTCGCAGCTGCCGCCCACCGGCCGATCGACCCCGCGCTGGTCGCCGCCGACGTCGCACTGGGCGAGCGGGATCGCGTCCAGCGCCGCGCTTGCGGGCCCGAGCATCATCGTGTCAGTCGGGCCGCCGTTCGCAGTGAGCGGTTGGAGGTCCGGGTCGCCGGTCACGTTGCTGCCCGTCGTCGGGCAGGAGCCCGCGGTCGCCGCCGGGAAGATGTCGTTGAAGCCCCCATCCGTTGGCGGAGTGCCAGCGCATTCCGTGCCACCGCTGGGCGACGCAACGATCGAGCTCGCCAGGGTCAGGCTCCCACTGGGATCCTTCGCGATGTCGGCGATGGGCGAGCCGTTGAGTCGCATCGTGTCGTGCCGGAGGGTTACGGCGCCTGAAGTCGAGAGGTCGATCGAGGCGCCACCTCCCTGCGCCAGGTTCTGCATGAAGCTGCTGTTGATGATCGAGCCACCGCCCGCGCCGGTGAACGCGACGGCGCCGCCCACTCCATTGGCGGCCGTGGCCTGATTGCTGAAGAAGGTGGAGCCGCTCGCGTTCAGGGTCCCCGCGTCGATGGCCAGCGCTCCGCCCGCCGGAGCCTGGTTGCCGTGGTTCAGCGCGATGCCGCCGAACGTGGAGTCGGCGATCGTCACAGTGCCGCTCGAGCTGGAGTGGACTGCCCCGCCGCTCGTAATCGCCGAGTTCGACTTGTTGGCCTGGAAGGTCGAACCCGAGACGCTCAGGTTGCCGGTGCCGAGCGCGATGGCGCCGCCGCCTCCGCTTGCCGTGTTGCCGTCCCCCGTACTCGTGCCGCCGAACTTGGAGTTCGTGATGACGGTAGAAGCCGTCGAGACGATCGCCCCGCCGGAAGCGCCGCTCGAGTTCCCGGTGAACATGGAGTTCGAAACCGTGATGGTGCCCCCGCGCAGGCACCCGCCGTCGCCCTGAGCGCTGTTCGAGAAGAAGTCGGAGCCCGAGACGAGGATCGTGGGCGCGTCAACGCAGGCGCCGTGCCCACTGACGCTGATGTGGTTGCCCTCGACGACCATGTTCGTCAGCGTGACGGCGGCCGTCCCCCGGATCGCGCCGCCATCCTGGCTCGCTGCATTGACGCCCTCGAGCGTCAGGTTCTGAACGGTCAGGTTGGCGTCCGCGTCGAAGATGCGCGGGGCCGATCCCGCCTGGACGAAGAGATCGAACGGATCCGAGCTCGGCCCGTCGATCTCCAGCGGCTCTCCGGACGGAACGCCGATCGCGCCGTTGTTCAGGGTGATCGGGGGTGGACCCGTCACCGAAATCTGGATCGTGTCCGCTCCGAGCTCCCCAGCCGTGCAGTCATCGACCGCCGCATTGGTGGACGCCGCCTCGGCGGCCTCGTACAGCGTGCAGTTCGCGTTCTCGGTCGTGTCCAGCGCCGTCGTGTCGACGGTGATCGTCGCCGCATGCGCCGCCGCCGGCGCCAGCGCCACGACCGCCGCCGCAAGCCCCGGGAGCGCGACCCTCCTCACAGCCGGTTTGTAACACGTGTCGCGGGTTAGGTGGGGGCGGCCGCACGGCCCGCACCCGCGATACTTGCCTGCGGGATGTCGCACGGAGGCCCGAGCTCCTCGGACGCCGGCGAGCTTCTAGAGCGATCGAACGAGCTCTCGGCCCTCGCCGACTGGCTGGCGGCGACGAAAGCCGAGTCGAGCGGACGTCTCGTACTCGTCGGCGGCGAGGCAGGGATCGGCAAGACCACGTTGCTGCGCGAGTTCTGCCGGGGAACGGGCGAGTCCGTGCGAGTTCTCTGGGGCGCCTGCGAGCCGCTGCTCACTCCGGGCCCGCTCGGCCCGTTCTTCGACGTTGCCGAGGTCACCGGGGGAGAGCTCGAGGAGCTCGTCTCCGGCGGCGCGAGGCCACACGAGATCACCGCCGCCCTGATCCGGGACCTCTCCGGCGGTCGTGCAACCGTCCTCGTGCTCGACGACCTTCACTGGGCCGATGAGGCGACACTCGACGTCCTGCGGCTTCTGGCGCGAAAGGTCGAGTCGGTTCCTGCGCTCGTCCTCGCCAGTTTTCGCGACGACGAGCTCGACCGGGCACATCCGCTCGCGCTTGTTCTCGGCGAGCTGACGACGGCCGGCAGCGTGGCGCGGCTCGACGTCCCACCGCTTTCGTCCGACGCCGTCCACCAGCTTGCCGCAGCCCACGAGATGGACCCCGACGCGCTCTACCGCCAGACCAATGGCAACCCGTTCTTCGTCACCGAAGCCCTCGCAGCCGGAACCGTGGCGGTCCCGCCGACCGTTCGCGACGCGGTGCTGGCACGAATGGCTCGCGTCTCGGAGCCCGCGAGGCGCCTGCTCGAGGCGATCGCCGTCGCGACGCCGCAGGCCGAGGTCTGGCTGCTCGAGGCGCTCGCCCCGGCGGAGCTGGATCGGCTGGAGGAATGCCTGGCATCGGGGATGGTGCTCTCGGGCGAGCATGCCGTCACTTTCAGGCACGAGCTGGCGCGGCTTGCCGTGGCAAACGAGCTCCCGCCGAACCGCCGTGTCTCGCTCAACCGCCGGGCAGGCGAGACGCTCTCGGCGCGCGCCGCAATCGAACCGGCCCGCGTCGCCCATCACGCTGACGCCGCAGGCGACGACGCGATGGCCCTGCGATTTGCGCCGCTGGCGGCCCGCCGCGCCGCCGCGCTTGGTGCACACCGCGAGGCGGCGGCGCAGTACGCGCGAGCGCTCCGCTTCGCGGCCGGGTTGCCGCCCGAGCAGCAGGCCGCGCTGCTCGAGAGCCAGGGCTACGAGTGCTATTTGGGCGACCAGCTCGATGCGGCAATCGAGGCCCAGGAGCAGGCGGTGGCTCTGCGCCGGGAGCTCGGCGATGCGAGCAAGGAGGGCGACGCCCTTCGGTCGCTGGGCCGGATGCTCGGCTTCGGCGGCCGGACCCGAGAGGCAGTCGAGGCCTGCCGTGAGGCGGTGGGAATCCTCGAGCCGCTGGGACCCAGCCGCGAGCTGGCGAGGGCATATGCCACGCTCGCGCAACGGTGCACGAATTGGGAGGACACAGAGGCCGCCATCGAGTGGGGAACCCGTGCGCTCGAGCTTGCCGAACGCCTGGATGACACCGAGATCCGCGTCTATGCGCTCACGACCGTTGGGGCGGCGGAGTTTCGCGAGGACCGCGCAGAGGGTGCCGGAAAGCTCGAGCAGAGTCTCGAGCTCGCGCGGAGGGCAGACATCGAGGACGAAGCCGGGCGAGCCGTCCTCAACCTCGTGTGGCTCTCGGGTCGGATGCGATGGTTCGCGCCCGCCGACCGGCATCTCGACTCCGGACTGGAGTACTGCAGTGAACGCGGGCTCGACTACTGGCGTCTCTCGCTGCTCGCCTGTCGTGCCCGCAGGGAGCTGGAGCGAGGGCAATGGGCCGAGGCCGGTGAGTCGGCGGCTGAGGTGCTGGCCAGCCGGGGCTCCGCGCCGATGCCCCGGGTGTCGGCCGGAGCGACGGAGGGATTGGTCCTCGCACGCCGCGGCGATCCGGGCGCTTGGCAGCTCTTGAACGCTGCGCTCTCCGAGGCCCGACCGACCGGCGAGCTCCAGCAGATCGGTCCAGTTGCGGCCGCGAGAGCGGAGGCAGCCTGGCTCGAGGGGCGCCATGACGGCTCGATCGACGCCACCAACGACACACTCGAGCTCGGAATCGGACGGCTCGGGGCGTGGGAGCTCGGCGAGGTCGCCGTCTGGCGCCGCCGCGCCGGGATCGAAGAGGAGATCGAAGCCGAGGTCGCCGAGCCCTACGCGGCCGAGCTCGACGGAGACCACCAGCAGGCGGCGGATCTCTGGAAGGACCTCGGTTGTCCGTATGACGCGGCGCTTGCCCTCGCCGGGACCGAGGACGAAGACGCCCTCCGCCGAGCGCTCGACGATCTCCAGCGGCTCGGTGCCGCACCGGCAGCGGCGATCGTCGCCCGCCGGCTTCGCGAGCGGGGGGCGCGGGGCCTGCCGCGGGGCCCACGGCGGAGCACAAGGGACAACCCCGCCGGCCTGACCGCTCGCGAGCTCGAGGTGCTGGCGCTGGTCGCGGAAGGGCTTCGAAACGCCGACATCGCCGAGCGCCTCTTCGTCTCCGAGAAGACTGTCGGCCACCACGTCTCGGCGATCCTGCGAAAGCTCAACGTGAATACGCGCGGCGAGGCCGGCGCCGAGGCCGTCAGGCTTGGAATCACCGGCCCAAAATAGGCGGCGATCCGGCCAAAGATAGGGAGGGTTCCCGATGCGGGCGGGCTCGGATAGGCGCAGGCTTGGCGGTATGCCAACACCAACCACCGAGGAGGGCCCCATGTCCACCAAGAACACCAGAAGGGCAGTGCTTGCCGCCGTTTTCGCCACCGCCGCGATCGCTGTGCCCAGTGCGGGCGCCGTTCCGATCGAGGGGGGTTCGTCGAACGGTCTCCACCTCCCCGCCGGGATCAACGCCGGCCTGGGGCCGAGCAACGGCTCCGAGGCGCCACGCGTCGTCGCGATCCACCCCACCCTGACTGCACCATCGAGTGGCTTCGACTGGGGCGACGCCGGAGTCGGGGCGGCCGGGATGCTGGCGCTGCTCGGCCTCGGCGGCAGCGCGGTCGCGATCACGAGGCGTAGCCGGCGCCAGGACGCGATGGCCGGCTGAGCAAACCTGCCTTTCTGTCGGCGGCGCCGTCCGAGGGCGGCGCCGCCCCCCTTGCTCGTTGCTTGACGGCTCCACGGCGAATCGTGAGGATGGCCCGCACTGCAAACGGCTCGGCGCCTCGCCGACTCCTCTGCTGCGGGCTTCAGCCAGGGCTGGGCGACGGCCGTGTGCCCCTCGGGGCACGCGTGGTCTCGGGCGGCGGGACCACGGAGACTTCCACCACCACCTGCCGAGATCGCCCAGTCGCAGCCGTACTCCGATGGCGGCGCCGGGTCACGCCCCGACGACGTCTGGACGACGCACGTGAACAATCAGGCGGGCGTTCCGCTGGCCATAACGGCATTCGCCGTCTGCCGCGGCTGACGGCGACGCCGCCTCGCATCCCTCGATCTGGCTGAATGTAGGTCGATGACGAGGGTCGTGGTCGTCGGCGCAGGATTCGCCGGCCTGGCGGCGGCAGACGAGTTGCGTGCCGCCGGGATCGAGGTGACGGTGCTCGAGGCGCGCGACAGGGTCGGCGGCCGGGTCTGGTCGGTGCCGTTCGCGGGCGGGGTGGTCGAGCGGGGTGCCGAGTTCATCCTGCCCGGGAACACCACGGTCGAGGCGCTGGCGGCGCGCTTCGCGCTGCCGCTTGTCCGAAAGGGAACCCCGTATGGCCGCCGGAAGGCACGGGGCGACGAGGCGGTCGACGACGCCCAACTCGAGGCCGCGTTCGACCGGATCGCCGCAGGCGAGTTTGCGCCGGGCGCGGTGACGGTCGTCGATGCAATCGACGGCCTCAGCCACGAGCGACGCTTGGCGGCGCTGATCCGTGCCCGGATCGAGGTCTCGATGGGGTATCCCGCCGCTGATCTGCGCGCCGAGGTACTCACCGAGGGAGCGGCCACGTTCGGCGACTTCGACAGCTTCACCGTTGCCGGGGGGAACGCCGGAATCGCTCGAGCGCTCGCGCATGAGCTCGGGAGCGCGGTCCATCTGTCCTCCCCGGTGCGCCGCGTGAGGTGGAGCGATCAGGCGGTCACGGTCGTCACCGACGCGGGTGAGCTCGACGCCGATGCGGCGGTCATCTCCGTTCCGGCCGCGCCACTGTCCGAGATCGCATTCGAGCCGAAGCTCCAGGGTCCGACCGCCGACGCCCTCGCCTCGGTCCGCTACGGACAGAACGCGAAGCTGTTCGTCGCGCTTCGAGCACCGAGTCCGCCGAGCGCGATCATGTCGGTGCGCGAGCGCTTCTGGTCCTACACGCAGCTCGACGCGAGCGGCGAGCCGGCGCCCTTCGTGGCGGGATACGCGGGGACGGGCCCGGCGGTCGAGGCGCTGGCCGGCTCACCCGAAGCCACCGGATGGATCGAGGCGCTGGCCTCGCTGCGCCCTGAGCTGGAGCTTGATCCCGCTACCGCCCTGCTCTCCACCTGGCATGACGATCCCTGGGTCCGCGGCTCCTACTCCGCCCGCAGCCTCTCCTCACCCCTCCGCGACGCCGAGCTCGCGAAGCCGATCGGGCCGCTCCACTTCGCGGGCGAGCACACCGCGGGCGATTGGCACGGCCTCATGGAGGGCGCGCTGCGTAGCGGCAAGCGCGCCGCCCGGGAGCTGCTCGCCGGACGCCTGGCTAGCCGACTCTGAAGCGCTCCTTGGCCGGGGGCTCCGAGCGCATGTCGCAGTTCCGCCCGCTCAGGCGGTGAGCGCGTCGATCACGTCCCTGGAGTGGGTCACCGGAAGCCGATTGCCTTCGAGCTCGAGTTTCGAACCGCTGTCCTCGTGAATCAGCTCGAGCACGCGGACGTTCACCCGCCCGTGGACTTTCGCGGTCAGCCCCGCTCGGGGCACCTCGAAGATCAGGTCTTTCACGGCGTTGCGCCGCCCGGCGAACCCGTAGACGGTCGTTCCCGTCACGGCGACGAGCATCCAGCCCGGTAGACCCGACGCGGCGTCGGCCGCATGCATTCCGGCGAGCGAGCCGGCGGCCAGGCCAACGTCCTCGGCGACGCGACCGACGCTCCCTCCGGCCTCCCCTCCAGCCAGTCCACCGACGAACAGTCCACCGGTGTGGCCGCGCGGATTGAACTCACCAACGGCCACAACCTCGTCGTCGACCCCCCGCGCACGGAGCGCCTCCTGGACCAACTCGATCATGCTCTCTTCCGACATCCGTACTATCCCTTCAGGGAGGGCCGATGGACTCGAGAATAACGCCGGCCGAGGAGATCGCCCGCGCAGAGAATCTGCCCCAGGCCGATGCACGAGGGCTGGTGGACGCGGACCGGCTGGAGACGGCGGTCAAGGACATGTATCGCTCGGTCGCGCGCGAGGAAGACGCCGAGCTACATTTCGCAATCGGCAGGCCGCTCGCCGAGCGCCTCGGTTACTCCCCCTCGATACTCGACCAGGTACCGGCCGAAGCGCTGGCGTCTTTCGCCGGCGTGGGCCATCACCTCGACCTCGCCCGCCTCGAGCATGGTGAGGAGGTGCTCGACCTCGGGTCGGGATCGGGAACCGACGTCTTCTGCGCCGCGATCCTGGTCGGCGACAATGGCCGCGTGGTCGGCGTGGACTTCACTGACGAGCAGGTCTCCAAGGCAAGGCGCTTACGCGACGAGAATGGATTCGCTCAGGTCGAGTTCGAGCAAGCGCGGATCGAGAAGCTTCCCTTCGACGACGGGAGCTTCGACGTCGTCACCTCGAACGGCGTCATCAACCTGTCGCTCGTGAAGAACGTCGTCTTCGAAGAGGCGGCGCGAGTGCTCCGGCCCGGGGGGCGGTTCGCAGTCGCCGACATCGTCAGCGCCCGGGCGCTCAAGGAGCGGACGCGTCGCAACGTCGACCTGTGGGCGGCGTGCGTCGCCGGGGCAATCCCGCGCCAAAGCTACGTGGAGGCGATCGAGGCGGCCGGGTTGCGGGTCCGGGAGATACGAGAGAACGACTACGACTTCGTCTCCGATCGCGCGCAGGACGCCTGCGCGACGTACGGGGTCGAGAGCGTCTCGCTGGTGGCAGTGAAGTCTTAGTCGGCGGGAACCGGATCGCATACCCTCTCGGAGGTGGAGCGCAGCGAGCAATCGGGGCGCCTGGATATCTCCGTCTCGCAAACGGGCCGGACCCGCCTGCTTCGCTTGAGCGGTGAGTTCGATCTGGCTGGCGTGGAGTCCTTCGAGGGGAAGCTCAGGGGTGACGAATCCGACGGAGCGATGACGCTGGTGGTGGACCTGCGCGGCGTCACATTCATGGATTCCTCCGGGCTCCGCGCGATCTTGACGGCGGAGCATCTGGCGAGCTCAGAGGGATGGCGTTTTCTCGTCGTGCGCGGGTCTGAGGCGGTCGAGCGGGTCATGGCGATGACGGACGTGGACCGGCGGCTCGAGCTCATCGACGAGTTCCCGAAGGAAGCGGACCCCGCCTAGGCCGGACTGTCCGACGGCCTGAGATCCCTCTCGATCCAGACCCTCGTCTGCCCAGCGGTGCGCTCAACGCCCCACCGATCCGCAAGCTGTTCCGCGATGTAGAGGCCCCAGCCGCCCGCCCGATCCGCCGGTCCGATGGCGCGGGGCTCGAAGCCGTGGCCTGGATCGCTCACCTCCAGGCGGAGGGTCTCGTCCGCGAGGGTCACGCGCAGCTGAATCGGCTGCTCGGCCGAGAGCCCAGCGTGACGAACGCTGTTGGTCACCAGTTCGCTGACCAGCAGGCGAAGATCGTGGTAAGCGACGTAATCGAGTCGGTCCTCGAAGCGTGCGACGGCCGCGCGAGCCGCGGCCGCGCTTTCCGGGATCGGCGGCAGGTCAAGCGTGATTGAGTGGGCTGAAGGCTCGCTCGTCTTCGAGATTTGCGCCAGGACAAGGATCGCGACGTCGTCTTTGAGGGCGCCGTCGCGCCTCTCGGCCTCCTTCTGCAAGGACATCACGATCTCGGTCGCTGAGGCCCCAGCGTTCGCCTCCAGCGTCGTCCGGATACGGCCGACCGCGTCATCCGAGGGATCTCGGCTCTCGCTCAAACCATCCGTGAAGAGCACGAGAGCGTCGCCGGTCCCCATGGTCGCGCGGTGGTCGGTCAGTCGTGGATCGGGATATATCCCCAGCAACGTTCCGGATGCTCCCACCTCCTCGACCTCGCCACCGGCACGCACGAGGAGCGGCGTCGGGTGCCCGCCGTTGCTCACGGTGACGAAGGCGTTCTCGCCGTCGGCGGTCACTCGCGCCATGGCCACGGTCATGAAGCGCCGATCGGTCCTCTGTTCGAGTATTGCCTTGTTGAGCAGTTCGAGTGCGACGCTGGGCTCGCTCGGCCGATTGGCAGAGGCTCGCACCGTATGGCGAGCGAGGGCGGTGAGCGACGCGGCTTCCGGCCCTTTTCCGCAGGCATCACCAATGACGGCTATCCAAGCTCCCCCTCCGTCCTCGAAGACGTCATAGAAGTCGCCGCCGGCTTCCTGCTCGCGCATGCCCGGGCGGTACCACGCCGCCGTCTGCATCCCCGATATCTCAGGAAGCGTCGCTGGAAGCAATTCGCCCTGAAGGGCGGAGGCAGTCTCTATCGCCCTCCGCTCGGCTCGGGTGCGCTGTCCCATCACGGTCGCGAGGAGCAGGGCACTGAGCCCGCTCACGGCGGCGAACGTCTGCGCAAGCAGCAGGCTGTCGTCCTCCGAGGGCTGCACGAACTGCCCCGAGCCGTGCGCCGTGAAGGCAACCGCCAGCGTCCCCACGACAAAGGCCGCCGCGATCGCCCCTGGCTGGAAGAACCGAAGTGCTGCCCATGCGAGGAAGGGAAACGTCAGGTAAGCCGTACCGGCCGAATGGCTGAAGACGACCAGCGCCACCGCAACCAGCCCACAGGCAAGGACCAGGGCCTCCGCCAGCCGCCCGGGCGCCTCACGATAGGGCCAGTGCGTGACCGCGATCATCAGGAGGGAGGCAACGAGTAGATCGCCCCCCATATCCCCGAGCCACCACACGCGCCATGCGGACAGCGCATCGTCAGGCAGCGCATCCCCAAGGGCCAGGCTCGCGATGCCGATCGTGGCGGCAACGAGCGTGCTGAGCGCCCCGCCCAGAACGAGCAGCGCCAAGATGTCCCGCAAGCGCCTGAGGTCCGGGCGGAATCCGGCCATCCGCAAGAGCGATGCCCCAACCAGGGCCTCGAGCGTGTTACCGATCGTGATCCCGAGTGCAGTTGCGAGTGGAACGTCCGTCGTGACGTTGGCGAGAAACGCGCCGAGCGCGACGCCCGGCCACAAGCGACGACCACCGAGGACGAGGGCCGCGAGGGCAATTCCTGTCGGCGGCCAGACGGCTGTCACGCTGGGTGTAGCGAAGGCCAGAGTGAGGCCGAGCTTTGCCGAGCCGAAGTAGACCAGCGCCACGACGGCCACCCACCCCACGAGAGGAAGCCTTCGCCCCTCTATCCAGCCGCTGATCAATGCGACGTGAATCTACCGCCGTTGCAGGGAACCCGGGGTATGATCGCCGCACGGCACCTCATGCCGGACATGCGTGGAGCAGGGGTGTGCTGGCCCTCACCCTGCTGGCCGGCTGCGTTATCGCGATCGTGAGGCCCGCCGGCGTCAGCGCCGGGACCGACAACGTGATCGTCACGGTCAACCTGACCTCTGACGAGCCCGACGCCAACACCGGGGATTCGGTCTGCGACACCGATCTCGGCACCGGCGGCGAGCAGTGCACCCTGCGGGCGGCGATCCAGCAGGCGAACGCCTACCCCGGCACCGACGCCGACGTCATTCGTTTCGGGATCCCGGGCAAGGGCGTCCACCGGATCGCCCCCTCCGACTATCTGCCGGATATCACCGGGGCGACGGAGATCGACGGCTACAGCCAACCCGGGGCGAGCCCGAACACCAGGAGGCTCGGCCACGGCGACAACGCCAAGCTCCGGATCGTCCTGAGCGGGAAGAACCTCGACCCGATGATCGGGGCCGCCCTGACCTTCAACGCGGGCTCCGAGATCGGCGTCGTCCGCGGCCTCTGCATCAACCGCTTCGCCACTGCCCTCATCCTCAAGGGCCCGGTAACCGTGATCGGCAACTTCATCGGAACCGACGCAAGCGGCACCAAGGACAGAGGCAACAGCTTCGGGGGGATCTTCACGACCGCCATGCTCGGCACCCGGGTCATCGGTGGCCCGACGCCCGACGCGCGAAACGTGATCGCCGGGAATGGCGGGCCGGCGATCATCAGCAACCTCCCGGCCTCGGTGCAGGGCAACTACATCGGCATCGCCAGCGACGGATCGCCGATGGGCAACGGCAAGGGCCAGTACGCCGATGCCCAGGTCATCCTCGCCTCCGACAGCATGGGCAACGTGGTCGGCGGGCCCGGCGGCGCGGCCAACGTGATCGCCCACAACGAGGGGAAGGGAGTTGCCCTGATCAACACGCACACGGTCGCCACCATCCAGCGCAACCGGATCTTCGCCAACGGCGGCATCCCGATCGACCTCGGGGATGACGGACGTACCGCAAACGACCCGGACGACGCCGACATGGGGGCGAACCGGCTCCTCAACTTCCCCGTGCTCAAGGACGCCGTGACGCGCGCCGGGCACACCAGGATTCACGGCGTCTACAGAAGCACGCCAGCGGTCGCGCCGTACGGGATCGAGTTCTTCGCGAATCCGCGGCACACCCGGCAGGCCATGAAGTACATCGGCTTCGTCCACGTCGATACCGGCAACGGCGGCAAGGCGAAGTTCAAGTTCGATGCCAAGGCCCTGGCGCCGGGGAAGACGGTCACGGCAACCGCCCTGGACGACGGCGGCGCGACGTCAGAGCTCTCCCGGCCGGTCAGGGTCAGCAGGCCGTAGGCGCCGGCAAACCGGTCGAGCTCGCCCTCGCGCGTGGGTGTGGGAAATCCACACCTCCGTACGCCGGAGGTGCCTCAGGCCACGTATCGCGCGGCCGCGCCTGATTCCCGATGCTGGTGCCACGCTTCGCGACGCCGATGGGGCCGCGGCCGCGCGCTTGGGGCTCGATCGGCTTGCTCGACGAGCTGCCGGCGGACCGTCGTGACCAGTCGCATCTTGTCGTGGATCTCGTCGGCTACAAGGCTTGCATCCACGGCATACTCGCCCGTGGCTACGCGGCGCTTGAGCTCTGCCAATCTCGCATCTGTCGTTGAGGTGTTCATTCCCGTCCCGTTGGTGAGGTCCTGTTGGCGTCGTTCGACCGAATGATCGACACGAAGCGACGAGGAGTCCATAGGACCTGGACCCATGCTTCGCCTCATCCACCCCCCGTTGGCTAGGGGCGACCCCCTAGTGCCCGTACGCGCAGGACCCTGGAAGGCCGCAAGGTCTTTCAACGCAGCGAGCGCGCGATGGAGACCGCCTTGGCGCGGTGCAGGCTTCCCTCGAGGCGCACCAGCAGCCCCTGACGCTCAATCAACAACACGTTGGCAGCCAGCCGGAGGGAGCTTTGCCGCGGGCGCCCGCTTGGAGTCCGGTAGAAGAAATCGTGCGGCGCTCCGGCCAGCCACGCCGCCGGGTGGCCATCGAGCTGGAACCGACGAACCCTTGTTCCGTAGGTGACGATCTTGCCGAGGTAGTCCGGGTCCGTCCGGCCGCGGAACTCGCTGATCAGCAGTCCCAGTCCCGTTTCGCGCGCCTCGGGGAGCCCGCCGCGCGCCCGATAGGCGAGCGAGACGAGCCCTCCGGCGGCACGCGGACGCACGTACACCCGATCGGGTGGGCCGAGCCGCCGCGGGACGAGGGCGTGGAACGGGACCGCATGCCGCGCCGAGGCAAGCGTCGTCCGCCGCCCGAGAGCCAGCTTGGTGCCGGGATGCTCCGGTGCGGCCGGGATCGTCGTCGTTCGCTCGATCGTCGCCCCGCGTAAGCCGAACAGGTCGAGGACGAAGTCCCGCACGCCCGGGACTCCTGCGAGCACCGTCCCGGTTCCGATCAGGACCAGCGCTGCTGTGACCAGAGCAAGGCGCCACCTCCGTTTCGAGGTGGGGATCCGGCGCCGGGGACGCTCGGGAAGGCTCTGCGCGACCCGCGCGGCCAGGTCCGGAGTCACGGGAAACTCGACCTCCCTCCCAGCCTCGATCAGCAGCCGCTCGAGGTCATTCATGGCCCGCTCCGAGCTCCCCCTCCAGGCGCTTGAGCGCCCGCGAGAGTCGCGACTTCACCGTGCCGCGCCGCGTACCCATGGCGGCCGCCGCCTCCGCTTCGCTGAGCTCCAGGAAGTAGCGGCACAGAACGGCCGTCCTCTGTTCCTCCGGAAGCCGATCGACGGCCTCGAGCAGCTCCTTCCGGCGCTCGTGGGCAAGGAGCGCCGCCTCGGGCGACGGGACCGCGTCGTCCTGGCGACGCTCCTCGGCCACGCGCATCGCCAGCCTCGCCCGGCGCCCGGCGGCGACGCGGCGGTTGCGGGCCTCGTTGGAGACGATGCGGAGGAGCCAGGGTCGAAAGGGGCTATCCGGGCGAAATCGGTCGAGCGCGTCGTAGGCCTTCAGCAAACCGTCCTGGGTCGCCTCCTCAGCCTCGGCCGCCGAGCCGGTGATCGCCCAGGCTAGCCGGAAGGCGATGGTCTGGTGGCGTTCCATCAGCGTTTTGTAGGCATCCCGATCGCCGCGCTGCGCGCGCTGGATCAGGGTCGATTCAGCCAGTGGCCGGTCCCCCACTGTGCCCGTACTACAAGCCGAGGCGCCGGTGGGTTCCGAGCTCAACGAATCCCGCACGACAGGGAACCGAATCCGAGATCGCGTTGTAGAGGCAGTGGAATCCGGCGAAAGGACAGTCGATGAAGCGCATTCTCCTCTCCCTCCTCGGCATCGCGCTCCTGGTGGCTCCTGCGGCGGCCAACGCAAAGCGGCTCACTTCGGCGGCCGTATGCGGATCCTCGGGCTGCAACAGCTCAAGCCATCCGGCGGCCTTCGTTCCAACGCTTGAGGGTGGTCCGCCGATCGCCGGGGGTCCAGCTCGGGCGCATCCGTTCTACCGGCTACGGCTCGTCGTGGACGAGGGTCGCGCGAGCGAGTCGATGAAGCTGCTTGTCGTGCCGCAGGGTCGCTACCTTCGGGGGCCCGACGGAGTCTGGAGGCAGGTTTCCGCCCAGGTGCTCGGCCCGATCACTACGCTCGCCAACGGTCTGCGCCCATTCCCAGCGTCGCAACTCCCCGGGGTAACGAATTCGCCGCCGCAATCCGACCCTGACATTTCCCGGGCCGCACCGCGCCCGGATCCCATTGGGGGCGGCGCGTCATTCCCCTGGCTGACAGTCGGATCGGTCGCGGCGGCGCTGCTCTTCGTGGGCCTCGCCGTGGTATTTCGGCGGTCAGGGGGCCTTGCGACGTGGACGAGAACGATCCGGGGAGCATCAGGACGCCAGGGTCCGCTGTAGGAGCGGGTCCCATGCCGCCTGCGCGCCCGGTTCAGCGGGCTCTGAACGGGCCCATAGGACGCTCGGAGATCCCGAGCCGATCCTTTGCGGTACGGAGCCCCCGGCTCGTGGAAGGGGGATATACCTCGTTTCGGGTAATTCGGAAGCTCATGGTGTATCTCAGGCATACATCGAACTCGGGCCATCAGGCGATCGAGGGAGTCATCTACGGCGATGCCGGCGGCAGCCCGGGACCGCTCCTGGCGAGCTCGAACGAGCTCACCTTCCACAGCACCGACTCTGCCGGCTGGTATGACCTGACGTTCCCCGACCCGGTGACGCTCCAGCCCGGCACGTACTGGATCGGACTGCTCGCCGGTGGAACCTCGAGGGTCGCGCGGATTTCTTGGGACACCGTTGCCAACAGCCGCGCATCGAACACTCGCGACTTCGCCTCCGGCCCGAGCGACCCCTTTGGCCCGGCAACGAGCGACGACAAGGACATGTCGCTCTACGCGGTCTACACGCAGCCCGGCTGACGCGTCAGTCGTTCCTCTGGACACCGCGGCGAAGCGCGACACCCAACCGGGCGAGGAACGGGAGCGGATCGTCGGCCGCGAGCCAGTGCCGCTCCCGAATGCCGCGAATTGAACTCACCCATTCGGCGATGGTCAGCTGGCCACTGCGGACGCTGGTGGCGGCCACCCTGAAGTCCTCCTCTCGCATCCACTTTCGCCCGGGGCGCAGTGCGGTCGCGGGAACCTCTTGGCCCGTCAGGTCGAGATAGCAGATGCGGGCGATATCCATCTCGTTGGTCCCCTCGAACAGCCGGAACACTCCGCTCAGGCGAGCGTTGACGTCGAGCAGCTTGTAACGCCCGTCGCGGTCGTCGTAGCGCCACCCGATTCCAACACACCCGCGATATCCAACTCCGCGCATCAATCGGCGGGTTTGAGCATCGACGGTCTCGTTCGGTACACAGATCGCGAGCGTGGCTATTCCTGCAGCCGACAGCTGTCGTAGCTTCTTGCCGGTGAACGTGACGTCACGATCCGGATCGGCGCCGAAATATCCATTGCACATCCAAACGCTGTCGATATCACCCGGAATGTATTCCTGCAGCACGAGGTTCAATGGCTCCCCACCTGCACCGCGGTCCCCAACCTCCTCAACCAATTCCTGGCGGGAGCGGATCATCCTTGTTCGTGGCGGGTCGCCCACGTACTTCTCTGCGGCCTTAATAAGGATGGGAAAGTCCGTGCGGGCAAGGAACTCGTCGATCTCGTCGAAGGAGGCTGGATGGGCAGCGGCGGGCGTGGGAATGTGGTGCTCCTGCGCGAGCAGGTGCATTTCCCACTTGTTCAGCAGGGTGCGGATGACGGGTCGCTCCGGCTGCGGGAACACGAACTGCTCCCGCAGAGCGTCCGAGTTGCGCTCGATGAATATTGCGATCCAATCGGAGAGCGTGAAGAGAATCGCCGACGTGCCGTGATCGGCTCGGATCGTCGCGCCGACGTCAAGCAGGAACGACACCAATTCCTCCTCGGAGCGCGAGAAATCCCACCTGATCCTGTTCGCCCAGTAGCGTGACGACCAGTCTGGACTGGGCACACCTTCCTGGGCGATGAGGTAGACCCGGATGCCGAGGCGGCCGAGGGTGCGCGCGACCGCGACGGCCGCATCACCCTCTCGATAGATCACGACTACGGGGACCCGGGAATCGATCACGACGACGGCGAATCCGCTGAGGCGGGTAGGTCTGAAGTGTCGCGTTCGGTGTACCAGTCGAGCAGGCCCGACATGGTGGAGACTCCGTAGTTCTGCGGAATGGGAACCTCCTTGACGTCGGGCCCTCGGGACCCATCGCCGACGAGATAAGCCTTCTGCAGCACTGACTGCGCCCACGCGATGACCTTGTCGATGGTAGGAGTCTCGACGGTGGCGATTTCGGCGAGCGCCCGCGTGGCGACCAGCCCGAATGGCACGTCCTCGCTCAGATACCGATACTGGAAGTCGGGCACGAATGTCCCGGGGCGAATCTCGATCATCGGCGCTCGCCGCGCCTGGATCGGCCCGGTTCGAAAACAGCTGGCAACACTGCTCGTATCTTCGGTCACGTGGCCGTACGCAGTTCGCAGCCACTCGTGAATCGGCAGGACCGCCGCCTCGAGCTCGAACGCGCCCCCGCTCTGCGTTTCGAGCGCTCGTGCCGTGGAGACCACATCGTCGGAAAGCCGCTCGACGAGGGCACCCATCTCGTCGCTTGCTTCCGCATAGAGCAGCGGCACGCGGTCTTCGTTGTACTCCTCTCCACGCCAGGAGTGAAAGTGGGCGTACATCAGACCCGGATGGATTACCTGACCGGGATTACCGATCGTCAGGCCGAGAAAGCTAGCGGTGGTAACTACGTGGGTTCCGAAGATCTCCGCGATTCGTGCGGCGATGGTCGGCGCGTGACTGGCCGGGAGAGCGGCAAGGACGACCTCCGCCTTGACCGCGCCGATGTGGACACCCCTCCCGAGGGTTGTCACGCGGGTCGACCACGGCAGCGTCTGGAGGCCGAACACGGTCGAGCGCACGCCCTCACGAACCGCTCCGAGCTGCGTCGCCTCAAATTCGAACCCCCCTCGCGTCGGCATGCAGCCAATCACTGTCCCTTCGCTGACGTGCGGTTTGATTCTCCGCAGTACGGCGGCATGAGCGAAAGCGGGCACGACGATGATGACCACATCCGTGTCGGGAATGACCTCGGCCGGGTCGGCAGAAATCGTTCGCACGCGGTCCGCGGTCGCCGTGATCACGCCCGTCGAGCGCACGCCACCGCTCGCCAAACCCTGGCGCAGGAGCTCCGCCTTTTCGTCAGCGCTCACGAGCCAATCGACGACGCCGCCGAAGTTCTGCGACGCGACGACGGCTAAAGCGTGCGCGGCGTTGCCGCCGCCGCAGATCGTGAGAGATTCCCAGCGGCTGGGGTGCTCGCGTTGTGACCGGCTCTTTTCACCCCTCATCCTGGCTCGCTCCCTTGCACGGTCCTATGTTGAAGCCGAACCTACCGCATGCGGCACAGGCGTGGGACGGGCAACCTGCGCGACGGGGTTCACTCGGAGCGGAACCGGCTCGCGCGGAATGGCGAGACCAACGGGTCGATCTGACCATGGAGGATCTCGGCCGCGAGCGTGCGACCGACGACTGGTCCAAGGGTGATCCCGCTATGAGTGACGGCTTCGTAGTACCCGTCGATGTCGCCGGCTTTTCCAATGACAGGGAAACCATCCACAGGGACCGGCCGGTGCACGACTCGCGTCCCGACCACCGACGCGCCGGCGAGTCGCGGTACCGCCTGCGCCGCGAGCCGTTTCACGTCGTCGCCGAGCTGACCTGAGGCGCGCCCTCCCTTGCGAAGTTCCGGCTCCACGTTCCGGGCCAAGAGGAACACACGCCGGGCGCCGTCTGGACGGATCGCCATGGCACTCGGATGGATCACCCGACCGACGCATTCCCTGTCCGTCTCCACCCAAACGGCGAGTCCTGGGCTGTGCTGCATCCGCAAGACTCGCCCTACGAGGCTGGCGACGCCCGCGGCGCCGGGTCCCGCGGCGTTCACAAGCCTCTCGACTGGGTAGGTCTCGCCATTCGCGAGCTCGATGGATGACACGGCGGTGCCGGCCGTATCGATCCTCCGCAGCCTGCTTCCGAATGCCGTCGTCGCGCCCATCTCAACCGCCGCGCCGACCAGTGCCCGGACCAGCTTAGGTCCGTCCACCCACGCCTCCGATGGAAACCACGCCACCAATGCTGAAGGAGATGGGAACGCAACGTGTGGCTCGAGCAGCGTTTGCACCCGCCCTGCCTCCCACACCTCCGCCGGATAGCCGCGCGCCCGCAGCTGTTCGACGGCGTCAACGAGTTCCCCGTCGTCCCGATAGTCCCATCGGAGGTGGCCGGTTGGATTCCACCAACTCGCGCCAGGAAGCTCGTCCACCAAGCGCTCGTACTGTCTGCACCCAGCGAAGTTCAGGGCAAAGTAGGCCTGGTGATCGGCCTTGGCAGAGGCGTTGACCCACGCCAGGCTGGCGCTCGTGGTGAGTTCCCCGGGGCGAGCTGCATCCACCATCAGCACGTTCACGCCCTCGCGGGCCAGGTAATAGCCGACGCACGCACCAACGACGCCGCCGCCGATCACCGCGACTCGCCCGACATCAGGCATCGATGACCCCAAGGAACCCCAACGACAGGCATCGATGACGCAGGGGACCGACTTGTCGCGAGTGGCGAGCCCTTATGGTGCTAGCTTGACCTCCCATTGACGGCGAAGCGCAGCTAGACGAGTCCAGCATGTTTCCGCATGATCAAAGTAGTCAGGGTGATCAAAATACTGAGGTCATTCGGCATCATTGGGACCGCCGGGCTGCCACGTTCGATCAGCGGGCCGGTCACGGTCTGGTCAGTGATGCACAACGCGAAGCGTGGCACGATCTGCTCTCGCGGCTCGTCGGTCGGGCCCCGCAGCGGGCCCTGGACGTCGGTTGCGGCACTGGCTTCCTCGCGCTCCGGTTAGCCGAACTGGGACATGTCGTCAGCGGGGTCGACCTGTCGAGCCAGATGATCGAGCAGGCGCGCGCAAAGGCTGACCAGGCAGCGGTGGAGATCGAGTTCCGCGTCGGCGACGCAGTTCACCTCGACGCCGCTGACGCAGCGTATGACCTGGTGGTGGCTCGGCACGTCATCTGGAATCTGCCTGACCCTGAACGAGGAGTAGCAGAGTGGCTGCGAGTGCTCCGCCCGGGCGGGCGCCTTCTGCTGGTCGAGGGGAAGTGGGCGGACAACGAAGAGTTGAAGTCGGCGCTGTCCGCCGGTCGTCCGGCTGCAAAGCTCCCTGCGCGGGTGCTGGATTGGGCGGCGCTCGTGATTCGCAGCGGCAAGTACCGGACCAAGCTTCTCAACTGGAAATACAGGCGACTCGAGGCAGAGTTGCCGTTCGCCGGTGGACCGCCCGCAAGCCAGCTTGTCTCGTTCCTAGAAGCGAATTCGGTCCACGACGTCTGGACGGAGCCGCTCATGGATCCGACGCTGTGGGGCGAGTCGCCACAATTTCCGCGGTATGTCGTGACCGGCACGCGCTCGTCGCCGCTCGACGACGAGTGACGCACGGCAGCGAATCGGGCGGGCGCTCGAGGCGTCGCGCTTGAACAGGCTTCTGAGTCGGAGCTCTCGAGGATGGCCGGGACAATGTGTCCAGGTTGCACGGCGATCGCAGAACACCGATCGTGCTCACGCGGCGCGGCGTGGGCGTCGTGCAGGCACTTGCGGGGATTGCCCTCGCCGTGCCGCTGGCCCTCGTCAGCGGCGGTGGTGATCCCGAACCCGACACGGCGTGGCTCTCGATGCACGGCAGGCACGCGCTCGAGGCCGCCCCCTGCCCCGCCCGGACGGCGCTTCCGGTGGCCCCGATCTCGGAAACGGAGCTGGACGATGCGAGGGAGGGCCGGTTCGATGTCTTCGGCCCGCAGCGGACGCGCCTCGTGCCCCCAGTTGAGTGGCAGCGCGACCGCCTGGGGGCGAACCGATACCGGCAGAACCTCCAGAAGCTGCGCTTCCTTGAGCCACTTCTGCGCTCCTATGCGGATCACGGCGATCTGGACGCATTGAGCCAGGCCACAGCCCTGGTGCTGGACTGGGTCGACCAAAACCCCCGGGGCGGCCCGCACACGGCGCCGGACGCCTGGGGCGACAAGGTCGTCGGCGACCGCGTGCCTTACCTCTCCTACACGACTCGCGCCGCGGCCTGCGAGGGGCTTCTCACACCAGCCGAGGAGCGAGCGCTCCTCGCCTCTCTGTCCAACCACGGCACCTTCCTTGCCGCACCCGCCAACTACATCCCGAACAACCACGGCCTGTTCGTCGACCTGGGGCTGCTTCGCCTCACGCGATTCCTCCCGTTCCTCAACGAGTCCTCCCGATGGAGCGAGACCGCGCAGCGGCGCTTCGTGCACACCCTTCGCGGGCGGCTCGCGCGAGGAGTGTGGCTGGAGCACTCCTCCGCCTACCAGTTCCTCGCCATCCGCTCGCTCGAGGACTTTTCGCGCGTCCTCGGCGCCGATGCCACGCTCGAGCGCCTTCTTGCCCGCATGCGGACGGCGGCCGGGTGGTTCGTGCGCCCGGACGGGCGCATCACCCAGTTCGGCGACTCGAACCTCTACCGAGCGCCCGGCTGGGCGGAAGGCGAGGTCTCGGCCGAGGGCGACTCCGCGACCTTCCGCGACGCCGGGTTCGCGTTCGTGCGCGCACCTGACCCGGACGGCACGCCGGGCTATCTGGCCGTCACTGACGGCTTCCACAACCTAACCCACAAGCACGCGGACGAGCTGAGCTTCGAACTGTACGATCGCGGGCGCCCGATCGTCTCCGATACGGGCCTTTACGCTAAGGATCCGGGGCCGGAGCGCGACTTCGTCCTCTCCGCCGCCGCCCACAGCGTGCTGACCGTGGACGGCGCCTCCTTTCCGATCTCTGATCCCGCCCAGGTGTACGGATCGGGGCTCCTCGCCACCGGAGACGGAGACGGCTGGTTTGCAATCGAGGGATCGAATCCGCTGCTTCGCTCCCAGGGTGTCGAGCACCGGCGCCTGTTTCTCTACCGGCCGGGCGAGGCGCTCGTGATCGTGGACCGCGTGGACTCCTCGCTCTCGCACTCCTACACCCGCTACGTCCAGCTCGCTCCCCAGATCCGGCTCTCCGGCGATGACCACGGCGCGGTGGCCCTGCGAGGGCCGGGCTTCGAGGGTCGACTGTCGGATGCCGCGATCGGCAGCCCTGCGGTGCGGGAGGAGGTGCGCGGCTCCAGGCACCCGCTCGCCGGCTTCACCTCACCGGACTTCCGGGAGCTCCGGCCTCGTTACACCGCGAGCTACGCCGACCAGGCCACCAGCGAGACTAAGGCCCTTGCCCTCTCGCTCTCACCCGCCGAGGTGAGCGTGGTCGCCGCGCGGACCTTGGGGACGGGCTGGCGGGTGCGCCTGCGCGCGTCGGGGCAGGAACGCAACCTGACCGTGCGGCGCAGCGGACGCGAGCTGTCGGTCAGCGACGGCGAGTAGAGACGCGAGGTTCCTCCCTGAACCAACCGCGCTATGCCTGCTGCGGGCTGATCGACGCGCCGCTCTCCTCGACCATCTCGCGCGTCCGTCCGCGGCGCGGCAGCCACCGCCTCTCTACCCTGCGTCCCAGGGCAGAAACGGTTCGTCGCCGCCCTCGGAGCCGCTGCGGCACAATGCGCCCGCCCTTGGCCGCGCCCGCCCGCCCCATTCCTGCACCATCGTCACACGCGCACGACTCGCCGCGTTCGATCTTCGTCCGTTTTCTGAAGTTCGGCGCTCTCGCCTGGGGCGGACCGGCAGCGCAGATCGCGATGATCAAGCACGAGTGTGTCGACGAGGAGGGGTGGGTATCCGAGGCGGCCTTCAAGAAGACACTCGCCGTCTTCCAGATCCTGCCCGGGCCCGAGGCCCATGAGCTGTGCGTCTATTTCGGGCGGATTCGCGGCGGCAAGCTGGGTGCGTTCCTCGCCGGTCTCGGTTTCATGCTGCCGGGTTTCGTCTTGATGCTGGCCTTATCCATCCTCTACGTCGAGGCCAACCTGGCTGGACACCTGGACGAGTTGTTCTACGGCCTGACCGCCGCGGTCGGCGCGGTTGTCGCTCGAGCCGTCGTCCGCCTCAGTCGCACCTTCGTCACCGACGTCCCGCTGGCGCTGATAGCCCTCGCCGGCTTCGCCCTTACGCAGGCGGTTGACGCGAGCTTCGTCCTGGTGTTGCTCGGCGCCGGGCTGGCCTACGAGTTGTGGACGAACGCCGGTGGGTGGACTCGGCGCGCGCATTCCTTCTCCCTCGGACCGGCGGTGCTCGTCGTCCTTGCGAGTGCGATCACGGTCTCCCTGACCGCGGCGATCTTCTGGGAGGGACTGAAGGCCGGCCTCCTGACCTTCGGCGGGGCGTTCACCGTGATCCCCTTCCTGCAGCAGAGCTCGGTGGATGTCCATCACTGGCTGACAAACGGTCAGTTCGTCGACGGTCTGGCGATGAGTGGCGTCCTGCCGGCCCCGCTGATCATCTTCTCGACCTTCGTCGGCTACGTAGCGGGCGGGCTGACCGGCGCGCTCGTCATGACGCTCGGGATCTTCCTTCCGGCGTTCGTCTTCCCGATCTTCTTTCACCGCCAGCTGGTCGCTGTGGCCGAGAACGTGCGGCTGCACCCCTTCCTGCTCGGAGTCGCCGCCGGAGTCATCGGCCTGATCGCCGCGGTGACCGTTCAGATCGTGGACACCAGCGTCGTGGACGTTCCCACCGCGCTCCTTGCGATCGGTGCGTTCCTCGCGCTCAACCGCTGGCACGGCAAGCTCACCGTGGTCTACGTCGTCGTCGGATGCGGCCTGATCGGGGCAGCACTCCAGCTCACCGGGGCGGTCTGACCGGCGCTACCGCTCCATGCAAAGCGGATAGCCGCTTCTCGTCCAAAGCGACTACTTCGATAGCCCGGCGGCTTCGAGGGCCTCCTTCCGCGTCATGTACTCACGGCCCCTCGCAACCTTCCCGTGGCGGATCGTGTAAACGACTGCGTAGGTCATGTCGACCTCGACGCCGCTCAGCTTCGCTCGTCCGCTCGCGTGAAGCATGGCGATCACCTGGTCATCCCCTGCGTCGATCAGCTCGACCGCCTCGATCTTGGGGTCGTCAAACGTGTCGATCCAATCCTGCATGTACGCGCGCATGGCGTCCTTGCCATGGATCGGCCCACGATCGTCGATGGCGCCTTCAGCGGCGCGGTGGTCGATGTCCTCGGTCCAGTAGTCGCTAACCCCGTCGATTCCCTCGCGTCCGAAGGCATCGACTGCGGCCCGAACCAGCTCCACGTTCTCCCGCGACATAGCCCGCGAAGTATCTCGCGGAAATGGTCGCTTTCCATGCAAAGCGCAATGTTTGACTGGGCCCGTCCGATGGGATCGCCATGGGATAGTCACCGCCCCTTGATCTCGTCGGCTAGTGCCCGCGCACGAACCGGATGCACCGGCCCTGGTTCGTGAAGCCGTAGAACCTCCAATTGCCGCGCTTGCATTGCTGCTTATTAGTCGGCATCGGTGTGACCGCGATGCCGGCGGGCGAGGCGCCGGCTGCAACCGTCGCTGGGCTCTTCGGTGTGAGACTCCCGTCCGCGGCGACGTCGTACTGGCGGATCAGATCCGCGCTTGGATTCGTCACGTAGAGGCTGCGGCCGTCCGCCGCAACCGACAGCGCCCCCGCCAGCGGGGCACCCAGGGTCGCGGCGGCCACGGTTGCCGGGACCTTTGGGACTAGCGTCCCATCAAGCCGGACGTCGTACTGGGAGATGGTCGCAGGAATGCCGACCAGATCATTGCCGCGGTTGAGGGCGTACACGCTGCGTCCGTCGGGACTTACAGCGATGTCGCGAGTGAGGCTTTCGGCATCCACCTCCGGCGGATCCTTGAACGACAGGGTGCCGTCGCCCGCGATGTCGAACTGCTCGACGGCGCCTCCAAAGCCGGCGGAATACAGGCTGCGCCCATCGGGGCTGACCGCGAGGCCAACGGGGGTTCGGTTCGTGTCGATTCCCCGCGGCGAGCTCTCCGACAGCGTCCCGTCCGTGGCCACGTCGTACGCGAATATCGCCTCGTCGTCGCCGCATGCGACGTAGAGGTTGTCACCGGCGGGGGTGATTGCGAGCCCCACTCCCTGACAGGTTGGAACCGAAGGAGGCGTCTTGGGTGTCAGTTTGCCGTCGACGCCAACGTCGTATTGGTTCACCGCTCCGTCTACGCTCGAGTCTTCAATCGTGACGACGTAAGCGCTCCTGCCGTCCGGGCTGACGATTGCGTCACCGGGGCGGGTGACAGCAATGGAGGCGGGCGCTTTGGGCGTCAGGGTTCCGCCCACCTGGATGTCATACTGCGCGACCACGCCGCTCCTCAGGCTGGCCACGTAGAGGCTACGCGCATCAGGGCTGGCTGCTACTGCCGCGGCGCCCGAGGGTGCCGCAATCCCGGCGGTGTCAGCGGCGTGAGCAGCCCCCCGCCAGCGGCCTCGTACTGGGAGACGCTCCCACTCGCGGAGTTCGTGGCATAAACGAAGGGGGCCGCTTGAACGGGCCCGGCCGCGAGGAGGAGGGCGAGGCACGCGACAAGCGCGAGCATCACCTTCGCGTAGGTCGGGCGAGACCGAAGCGGTTGGCGCATGTTGGAACCTCCGTGATCCGCTGGCGGCGGAGGCCGGATGCGTCGGCGAGTCCCTCAGGGCCGGTCGGCGGGTTCGGCGACCGCTGAGTGAGAGTCGAGGCTCTCACGCAGCATGACCTGAGTCAAGGGGTCGAGTGATGTCCGAACTACTCCCGCAGCCCGGCGGCTTCGAGGGCTCCTCGTGGTCCCGACTGTCGAAGCAACCGCCTTAAGGCCGAGCTTTGGAGGAAGCCCTGATGAACTACGACCGCATCGTCGAGCGCTACGGATTGCCGGACGCGGCCTGAATGGGAACGCCCGCGGCCGAAGCCGCGGGCGTTCCGTTCGAACGAAGACGGGGTATCTTCGTATCCCCCCTCGCGGAGGGAACGCACGGCTCGGGGGTTCGTCAGGGGCGATCTCGACGGGATCGCGGACCGGCATGGCTGCCCGCCGGATCGAGAGCGAGGATCGACGTGCGGGACGTGATCGTGATGATGGCACGGCCGACCTACCGAGCCTGGCAGCTCCGGAGCGACACATCTGATCACACCCGCATAGGCCGCAGCTGCGTTTTGCCGGCGTCCTCGTTCCCACCACCTGACAGGCCCGGATCAAGGATGTGGCCCCACCCGCCGCGGCCTCGGGATAGTCGCTTTCCATGCAAAGCGCAAGCTCACGAGGCGGATCGGCACAGAGGACCGCCGGCGACTCAATCATCGTGAACGACGAGCACAGGGCATGGCGAGCGCTTTAGGACGGCGTTTGAAGTGCTCCCCTCCAGCCTCGCTCGGAGTCCGCTCAGCCCCCTTGAGCCGATGACGATGACGGCAACGTCTCGGCTCCGCGCCACCTCCGCAATCGCGTCCGCAATGTCGCGCTCCTCGAGCACCGCGAGCGCCTCGGCCTGAAGTCCAACGGACTGCGCTAGCTCCGCGCCCGCGTCTGCAGTGCGCTCAGCCCGAGCCTGAAGCCCCTCGTCCATCCTCTCCATCTCGTCCGGGTCCACCGGCAACGACATCCCCATAGGGTCGGGCGCGGGTGTCTCGTAGTCCAGGGCCGGCTCCCACACAGTCACCACCAACGCCTGGCGTGAGCCGAAGAGCCCGGCGGCCTCGCGAATGGCCCGTCGCGCCGGATCTGAGCCGTCGTAAGCGACGAGTACGGGTGCGGCGGCCGCGTTCATCGGAAGCAGCCGCGACTCTATGGCGGTGTTGGTGGATCAGTCAAGAGCACCGACCACCTGCGAGGCCGCTAACGGCTTGTTCCTCTTTCGCCGCGGCCCGCATCTAAAGTCCTGTCGATGCACCGAACGATCGCACTGGCGACCTCCGTTCTGGCCTTCACTCTTCTGGTCGCCGCCACCGTTCTCGCGGACACCATCCAGTGTCCCGATGGTGGCTGCAACGGGACGAACCGCGACGACCGGATCCTCGGCACGAGCGTGGGGGACAACATCCAGGGCTTCAACGGCGACGACGTGATCAAAGGCTTCGGCGGCCAGGACAACACGCTCCGGGGGGACGCCGGCGCGGACAAGATCCGCGGCGGCGCCGGGTCTGACTACGTCGAGGGCGGTCCCGGTCGGGACGATGTCTCGACCGGCCCGGATGGCGGCATCTTCTTCTACAGTCAGGACTGGGGCCGCGAGCGCATCGAGGAGACGCCGATCCTCGACGCGAACCTCGACACCGGGCATTTCGTGCGGCTCGACAACGTCACGAGCAGGCTGACCATCGACCTCAATTCCGGTCCGGGTCCGGAGGTGACGAACCGCCGAGGGACCATGACCCTCAACTGGGCGAACGATGTGATCGACGGTGGCGGCGGGGGGTTGGCCAACGACGTGATTCGCGGGCGCGCGATCGGCGACAACATCCAGTCGTTCACGGGCGGCGAGGACGAGATCCACGCGCGTGGTGGTGACGACTTCGTCTACACACTGGACGGCGAAGGCGGTGATGTCGTCGACTGCGGCACGGGCACGGACAACGCCGACACGGACGCCGGCGACACCGTCTTCAACTGCGAGTCGTAGCCGCTGGGCCACTCCCGGCGAACGCGCGCCGCTCAAGTAGGACGCCGCTCGTCTTGTTGATCGGCGCGAGCTTACGGCTTCCACTTGATCGAGCAACCGACCGGATCGGTGGCCGTCCGGGGTGGATCCGAGCCCGCCAGCAGCGAGTCGAGCGCCTCGCGCAACCAGCAGGCTTCCTGCCCAGGGTCGGTGTGGTCGGGGTCGGGAGCCCCCTCGTAGCGGATGCGCATCTCCGCGTCGAGCACGAAGAGATGTGGCGTGACCTGCGCATCCCACGCACGCGCCGCCCCCTGGTCCGAGTCGTGCAGGTAGGGGAATGGCCAGCCCTCGTGGGCCACCCGCTCGCGCATCCTCGCGAGCGAGTCTGCCGGGTAGCGTTCAGCGTCGTTCGAATTCACGGCGAGGAAGCGCACCCCGCGCGGGATGTAGTCACGAGCCGCGGCCGCGATGCGCTCGTGCCAGGCGAGCGCATAGGGGCAGTGGTTGCATGTCCAGAAGACGACGGTGGCATCGGCCTCGCCGGCCGCCGGAAGCGATCGGAGGACTCCCTCCGTGTCGGGCAGGCGCAGGGGCGGAGCCTGTCGCCCAACCATCCTCGCCTTCGCCATCAGCGCTCACCTCCGATCGCCGCCAGCAGAGCGTCGCGGACGTCCGCGCGGTCGGGGGTCGCGGAGACGCGCCCGTCCCGGAGCCGGTAGATCCGGCAGGTCAGCCCGATCTGCGCATCGGCCGGCGGCTGCACATCGCCGCCGTCGACGCGGATGGTCGGCGATCCGACGAACCGCTCGCGCTCGGCGTCGCCATCGCCGCGGACCTCGCGGACGGCGACCGAGGCTGGGTCTAGACCCAGAGCCTCCATCTCCTCACGAAGCTCGGCCAATGCCTGCGGGTAGGAAGGGCAACCCTTCCACCACAGCAGCTCGACGTCTGGCATCGATACCTCGCTCGCTCTCATCTTGACGGCAGGGTACGGGAGGCCGGAGGCCGGCTGTGAGGGAGTGGCCCCGAGGCGTCAGTCGCGCGGGGGCAGCTTGATGGGCGATCCCAGAAACGCTCGGAGTACCCTCGATGAGAGAGCAATCCGGGAGATGAGAGATGGATCTCGAGGTTGGAGATCGCGTCGCTGCAGAGGCGGAGTCGACCGAGCGCCCGCCCCGAAGGGGGACGATCGAGGAGAGGTTGGGCGACGGCTCCTCGCCCCGCTATCGGATCCGCTGGGACGACGGGCACGAGAGCATCTATTCGCCCGCTGCGGGCGCCCTGCACCGACTCGCCGACGCCGAGCGCAGGACGCCCGGCAAGCGCCGCTGACGCGAGTATGGCGCCTGAGATCGGACCGTCGTTGCGCGAGGGTCGCATCCGCCGCGGGATCGAGCTGAGGGAGGTCGAGCAGGCAACCAAGATCCGCGTTAGGTACCTGCGCGCCATGGAGGAGGATCGGTGGGAGGTGCTTCCGGGGACGGCATACCGCCGCGGCTTCCTCTCAACCTATGCGCGGTTCCTCGGGCTCGATGCGGAAGCCTTGCTTCAGGCATACGACCGCCAAGAGCGAGTCGAGGAAATGGAGCCGATCCCGGAGGAGATGCTGCCAAAGCGCGGCGTCGTCAGGAGATCTCCGATCAGGCCGAGCCTCGCGGTCCTGACCGGCCTTCTCGCCGCAGCGGTGCTCGGCGTGGCGGTTGTCATCGGGCTCACGGGCGGCTCAGGGAACGGCGGCCACGGCGCGGGCCGCGCGGCGAGTCCGAAGCACGGCGGCGGCTCGCCCGCCGCCACCTCTACCGCTGAACCCCCTGCCCCGCAGCCCGCCCAGGCCTCGCTGTGGCTGCGCTCGACCGGGACCGTCTGGGTATGCCTCGTGGACGACCAAGGGCGCCGTCTGATCAACGGCGAAACGCTCACCACTGGCGAGGCGCGGGGGCCGTTCGAGGCTCGGGCATTCGAAGTCACCTTTGGCAATGGCTATGTGGCGATGGCGGTCGACGACAAGCCGATCGACGTCCCTCAGGCCGCTCAACCCTTGGGTTACCAGATCACTTCGCGGGGGGTCACCCGGCTGGACGCATCCGCGCGGCCCACATGCCTATGAAAGGACATGAAGAGCACAGGTGCGATCGATGTCACCTGTCCAAGATGTCACTTTTCTCCGCCGGCCCTTCGGACTAGGTTCGCACGAGTCAGGGGAAACGATCCGGTAATGGGAGCTGGGTCGTCTCGGATGAGACCTAGGCAAGGAGCGAGGACGAACGATGGCGATGCGCCGGCTGTTCCTTCCAGCGATCGTCGGCTGTGCCCTCCTCGGGAGTGCAACCGTATCGGTCGCCACCGCCGCCGCGAGTGGATACCTAACGCCGCTCTTCGCCCGTGCGCAGTACTCGGCGCCGCAGTCGGGCTCTGTCTCCATGGACACGGTGAAGCCGTTCTTCGACAACCGCAACCTGGACGCGGCGGTTTCCGTCGTCACTCAGTGGCCGGCGGAGCATCAGCGCGTGCTGCACACGGGGAACATCTACCTCTCCTGGGACGACCTCCGGGCCCTTCAAGACGACGGCTGGACGATCACCTCTCACGGGCGCAGCGGCCTGAGCACGAACGGAGCATCGGCCCCCGCCACCAATTCCGAGATCAACGGCTCGCTCACCGACCTCCTCAACCGTGGCTTCAACGATGCATGGTCCCTCTACTCCTACAAAGGCAGCCGGGGAGACGCCCTCGCCCAGAAACTTGTCAAGGACTCATACGCCTACGGACGCGAGAACACGTCCCTGATCAAGACCATGACCCTCCCCATGGCGACGCCGGAGCGCGCCGTGGCGGTGACCACGTGGGGCGGCCACTGCAACGACACCAGACTGTCCTGCTACAGAGCTGCGCCAGAGCCCTACAGGCTGCCGCAGGACCTGATCTCGGCCATCAACGGGATGACGTCGAACGAGTGGATGATTCTGCAGGCGTATCGCTTCGTGCAGGGGACTTCGCTCGACGGCAAGGTTCGGTTCGACTGCACCGGGCCAAGCAGCCAGCATTGGGCGCGAGTCGGTACTGGAGGTCGAGAGATCTACTGCTGGAACGATTACAAGGCGATCATCGACGGCGTCAACGCTAGGTTCGAGTCCCCTCGGAGAATCGCCAACCTCTACGGGAGGCACCTCTTCAGTGGGCGAGTCGCCCGAGCGGACTCCTATCCCGAGACGCTCGGGTTCGGCACGATCGCGGTCGGCAGAGCGAGCACGAAAGCACTCACCTTCATGAACACCGGCACGGCGCCGCTGTCGATCGGTTCCGTGAGTGTCGGCGGGACGAATCCGAGCGCCTTCCAGTTGCAGCAGAACACCTGCAGTGGAGCCCAATTGCCGGGCGGCGGAAGCTGCACTGTCAGCGTCAGATTCGCTCCAACGGCAACCGGGACCCGTAGCGCCACGGTGAGGTTCTCTCATACGGCAACGGGCAGCCCTCTCCCGGTGTCGGTGACGGGGACGGGCAGGTAGACACTGGCGCTTTCACCGCGAAGCTCGGCGGTTTCGAGTCCGTTGACTTGACCGGCGTGGGCAGGCTCTTCAACCGGTGGGGTCCGCGCTTCCGGCGGCGGGCTCGGCGCGCAGCTCACGCAGCATCGCCGAGCTCCTTCTCGTACACCACCCAGCCGAGCACTGGCACCATCCCGGCGCGCTCGTAAAGGCGGAACGCGCCGGTGTCGTTCGCCGCGTCGACGCCGAGCCCGACGCTGTGCTCACCGCGCTCCCAGAAGCGCCCGAACGCGTCGCCTAGGAGCGCCGCGCCCACGCCCTGCTTGCGCCACGGGCGACGCGTGAAGAGCGCGTGGATCCAGCCGCCGCCGTACGTGTCGCCCGTGCAGACCGTCCCCGCGGCGATCGCGTCCCCGGCGCGGACGACACACCAGAGCGTTGGGTCGAAGCGCTCGCTCCCGAGATTGCCCTTCGACCACGACTCGAAATCGCGCGGCACGAAGTCCCAGCCATCCGCGAACGCCTCCTGGTGGGCGGCGTGGAACTCGAGCGCGTCATGCTCCGGATCGAAAGGGACAACACGCACCCCGCCTGGCCATTCGGGTGTGGGGGGCGGCGCCTCAAGCTCGATGCGCAACTCGCGGAAGGTGCGCACGGCGCCGTAGCCAAGCGACTCGAGCAGCCGCCGGGCGGCGGGGTCGGCCTCCAGGACGCTGTTTTGGATCCTGCGTGTGCCGCGCCGGGCGGCCTCCTCCTCGAGCCCCACCGCGATCAGCTTTCCGATCCCACGCCCGAGCGCGTCGGGGTGGACGCACCCCTCGACGCGCCAGGGCTCGCCCCGTTCGCGCACCACGCCGTAGCCGACGATGCGGTCACCGTCGCGGACGACGCGTGCGTCCCGCCCGACGTCGAGCTCCGACCACTCGTCCTCCAAATCGGCCTGCGAGAAGGCGCTCTGGCCGTACAGCGACGACTCGAGCGCCAAGACGACCTCGGTAACCGCCGCCGCGTCGTCGGCGACGACGGGTGTGAGGGAGGCGGGCTCCATGCGGGGCACGCTACGTCATCACCTAGGAGATGCGGCAGCGTCGTTTCGCCCCGAGCGGTCGGGATTGCTCGGGCAAACCGGCCCGGGCGTTGGGAGACAACTGGGGCCTACTCCGTCCGAGGGCGCACCAGACAAACGACCGGGCCCACCTCTCCTGTGGTCGCCCGTAGGGGATTGACTCAATTCGTTCCGCTTTCCATGCAAAGCGATCAATTCCGCAGGTGATTTCAGGCTTCTGCTGCCGATAGATGGGCGTCAAGGGAAGAAGCCGCCTCATGCTCGTTCGCCGGCAGCAGGATTCGCTCTCACGCGGGCAGAGTCAAAAAGAACGATCCGATTACCATGCCCAGGTGGCTTCCTCGGTAGCCGGCGGTCAGGTACTCGCCAGCACTGCCAATTCGCTGATCGAGATCCTTCCCAGTCTGCTCTGGATCGCGTTTGCGGGGGTCCTTGTCGCGGTCTTCTACAAGCCGATTCGCGACGACGTGATTCCTCGCCTGAGCAGCTTGAAACTCCCAGGTGGGATCGAGCTGGCGCTTAGGGAGCGAGTGACTGCCGCGGCCGCGAGGCGGCCGGGGGTGACGCTCAGCGAGAAAGACGAGTCGGGGATCGTGAAGCGATTGGAGCGCTCGGCCGACGTTCTCAAGGGCGCGCACATCCTCTGGGTCGACGACGACCCTGACGGCAACCTGAACGAGGCCCAGATCCTTCGTTCCCTCGGGGCGTGGATCGAATTCGCTACGACGAGCGAACGGGGCCGCGAGCTGCTTAAAAAAGCGAAGTTCGATGTCGTAATCTCGGACATCGATCGCGAGGACCGCGAGGATGAAGGGGTGCGATTCGTCCAGCAGATACGCGGACAGCCCCCAACGATCCTCTATGTCACAGAGTTGGACCGAGAACGCGGGACTCCGGCACACGCCTTCGCGATCACGAATCGGCCCGATCAGCTACTCCACTACGTGCTTGACGCGCTGGAACGCGAACGCCGATAGTGACTGCTCGCTGCTGCGTGAAACGTCGCCCACCGCCAATGACTGGGACACCGTGTCCTCCCGCTGTCGGCGATCCCGACGGCGTCGCCGACCGCCGTGATGGGAGCTAAAGCAACGGCCGCAGTCGGCACGTTTCGGCTCTAAAGAGCCAGAAACAGCTTGATCAAGCCAGCGCGCCCGACAGGATTCGAACCTGTGACCTTCGGTTTCGTAGACCGACGCTCTATCCAACTGAGCTACGGGCGCGGGAGCGGGGCATGGCCCCGGACGGACGATTGTAGGGGCGCGGGGGAACCCTCGCCTCCGACTGCGGAGCAAAAAATCAACGCTCGGCCAGCTCGGGTATGTACCGCTCGACGTGGCGGGACATCGTCTGCCGCACCCACCGCTGGGTCTCGGCGTCGGCCATCCGGTAGCGGCCCAGCAGCAGCTTCTGGTCGTCGAGCGGGAGGCCGGCGATCTCCCAGCTCACGGTCAAGCGCTCGAAGAGCAGCTCGTTGCGGCGGCGCCAGGCATCGTCTGCCGTGGCAGCCGAGCTCTTCGGCGTCTCGTGACGGATCTTCGCAATCGTCAGCCGGTTGAGCGACTGGCGCAGCCGCAGGACGTTGCCCTCGGCGTCGGTGTACTCGCTGGTCGCCTCGGGCTTTCGCTCCCGCCGGCGCTGCTTGCGCTTGGCCAAATCCGTGTGGGAGCCGATCAGGGCTCGATGGCGCCGGAGGAGCCGGCACCCCCGGGCTCGATCGCATCAGGTGAGGGAGGCGAGACCGAGCCTCCGCTCATGCCAGGCACATTGAGGCCGGCCTGCTGAAGCGCTTGCATGATCTGCGCCTGCATCTCCGGCACCTGTGACGTGTCGATCTCGTGGATGTTCCCCGGGTGGGCGGCGTCGATGCCGTGCTGCTGCATGATCCCGACGATCTGCTCCTGCAACCCGGCCACGCCGGTCATGTCGATCACCTGACTCGGGCCCTGGGTGACCTGCACGTTGCCGCTGGCGAAGGCCTGCTGCATCATCGCGCCGAGCTGGGTGAGATCGACGGGCATCCCCTGGGCCGCCGGGGTCGAGATCGGCTGACCCACCGTCTCCATGTCCTTCGCCCACGGCACATCCTGGCCGACCGTTCCCTGCCCGGCAGCGGCCGTCGTCCCCTGCGGGATCGCACTCTCGCGATCGCGGCGTCGCTTGAAGAAGTCGAATACGCCCACGGCGCGATCTTACCCTGCGCTTACCCGGCTGGGCAATGGTTCGGTTACGTTTTCGCCGGCACGGAGACCGCTTTGAGCGACATCGCAATCTCGGTGGGGGAACTGCGGAAGAGCTACGGCTCACATGAGGCCGTGCGCGGCATCAGCTTCGAGGTCCGCCGAGGCGAGGTCTTCGGCTTCCTCGGGGCGAACGGTGCCGGCAAGACCACGACGATCGAGATCCTGGAGGGCTACCGCGAACGTACGGGCGGCGATGTCTCGGTGCTGGGAGCCGATCCCGCCCGCCCGACCCGCGCCTGGCGGGAGCGGATCGGCCTGGTCCTACAGGAGTGCGAGCTGAACCCACTGATGACGGTCCGTGAGACCGTCACCCTGTTCGCGAGCTTCTACCCGAACCCCCGCGGCGTCGAGGAGACGATTGCGCTCGTCGGCCTCACCGAGCAATCGGACGCGCGCGTCGGGAAGCTCTCGGGCGGGCAGCGCCGCCGGGTCGATGTCGCCCTCGGGATCATCGGAGACCCGGAGCTGATCTTCCTGGACGAGCCGACGACTGGCTTCGATCCGTCGGCGCGGCGGAGCGCCTGGAACATGATCGAGGGGCTGCAGGCGCTCGGCAAGACGATCTTCCTCACCACCCATTACATGGACGAGGCGCAGCATCTCGCCGATCGGGTCGCGATCCTGCGTGAGGGGGAGCTGGTCGCACTCGGGAACATGGACGAGCTCGGGGCGGGGATGGGGCAGCAGACGATGGTCCGGTTCCGCCTGCCGGATGGCGTCGCCCCCGAGCAGCTCGCAGGCGTCGTCTCAGAACCCGTGGAGACGACCGGCGACCTCGTGAGCTTCCGTACGGGCGACGCCCAGCGGGCGCTCTACCGCCTGCTCGCATGGGCCGACGAGCACGAGGTCGACCTGCAGGGCCTGGAGGCGGCGGCGCCGTCGCTCGAGGACATCTTCTTGGAGGTCACAGGGTCAGGCAACGGCGGGGGTCCGGATGGCTGACGTCGCGATCGTCCTCGGGCAGACGCGCTACTGGCTGCTCGCCACCTTCAGAACGCCGCGCGTGGTCATCTTCTCGCTGATCTTCCCGGTGATCCTGATGGTGCTCTTCAACTCGATCTTCACCACGGATACCGACACAGCCAAGCTGTCCGACAACGTGAAGGTGGCCGCGCACGCCTACTTCACGGCCGGCATGCTCGCCTACGCGATCATGCTCTCGGCGTTCACGTCGCTTTTGATCACGATCACGACGCGCCGCGAGTCGGGTGAGCTGAAGCGCTATCGCGGCACGCCGGTGCCCGCGTGGACCTTCATCGCCTCGTTCGCCCTGAGGTCGGTCGCGCTCGTGGCGGGCGTGACGGTCGTCCTGCTCACCGTCTCGCACTTCGCCTACGACGTCCCGATCTCGGCGGACGCGGCGGTCGGGCTCGCCGTCTACGTCGCGCTCGGCACCGCGACGATGTGCGCGCTCGGCATCGGCCTCTCGGCCGTCGTCGACTCCGAGGACGCCGCCTCCTCGGTGGGGCCGTTCGTGGCGGTCATCCTCTCCTTCATCTCTGGCGTGTTCGTGCCGATCGACCAGCTGCCGAGCTGGCTCGAGGAGATCGGCCGGGTCTTCCCGCTCTTCCACCTGGCCGACGGGCTGCAGCGCGCGCTCGGACTCGGGTCCGGCACCGGCCTGAACGGCAACGACGTCGCCGTGCTCGCGGTGTGGTGCCTGGCGGGCGCCATCCTGGCCGCCCGCCGCTTCAAGTGGGAGCCGCAGACCGCGCGGGGATGAGCCTGACGCCCTCGAGTGGCGGAAAAGTCGGCCCCACGCCGACTTTCTCGCCACTCGGCAGGGGTGGGGCAACCCCGTTGCGCGCGCGGGGGTGCGGGGCGCGGGTAAGGCGATAAGGGAGGGGTCCAGGCCATACCGGGCGTCTGTGTCGACCTTCTTCGTCATATGGCGAAGAACGTCGACACGGGAGCCCACTATGGCCAGGGCTCACCTCCCTATCGCCATCCTCCGCCGGCGCTCCGCCCCGGGCGGCGGGCAGACCGCGCTCGCCGGCGCGCTCAGCACCGCCGCTTGTTCAGCACCTTCCCATCAAACGGCTTCAGCCCCTGCTGGCCGGCGTATCCCAGGTGCGGGAGGTCGAAGTTGTCCTCCACCCAGCGCAGCATCGAGTAGTGGTTGTACGGGTCCTTGTTGATCGTGTGCGGCCGGATGCAGGGCGAGAGCAGGACGGTGCCGATTCGCCCGCCGCCCGGGCCCACGGCGATGCCGCCCGGGTTGGGGGTGTTGGGGCCAGACTGCTCGTTGCAGCAGGCACTGGCATCCCAGTCCTCGGGGCTCGCCGGCGGCGCAGCCTCGGCCTCGTCGAAGGTGACGATGATCAGGCCTCGGTCGTGGTAGGCGGGTGAGTGCCGGATCCTCCGCACCTGCCGGCGCAGCCATTTCTGGGCCGTCTCGAGCCCACCGGGCTTGCCGTCGACACAGGGCTCGTCGTGGCCGTCGTGGCACAGGTTGGGGGTGATGAAGGAGTAGTTCGGTGTGGTGCGCCCGCGCTTCAGGTCGCGTCGCAGGTGCTTGAAGTCGATGTCGTGCTTGTCGCAGGTCTTGAAGTCGATGATCTGGTGGAAGTAGACGAAGGGGTTATGGCGAGCGGCGTACTGGTCTCCGACCTCGGCGCTTTGGGTGTCATCGGGGGAACCGATGGAGGGGTGACGGCAGGTGACCTCCGGCTGGTCGTCCGGCGTCCCGGCGTTCATGTCCTCCATGTAGCCCTTCCAGGTGTAGCCGGCGCCCTCGAGCTGGTTGGCGACGGTTTCGACCCCGTTGGGGTAGACGCATCCGGCGCCGAGCACCTGGCCATCGGAGACGGCCACCCCGGGGAATACGTCCGTGTAGATCTCGCAATCGGACTGGGTCGCGGGGTTCGGCGCCTGCCCGCTGACCATCGCGATGTAGTTGTCCAGGCTCAGGTGTCCGATCGCGTAGTAGCGCTTGAGCAGCTCACCCTTCCTGACGAGGCCGTGCTTGAGGTAGCGCGCGTCGCTCTGGGGCCCGAAGCTCTCGGCGTAGTTCGTGTTCTCGAGCACGACGACGAAGACGTGCTTTATGTGCGGCGGTGGCTTTGCGCCGGCGTCCGCTGAGAGCCAGCCCCCGAGTACGCCGCTTAGCGCCACGATCAATCCGAGCCGCCGCATCACTAACGGCCCCACAGGTCGCGCAGGCGAGCGGCCGCCTCCGGATAGTCGGGGAAGACGTCGTTCGCCTGCGCGGGCTCGACCTGGTAGCCGAGCCGGTCGAGGTACTCGTTCCATTCATCCGAGCCGATGCCCGGGCCCTCCTTCTCCTCCTGCTCGGCGTGCGCCTGCTGGTCGGCCGTGCCGCCGCCCTTCTGCAGGCTGCACGGGAGGGTCAGGGGCGGCAGCGGGCTGGGCAGGCTCGGAACGTCGAGGTTCGGCTCGCCCCACACGAAGCTGCGACCGATGTTCGAGGCGTAGCGGTGACGCTTGTTCAGGTATCCGAGCCCGAAGCGGTAGGAGATGAGCTTCAGGATGGACTCATGGGTCACTGTCATGTGACTCACCTTGCCGCGCGGCGCGTAGGGCGAGATGGTGACGCCGGGAATCCGGAAGCCGGTGACGCCGAAGTTCTTGCTCAGCTTGCGACTCTCGCGATCGTCGGGAACGAAGCGCGGCGAGACATGATCGAAGAACCCGCCCCACTCGTCGTAGTTGATGAACATGGCGCCTCGCTCGAACTGCGGTGAGTCGAGGAAGGCATGCGTGACCTGCGCCATGTACGCCTGGCCGATGCGAATGTCACCGTGCGGGTGCTCGTCGCCGGAGAGTCCATTCCCTCCGCCGCCGTCGAGGAACGGCGGGTCGACGAAGGCGATGTTCGGAAGGTTCCCCGCGGCGGCGTCGACGTAGAACTGCGCGATCGGATGGACCCAAGGGATCGCCCGGGCCCCGTAGAGCAGAGCGAACGGCTGGTCGGTCGAGTAGTAGCGAGCCGTCAGGCCCTTCGCGATCGCGCGATCGAAGATCGTCTCCCACGAATCGCCGAGGTCCGGCGGCGGCAGCACGTTCGTGATCTGGCCGCCCGACTGCGCCGACCACATGTAATGGCGGTTGGGGAAGGTGGGCCCGAGCAGGGAGCAGAAGTAGCGGTCGTACAGCGTAAACGCGTCGGCGACGTGCGGGATGAAGCCAAGGTCCTGCTTCTCGTAGTAGCCGATCGCGAAATCGTCGTTCGCTCCCTTCCTGAAGCCGTCGAGCCGTCCATGGCCGTACTGGAGCCGACCGCCCTCCCACGAGTGATCGGGGTCGCCGAAGGCGCAGCCCTGGAAGTCCGGCGCGAGCGTGTGCGTGGGGTGCTGCTGGCCCTGGTCGTCCGGATAGGAGAGGCCCTCGTTGCGGCCATCCGCGTGCGGGTGCCAGCCGAAGTAGTGATCGAACGAGCGATTTTCCATCATCAGCACGACGAAGGTGTCGATCGGCATGTCCCGCGGGCTGGGCAGCGGGTTGCGCCTGGTCTGGACCTTCGCCGCCTCGGAGACCAGGGTCTCGACCGGCAGCCCGGCGGCCAGCCCGGCGGCCCCGGCCAGCGCCGCCGTGCGCCCGAGGAACTCGCGGCGGCGCATGTGGGCCTCGGGCTGTTCCTCGCGCAGACGCGCGTCCGTCTCCGGATCCGGATGGATGCGGATGTCCCGGTCGCGGTCAGCCATGCTTCTGCCCCGAGTTGGGGACCTTCACTTTCTCGCAGTCGTAGATGCCGTCCTCGGCGCGGTCGACGACGGCGATGTCGTGATGGCCGGCGCCGCAGCTGATCTCGTCAAGGTGGCCGTCGCGCGCCTTGATCACGTCACGCCCCTTCCCCCCGACCTCGACCCCATTGCGCATGTTGAAGCCGTCGCGGCCCTTGCCGCCGATGAGCTTGGCGCCACCCGCACCCGAGACGAGCACGTCTGCGCCGGGCCCGCCGTCAATCCGATCGTGACCGTTGCCGCCGTCGATCGTGTCGGCGCCCGCTCGTCCGCGGATGCGGTCCTTGCCGCCGCGGCCCTCGATGTGATCGGCGCGCTTGGTCCCGGTGAGCGAGTCGGCGTGATCCGTGCCATTCAGGTCGGCCCCGCCGCCGTCGCTGCGCGCCGAGACGAGGGCGCTCACCGCGAGGGCGGCGAGCGCCGCGACGACCAGCGCGACGATCACTCCATCGCGCAGATCCCGCCGCTGGACTCTTTTGGTGATCGCCATGGGCTCCGGCGGCATCGTCGCCGCGGGCGGAGGATAGGCACGGCCACCGCGCCGATGTCGCAGTTCCGTTAACACCCCAACCGGGGGCGGATAGGCTCGCCCGCTGTGAACGAGCGGCACGAGCGCCTCTCCTCATCGGACATGTCCTCGCTGCTCGCCGAGCGCGGACCGATCCACGTGAACGTGGGCGGGACGATCGTCCTCGAGGGCAAGCCGCCCGCGTTCGATGACCTGCTCGAACACGTGGATCAGCGGCTCAACCTGGTGCCGCGTTTCCGGCAGAAGGTCACGCCGCTGCGCCTGAACATCGACAACCCGGTCTGGACCGACGATTCGGCCTTTGACCTGCGCTGGCACGTTCGCCACACCGCGCTGCCGAAGCCGGGGTCGGAGGCGCAGCTGCGCGAGCTCGTCGGGCGGGTGATGTCGCAGCCGCTCGACTTCGCCCGGCCGCTGTGGCAGATCTACCTGGTCGAGGGGCTCGAGGGCGAGCGCTGCGCGGTCATCTCGAAGACCCACCACGCCCTGGTCGACGGCGTCTCGGCCGTCGACGTGGGGACGATTCTCCTCGACCCGAACAAAGACGGCACGGAGATGGAGATGCCCGCCGAGCCCTGGGACCCCGATGAGCCGAGCCCGGAGATGCTCGTGGTCCGGGCCGCCTCGGGGCGGGTCCGGGAGCCACTGCGGGCGGCGCGACGGGCGGCGCGAACCGCGCTGACGATGCCCCGCGGGACAGCGAGCCGCGTGATGCGCACGGCGGAGGCGTTCGCCGGCCTGGCGGCCCGTGGACCGAGCGCCCCGCGGACCTTCCTCAATCAGGAGATCGGGCGGGACCGGCGCGTTGGGTTCGTGAGGAGCGAGCTCGACCGCCTGAAGGCCGCGCGCGGCACGAGCGGGGCGACCGTGAACGACGTGATCCTGGCGGTCACGACGGGTGGCCTGCGGCGGTTGTTCGAGCGGCGGGGCGAGACGGTGCCCGACCGACTGGTGGCCCTCGTCCCGATGAGCATTCGCCGCGCGGACGAGGAGCTCGAGCTCGGCAACCGGATCGCGACGCTGCTCGCCTCACTGCCCATCCGCGAGACCGATCCCACGCGCAGGCTGGAGCTCGTGCATGCCGAGACGGCCCGGCTGAAGGAGTCGGAGCAGGCGCGGGCGGCGTCGCTCATCATCGAGGCAACCGGCTGGACGCCGCCGACGATCAACCGGGTCCTGGCCGGCGCCCTGGTGCGGCCGCTCGCATGGAACCTCGTGGTCTCGAACGTGCCGGGTCCGCAGATGCCCTTCTATCTGCTGGGACGGAGGGTGCGGGAGGTCTATCCGTTCGTGCCGCTCTCCCCGCAGGGACACGCACTGGCGATCGGCGTCATCAGCTTCGACGGCGGGGTGTTCTTCGGGCTCGTCGGCGACCGCGGCCTCATCGCGGACATGGACGAGGTTGCCGCCGACCTCGAGGCGGCGCTCGCCGAGCAGCTCGCGGCGGTCTGACCCGGGGCCTCGCTACTGGTGGATGAGGACCGGGGTGCCGGGCGGCGCCTTGTTGACGAGCGCGCTCACGTCGGGGTTGGCGGCGCGGACGCAGCCATGTGAAGCGGCGACGCCAAGCGACCCGTAGGTGCCGTGGATCGCGATCCGGTTGCCGCCGAGCCACCCCGAGGGAAGCGCGGGCTGCACGGCCGAAAGGGCGAGGGCGCAGCATCCGTAGGCGGCGTTGAGGTGACCGCGGAAGGTGTCGGTAACGGCGTAGCGGCCCGTGGGAGTGGGCGAGCCGGGGGCGCCGACGGTGATCGGGAAGGTCCGGATGACGCGATCGCCGCGGACGAGCTCGCCCTGGAAGGCGCTGAGGTCGATGACAATCTGGTCGCGTAGCCAGCCGGACTTCAAGGTCTTGGGATCGAGCTCGATCCACCCGAGGTCCCCGTTGCCGGCGAACGGCGTCGTGACGCCGGCCCACCGGCCCTCGGACCGCACGACCGAGAAGACGCGCCGCGAGCCGAACTCGGTGTGGGCGCCAACCGTGCGCAGGACCTCGCCGCCGCCCGGCCCTGTACGGATCTCGACCTGCTTGCCCTCCCGCACCCAGACGATCGGGTGCCCGTGGTCGGAGAGCTCGAGCGTCTGCTCCCTCCGCGTTGCCGGCTCGGGCGCGGTGTGAGGAGCCTCCGCCGCGCTGGCGGTCGGCGTCTTGGCGGCCGTCGCCGGGGAGGACGACGACGAGTCGTCCCCGCAGGCGGAGAGCACGGCCGTTGCGCCGACGAGAGCCAGACAGGTTGCTATCAGCGCGGTCTTGCGCGTGGCGGTTGCGGGCACCTCACCCCATCTTTCGGAGGCACGTCGAGGGTACCTCAGGCGTTCGAGCCGGCAGCGGAGAGGGCGGGATTCGAACCCGCGAGAGAGCTTGCGCCCCCTACTCGCTTAGCAGGCGAGTGCCTTCAGCCACTCGGCCACCTCTCCGGGAGCGTTACCCCCGGCCGCCGCGGCGGTCGCGGGCACGCCGGGCGATTGTAGATACGCTCGCGCGGCCGTGGCGACGAGCGATCTGGACAGGCTTCAGGCCCGCTACGAGGCCGCCCTCGAAGCCATCACCCCACCCTTCGCGTTCGTCGATCTGGACGCTCTGGCCGCCAATGCGCAGGCCCTCCTGGCGCAGGCGGGCGGCAAGCCGATCCGGGTCGCCTCCAAGTCGGTCCGCTCGGTCGCCCTCCTGCGCCGCATCCTCGACCTCGACGGCGGGTTCCGCGGCCTGCTCGCCTTCACGCTGCCCGAGGCCCTGTGGCTTGCCGAGCAGGGCTTCGACGACATCGTCGTCGCCTATCCCTCGGCTGATCGCGGCGCCGTCGGCGACCTGGTCGAGCTTGCCTCCGAGGCGCCCGCACGCGCGCCGGTACCCATGGTCGACGACACGCCCCACCTCGATCTCATCGAGGGGGCGATCGGGGCGGGAAGTACGCAGGTCCGTGTGTGCCTGGACGTCGACGTCGGCTGGTGGCCGTTCGGTGGCCGCTTCGCGAAGATCGGCCCCAAGCGCTCGCCCGTCCACTTTCCCAAGCGCGCGCGGAGGATGGCCGCCGAGATCGCGGCGCGACCCGGAACGCGCCTCGCCGGGCTCATGGCCTACGAGGGACACATCGCCGGCGTCGGCGACGACGTGCCCGGCCATCCGCTGCGAAGCGTGGCCATCCGTCGCATGCAGAGCTCCTCCGAGCGCGACATCCACGAGCGCCTTCCCCAGATCGTCGCCGCCGTCCGGGATGCCATCGGCGGCGAGGAGCTCGAGTTCGTGAACGGCGGAGGCACCGGCAGCCTCGCTCGGACGAGCGCCGCGGGCATTGTCACCGAGCTGACCGCGGGCTCCGGGTTCTACGCGCCGGCTCTGTTCGACACCTATCGCTCCCTGGACCTGACCCCCGCCGCGTTCTTCGTCCTTCCGATCGTCCGCCGGCCGGCGCCGGGAATCGTCACTGCCCTCGGCGGCGGGTACCTCGCCTCCGGTCCCGGCGAGTCCGACCGTCTGCCGCAGCCGTACCTGCCCCCCGGCCTGCGCCTGGACGGGCAGGAGGGCGCCGGCGAGGTGCAGACGCCGCTGCTAGGCACCGCCGCCAAGCAGCTTCGGATCGGTGACCGCGTCTACATGCGCCACGCCAAAGCCGGCGAGCTCTGCGAGCGCTTCAACTCCCTCTTCCTGGTCGAGGGCGACCGCGTCGTCGACGAGGTGCCCACCTACCGCGGCGAGGGCCGGGCGTTTCTCTAGCCGAGCACGCGCTCGGTGTACTCGTTGGTGAAGGTCCGACCCGGATCGAGGCGGGCACGGACCTTCTGGAAGTCATCCCAACGGGGGTAGAGCGGCGCCAGGCTCGCGGCCGTTTGGAAGTGCCGCTTACCCCAGTGCGGGCGGCCGCCGTACTCGCGCATGATCGCCTCGACCGCCTCGAAGTAGCGGCCCCACAGCTGCGGCGTGGTGCGGTCGTGGTGCACGGCGATGTAACAGGTATCCCGCCCGTGGGAGGTCGACAGGAAGGCGTCATCCGCGGCGGCGAAGCGAACCTCGATCGGGAACGAGACGCGGAGCTCGGGCCGAGCAGCCACCTCGAGCACGCGCTCGACTGCCTCGCGTGCGTGCTCGCGCGGGAACGCGTATTCCATCTCCGTGAACTTGATCCGCCGCTCGCTCGCGAAGACGCGGTGGCTCCGGTCGATCTTGACCGAATGGCCGACCTGCTCGGACGCGAACCGGGTGAGCCGCGGAATCGCCGACGGAAGCTGGCGGGCGGCGAGGGCAAAGAGCTGGCCGACCCAGTTCTCGAGCACGACCTCCTCCCAGAAGAGCGCGGCGCTCGAGCGGGGCTGCGGCTGCTCGTCGGTACGCGCGGTCTCGCGGCACAGGGCGGTGCGGGTATGGGGGAAGACGTAGAACTCGAAGTGGTCGTTGGCCGCGACGAGCTCGTCGAGTGTCGCGAGCGCCTCGCCGAGCGGCCGGGGGCGATCGACGCGGTGAAGAGTGAAGACCGGGACCGTGCGGATCGTGACGGCGTAGATGATCCCGAGAGTCCCGAGGCCGATCCGGGCCGCGAGCAGCCCATCCGGATCCGACTCCGCGTCGAGGGCCACGGTGCTGCCGTCTGCCAGCACCAGCTCAACCGACTCGATCTGGGCCGGGATGTTCTGGAACCGCGCTCCCGTCCCGTGCGTTCCCGTCGCGATCGAGCCGGCCAGGCCCTGCTTGTCGATGTCGCCGAGGTTCTCGAAGGCCACGCCCAGCT